>JAFYOI010000011.1 GCA_017560255.1 Clostridia bacterium
CTCGCAACACAACCAACAACTATAAATATATGGTTAAGAAGAACGTTGGTCGTGGAAGAGTAATTAGCGAGATTCAGAACTACCTCTACACCATGCCGGGTACCGGCTATCAGATCCGTGCAGGCGAAACCGACATCTGGTGCTACGGCGGTCAGTCTGAAAATTCCGTATTCAAGAACTACTATGATTCTTACGGTTTCGCACTTGAACACGGTATCGGCACTTGGGCGGCAATCAAGATTCGTCTCCCTGAGAGCGGTACCTATCAGGTAGTCAGCCAGGGTACAACCTACTGTATGTCCGGTATCGCAAGAACTTACATCGCACCGGTTAATGCAGAAAATCCCATGGATCCCAAGTGGGCGATAGGTTCAGAGGACCGTTACCTTGCAGAAGATCAGTCTGTAAGTATTGACGAGGTTAAGAACACTCTCCGTACAGTTGATTTAGAAGCGGGCGACTATATCGTTACCTGGGAAATTGCAGGTAAGAACTCACTTTGTGAGGCATCTCCCAGAATTTACATTGACGGTATTTACCTCAATGCAGTATCAACAAAACCCGAAATTACCGTTACACCCGATGTTACAAATGCAATTATTCCCCAATACGGCAGTGCAGATATTCCGCTCACCGCAACCGTTGCCGATGGTTCTTTGGAAGACCTCTATGGTGCAGAGTTTACCATCAAGAGCGAGACCAATGCAGGCGTTGCAGAAGTTCAGGGTGCCGTAGACAGAAAGGGACAGACCGTGCTCCGTGTTACCGGCAAGAAACAGGGCAGTACCAAGATGACCGTTGCGGTTAAATTAAGCGGTGTTGAACGTGCAACCTTTGGCCTTGACGTTAGCGTTGTTGAGCCGAGTGTGCTTACAAAGGTTGAACTTGGCCTCCAGGCTAACACATACGCTAATGAAATCAGCATGCACGCAACCGATCCCTCCAAGAACGTTGATGACGTTGCGGTTAAGTTAATTGACCAGAATAATCTTGTAATTTCAGAGTCATCAATTGCTCTTCAGGATTATGAGGTTACTTACGCATCATCCGATCCTTCCGTTGCAACAGTTGACGAAAACGGTCATATTGTGGCACTCAAGGCAGGAACAACAACAATTACCGTTGTTGCAAAACTCTCCTCCGCTACCAAGACCGGTACAATGGAACTTAGAGTATCGGCCGGCGGTAAGTCAAGAAGTTCGTACTACACCAAAGAGCGTGTAGAGGCTATGCGTGAAAATGCAAAGACCTACGATTGGGCTAACTCTTCCATGCTTTCCGCTGTAAACAGTGCTGAAAAGTACGTAGGCGAGTATGAGCGACTCTGGAGTGCAATCACCTCTCAGGAACTTCCCCGAAGTTACTACGTAGGCTACCGTGGCGACCCTGAGTACGGCATCTGTCGTTACTGTGGTATCAACCTTATTGATGCTTACGGTTCACCCTACTATGCTTGGATTATGGACGCTTGGAACAAACCCTGGAAGGTACAGTGTCCTGACTGTCGTAAGATATTCCCCACAAACGACTTTGAAAAGTTCTATGCTCTCGGTATCGGCGAGGACGGCTTCTGGCACTATGACCTTGCAAAGAGCGAGAACGCAAAACTCGTGGCAGCAGGTCAAAAGGGCTACCTCGTAAATGAGACTCTCCCCGAAAAGGGCGAGGGATGGGGTGTTGACGACGGTTACGGTTACGTTTCCGACAAGACCTTTACCGACTCTAACTCCAACGGCTCATATAACGAGACCATTCCTTCCGTTCATACCTACATTTCATTCTACAACCATTGGGGCTTATGGCATTCAAGCCTTATCCTCAATTCCGTAACCGCACTTACCAATGCTTACCTTTACACAGGTGATATTAAGTACGGCAGAGTCGGTGCTATCATGATTGACCGCATTGCGGATGTATATCCGGATATGACAACCGAGCCCTACCGTTGGCAGATGGCAAGTGGTGCACATTACAACCCGCGTGGTAAGGTTACCGACTACGTTTGGGAAAATCAGCTTGCAGAACAGTGGTCAATTTCCTACGATGCATTCTGGCCCGCATATGAGGATCCCACCGTTATTAACTTCCTTTCCGAAAAGGCAGCAAAATACAACATGGATAACCCGAAGACCTCTGCAGCCCTCATTCGTACAAACGTTGAGGACGGACTTCTCCGTGAAATCTTTGCAGCTTGTAAGACCGGTCATATCTGGGGTAACTTCGGTATGTCACAGTCTACATTGACTGCAGCGGCTGTAGTTCTTGACACTATGCCGGATACCAAGGAAATGCTTGACTTCGTATTCCAGGATGGTGACGCACTCTACTTAAACGGTTCACTTCAGGTTAACTGTGTAACCGGCGGTAACGTAAACCGTCAGCTTTTAAATGCGGTTGACTCTGATGGTGTATCCGATGAGGTATCACCCAACTACTCCGACTTATGGATCGGCGGTCTTAAGGATATTGCGGCATACACCGCAGGTTATGATAAATATCCGGCTGCTGACCTTTACAAAAACCCCCGTTACGTAAAGATGCACTTATGGCATCCGGAAACCTTCCTCCGCCGTGTTAAGATGCCGGCTATCGGTGACTCTGGTGCTACTGCAAAGAACGATATCTATATCAGCAACTCACGTCTTATTCCGGCGTTCGAGTTTGTAAAGGATATTCGTATTGCTCAGATGATTTATCACCTAAACTACAGAAAGGTTGAAGGTCTCCATTACAACGCAACCAAGAAGAATCCTGAAAGTTTACAGACTGAAATCGCAGATATCATCAGACAGTACGGCGAGTATGACTTTGATAAGTCATCAATGCTTGCAGACTACGGTTTCGCGGCACTCCGTGGCGGTTCACTCTATGGTAGCGGAATTAACGAACGTGATACCCAGCGTGTAACCTGGATGTACTTCGGACGTTATGCAGGTCACGGCCACCGTGATGCTCTTAACTTCGACATCGAGGCTATGAAGTTAGACTTAGCATCTGACCTCGGTTATCCGACTACCTCAAGCGGTCCTGAGGACGTTCAGTGGGCAAAGACCACCGTTTCCCACAACACCGTTGTTGTAAACGGTGCAAGTCAGAAGGGTGTACGTACAACAGGTGTTCCGTATCACTTCGACGATGCAGGACGTGTTAAACTTATGGATGCTGACGCATCACATCAGTATGGTATTGAAGATTACCGCAGAACGCTTGTTACCGTTGACATAGACGAAGAAAACACCTATGTTGTTGACTTCTTCCATGCAAACGGCGGTGACGACCACCTCTACTCATTCCACGCAGTTTCCAACAGCATCACAACTGAGGGCTTAAACCTCGTTCCCCAGAAGAAGAACGGTCAGTACGTAGGTTCTTATATGGGTGCAGATTGGCCCTTTGCTCAGACCGATGCTAACAGAACAGGCTTTAACTATCTCTACAACGTAGACCGTGCGTCCAACGTTGCAGGCGGTAACTTCTCCGTCGACTTCAAGATTATGAACGTACGCAACACCTACGTTGACGATCCTAACGTACATCTTAAGATGACCATGGTAAACGGCTTCGATCTCGCCGAGGTTGCTACCGCATTAGGTAAGGCACCGGAGCGTGATTACAACCCTGAGGCGGTCAAGTACGTTCTCGCTCGTCGTAAGGGCACAGACCTTAACACTCTCTTTACTGCCGTATTTGAACCCTATAAGGAAGAGAGCAATATTGCATCTATTGTGAGCGTTCCGGTAGTTCGTGCAGACGGCGTTGCTCTTACTGAAAACGATAACGTAAAGGCTGTTAAGATTACCCTTAAGGACGGCAGAATTGACTACGTCGTATTCACAAGAAAGACCAGCGTTGAGTATCGTGTAGATGACCTCTTCAACGTAAAGGGCTTTGTGGCTGTTTACTCACTTAAGGACGGCAAGAACATCTACTCCTACATCAACGACGGTAGCAAGGTTGGAGATACTACCGGCCGTGCAAACGTAACCGGTAAGATCGTTGACTTTACAAAGGGCTTTGAATTTACCAATGCTATCACCATCTCCGTTGACGAGTCTATCAAGGCTGAAGACCTTATCGGCAGACATATTTACGTTAACAGAGTAGGAAGCGGCAACGCTACCTTCGAGATCGAGAGTGCTCATCAGGAAGGAAACAACATCGTCCTTAACGTTGGCGATACATCCCTTATTGACAAGATCGGTGACGATGGCGAATATGTATACCATATCGCAAAGGATCAGACCTTCAGAATTCCGCTCAACCTCATCAAGGATGCTTCTCCGCAGATCACTCCGATTCCGGATCAGACCACAGAAGCAGGTGCAGAATTCACCTATGCTATCCGTGCTACAAGCCCGACAGGCGATCCCATCAAGTACTCACTCATTAGCGGTCCGTCAGGTATTACCGTTGATGAGACAACAGGTGTTATTTCATGGGTACCACAGAGTTCACATCGCGGTTCACACGCAATCGTTGTAGGTGCATCCAACGGTACATTTGACTCTACTGAGACCTTTACCATCACCGTATTCGGTTCATCCACCGGCGGTGGCGGTGGAGGCGGCGGTGGTGCCGGTGGTGGCGGCGGAGGCGGCGGCGGTGGTGCCGGCGGTTCCGATACGCCGAAGGAAGAAGAACCCACCGAACCCGAACAGCCAACAGTTGACGACACTGCAAAGAAATTCGTAGACCTTGGAAACCACAAGTGGGCAGAAGAGGCAATCTACCGTCTTGTAGCAGCAGGTGTAGTAAACGGCACAAGCGACACCACATACTCACCGGGTGCAAACATTACCCGTGCAGACTTTACAACCCTTATCGTACGTGCATTTAAGTTCGAAGCAGACATCGCTACATTCGCAGACGTTGATTCAAGCAAGTACTACGCAGCACCGATTGGTATTGCAAAGACGCTTGGCATCGTAAACGGTGTAACCGAAACAAACTTCGCACCGAATGCCCAGATAACCCGTCAGGATATGATGGTAATTATCTACCGTGCATTAAATGCGGCAGGTATTAAGGTTGAAAAGGCACAGAGCCCGACCTTCTCCGATGCAAACGCAGTTGCGTC
>JAFYOI010000012.1 GCA_017560255.1 Clostridia bacterium
ACGTGGACAGGGCAGTGCAGGAGTAAATGGCGGTCCTGCAGGTGATTTGTTCGTAACGGTACAAATTCGTCCACACCCAATATTTACACGTCGAGGCAACGATGTTATATGTGAAGTGCCTATTAGTTTCACCCAGGCGACATTAGGTGCAGAAATTGAGGTTGCAACTATTGACGGCAAGGTAAGTTATACTGTACCGGAGGGAACACAGTCGGGAACTGTATTCAGACTTCGTGGCAAGGGTATACCTGTACTTAATGGCAGAGGTCGTGGCGACCACTATGTAAAAGTCAACGTGGAAGTACCTAAAAATCTGTCAAAACAGCAAAAAGACATATTAAGACAGTTTGACGAGGCACTCTCTCCCGAAAATCATACAGAGGAGAATAAGAGTTTCTTTGAGAAAGTCAAGGATTTCTTTGATACAAAAGAAAAATAGAAAAACGTCGGCTAATTAGCCGACGTTTTATCTATTTAATAATAGGCTGAATTTGTTTGCCGTTAAGAGCATCTTTTACTGTGTCAGGGATTTTCTCCATATCAGCCACGATACTTCGTGGTTTACGTATGGGATCGTCTTGACACATAGGTACAAAATAGACATTCTTTCGATTGAGTAAACTGCCGATGTTCTTGGCACTGCCCGATAGGGCATCGTTTGTGGAAACGGCAATTACAAGCGGTCTGTCATTACGAAGATGTGCCTTTGCCGCCATTGTGACAGACGAATCTGTTATGCCTAAGGCGAGTTTTGCAAGGGTATTGCCGGTACATGGTGCTATAACAAGTACGTCAAGAAGTTTTTTTGGCCCGATAGGCTCAGCCTCTTTAATTGTGGTAATTGGTGTGCGACAGCACATTGAAGTAATACGCTCTTTGAAGGATTGTGCCGTACCAAATCGAGTGTCGGTGGCAGCCGACATCTCGCTTAAAATGGGAATGACAGTATATTCCTTCGTAAGTGACGCCAATACGCCGAGGACACGTTCGTATGTACAAAAAGATCCGCAAAGTGCAAATCCAAGCGTTAATGCTTCCATACTTAATTCCTCATTGAGATATTATAACAAAATCCCGTTTTCCGTTAAAATATTGACGATAGTTTCCTGTATAGTTCTGCCTGCGGTGACAGGAGCGACTTTGCCCGGCAACGACAACGCCCATATAACCTTGACACCTGTTTTACCTGCCATATCTAAATCAAAACCGCCCGGCTTTGATGCCAAATCAATGCACAGAGTCCTATCGTGGAGTTTTTCTAACTCACGTCTGCCGAAAATACGAACAGGGACTGTATTAAATACAACGTCTACATCGTCAAGACATTCAGTAAGATTTGAGATGTGATGCGGTGTATATCCAAAGGCACTAATCCACGCAAAATCACTATACTTTCGTGCGGCAACTGTAACGTGACCGCCAAGTGCATGAAGTTTATGTGAAAGAAGTTTTCCAATCCGTCCAAAACCGCATACAAGGCATTTTGCACCATCTATAGTAATAGGCAATTCCTCCATGGCGATTTGAATGGCACCCTCTGCCGTTGCAACACCATTTCGCACGGCAAACTCCTCACGTTTAAGATAGTCAAATGCCGTAATACCACGCTTTGCCGTCTCCTCAAGGAC
>JAFYOI010000013.1 GCA_017560255.1 Clostridia bacterium
AAGGTAATACTCTTCCGCTTTATCCGGCTGTCCCTGGTCATCATAAAAAACACCTGCACTGTTGTAACTCATGGCCAAATCAGGTTCATATCTGTCAGGATTTTCGAATGCAAGTTTTTCCCTTATACCCATCGCCTTAAGGTAATACTCTTCCGCTTTATCCTGTTGACCTCGGTCATCATAAAAAACACCTGCACTGTTGTAACTCGTAGCCAAACCGGAGTTGTATCTGTCAGGATTTTCGGATGCAAGTTTTTCATAGATGCCTATCGCCTTAAGGTAATACTCCTCCGCTTTATCCGGTGCTTTATTCAAATTCTCGTAGATAATGCCCAACAAATGGTAGGCATATGCTTTTTCCACTTCATCCTCGCACATTTCAATAAGTTGTTCCGCCACAGGCAGTGCCGCACCATCCTTGCCCTGGTTTATAAGATAGTGAACATACTCTCCTGCGGTTTCAATGTCTATCTTAAGTTCAAGAATATACGGGATAATCTTTTTATATCTTTCCTCGATTTCTTCAAACCGTTTGTCATAGGCTTTCATAGCACCGAGAATGTCTATCGCGGTTTTATGCTCCCGAATGTACTTACGGCAAACCGCAATTTTCTGCTCTTCCAATCGTTTCATATCACGGAGAAAATCCGTGTCGATGTCCTCTGAGTTCAGGACGGACATACATCCTTCATAATCGCCCTGCTCAAACAATCTGTAGGCGGTTTTCTGCCTTTCCGTGATTGTTCCGTGGGTATCATCTTCCACCATACGGAGGGAAACGGTGAGTATAAGTTTCTGCAATTCCTCTATTTCGTCAATAAGATACTGTCTGCGTGATGCGACGGCACTATACTTTTTATAGAAATCTGCATCGTTCTTGCCCTTTTCGTACAAAGGTTTAAGTTTGCAGTACTCTGCCTCAACCTTAGCAAGTTCGTCCGTAAGTTTTTTAAGTTCTTCATTGTTGGCAAATTCCGCCACGTTGTTCAGAGGCATAATTCTTTTCCCGTCGACAACGCACTCTCCGTCTTCTGTCTTTATTTCGATAAAATCCATTTCTTTGAGTTTAAGACTGAGCAAAATACGGAGTTTAATGGTGTCAATGTGAGAAAAAGTGCCGTAGTAGTGTCCGAACGTTTTCTCCAACTCTTCCATAAAGGCATACAGACTATCCTCACCGCTGCCGTCCTCTATAATCTTGAAATATGTGTAAATCTTCGGTGAGCCTGTTTTTTCAAACTGTTCTCTCGCTACGTCAAATTCCTCACGGGTGTATTCTCCGACTTTTGTAAAGAAAATGAAAAAACAGAATTCGCTTTCACGGATTTTTTCGTTATATTCTTCCTGCTTTCTGATGGTGGTGTATGCATCATCAAAATTTTCGCAAAGCAGGGGCTGCAATTTGATATTATATGCCTCTTCAAACTTATCGCTTACGTTGCGGATAAAGTTTTCTATCGCCATGCGTTCAGACACAAGTTCAATTATGGATGATGCAAGGAAA
>JAFYOI010000002.1 GCA_017560255.1 Clostridia bacterium
TCAAGTACGAAAATACCTCCCCTTATGGTCTCCCGCATTAGCCTCCCCTTATGGTAAGGGGAGGTGTCCTGAAAGGACGAAGGGGATATTCTGCCTTCTCCTTGAGGAGAAGGTGGGTTGCGTAGCAACTCGGATGAGGTGTTCCCTCGCAACCGACGGAGGGGATAAAAACAAAACTTTTGTTTTTACAATCCCTCCACCACCTTCGGTGGTCCCCCTCCCTTTAGGCAAGGGAGGCTTTTTCTGCCTTCTCCCCTTGGGGAGAAGGTGTCACCGCAGGTGACGGATGAGGGGTTAAAGCCAAAGTCCGCTCTCCCCTCACCACCGCCTTCGGCGGAGCCTCTCCCCAAGGGGAGAAGCCTAAAAAAACAACCCCCGTTGAGAAACCTCAACGGGGGTAATCTTTTTACTTAATGCCTATGTCTGTTCGTTTGTGAAGATCTGTAAAGTCAATCTTCTCGGTTGCGGCATAAGCACACTTTATCGCATCGTCAAGTGTTGCACCAAGTCCGGTTACGCCGAGCACTCGGCCACCATTGGTCTGTAACATTCCGCAGCACTCTTTAATTTTTGTACCTGCGTGGAACACGATAACGTCCTTCATTTCCTCGGCAACCTCTACACCCGTGATGGTGTAGCCGCTTGTGTACGCCTTGGGATAGCCGCCACTTGCGAGTACAACACAACAAGCAGCATCATCCTTCCACTCGATGTTTATTTCATCAAGTTTCTCGTCGATAATGGCATTCATAATCTCAACCAAATCGGTCTTAAGTCTGGGGAGTACCGCCTGAGTTTCGGGATCGCCGAAACGTGCGTTATACTCGATAACCTTGGGGCCGTCTTTGGTAATCATAAGACCGAAATAGAGAACACCCTTAAAAGGTCTGCCCATTTTTGCCATACCGTCGATTGTGGGACGGAAGATTTTTTCCATACAAACCGAAGCCAATTCGTCATTGTAAATTCTGCTTGGTGAGAACGCACCCATACCGCCGGTATTGGGACCTTCGTCGTGATCATATGCGCGTTTATGGTCCTGAGCCGAGGGCATGGGGCAAATGGTCTTACCGTCGGTAAAGCAAAGGACGGAAACCTCCGGACCCTCTAAACATTCTTCAATTACAACTCTTGCACCTGCATCGCCAAACGCCTTGTCTAGAATAGCGTCGCGGATTGCAGCGATCGCCTCATCTTCTGTCTTTGCAACGGTTACACCCTTGCCAAGTGCCAAGCCGTCTGCCTTGATTACAATGGGAGCACCCTGCTCTTTCACATATTGAGTCGCCTCGTCTGCATCGGTGAATACCGCATATTTTGCGGTGGGAACGCCGCAGTTTATCATAAGTTCCTTTGCAAAGGACTTGCTACCCTCGATAATTGCCGCATTTGCACGGGGGCCGAATGCACGAATACCCTCTGCCTCAAGTGCATCAACAAGTCCCATAACAAGGGGATCATCCGGTGCAACCATAACAAGGTCGGGTTTAACTTCCTTTGCAAATTTTACCATACCCTCAATATCGGTCGCCTTGATGTTAACACACTCGGCAATACGCGCGATACCGCCGTTACCCGGAGCACACCAGATTTTTGTAACGTTGGGGTTCTGACTTATTTTCCAAGCGATAGCGTGTTCACGACCGCCACCGCCGACAATTAAAATCTTCATATTAAATCACCTTTTTAGTGTTTGAAATGACGTGTGCCGGTAAAGATCATTGCGATACCGTACTTATCACAAGCATCAATGCTCTCCTGATCACGAACAGAGCCGCCCGGCTGAATAATTGCGGTAATACCTGCTTTTGCAGCCGCCTCAACGCAGTCCGGGAACGGGAAGAACGCATCAGACGCCATTACAGAACCTTGTGCCTTATCACCTGCATACTTGATTGCAAGTTCCAGAGCGGTAATACGGTTGGTCTGTCCAGGGCCAACACCTACGGTTGCGTTGTCTTTGACGAGTACGATACCGTTAGACTTTGTGTGCTTAACAACGGTCATACCGAACTTCATTGTCTCAATTTCAGCCGCGGTAGGAGCACGCTTGGTAACCACCTTGAAGTTTGCCTCGTCAAAGAGTTCGCAGTTTAAGTTCTGAACGAGGAGACCTCCTGCAACCTTTTTATAGTCAAACATTGCAGGGGTGTTCTTCTTTGCAACTGCAGGGAGTTCAAGGAGACGGATGTTCTTCTTCTTGGTTAAAATCTCAAGTGCATCTGCGGTAAAGGAGGGAGCGATGATAATTTCAAGGAAGATTTTTGCA
>JAFYOI010000003.1 GCA_017560255.1 Clostridia bacterium
AACGCTCAGTCCCCTGTTTTCTGCCCAGTCAACTTTGAGCGCTTCGTTCATTGCCGCTTTGAGTTCAGTTGCTTTTGCGGGTAAATCAGCCGGATGAAGTCCGAGTGCGGACATTGAGCCGAGTGCAGGCTGGAGAGCATCAATAAACTCTGCTTTGAGTTGCTCGTCAATCTCTTCTCTTCTGTATTCATACTCAACGTTACCGCAGAGCCTTGTGTAAAAAAGAAGCGGGTCAGTGATAAGGTATGTATAAGTACCGTTACATCTTACCTTAACGGTCTTTGACATATTGATATCTCTGTTTACAACACGGAACATAATCGGACTCGGTGTGCCGAATTTGTTGCCCAGAATTTCCTTTGTGTTGAAGTAATAAACTCTCTGGTCCTTGCCTGTGTCGCCACCATAAGCAAAACGCTTGCCGATAGTTTTGAAAGTGTTTTTGATACTCTCGCCGAGTTTGCCTGAGAAAAGTGACGGCTCTGTGGAAGTGTCATAAGTAAACTCACCGGGTTCAGCGCAAAATTCAACAATCTTGCCCTGCTCGACGATAATCATACACTGACCGTCAGCAACCGCAATACCTGAGCCATTTGAAATGATATTGTCCTCACCCTTTGTGTTGGATGAACGACCCGATGTACGCTTTTGTCCTTTTCTCATAAGCACGTCAACGGGGAGCGCGTCACAGTAGAAAAACTCCTTCCACTGGTCTGCAAGCACGCCACCGATTGCACCTATACCTGCTTTAATAAGTCCCATAATAACAACTCCTTAAAGATTATTCTTCGGTTGTGGATGCGGTTGTTTCGGTTGTTTCAGTGGTTTCGGCGTTTTCTGCCGAATCTGTCGTTTCACCCTCATCTTCCTCAGTGGAAGCGGCGGTTGTTGTGAGGGTTACAAGTTTCTGTCCCTCATCAAGACGCATTACGCGCACGCCCTTTGCGGGACGGGCAAAAGTACTGATTTCATTTGCGTGAACACGAATGATGATACCGTCGGACGAGATGAGAATAATCTCCTCGTCATCGCGAACAAGACGAACTGCGGCAACTTCACCATATTCACCGACACGGTAGTTGATTACACCCTTACCGCCTCTTGACTGAACGCGGAAATCGTCCATCTGGCTACGTCTGCCGTAACCGGTTTCACTGACGGTAAGAATTGTACCCTCACCGCTGAGAACTGCCATTCCGACAACCTCATCGTTTGCGCCAAGTTGAATTGCACGAACGCCACGCGCCGTTCTGCCGATTGAGCGCGCATCGTTTTCATTAAATCTTATGCACATACCTTTGCGGGTAGCAACAAGCAAATCGCTCTCGCCATCGGTAATCTGTGCCCAGGCAAGTTCATCGCCCTCGTCAAGAGAAATTGCGATAATACCGCCCTTACGAACGTTGCCGTAGAGGGAAAGTTTCGTCCTCTTGATAACGCCCTGTCTTGTGACCATACACAAATAGGAATCGTCGTCAAAGTCGGGCAAACGAATCATTGAAGTAACCTTTTCATCCTGCGCAAGCGGGAGAAGGTTTACGATATTCATACCCTTTGAGGTACGGCTGCCCTCGGGCACTTCGTAACACTTGAGTTTGTAAACCTTACCGAAATTGGTAAAGAACATAATATAGTTATGAGTATTGCAGGTAAACATTGTTTCCGCAATATCTTCTTCGCGGCGGGTCATACCCTTTACACCCTTACCGCCACGGCGCTGCAAGTGGTAAGCCTCAACGGGCTGGCGCTTGATGTAGCCGAGGGTTGTAAGTGTGAGCACACATTCCTCCTGCGGAATGAGGTCTTCAATATCAACTTCACCGCTGACGGGAAGAATTTCTGTGCGGCGGTCATCGCCGAATTTTTCGGAGATTTCAAGTGCCTCTGTCTTTACGATTGCAAGAACTTTGTTCTCATCGGCAAGAATCTCAACGAATTCACGGATTTTCTCTTTGAGAGCCGCCAATTCTTCCTCAATCTTAATTCTCTCCATACCCGTAAGTTGACCGAGTCGCATTTTTACAATTTCGCTCGCCTGAATATCATCAAGTCCGAAGCGCTCCATAAGAGCCGCTTTACCTTCGGGAATATTCTTGGAAGCACGCAAGATTGCAATAACTTCATCAATGAAGTCAAGAGCGATTACAAAACCCTCCAAAATATGAGCCTTTTCTCTCGCCTTTTTCAAATCGTAATTCGTACGTCTTACGATAATCTCACACTGATGCCTGATGTAGCATCGGAGCATCTCTTTAAGTGAGAGGATTTTCGGCTGACCGTCAACAAGGACAAGTTGAATTACGCCGAAAGTAACCTGAAGTTGAGTGTAGGAATAAAGTTGATTGAGCACAACCTGCGGATTTGCATCACGCTTCAGGTCAATCTGGATTTTCATTCCCTGCTTTGAGGAGTAGTCGTTGATGTCGGCAATACCCTCAATTCTCTTATCTTTTACAAGGTCGGCAATACTCTCAATAAGTCGCGCCTTATTTACCTGATACGGAAGTTCGGTAACGATAATTGAGTTACGGTTGCCGTTTTCCTGAATTTCAGCCTTTGCACGAACAGTGATTTTGCCCCTGCCGGTTGCATAAGCGGCACGGATTCCCTTGTAACCCATAATCATACCTGCGGTGGGGAAATCGGGGCCCTTGATATGCTCCATAAGTTCGTCAAGTTCAGCCTCGGGGTTGTCAATAAGACAGCACATTCCGTTGATAACCTCACGCATATTGTGGGGCGGAATATTAGTCGCCATACCAACGGCAATACCCGTTGAGCCGTTTACAAGCAGATTGGGATATCTTGACGGCAGAACGCTCGGCTCTTTAAGACGGTCGTCGTAGTTAGTAACAAAATCAACCGTTTCCTTATCAATATCGGTCATCATCTTAACCGAAATTTTGCTCATTTTAGCCTCGGTATAACGGTAAGCAGCGGGCGGGTCACCGTCCACACTACCGAAGTTACCCTGACCGTCAACGAGCATATAGCGCATTGAGAAATTCTGCGCCATTCTTACGAGCGCATCGTAAACGGAAGCGTCACCGTGGGGGTGGTATCTACCAAGTACGGAACCTACCGTATCCGCACACTTTCTGTACGGGCCCTCGGGGTGAAGTGAGTTTTCGTACATTGTATAGAGAATTCTTCTGTGAACGGGTTTAAGTCCGTCCCTTACATCCGGAAGTGCTCTGGCAACGATAACCGACATTGAGTAGTCAATAAACGATTTTCGCATTTCATCGCTGATTTCAACATCAACAACCTGATTTTTTTCAAAATCCATTTCAATCACCTTTTAATATTTCAGTTTAGGTACTCTCGTCTTGCCTTTTAATTTACCTTGTTCGTACACAGCGCCCGTTGCAAACCACAAATCGAGCGTTGTTTTTTCATTGGGATCGAGTTCACTGAACGGAATAAAGAATCCGCCGTATCCGTCCTTGAATATGTAAAAATCTTCAAAAATTGTAAAATTTACCGTTCCGTCAAGTTTTATGCTTCTTTCCTCTCCGTTGACAACCGCGTTTATCCCGTCCTTTGTTATTGTGACGTCAACAATATGGTCATCGGCAAAGAGGTAACTGTCTTTCTTTTTGATATAAATAACCACAAAAAGCGCACACAGCAAAAGCGACACGCCCGAAAGACAAATCATAATTGTTTTCATCCAGTTTTCTCCGAAATAGAAAAATCCGAGAAACGTGACAACCGCCATAAATCCGAAAATTCCTATCTGTGCAATCTTTCTGTCCTTGCGGAGAAAACGTTTATCGGCAACAACGTGCATAAAAATCGAAACGAAACCTTTGATTATGCCGTAACGCAGTGTGATACTGCTTCTGTCCTCGTTAAACATCCGTTACCCCTTTTATACGTCAAGGTTGTTGACGTATTTTGCATTTTTCTCGATAAACTCTCGTCTGGGTTCAACCTTGTCACCCATAAGAATTGTGAAAGTTTCGTCCGCTCTCATCGCGTCCTCAACTCTTACCCTGAGCATCGTTCTGTTTTCGGGGTCCATAGTTGTTTCCCAGAGTTGCTCGGAGTTCATCTCACCAAGACCTTTGTATCGCTGAACGGCGCACGTACCGCCGAGTTCCTCGATGCATCTGTCCCTCTCCTCCTCGGAGAAAGCATAAAGATGTTTCTTACCCTTTGAAACTTTGAAGAGGGGCGGCTGAGCAATGTAGATATGTCCTTCCTCAACAAGCGGCCTCATATAGCGATAGAAGAAAGTGAGCAGAAGTGTTCTGATATGCGCACCGTCAACGTCGGCATCGGCCATAATTACAATCTTGCCGTAACGAAGTTTTGAAATATCAAAATCTTCACCGATACCCGTACCGAGTGCGATTACAACCGGCATAAGTTTTTCGTTTCCGTAAACTTTGTCAAGTCGTGCTTTTTCAACGTTGAGCATCTTACCCCAGAGAGGAAGAATTGCCTGATAACGTCTGTCACGTCCCTCTTTTGCAGAACCGCCCGCTGAGTCACCCTCTACGATGTAAAGTTCCGTGAGAGTTGCATCCCTTTCGGTACAGTCGGCAAGTTTGCCGGGCAGTGAGTTGCTTTCAAGCACACTCTTACGTCTTGCAAGGTCGCGCGCTTTTCTTGCCGCTTCTCTTGCCCTTGCCGCTTCAAGCGCCTTGGAGAAAATCGTCTTTATTACAGTGGGATTTTCTTCAAAATACGTCATCAACTTGTCATAAACCAATGAACCCACAAGTTGAGTGATGTCGGTATTTCCGAGTTTACCCTTTGTCTGTCCCTCAAACTGAGCGTCAGTGAGTTTGACGCTGATTACCGCACACAGACCCTCACGCACGTCGTCACCCGTGAGTTTCTTGTCGGAATCCTTTAAGATATTGTATTTTTTGCCGTACTCGTTAAAAACTCTTGTCAGTGCGTTTTTAAATCCCGTTTCGTGAGTACCGCCGTCGATTGTGTGAATGTTGTTTGCAAAACTGAGAATAATCTCATTGTAACTGTCGTTATACATAAGGGCAACTTCTGCGCTTCTGTCGCCCGAAACAGTTGAAAGATAAATTGTATCGTCGCTCAGAGGAGTAAGTCCCCTGCTCTCGTTTATGTACTCAACGAAACTTCTGATACCGCCCTCGTAGCAATATTCCTGCTCAACGATATTTTCGGGGTCCCTCTTGTCAGTGAGAGTGATTCTGAGACCTGCGTTGAGGAATGCCTGCTCCCTGAGTCGTCTTTCAAGAACTTCAAAGTCGTATTCTGTGGTTTCGTTGAAGATGATCGGGTCCGCTTTGAATTTGATGAGAGTTCCCGTTTCGTCCGTATCGCCGATTACTTTAAGGTCACAAACAGGTGTACCGCCCTTTTCAAAACGCTGATAATGAACGTGGCCATTCTGTGAAACCTCAACCTCAAACCACTCCGAAAGAGCATTAACAACGGAGGAACCTACGCCGTGAAGTCCGCCTGAAACTTTGTAACCGCTTCCGCCGAACTTACCGCCTGCGTGCAGAACAGTGAGAACAACCGTAACAGACGGAAGACCCATTTTTTCATTGATACCAACGGGAATACCACGTCCGTTATCACGTACGGAGATTACGTTATCAGGTAAAATTTCAACGTTGATGTCGGTACAGTAGCCTGCAAGTGCCTCGTCAATCGAGTTGTCGACAATCTCGTAAACAAGGTGATGCAAACCCCTTGAGCCTGTTGAGCCGATGTACATACCCGGCCTTTTACGAACAGCCTCAAGACCTTCAAGTACCTGAATCGCATTTTCATCATACACTTCACTGACAGCAGTGTTGATGAGTTCATTTTCGGTATTGTTCTTCAAATTATCCAAAGCAAAAACCTCCATTGTTTTTGTTTTTTGACTGAATAAAATTATATATTTATCTATTTAAATTCTGACGTTTTTTATAAACCAATCAATGTATTCACAAACACCGTCAAAATTATCATTGATTTCTTTATTGGAAATTCTGATTACTGTCAGGTCACGATCCTCTAACTTTTCCGTCCTGACTTTATCTTTTAATAAACCTTTTTCTTCATAATGTTGAGAACCATCAATTTCAATAATCAATCTTATTTCGTGGCAATAAAAATCAACAATGTAATTATCTATTACCTTCTGTCTTAAAAAACGCAAAGAATGTTTTGAAAGAAAATCATACCAAAGTCTTTTTTCTTCCTTTGTCTGATTTTTCCGCAATGTTTTTGCAAGATTTGTCAGACCTTTATTATGTTTGCGCTGCGTTTTTACCACTCCATTTTTTACAATTTTAGTTCATTTGTTATTTTTAATTTTAAAAAAATGTAATTGTTATTCTTTCAGGTTAAATTTAAATTTTTTTGACTTTGAAATATTAAATTCAAAATCAACCATTTTTCTTCAATGGTTAATTATTTTTAAGTTGTAAATCTGAATTTTTTATTTTGCAAAATTTACTATCCCACCACCAACCTGTCGGTTGGTCCCCCTCCCTTTAGGCAAGGGAGGCTGATGTGTAATTCAAAGCCGGAAAAATTTAAGAAATAAAGAATTATAAAAAATTTGCAATCACAAAAAATCTACAAGCACAAATTTAAAATTTATGAACTGAATTTAAAATCTATATATAGGCGGTTAATGAGCGATATTTTTGCCGCCGATTTATATTTTCTTGCTTTACAATCACTAAAAAAATTTATTTTTATAATTAAGACATTTTTGTAATCATAAAATTTTTTCTCAAATTACCGTCTTGGTATCAGGCCCTCCTTGCCTAAAGGAGGGTGGATTTTTGCAAAGCAAAAAGACGGGAGGATATTATTTTTCTGTTAAGATTTGATTTTTTAAAAATTTAAAATATTTAAGTCCAAATAAAAATCATCAAAAAATTATTTTGATATTTCTTTTGTTTAAAAATTTCACTTCATTTCTGTTTTACAAATTCTATATATCAATTTTCAAAAACTCAGATTTTTCATTCTCTTTTTGAGAGTTGAGGAAGAAATGGGAGAAATATAAACTTTTGCTTTCCCGTCTTTTTTGTCGGCGCAGACAACAAAACTTTTTGGAAGTTCAAAAGAAACGTTGACAACGCGACCCTCTTTTTCCGCCGCGGTCAGATAATCCCTTGTCACCTTGGAAACGGTTGAAGTATCAAGGTCAAAAATTCCCAATATATCCCCGTCGGAAACGACGGTATCCTGTCCAAGATGCAAATACATCAGAAAATCTCTCCGTTCCGCACTTCAAAAATTTTGCAGTTGCCGTCTTTCAGCAAAGTCGGCGGTTCACAACAAGTTATGAACACTTGATTTTTTTCAATATTGTTGAATATATATCTCTGGCGTCCCGCATCAAGTTCACTCATCACGTCATCAAGCAGAATTACGGGTGATTCCCCTGTAATTTTTTCAAGCAGACGCGCCTCAGCAAGTTTCAGAGCAAGCGCACACGAACGCTGTTGACCCTGAGAGCCAAATGAACGCGCGGATTTACCATTGATTTCAATTATAAGGTCATCTCTGTGCGGTCCGACACAGGTTGAAAGAGAAATAAAATCTTCGTGCCTCATTTTCCGCATAGCGACGAGCATTTTTTCCTGAATGTCCGATATATCGTCGCCCTCACCGCACTCATTCTGGCAGTAGCGCAGAGAAATTTCTTCCCTGCCCGACGACAAATCGTTGAATATTTCTTTTAAGTAGGGCATTAACTGTTCGATATATTTTTTCCTCTGAACGACAATCCTTGCCCCGACGTAACAAAGCCTTTCTTCCCAAATTTCAAGCAGCATAATGAGGGAAGAATTATGCCTTGCATCTTTAAGCAGAGCATTTCTCTGTGTAAGCGCTTTTGTGTACTCGGTGACAAGTACCCTGTACCCCGCTTTGAGTTGACACAGAGCGTCGTCAATAAAATTTCTTCTCACAACGGGCCCGTCTTTGATAAGCGAAAGATGTACGGGAGAGAAAATTATAATCTTAAAAAATTCAGAGATTTTTTTGAAATTATTTTCTTTTATTCCGTTGAGAGTAAGGTGTTTTTTTTCTTCAACAAAAATTCTTGCCGAATGTTCACGCATTCCCGCAAAAAAATTGACCTGCAAACTCATCGAACTACTGTCAAAATTTATTATTTCTTTATCTTTCGCGCCACGGAAACTGCGCATACCGCTAAAAAGCCACATTCCCTCAAGAATATTGGTTTTACCTTGTGCGTTTTCTCCGAAAATCACGTTTACGTTTTCATCGGCGGTCAATTTAAAATCTTTTAAATTCCGAAGTGACGATGCTGAAAATTCAGTTATTTTCATCTTTAACCTCAAAGATTTCTCCGTCGAATTCCACCGTATCGCCGGGGCGCACTTTTCGTCCTCTCTCGGTACAGATTTCGCCGTTGTGTCTTACAAGCCCCTCTTTGATTACAAGTTTCGCCTGTCCACCCGTTGTCATACTCCCTGTAATTTTGAGGAGATTTTCAAGTTTTATAAATTCCGTTGTGATATATACTTTACTCATTCTTCAACCTCACAGGTAAGATAAGATAGCAGTAACTGTCGCCCTGCATAGGAGTAATAATCATCGGTAAATTTGCACCCGACATTGAAAGCATAATTTCATCATCTTCAATATTATGAAGTGCGTCGAGAAGGTAACGATTGCTGAATCCGATTTCAATTCTCTCGCCCGTGATGTCAGCAAAGAATTTATCCATCGCCTTACCTATGCTTGTATTGCAGGAAATTTTTACGCTGTTTTCATTGAAAACACAACGCAGAGCAACCCTGATTTTCTCGTTTGTTACAATTGAGGTTCTTTCTACACTTTCAGCAAAAACTCGGCGATTTACTTTCGCTTTGATTTTGCCGTCCATTCTTACAACTTTTTCATAATCAAGGAATTCTCCTTCGAGAAGTCTTGAAATAATCCTGTAATTTTCCGTTTCAAAGACAATGTGCCTTTTCTCAATATAAATTCTGACGGGTTCTTCCTTATCAGAAACAAGTTTGCTAACTTCGGAAAGTGTCTTTGCCGGCACAACGAAAGTAAGTTCATTTTCGTTATAACTTATCTTCTCTTTTCTTATTGAGAGCCTGTAACCGTCGGTTGAAACAAGTTTTATTTCACCCTCTTTGATATCAAAACAGATACCCTTGTAAATGGGTTTGTTTTCCGTTGAATCAACCGAGAAAATTGTCTGTCTTATCATATTTTTAATGACGTTCTGAGAAATCTCAATCGGATTATTCATTCTGATATTTGGAACGTCGGGATATTCGTCGGACTTGATTCCAATTATTGAAAAATTACTTTGTCCGCACTCAATATCAACAATCATTCTCTCATCGGTTTCAATCGTTACTTTCTCCTCGGGAAGTCTTCTGAGAATGTCGCAGAGAAGTTTTGCGTTGATAATGATTTCTCCATCCTTTTCAACCTTAGCGTCAACTTCGGTAATAATACCCATATCAAGATCAAAACCCGTAAGTCTTACCTTATCTCCCTTTGCGGAGAATAAAATACCCTCCAGCGCGGGAATTGAAGTCTTGCCCGAAATTGCGCGTTGAACGTTCTGGCAAGCGGTTGATAATAATTCTGTGTTACAAACAATTTTCATAAGCGTGGGTAGAAAAAATCTACCGGACCCACCTTTCTTATATTTTCCTCTATCTTTATAAAAAGAAAGAAAGAAAAGATTAATTTAATAGTAGTAATAATAAGGGGCGTTGAATATGTTGAAAGATTCAAAATGGCTTGTACAATCAAGCCTTGTCCTAAAAAATCAGGTG
Source organism: Clostridia bacterium (assembly GCA_017560255.1). Classification (GTDB taxonomy): domain Bacteria; phylum Bacillota; class Clostridia; order Oscillospirales; family Acutalibacteraceae; genus RGIG7273. Next base: position 9,777 of record JAFYOI010000003.1, read on the forward strand.
TTGAATATGAAAACGAATAAATTTCAGCAAATATTGAGAAATTTTTCCATCATTACTTATCAACGTTCTTTACAGTTGAAACTGTTAAAAGTAAGATTGTTTTTCAATGTATTCAACGGGAATGTTGAAAGAATTTTCTAACTTTCTTTCACGTTTTTGGTTATCATCTCGATTGTTTTCTGGAGATTGGAATCGGTTGAAAGTTGATTTTTAATCTGATTGATAGCGTAGATTGTTGTTGAATAATCTCTGCCGCCGAACTGTGCGCCGATTTCTTTCATCGAAATACCCGTCATCTCACGGATTATGTACATTGCAAGTTGACGTGCGAAAGAAACTTTTGCGGTCTTGTCTTTTGAGCGGATTTTATCCTCGGGAACACCGGTTGTTCTCGAAACCTCGGTAATAATATTTTCGATTGTAACTCCGACGGGTTTATTGTCGGTAATAATATCCTTGACCGCATTCTGAGCAACATGAATTGATGGCTGAATATTGTCAAGCAGTCTGTAAGCGTTGATTTTTCTTACAGTGCTTTCAAGTTGACGGATATTTTTCTTGATTTTTTCAGCGATGAATTCAACAACGTGATCGGGCATTTCAAATCCCAGTAACTCCGCTTTACGCTTGATGATAGCAATTCTCGTTTCAAATTCGGGAGCCTGAATGTCTGCAAGAAGTCCCCACTCAAAACGTGAAAGAAGTCTTTCTTCAATTTTTGGAATTTCTTTCGGCGCGCGGTCAGATGTGAATACCATCTGTTTTTTCTCGGCATGGAGTGCGTTGAAAATGTGGAAGAATGCTTCCTGTGTCTGTTCCTTACCAATGAGGAAATGCACGTCGTCAACAAGTAATACGTCCGCTTTTCTGTATTTATCCTGGAAGATGTTTACAGTGTTGTTTTTAAGATGGTGCAAAAATTCCGTTGTGAAATCCTCAGCAGAAACAAGTACAATTACCGCACCGGGATCTTTCTCTTGAATTCTGTAACAAATTGCGTTAAGTAAGTGAGTTTTACCAAGACCCGAATTACCGTATATAAAAAGAGGGTTGTAAGAATCACCCGGCTTGTCCGCAACCGCCTGCGCCGTAGCGTGAGCATATCTGTTGGTGGGGCCGACTATGAAAGTGTCAAAAGTGTAATCATAGTGAGTCTTACATTTTAAATTGCCGTCCGCTCTTTTCAGGTTGATTCTGTCCTCAATAAGTAAATCGGAGTCAGTATCTTCGCCTGAAATAATCTGAAGTTCAACGGAAAAACCGCAAACGTTTTCAAAAGCCTCTTTGATAAGATTGCCGTATTTTTCCTGAATAAGATTTTTTTGGAAACTGTGCTTTACAAAGAGCGTTGCCTCTCCTGCGGTAAGGCAGATTGGCTCAAGCGGCACAATCCAACAACTGTAAGCAACTTCGTTCATGTGGTCCTGTAAATAATTCTGGACAAGTTGCCATAATGCTTTAAAAGAATCCATATTTTCCTCCTTGTTGTACGTCGATGATTTGGAGAAAGAAGATGTGGAATTTTCTTCGGACTGAGAGAAAAAAGAAAATTCACTATCGTCAGTTTTACCCAAATTAACACTATTCGATATTCCGTTTAATTCTAACATAAATTTTTCCTCTTTTCAATGATTTTTATTAATGTTTTTTACCTAAATTTAATATTTATTAAATATAAGGCTTTTAGAGGACATTTTTACGGCCGTAAATATCCCTACACTTATAGGCCTAAAACAGTGTTTTGGCAACCTTAAACGGTTAACTTTGAGGAAAAATAATTTTATAAAAATCAAAATTTTTTTCTTGACAAACGGAAATTTTCCAATTTTTTACAAAAATAAGGTGTAAAATGAACACAAAAAATTAAAAATTTTTCGTATGTGGCGGCGTCCTCGACGCCCCGTAATAAATGAAAAAAATTAAATCATATTGTAGGACTTCCCCTTCCGTAAAAATCCTGCGGGTATTCAAAAAAACTCAAAAATCAACATCCCCGTCGAAGATGATGATTTTTGAACGTCAATATATGCTTAGAAAATCAAAATTTAACACCATATATAGATAAATAAAAAAAACAATCCCAAAAGAACAAAATTTTTGTTGACAAACTTGAATATTTTGAAGTATAATCCCATAATGCAAGTATTATGTTTGGGAGGAGGGAATAAGAATGTTCAGAACTTATCAGCCCAAGAAGCGCCACAGAAAGAAGGAGCACGGATTCCGCAAGAGAATGTCCACACGTTCCGGCAGAAACGTTCTTGCAAGACGTAGAGCAAAGGGAAGAAAGAGACTTTCTTACTAATTTCGTTTTCCGTTTTGGCTTAACTTCAAAAATGATGGACGGTTCTTAAATGGAAAGAGTTGAAACGCTCAAAAAAAATAGTGACTTTAGACGAGTTTACTCAAAGGGAGTATCGTTTGTTAATCCTGCGCTGGTTACTTATGTATTTAAAAACCGCGCGGGAAATTGTCGCTTAGAGAATTGTCGCTTGGGTATTACCACAAGCAAGAAGATCGGAAACGCCGTAAAAAGAAATCGCTCACGCAGGGTGATTCGCGCAGCATACCGTGCTATAAGTAATGAAATAACGGCGAAAGGCTGTAGTATCGTTTTTGTTGCCAGAGGAAAAACGGCCTCAATGAAAAGCACGGACGTTGAGGTTGTTATGAGGCAACATTTGAAAAAAGCAGGATTAATTGGGGAAAATCAGAATTAAGAATTGGATTTAAACGGAGTTTTTTTATTTGTATTTAAGGCGATGATTTTATGATTAAAAGATTAATGCTGGCTATGATCCGTTTTTATCAGAAGAGAATTTCACCGTACACGCCCGCAGTTTGCAGGTTCACCCCGACCTGTTCGCAATATGCGGTTGAGGCAATTCAGAGCCACGGCGCTCTCAAGGGCGGCTGGCTTGCTTTAAAAAGATTATTACGCTGCAATCCTTGTTTCAGGGGTGGGTACGACCCCGTCCCCGAAAAAGAAGAGGACAAGCGGGATTTGGAGAATTAAATGGAACTTATTACAAAACCTTTTGCCTTAATCATGGGTCTTTTCTATGATTGGACGGGCAACTACGTTGTTTCAATTTTCCTTTTCACCTTACTTTTCAGACTTATTATGTTGCCGTTTTCTATTAAACAGCAGAAGTCATCCGCTAAAATGGCACGAATTCAGCCGAAAATTAAGAGAATTCAGGAAAAGTATGCAACAAACAGAGTGAAAATGAATGAAGAGATGCAGAAACTCTATCAGAAAGAGAATTACAATCCGACTTCTCTTTCCGGTTGTCTGCCTTCAATGGTTCAACTTTTACTCATCTTCCCTCTTATTGAGGTTATCTACAAACCGATTACTTATATTCTTGGTATCAGTACTGATACAATCAAGGCTATCGCGGAGAAAATTCCGGAAATTGACGTAGCAAAGAGCGGTTTCCAACTTAAACTCTTCGGTGAAAGTGTAGAGTCACTTGTTTCAGCGGGTGCAACACCCGAGGTTGCTGAACAGATCACCGGTTTTAACAGTAAATTTTTCTTCCTTGATATTTCGTCTTCTCCCGAAATCAGCAAACCGAGCCTTATCTGGCTCATTCCGATTATCGCTTGTTTGCTCCAGATCGCTGTTTCTTACGTTTCTATCAGACAGCAGAAGGCAAACGGACAGGGCGGCGCTAACCAGATGGGTTGTATGCTCTACGGTATGTCAATCTTCTCACTCGTGCTCTGTTTCTCGTTCCCCGCAGGTATGGGTATTTACTGGATTTCAAGTTCACTTATTATGCTTATTCAGCAGTTGTTAATCAATAAATTCTACGGCCCCGGAAGAATTGCGGCTCAGCTTATGGTTGACGAAACAATTGAAAGGCGCGCTAAGGAAGACGCTGTAAAAAGTAAATTTTCCTTGTAATTATGGAGGATAAAATGTTGATACACGAGGCTTTTGGCGAGGGTGCAACAATTGAGGAGGCGTTTGAAAACGCACTCAAGGAACTCAACGCCGATGAAAATAAAGATGTTAAAAAGGACGTTCTCGAACTTCCTTCCAAAAAGGTGCTCGGTCTTTTCGGCGGTTCACCTGCCCGCGTAAGAGTTTGGTATGAGGAACAGTCAAGCGAATCCGCTGTTGATTTCCTTAAAAACGTTCTTGTTGCAATGGGTGCGGAAAACGTTAATCTCACACCGGAGGAGAGCGAAGACGGACTCAATATTAAAGTTGAATGTGAGGATAATTCCTTGCTTATCGGTCGTCACGGCGACACTTTGGATGCTCTCCAGTATCTCACGGGTCTTGTTGCAAACAAGGGCGCCGAGGATTACTGCCGAGTTTCTCTCGACGTTGGTGACTACCGTGAAAAGAGAGAGAAATCTCTTTCGGGTCTTGCAAGAAAACTTGCTTTCCAGGTTGTTAAAACAGGAAAGAGTGTTACTCTTGAGCCGATGAACCCCTACGAGAGAAGAATTATTCACACCACTGTTCAGGGCATCAGAGGTGCGAAGTCAAGTTCAATCGGTGAGGGTGCTGACCGTAAGGTTGTAATCAGTCTTGAGGACGGTTTCAAGCCGTCGGGCGACCGTTACAACAAGGGCGGCAGAGGCGGAAAGTACGGCAACCGTGGCGGTTACAACAAAAAGGACGGGCATCGCTATCCCCCGAGGGATAAGAAGTACGACGTTGTTGAAAAGTCCGAACCCGCTGAGCCCAGAGAGCCCAGAAGTGATTTGAAGGGTGCTTTCCTCTACGGCAAGATTGAAAGCAACGATTAATAAAATTAACGAGCCATTTCAAAATGTTTATCGTTTTGAAGTGGCTCTTTTCTTGATTTTGCGACAAAAATGATATATAGTAATAGTGTATGTACTTTTTTAGCATCCCCACAAAAACCGAACAGCAAACAAGCCCCCTCGTCAGAGGAAGCCGAATAGATTTGATTGTAAAACAATCTCTCCCCCAGTCTGCTTCGCAGACAGCCCCCTCGTCAGAGGGAGCCGAATAGATGAGAGTAATTTGAAAATATTATATAAGTTTTTCTGTTTGTTGTCAGTTTTAAAAATTCAATATGTAAATACATTTTAATTCAAAAAAATAAAAATGAACAATAAATAAGCCTCCCTCTGACGAGGGAGGTGGCACGGCAAAGCCGTGACGGAGGGAGAGAAAAGGATATAAAATGAAAGAATATAACAAATCAAACATCCCTCTTGCAAAAACATTAAGAAAAAATATGACGCCTTGGGAGCGTAAATTGTGGTATGAATTTCTGAATGCTTATCCAATAAGATTCCAAAGGCAGAAATCAATCGGTAATTATATAGTTGATTTTTACTGTGCAAAAGCCGCACTGGTTATCGAGATTGATGGTGGCGGTCATTACACGGAGGAAAAGACAGAAAAGGATAAATTTCGCACAAACGACCTTGAAAGAATGAATCTGAAAATTCTTCGCATCTGCAATACAGAAATAACAGACAATTTTTACGGCGTGTGTGAATATATAGATTTGATTGTAAAACAATCTCTCCCCCAGTCTGCTTTGCAGACAGCCCCCTCGTCAGAGGGAGCCGAATAGTTTAAGTTGGTTTTATCAGACTTTAAATTTTACAAACATATCAGATTTTATTTATAATCTTTAATTCAATCGGTGGTGAAAATATGTCTTTTACTGACGGCAAAACAATCGCGGCAATCGCAACTCCTGCGGCGGCGGGTGGAATAGGAATAATAAGAATTTCGGGGCCGAACGCTTTTGAAATTGCGGACAAGGTTTTTAGATCGAAGGACTCCTCTCCCCTCTCCGATGCCAAGGGTTATACAATGAAATACGGCGGTGTGTACGATGGTGAAACCTTGATAGACGAGGCGCTCGCCCTCATTTATCGTGCGCCGAAAAGTTACACCGGCGAGGACGTGATTGAACTGTCCTGTCACGGCGGCATATACGTGCTTAATCGTGTTTTGCGCAGTGTTATTGCCTTTGGCGCACAGGCGGCGGCACCGGGTGAATTTACAAAACGAGCGTTTCTTAACGGCAAACTCGATCTGACTCAGGCGCAGGCGGTTATGGATATTGTTTGCGCTCAGGGTGAGCAGGCGGCAAAAGGAGCGGCGGCGGCAAAGGATGGTGCAATTTCCCGCAGAATTGCACAGATTAAACAGCCTTTGGTTGACCTTTCCGCCCACATGGGTGTGTGGAGCGATTATCCCGACGACGATTTACCCGAACTTACGGATGAAATGATAATTGAAAAACTGTGCTTCGCGCAGGGAAAACTTACCGAATTACTGCGCAGTTTTGATGCGGGCAAAATTCTCTGTACGGGAATAAGTACTGCAATCATCGGCAAACCCAACGTGGGAAAATCAACCCTTATGAATCTGCTTGCGCGCACAGAGAGGTCTATCGTCACATCTGTTGCGGGCACCACGAGGGACATTGTTGAGGAAAACGTGCGCCTTGGAAAATTAATTCTACGACTTGCCGATACAGCGGGTATTCACGAAACCGCCGACGAGGTTGAAAAAATCGGTGTTGCGCGCGCACAGGAAAAAATGAAAAACGCTGATCTTGTTATCGCTGTTTTTGATTCGTCAAAGGAACTCGACAGTGATGATATGACAGTTATTGAACTTGTAAAAAACAGCAAGAGTATTGCTGTTGTAAATAAAACCGATTTAGAGCAAAGGCTTGATACATCAACGATTGAGTCGGCATTCAGCCGCGTTGTCTATATGTCGGCGGGTACGGCTGAGGACTGCTCCGCGCTTGAAAAGGCAGCGGAAGAACTTTTTGAACTTGCTGATTACGACACTTCAAGCGGTATTATAAACAACGAACGTCAGCGAGCGTGTTGCGCCCGTGCGCTTGAATGCGTGACGGAGGGCGTGGAAGCGATGCGTGCATTTATGACGTTTGATGCGGTAAATATCAGCATTGACTGTGCGCTTGAAGCACTTATGGAACTTACGGGTGAGCGCATTACAACGGAAGTTACGGACGCTGTGTTTGAAAACTTCTGTGTAGGAAAGTGATATAACATCACTTGTGGTTTTGGTTTTATTAAACACTCTCCCCTACCCTATCAAATAAATTTTCATTCCGTTTTCTGGAGGATTTTATGGAATATTTCGCAGGTAATTTCGACGTAATAGTCATTGGCGCAGGTCACGCAGGAATTGAGGCGGCGCTTGCAAGCGCAAGGCTCGGCTGCAAAACCTGTATTTTTACAATAAATATGGATGCGATAGGCAATCTCCCCTGCAATCCCTCAATCGGAGGCACTTCAAAGGGTCACCTTGTACGTGAGATTGATGCGCTTGGCGGTGAAATGGGCAAAGCGGCGGATGCAACTCTTATCCAAAGCCGTATGCTTAACCTTGGCAAAGGCCCCGCCGTACATTCGTTGCGCGCGCAGATTGACCGAAAGGATTATAGCCGCTATATGAAGAGAATTCTGGAGATTGAGCCGAATCTGCAGGTTAAACAGGCGGAAATTACGGCACTTGAACGTGTTTCCGACGATGAATGGCGTGTAACCACTCATTTGCAAGCGGTTTACGGTGCAAAATGTGTAATTCTGGCTACTGGAACGTATCTTGGCGGTAAAATCTTCGTCGGTGAATGTTCTTTTGAAAGCGGCCCCGACGGAATGTTTGCCGCAACCCGCCTTACTCAGTCACTTCTTGCGCTCGGTTTACCGATAAGACGTTTCAAGACGGGTACGCCCGCGCGTGTAAATAAGCGCAGTATTGATTTTTCTCAACTTGAGGAGCAGCATGGCGACGAGCGTGTAGTCCCCTTCTCTTTCGATGCGGAAAAAGTGCCCGAAAACAAGGCGATTTGCCATATTACCTATACTAATGATGATACAAAGCGTGTAATCCTTGAAAACCTGCACCGCTCCCCTCTTTATGCGGGCAAAATTGAAGGCGTCGGCCCGAGGTATTGTCCGAGTATTGAGGATAAAATCGTTCGCTTTGCGGATAAACAACGCCATCAGGTGTTTATTGAGCCGTGCGGACTTGATACCGAGGAAATGTATTTGCAGGGTCTCTCCTCTTCCCTACCCGAAGAAGTGCAGTTGCGCTGGCTTAAAACTATTCCCGGTTTAGAAAACGTTGAGGTTATGCGAACCGCATACGCTATCGAATACGATTGTATTGACCCGCTTAGTCTTAATGCAACGCTTGAATTTACCGATTTTGCGGGACTTTTCGGCGCAGGACAGTTCAATGGTTCAAGCGGATACGAGGAAGCGGCGGCACAAGGGCTTATTGCGGGCATAAATGCCGCGTTCAAAGTTCTTGGGAAAGATATGCTTGTACTTGACCGTGCAAGTTCATATATCGGCACTCTTATTGATGACCTTGTTACAAAGGGTTGCAGCGACCCGTACCGAATGATGACGTCACGTGCGGAATACCGACTTATTCTCCGACAGGATAACGCTGACAAGCGTTTGACACCGATTGGCAAGGAAATAGGACTTATCAGCGAGGAAAGATATGCGCGTTATCTTGAGAAACAAGAACTGATAAAAAAAGAACTTGAAAGAGTGAAAAACGTTGTTATATCACCGTCTGAGCCGGTTAACGAGGTGCTTGTTTCACGTGGAACATCGCCAATTACAACGGGTGTAAGGTTCGTTGATTTACTTCGCAGACCGCAACTTGATTACGAATGTCTGGCGGCGTTCGACAAGAACCGCCCCGAACTCAGATGGGAGATTTTTGAGCAGGTTGAGATTGAAATCAAGTACGAGGGATACATTAAACGCCAACTTTCGCAGATTGCAGAAATGAGAAGGCTTGAGGTAAAGGAACTGCCTAAAGATATTTGCTACGAGGATATAAGGGGACTGAGAATGGAAGCAATCGAGAAACTTGCAAAAGTTCGTCCCGAAAACGTCGGTCAGGCATCGAGAATATCCGGTGTAAGCCCCGCAGATATTTCGGTTCTGCTCATTTATCTTGCAACGAAGAGGGGAGAATAGTATGGAAAAATTGCTTACAAGCCTCTATGAAGGGGCGAAAACCCTTGATATATCAATATCCGAGGCGCAAACGGAGAAATTCTGCAAGTATACGGAACTCCTGCTTGAATGGAACGAGAAAATGAATCTGACGGCGATTACCGCACCCGAAGAAATAGCCGTAAAACATTATCTTGACAGCCTTACTTTTCTTAAATACGTTGACGTGCCACAGGGCGCAAAGATTATTGACGTCGGATGTGGCGCAGGTTTTCCGTCAATTCCTCTTATGATTGCACGTGATGATATACATATAACAATGCTTGACGGAACGAAGAAAAGGCTTACTTTTATTGACGAAGTTGTAAAAACGCTCGGTTTGAACGGTGTTACACTCCATGCGAGAGCCGAAGAAGCGGGAAAAAGCGCAAAATACCGTGAAAAATTTGATTTTGCGACGGCAAGGGCGGTTGCAAGGCTTAACGTCCTTTCGGAATACTGTATACCTTTTGTAAAGGAGCAGGGGAGTTTTGTTGCGATGAAAGCATCGCTCAACGATGAAGTTGATGAGGCGCAGGGCGCAATAAGGCTGTTGGGTGGCAAAATTACCGATATCAAGCAGTTTACTTTGCCTGATTCGAGTGAGAGAAGTCTTGTAGTAATAAAAAAGATTTCGCAAACTCCGCCAAAATATCCGAGAGTTTCGGCACAAATTGCTAAAAAGGCGTTAAAATAATGGCGAAAAACCGAATATAATAGGGTAAAGTTCTTGGGAACGACGACAAAACCCGCTAAAAAATACCTCCTGTCTGTGTTAAGATGTCCTTGGACAAGCAGACAAGGAGGATTTTTGTTATGGAAACCGCGACGAAAACTCCCAAGCAGGTTGGTCGGGTGATGCTGATACCCATTGGGGAAATAAAAACAAACCCGAACCAGCCGCGAAAATGCTTTTCCGACAAAGATTTGCAGGGCCTCGCTGAAAGCATACGCTACGTTGGCGTAATTCAGCCGTTGACGGTGCGGAAAGCAAAGGACGGCGGTTACGAACTGATAGCGGGGGAGAGGAGGTTGCGTGCGGCTGAATCGGTGGGGTTAAAAAGCCTGCCGTGCGTTGAAATATCAACGAATGACAGCGGTTGCGCCGTTGTTTCGCTGCTTGAAAATATGCAACGTCAGAGCCTTAATTTTATTGAGGAAGCAGTTGCAATTTATCGATTATTGAAAGAGTATTCGATAACTCAGGAGCAGGCGGCTTGTTATCTCGGAATGGCACAATCAACACTCTGTAACAAGTTGCGGATACTTACTCTGCCCAAAAGCGTGCAGGAAATAATAATTGAACATCGGCTGACGGAGCGACACGCACGCGCGCTTTTAAAACTTGAAAATGAGAGCGATATGCTTTACGTAGTCAAGAACGTAGCGGAGCAAAAACTGAACGTCAGTGGCACAGAAACGTTGATAAATCAATGCTTAGAGGGGTGCCGTAACGAGAGCGCGGCAAGGCGGGCGATGCCCGTAATCAAAGACGTGAGGATATTTCAGAACACAATTACAAATGCGGTAAAGGTAATGCGCCAAGCGGGTATAATGGCGGACAGTATGAGAAGAGAAACGGAAGATTATATAGAATACGTTGTGAAGATACCCAAAAACACAAATACCCACAAATAGCCTATTCCTTACCCACTTATATACACTCCCATCCACAAAGCAAGGGCGGACATTACCTTAATTGGTTTTGTCCGTTCTTGCTTTTTATGTAAAAAACAGTGAGAGAGGGAAAAACGCTGATTTTTGAATAATTTTTTTGACAAAATGTGAGAAGTTTCACGTGAAACACTTTAAAAATGCAAAACAATGTGATACAATAGCATAAAAGATGGAAAACTACTCACAAAAAGCAAACGGAGGGTGAGAAATGGCAAAGATAATATCTGTTGTAAATCAAAAAGGCGGCGTAGGCAAGACCACTTCGGCGGTCAATCTGGCGGCTTGTGTGGGCGCAAAGGGGCTGAAAGTCCTGCTCGTTGATATTGACCCGCAGGGTAACTCAACAAGCGGCCTCGGAGTTAACAAACGCGCGCTCAAATACTCGACTTACGACCTGCTCGTAAATGGCACGAATGCCTCAGAAGCATTGATACATACGGAGTTTGAGAATGTTGACCTTCTCCCCGCAAACATCAATCTCGCGGGTGCGGAAATTGAAATTGTAATGATGGATAAGAGGGAAAACAGACTCAAAATGGCGCTTTCAAGCGTTGTTGACGATTATGATTTTATTTTCCTTGACTGTCCGCCTTCGTTGGGAATTATTACGCTCAACGCGCTAAACGCGTCGGATACGTTGCTTGTGCCGATTCAGTGCGAATATTATGCGCTCGAGGGACTTGCTCAACTTATGAACACCGTCCGTCAGGTAAAAAGGCTTTATAATCCGCAACTTGAATTTGAAGGCGTGCTTATAACGATGTTTGACGGCAGACTCAACCTTACAAATCAGGTCGTGCGCGAAATCAAGAAAGTTTTCCCGAAGAAGTTGTATTTTACAACGATTCCGAGAAACGTTACACTATCCGAAGCACCGAGCCACGGTATGCCCGTCATTTATTATGACAAGCGTTCCAAGGGCGCGGAGGCTTATGAAGATTTTGCAAACGAATTTTTGAAGAAAAACGGCATCAAGCCGAAAAAATCTAAATAAAGAAAGGATTGAATATTATGGCGGCGAAAAAAGGCGGGCTCGGCAAGGGCATCAGCGCGCTGTTTGAGGATAATTCCGTAGAGGAGCAGATCGGCGCGGGCGCGGTAAAATTGAAGATTTTTGATATTGAACCGAATAAAAATCAGCCGAGAAAGCATTTTGACGAGGAAGCGCTCAGCGAACTGTCCTCATCAATCGCGGAACACGGCATTCTGCAACCGATTGTTGTTCGTCCGATTGCGGAAACGGGCTATCAGATTGTAGCGGGTGAGAGAAGATGGCGTGCAGCAAGGCTTGCGGGCTTGACAGAAGTGCCCGTAATTATAAAGGAATTGTCCGACAAGCAGGTTATGGAACTTGCTCTCATAGAGAATTTGCAGAGAGAGGACCTCAACCCGATTGAAGAGGCGGAGGGCTACAAGGCACTTATGGAAACGCACGAACTGACTCAGGAAACCGTTGCAAAGCGAGTTGGTAAGTCCCGTTCGGCGATTGCAAACTCAATGCGCTTGCTCAATTTGCCCGAATCGGTGCGTGAAATGGCTCGTGATGGCAGAATTTCTGCCGGTCATGCGCGCACACTCCTTGCATTTGAGGACGTTGAAACAGTCAAGAGGGTTGCAAATGAAATTATTGAAAAGGGCTTGTCCGTAAGGGACGTTGAAAAATTGGCGCAGAAGAAACCCGCCGCTGAAAAGACGGCAAAAATCAAGCGCAGAGATTCTTTCTACGATGAGGTTGAACTTGCACTCTCCTCCGAACTTGGCAGAAAAATAAAAGTCAACAAGGGCAGGGGAAAGGGCACAATCGAAATTGAGTTCTACGGCAAGGACGATTTGAAAGAGTTAGCCAACACAATTTGTAAAAATTTACAATAATTACTAAAATTTGGATAGGAGATATAAAAATGTTAGACATTAAAGTAATCAGAACCAATCCCGAAATGGTAAAAGAGGCAATGAGAAAGCGCAACAAGGATATGGATGCGCAGGTTGATGAGATTATCGCTATTGACGCTCAGCGCAGAGAACTTTCCGCGCAGGCTGACGCTATGAAGAACGAGCAGAACGTTGCAAGCAAAAAGATTCCGCAAATCAAAAAAGAGGGCGGCGACGTCAGCGAGATTATGGCGAAGATGAACGAAATTAAGGAGAAACTCAAGGGCATCGATGCCGAAATCTCCGCTCTTGAAGCAAAGCAGAAGGATTTGATTCTCGGATTCCCGAATATTCCGAACGAGAGCGTTCCCGTTGGTAAGGACGACACGGAAAACGTTGAAATCAGAAGATTCGGCGAGCCGAGAAAGTTCGATTTTGAGCCGAAGGCACACTGGGACATCGGTGCTGATCTCGGTATTCTTGACCCCGAAACCGCCGCAAAGGTTACGGGCGCAAGATTTACTTTCTATAAGGATAAGGGCGCAAGACTTGAAAGAGCGATTATGAACTTCTTCCTTGACACACACACCGAAAACGGCTACACCGAAGTTTTCCCGCCCTTTATGGTAAACAGAGCGTCCATGACCGGTACGGGTCAGTTGCCGAAGTTTGAGGAGGATGCTTTCAAACTCTCCACAAACGACTATTTCCTCATTCCGACCGCAGAAGTGCCCGTTACAAATATGTTCCGTGACGATATTCTTGACGAAAATAAACTCCCCCTCTGCTTCTGCGCTTATTCCGCTTGTTTCAGAGCGGAGGCGGGCAGTGCGGGACGTGATACAAGGGGTCTTATCCGCCAGCACCAGTTCAATAAGGTTGAACTGGTTAAGTTCGCTTCCCCCGAAAATTCTTACGACGAACTTGAAAAACTCACAAATGATGCAGAGCGCGTACTCCAACTTCTCGGACTTCCGTACAGAGTCGTTTGCCTCTCCACCGGTGACCTCGGCTTCTCCTCTGCAAAAACCTATGATATCGAGGTATGGATGCCCTCTTATGGCAGATACGTTGAGATTTCTTCCTGTTCAAATTTTGAGGACTTTCAGGCTCGCAGAGCGGCAATCCGTTGCAAGAAAGATGCCCGCGACAAGGCAAAACTCGTTCACACACTCAACGGTTCGGGCGTTGCTTTGGGCAGAACAACCGCTGCTATTCTTGAAAATTACCAGAATGCAGACGGCAGCGTAACCGTTCCCGAAGTACTCAGAAAGTGGTTCGGCGCAGATGAGATCAGATAATTTCATAGTTGCCGATTGGGGCGGGGATGAGCGCATTGTCAACGAAAATACGCTTGTTGTAACGGAGGATTACGTCGGCGAGGACGGGCGTATGAGCCTCAAAGGAATGCTCGACGTTATGCAGCAGTGCGCCCATAAACACTTGCACGCGGTTAATCTGTCGGTTGAAAGGCTGATGGAACTCGGAATGATGCTTTTCGTTACGAGAATTTCGTGCAAGATGCACCGTATGCCCACCATAAATGAAAAATTAAGCACAAAGACCTGGACCCTGCCCGAAAGGCGCGCGGGTCTTTTGCGCTATCATACGATTGACACCGCCGACGGCGAATGCCTTATTGAAGCGGTCAGCCAGTGGGTTTGTGTTGACGTAAATACGAGAAGACTAATCAGTTCGCAGGGGTTTGTTGACGCGTGGAGTGCGCCGTTTCCCGAAATGGTAAATGGTTATCCCGCACCGAAAAGGCTTCGGGAGAAGTGTGAACTAAAATCACTTAACAAAATTGAAATAGACGAATCAAGGCTTGATTTTTATGGTCACGTCAATAATTCAGAGTACGCTGAATTAGTCAGTGAATCTATGGAGATAAAAAATCCGACGGCATTTCGTATTGCTTACACGTCGGAGGCAAAACTTGGCGATGTGCTGGATATAAAATCGTTTGACGATGAAAACTCCGCCTATATTGAAGCGGAATTCAGTAGGGGAGTCAGTTTCAAAGCGAAGGTGTATTTTAACGGGGAGGTAGACGATGCCGAGATTTTTTGCTGATTACAATGGCGGTGAAATTATAACTTTGTCGCCCGAAGATTCAAAGCACGTAGCAAAGGCGCTGAGGATGAAAACGGGCGAGAAATTGACTGTTTGCGACGGCTTGGGTACGGATTACGAGTGCGAAGTTGACAATATTTCTCCCGACAGTGTGAGCGTTAAAGTGATTTTGCAAAAGCCGAGTGAAACTGAGGCAGACGTTGATATAACAATATATCAGGCGCTTCCAAAGAGCGACAAGATGGACGGAATCATACAGCGTGCGGTTGAGTTGGGCGCAAAAAAAATCGTACCGATACTGACCGAACGTTGCGTTTCAAGGCCCGATGCCAAGGCGTGCGACACCAAGGTCAGACGCTGGAATAAAATTGCGCTTGAAGCGGCGATGCAGTGCGGCAGGGGAATGATACCGCAGGTTGAAGCGGTGCAGAGTTTCAGGCAGGCGATTGGCTCGATGACCGCCGACACAGTGATAATGTTTTACGAGGGTGGCGGAAAGCCCATTCGTGAGATGGATATTAAAAAAGGGCAGAGTGTTGCCGTCATAATCGGTCCCGAGGGCGGATTTGAGCGCAGCGAAGTTGATTTTGCGCTCGCTTCGGGCGCTGTCATCGGCTCGTTAGGACCGCGTATTCTGCGCACGCAGACCGCATCCCTTGCGGCAACGGCAGCGATAATGTTTATGACGGAAAATATGTGACAGGTGAACACTATGCTTACAAAAAATGACCGTGTTGAATTGGAAATTACGGGTATGACATCGGAGGGCTGCGGAGTCGGAAGACACGGCGGCCTTGCTGTTTTTGTGCCCAATACAGTGGAGGGCGAAACCGTCCTTGCGCATATAATCAAGGCGAAGAAAAATTATGCCGTCGGTAAATGTGTGGAGATTTTGCGTGCATCGGATAAGAGGGTTGAGAGTGATTGCGCTGTTTCCGAAAAGTGCGGCGGTTGTGTTTTCCGTCATATTTCCTATGAGGAAGAGTGTAGGATAAAATGGGAAAGAGTACACGATGCTGTAAGAAAAATCGGCGGTATTGATACGGGGATTTCTCCGATTGTGCCGAGTGAAAACGTTGATTTTTACCGCAACAAAGCGCAATATCCCGTGCGAATGGAAAACGAGGAGGTCAAAATCGGATTTTTTGCCCAGCGTACGCACAGAATTGTCAGCAGCGACGGCTGCAAACTGCAACGCCGTGAGTTTGACGGCGTCTTGCGCTGTTTTGAAAAATGGATTAAAGAAAACGGAATAACGGTTTATGATGAAATCACCCACAGGGGCGAACTTCGTCATATTTATATACGTCGCGCGCACAAAACGGGGCAGATTATGGTTTGCGCCGTTATCAATGCACCGAAATTGAGTAAAAAAGAGGCTCTCATCGAACTGCTTACGCAGAACGTTGAGGGCCTTGCGAGCGTTGTTGTGAACGTCAACAGGAAACAGACCAACGTCATTCTGGGTGATGAATTCACGACACTTTGGGGCGCAGACAGGATTGAGGACGAACTGTGCGGAGTAAGGCTTAAAATTTCTCCTCATTCGTTCTATCAGGTCAACTCTCCACAGGCGGAGAGGCTTTACAAAATCGCCGAGGAATATGCCGACTTAAAGGGCGGCGAGAGAGTGCTTGACATTTATTGCGGAATCGGCAGTGTCGGACTTTGTGCGGCGAAGAATGCGGGCGAACTCATCGGGTTTGAGATTGTCGAAAGGGCGGTACAGAACGCGAGGGAGAACGCAAAATTAAACGGATTTAAAAATACGGAATTTTTCTGTGCCGATGCGGCAACGGCGTTTGAGTATTTGCAGGATAGGGGACAGTTTGACGTCGTTTTTCTCGACCCGCCAAGAAAAGGCTGTGACGAGAAACTTATAAACGACGTAGCGAAAGCGAACCCGAAAAAAATCGTCTACATCTCCTGCGACCCCGCAACGCTTGCACGTGACCTGAAACGCTTTGCCGAGAAAGGATATAAAACAGAAAAAATCACGCCGGTTGATATGTTCCCGAGGACGCACCACGTTGAAACAGTTGCTTTGTTGAAACGATAGTTTGTCGTGTCATGGAGTGAAAAGGAAGTAAAACTGAACTTTTTGTCCGTGTCATCCTGAGCGCAGTCGAAATCCGAGCAAAGCGAGGATCAAACGGTGGAAACGCCGTTTGGGATCTCGGACAAAAATAAATTATATCAAAATCAAATATGAGATCCCGATGCTGACGCATCGCCCTACGGGTTCGACTTCGGGCTTGCGCCCTACGCTCAGGATGACAAATAGCGAGGTGGCTCAATGGGATATTTTGTCTACATACTCACTAATAAAACAAATTCGGTAATGTATATCGGTGTGACAAACGATTTAGGTCGCCGAATATATGAGCATAAAAACAAAATAGTTGAGGGGTTTACAAAGCGATACAACGTTGACAAGCTTGTTTACATTGAGGAGTATTCCGATGTGAATGATGCACTCGCAAGAGAAAAGCAGCTAAAGCGTTGGGTGCGTTCTAAAAAGAATGCGCTTGTAGAAACATTGAATCCCGATTGGGATGATTGGGGTGAGAATATTGTCTGAATCAAAGCCGAATATGATGGATTTACACGGCATCATTGAGAAAGAATTTTTTGGAACAAAATCTCTCGCTGCCCTGATATGGTTGAT
Source organism: Clostridia bacterium (assembly GCA_017560255.1). Classification (GTDB taxonomy): domain Bacteria; phylum Bacillota; class Clostridia; order Oscillospirales; family Acutalibacteraceae; genus RGIG7273. Next base: position 27,079 of record JAFYOI010000003.1, read on the forward strand.
TGATATGGGCAGAGAGTTAGAATTCGAGTTTAACGGAACGATATATTTTATTTCTCGCTATGCCGACGCAAAAAAGTACGTTTCATTGTGGCAGGACAAGAGCGAGCAGAGCTTTGATAGTGTTTCAGAATTGATTGTAAATGCAACAATAGAAAATCATCCGTTTTTATTCGTGTGGAACGAGGCAAAAATACAGACCTTGTTCTAATTAACTTTTTCAGGAGTAGTTATGCAAGAACACATTAAATGTCCCAACTATAAAAAATGCGGTGGGTGTCAGTTGCAGAATTTACCCTACGACCGACAACTGAGTTTTAAACAGGTAAAGTTAATAAAACTGCTTGGCAGGTATCACCACGTGCGTGAAATAATCGGTATGGAAATACCGTACCACTATCGCAACAAGGTGCAGGCGGCGTTCACGACGAGGAACGGCAAGATTTTGTCGGGTGTGTACCAGTCCTCGACGCACAACATCGTGCCCGTTGACAGTTGTATGATAGAGGATAAAATTGCCGACGAAATAATCGTGACAATTCGTAAACTTTTAAAGAGTTTCAAACTGAAAACCTTTGATGACAACACGTTCAAGGGTTTCCTTCGTCACGTTCTGATAAAGCGCAGTTTTACGCTCGGTCAGGTGATGGTCGTGCTTGTGACGGGTACGGGCGAATTCCCCGACGAGAGCAAATTTATAAACGCGCTTCTTTCGCGCCACAGTGAAATTACAACCATCGTACAGAACGTGAACAACAAGCGCACAAGCCTTGTGCTCGGAAACGAAACTCGAGTGCTTTATGGCGACGGCTACATTGAGGACGAACTTATGGGCAAGCGTTTCCGCATTTCGCCCAAGGCGTTTTATCAGGTAAACCCCACTCAGACCGAGGTTTTGTACGGCAAGGCGCTCGAATTTGCCGAACTGAGCGGCAAGGAAACCGTAATTGATGCCTACTGCGGCACGGGTACGATAGGTATTCTGGCATCGGATAGGGCAAAGCGGGTAATCGGTGTTGAACTCAACGGCGATGCGGTAAAAGATGCGAAAGTAAATGCTGAACTCAACGGCGTGAAAAATATTGAATTCTACAAGGATGATGCGGGCAAGTTTATGGCAAATCTTGCGTTTATGGGCGAAAGTGCCGACCTCGTGATAATGGACCCGCCGCGCGCGGGCGCAAGCCTTGAATTTTTGCGCTCACTCGTCACCCTTTCACCCGAAAAGGTTGTCTATATCTCCTGCAACCCCGAAACTCTGGCGCGCGACCTGTCGTTCCTGACACGAAAAGGTTACAAAGTTCGCAAAATCCAGCCCGTCGATATGTTTCCGCACACGGAGCATATCGAAACGGTCGTGCTCCTCACGCGGTGCAGATAATAAAGTTGTGCTGATCGCCGTGTCATCTTGAGTGGAGCGAAGCGGAATCGAACTTTTTCGTCCGGGATTCCAAACGTCGCTTTGCGCCGTTTGATCCTCGTGTTACTCGGATTTCGACTGCGCTCAGAATGACGCGGACGAAAAAGCATTATGAATGATGTAAACCAAGGAGAAATAGTTATGAAACATATCGTTGTTGCGCTGGTGCTTGTGGCGGTTGCGCTGGTGCTTGCTTATCTGAGCATCCGCTCGTTTATGGGCAAGGGTTTGCTTCTCAATAATTCCTATCTCTACGCCTCAAAGCAGGAGAGAGAGCGGATGAATAAAAAGCCGTACTATATCCAGAGCGGAGTGGTGTTCGCATTGTTTGCGGTCTTGATGCTGGTCAATGCGGTGGAAGCATTGTTGCACACAACGTGGTTGTTTATTGTAGTGATGGCGCTTGTTGTGGTTACAACGCTGTACGCAATTTTGTCATCAATGCTGATAAAGAAAAACAATAAATAAGGGATAGTGAAACTATGAAAAAAATCAGGATTACCGTGATGAAAATGGCGCGGTACGATGATTTGATTGAAAAATACGAAAACCCGATTGAGCACGCATGCGATATGAAACTCGGGCAGATTTTTATAGCGGACGGGTGGCAGAAACCCGACGGATTTTGTGACAGCGCGTGGGAAACTTTATCGCCGTTTGTGATGGCGCTCAGCCATGGTGCGCAGGATTTTTACGACGGCTGGATGAAGAACAAACGCTCGGCAATGCTGTCCTGCAACGACGGCTTTCGCCCCGTAAGTTTTTTGCTTGAAGTTATTGAAGATGTTGAAACCTATGTTGAAACTGTTGAAAAAACGCCCAAAAACGCTTAAAAATCAAGGGTTTTCAATGTTGAAATGCGTAAAATACTATGTTGAAAGATTTTTTCGACTTTTTCGGGGGGGATTGTGTTATGAGAAGAAGTGATAGAGAAATCAGGAATATCGAGGAGATTCTGGACGTCATTGAGCGGTGTGAAACGTGTAAAATCGCACTCAACGATGAGGACGGGTTTCCCTATATCGTGCCGCTGAATTTCGGGTTTACCCACTTGGACGGGGTAACGACTTTTTATTTTCACGGCGCACTTGAAGGCAAAAAAATAAACCTCATAAAACGCGACGGCAGAGCGGCTTTTGAAATGGATTGCGAATGCACGCTTGTGCCGAGAGATTCCGAGGGCGAATGTACTATGGCGTATGAAAGTGTTATGGGGCGGGGTATAATAGAGTTTGTGCCCGATGAGGAGAAAGTGGAGGCGCTCGGAGTTCTGATGCGCCACTACCACAAGGGTGAATTTACGATTAACGAAGCGGTGGCAAAGCGCACCTGCGTTTTTAAACTCACTGTGACGGCGATGAGCGGCAAGCGCAATCCGGTGCGCCGATGAATAAAGGAGCGGAGAAAATGGAGCAAAACGGCAGAATTCACTTGCTCGATGAATTAAGAGGGTTCGCGGTTCTGTGTATGATTTTTCACCATACGCTGCTGACGATTGCGGACGTGTTCTGCTCGCAATTTTTTATGAATGCGTTTGATTTCCTCTGCTATTTTCAGCCGGTTTTCTGGTTTTTGTTCTTCGGTGGGGCGGGCGTTTCGTCGCGACTTTCGCGCAATAATCTCAAACGAGGCGGAAAACTGTTTGGCATCGCGCTTGTGATAACGGCGGTCACCTTCGCCTATTTCAACGGCAGGTCGACGATTGCTTTCGGTGCGCTTCATTTTCTGTCGGTTGCGATGATAATTTTCCATTTTATACAGCCGATTTTCGATAAGATAAATGCAAAGTGGGGGATTGCGGTCTGCGCCGTTTTGTTCGTGTTTACGTACGAAATATTCTGGGGCTACGTCGGAATTTTCGATTTTGTAAAAATCTATCTGCCGAGGGCGCTTTATTCTACGAGGTTTTTGTTCTGGCTGGGTTTTCCAAGACTGAGTTTTGCTTCGGCGGATTATTTTCCGCTCATACCGTATATATTTCTGTTTTTCATCGGCTGCTTTATCGGTGGGTACGTCAAAGCGGGCAAAGTGCCGCCCTGTGTGTATGAGAGCCGTTTTCCGTTCCTGAGTTTCTGGGGCAGAAATGCGCTTGTTGCCTACGTCGGCCATCAGCCGATAATTTACGCACTTTGTTATCTGGTGCGCTGGATATTTTAAAATATATAGCGCCGATATGTTTGCGGTTACGTAGGAAACAACATACGCCCCCACGATGAAAATATAAATTTTGATCAGGGTAGGAGCAAGCCCTGTCGCTTTCATAAAAAAACCGCCCCGCAGGTTATCTGCGGGGCGAAATTTTTTAAATATTATTCGTTATATTACTGGTTGTTGGTTGTGAGCAATTCGATGAGGTCGTCAAGTTCGTACTTGTCGAGCGCTCTCTCGTTGAAAGTAAAGTTCATTGTGTCAGCCTTTTTTGTGAGGATTTCAATGAAATCATCCTCAGCAATAGCGGCGATGCAGTTCTCTCTCTCTGCCTTGTATTTCTCGTCATCCTTGCCCTTGTCGGAGTACTCGTCGCACTTCTGAATGAGGTAGATGCCATCCTTTGTTTCATACTTGAGGAAGTCGCCGACCTTTGCGGCTTTGAGATCCTTGAAGAAAGTGTCACCGTAGGTTGTGGTTACTGTTTCCTCGGTTGCGAACTGGAGTTTGAGCGGATCAACCTTCTTTTCTTCCTCGCCCTCTTTCAAGTTGCGGTTCTGATACTTCTTGTTGAATGCGTCAATGTCAGCGCCGTCCATCTTGCTTTCATCATAGAATCCGTTGAGAAGTTCTTTTCTCAACTTGATTTCGGAATCAGCGTAGTTAACCTTCTTGTTGTTGGAGGTGTAGGAGAAGGGGGCATCAATTGATTTGTAAGCAAAGTAGTTCTCGGAGAAATACTTTTTGATTTCTTCTTCCTTGAGCGCATGCTCACCCTTGCCGTCATAGTATGAGAAGAGGAGATTTGAGTAGAGGTAACTGTTCTCGTAAATCGCTCTTACCGAGTCAATGGAGATACCCGCCTCGTCAAAGAAAGAACCGTAATAAGAAACCATGTAGTTGAGTGTGTTGTTGATGCTTGTCTTGTCCTCGTCGGAGAGGGTGACGTTTCTCTCAGCGCAGAGTTTATCTACAGCGAAGTGACGTTTGCAGTAGTTGCGCGCTTCGTCAAGAATCCACTGTCTGCCGGGTTTACCGTCGATTGTTGCAGTGAGTACGTCGGTTTTCTCGTCGTCAACTTTGGCAACAGCGTCGTTGTAGGCGGTCATCATATAATAGATATACACACCGGCGGCGATGCTCTCGTCGTCAGTTTTTACAGACCAGTTGTGGTTAACACAGCCTGCAAGAGAAAATAAGGTTGCAAGTGCGAGCAAAAACGCACAAAACCTTCTGAATGTCTTCATAAAATCGCTCCTTTATACGATAGAAAATAAAATATCTAAATGATTATACACTAAAAATTTCGGCTTGTCTACCACCAAAATAAAATATGTTGACAAAAGGGAAAACGGTGATATAATTTAATTACCGCTTTATTGCAGTAAATCGGTAAAAAAATAACGGCGAAACAGACAAAAACCAAGCGGAGATTTTGTGCAAGTATACAAAGTTGAAAAAATTGCTTTTTTTTGCAATTTTTTGTCGTTCTCAAACGACTAATATATAGGGCAGTTTTTAATTGTTATATGGAAAGATTGCCACTTTTTTTACAAATGGGAGGTATTGTTTATGATTTGTAAGAATTGTTCAACCGAATTTGAGGGTAAATTCTGTCCCGAGTGCGGAGCGCCCGCACAAGAAGATGTGGCAGAGGTTGTGGAAACAGTTGAAACCGTAGCCGAGCCCGCAGAGGAAACCGTTGAGGCTGTTGCTGAAGTTGCTGCAGAGCCCGAAACGGTGGAATTTGTGAGCGCATCCACGCCCGAGCCGGAATTCAAAGCGTCTTACGAAGCGCCCGCAACCTACGGCTATACCCCGCCGAGCGAGGAACAGCCGAAAAAGAAGGGCAAGGCGGGCCTTGTAATCGGAATCATCGTCGCAATCATCGTCTTGCTTGCGGGTGCATTCTGTGTGAGCGCATTTACCGATCTTGTTTTCTCCAAGCAGGCGCAGATGGTTGATTCTTTGACCGACTTCTTTGACGTTGACTTTGAACTTGAGGGTTATGACTGGGAATACATACAGGGCAAAATGAGTGCAACGATCAATGACAAGCACAAGGAGTTCAAAACAGAGGAAGATAAAGAACTTGCAAAGTTGATTGCGGATTTTGCAAAGACTCTCGACGTTACGTTCAAGGCGGGCGCTGATGACGGAAAGGCAATTTACGACATTACCGTTAATGAAAGCAATAAGGCGCTTCTCAACGTGCAGGGTGCGCTTGATTACAAAAACGAGCAGTTTCTTTTCAAGGGTGATTTTACAGACATTACCGTCAGAATGGCGCTTGAGGGAATGAACCTTGACGATATGGACGGAATTGACGAAGAAAAACTTGAGGCGGCAATAGAAGCGGCAAAAAATAAGTTTGCCGAGGGTGTTAAAGCCGCACTTAAAAATAGCGAAGTTACCGACGGCGTTTATAACGGCAATTTCGACCTTGGCGCACAGGTCAAGACACTCACTGTTACAATCAAGGCGGAGGACTGCAAGAAGATTCTGACCGAAACGGTTGAGGCGTTCTTCATCAAACTTGGAAAGGTTGTTCCGACCGAGGTAAGCGAACTTTTGGATGACGTTGACGAGGATATGACGCTTTCCGTATTCTACGACGGAAAATTCAGTTTTGACAGAACGGGCTACGGCTTCAGTATTTTTATCGACAATGAGGAAACAATCGTTTACTCCAACGGAGTGAATAAGAGAATCCTCGGTGATGCATATAACCAACCGGGAAACTCGTATATGTCCTACATTGAAATTGATTTTGAAAAGAAAGCGGGCGGCGGAGAGCGCGGCACGATTAAAAATGTAACTAAGTATCAGAGCGATAATAACACGTTTGACAGCGATAACGTAACCGACGTGTGCACTTATGACATCAGCAAGACGGGCGGCACTGTTACTTTCAGCGCAGAAGATGTAAAATTTGATTTTACTTACGTTCTTGGCGGCGACAAGATGGAGTTCGATATGAAAGCAACTGTTGACGGCGAAGAACTGTTCACACTTGACTATGAATTCGGCAAGGCTGAACCGTTCACCGTTACTTTCAATAACGATAAGGTAATGGATATGGAGGACGAAAGCAGCGCGCTTTACACCGAATTTATAACCGACTTGCAGGAATGGTTTGTTGAGAAATCGGAAACAAGCGAACTTATGGGTTTTGCACTTTCTTTGCTTGACCCGACGGCAGATATGACCGACGTTGAAGCGTATATTTATAACGAGTATGGTGCGGAGTTTGTTGAGGCGGAGTTTTTGACCGAACACAATGCAACATTCATTCTTGCAGATGAAGAAAATGCCATTCTCGATATTCAGGAAATCGGTTATGACGGCGATACAATCAAGGAAATGTACCAGAGTGTTTACGTTTACGTCGGCGATTACACCGCAAGCCAGAAGGAAACTATGGAGGACAGCCTCTACAGCATCTTCGGCGACGTGAGTGATATCGACTGCGCGTACGTCTGGGTTGAGGATATGGGCGATTGGATGCTCTTGGAGGTCGGCGTTTGGGACCTCGATGTACCCGCAAATCTCAAAGCGGTCAGCGATGCGGAAATTATCGAACTTTACGGTAGCGACGTTCAGTCCCTTTCGTATAAAGCGACCGAAACAGTATTCAAAAATTCGGGTTACACAAAAATTAAATAATTCAGCGAAAGGCTTGGGGCAAACACCCCGAGCCTTTTTTGAGGGAAGAAGTAATAAGGAAGAGGTAATAGGGAAGTGGGTACGAAATCCGAGCAAAGCGAGGATCAAATGGCGCATAGCGACATTTGGGATCCCGAACGAAAAAGTTCGAGGGGTAACCGAGCAGGATCTCGGACGAAGGGTGAGATCCCGATGCTTCGCATCGCCCTACGGGTTCGACTTCGGGCTACCGCCCTGCGCTCAGGATGACAACGGGCAACGGATGATGTATTCTTTGGTATAATTGAAACGGGTTTGCAAACGTGATACGCACTTGTATTTTTAATAATATTGTTGTATAATAATCAGATATTAAAAACTACGGAAAACCACAGCATAAATCAAAGGAGAAATTTAAAATGGAGTACAATTTTTCTAACAAACTTGCAAATCTTAAACCCAGTGCGATAAGAGAGATTCTCAAAGCGACGAGTGACCCGAGGATTATTCCGCTTGCGGCGGGCAATCCGTCGGTTGAGGCTTTCCCCGTTGACGACGTACGCAGAATTTCTTCTGAGATATTTGCGGAAATGCCCATCACTGCACTTCAATACAGTGTTACCGAGGGTTACCCCGCGTTGCGCGAATCAATAGCAGAAAGAATGAAGAAATACGGCATCGGCAGAGAGTTTGACCAGGTGCTTGTTACCGCGGGCGCTCAGCAGGTTATGGACCTTGCGACAAAATCGCTGTGTAATGAGGGTGATACGGTTATCTGTGAGGCTCCGTCCTTCATCGGTTCTCTCAACTGCTTCCGTGCAAATGGTTGCCGTCTGGTCGGTGTTGAGGTTGAGAGCGACGGTATGAACATAGAAAAACTCGAGCAGGCACTCAAAACCGAGAAAAACGTAAAATTTATATACACAATCCCGAATTTCCAGAACCCCGCAGGAGTTACAATGTCCCTTGAAAAGAGAAAGGCTTTGTACGAGGTTGCAAAGAAGTACGGTGTGCTCATTCTTGAGGATAACCCGTACGGCGACCTGAGAGTTTCGGGTGAGGACGTGCCGTCAATCAAATCCTTTGACGAGGACGGAATTGTAATTTATGCCGGTTCATTCTCCAAGATTCTTTCTCCCGGACTTCGCGTCGGTTACTCCATCGCACCGCAGGCGCTCAGCGCAAAGATGACCGTCTGCAAGCAGACCGAGGACGTACATACAGCAATTTTCAATCAACTTGTTGTTTCCAAGTGGATGAAGGAGTGCGATTTTGACGCGCATATTGAGAAACTGCGCAACATCTATCGTGAGAAACTCAACCTTATGTGTGACACAATTGATGCGAAGATGAACGGTTTCTTTACCTACAATCGTCCCGAGGGCGGTTTATTCGTATGGTGCAAAATTCCCGACGGAATCGATATGCCCGAATTCTGCAAAAAAGGTATTGCGGCAGGTGTTGCGGCTGTGCCGGGCAGTGCGTTTATGGTTGATGATTCCCAGCCCACTCAGTATATCCGCCTTAATTTCTCAACACCGAGCAACGAGCAGATTGTAAGGGGTATTGAGTTGTTTGCAGATATTGCAAAGACATACTAAGGAGAGTTTAAAATGGAAAACGAAGTTAAGAAAAAGCGAGTTTTAAGCGCTGTACAGTCGAGCGGCACACCCACCCTGGGCAACTACCTCGGAGCGTTTAAAAACTGGAAAAACATGAGCGAGGAGTTCGACTGCGCATTTGCCGTTGCCGACCTTCACGCAATCACCGTAAGACAGGAGCCCGCAAAATTCAGAGCGAATACCCTTGGAATGTATGCATTCTTGCTTGCAATCGGCATCGACCCGCAGAAAAGCCCCCTGTTTATCCAGAGCCACGTGCATCAGCACGCGGAACTTTCGTGGGTGCTCAACTGTTACACACAGTTTGGCGAACTTTCAAGAATGACACAGTTCAAGGACAAAGCGGCTTCGCACGCCGACAACGTAAACCTCGGACTTTTTGCATATCCCACACTTATGGCGGCTGACATTTTGCTCTACAACGCGGAACTTGTTCCCGTTGGTGACGACCAGCGCCAGCACCTTGAACTTGCACGAAATATTGCCGAGCGTTTCAACGGCGTATACGGCGATGTTTTCACCGTTCCCGAGGCGTATATTGCCAAGGCGGGAGCAAGAATCAAGTCTTTGCAGGAGCCGACGAAGAAGATGAGCAAATCCGACCCGAATATCAATTCGTTCATTCTTCTTGACGATGCGCCCGACGTGATTGTACGCAAATTCAAGAGGGCGGTTACCGACAGCGAGGCTTGCGTGTGCTATGGCGAGGGCAAGGACGGCGTGAACAATCTTATTGATATTTACTCCTGCTGTACGGGCAAGACGAGGGACGAGATTGCGCTCGAATTTGAGGGCAAGGGCTACGGCGACTTCAAGATGGCGGTTGCTGAAGCGGTCGTTGAGGAACTTCGTCCGATTCAGGAGAGATTGGCGCAGTATAAGAGCGACAAGGCATATCTTGAGCAGTGCTATCGCGACGGCGCACAGAAAGCGTCCTACGTAGCGGAGAGGACTCTCAAAAAGGTTATGAAAAAAGTTGGATTTGTGCTGTAACGTTTAAATTTGGCATATTGGTGCGGCTTCGCAAACGGGAGTATATGGAGGACTAAATGAAAAAGTATTTAGAAGTAGGGAAAATCGTTTCAACCCACGGTATTGCGGGCGAAGTGCGTGTGCAGGCGTGGTGTGATGAGCCGTCTTTTCTTTTGAAATTCAAAAGACTCTATTTTGATGCTGAGGGTAAGCGCAGTATCATCGTCCTTGGCGGCAGAGTACACGGCAACGTCGTTTTGTTGCGCCTTGACGGAGTTGAGAGCATCAACGCCGCCGCATTGCTTCGTGATAAGGTGCTTTTTATCGACCGTGCCGATGCGAAAATCAAAAAGGGCAGTTACTTTATTCAGGACCTCATCGGTTGCAAAGTCTATGATGCGGACAATGAGGAGAAGTTTTACGGCACGTTGACCGACGTTACCAAGACGGGCGCAAACGACGTCTGGCACGTAACGGATGAGGGCGGCAAGGAGTACCTTGTGCCGTCAATTCCCCACGTTGTGATTGACGTTGACGTCGAAAAAGAGATTGTCCATATCCGTCCCCTTGGAGGAATTTTTGATGAAAATTAGTATTATGACTCTTTTTCCCGAAATGTGCGAAACCGTGCTCAATGAAAGTGTCATCGGCAGGGCGCGCGCAAATGGCAAGGTGGAGATGGAGTGTCTTAATATCCGTGATTTTACAACCGATAAACACAACCGCGTGGACTTCGCCCCCTACGGCGGAGGCGGTGGAATGATTATGCAGTGCCAGCCGATTTATGATTGCTACAAGCATATCTGCGAGCGTGACGGCAAAAAACCGCATCTCATTTTTATGTCGCCGCAGGGTGCAGTGCTGACACAGCAGCGTGTTAAGGAATTAGCGCAACTTGACAGCATCGTACTGCTTTGCGGACATTACGAGGGTGTTGACGAGCGTGTGCTTGAGGAAATCGTTGATGAGGAAATCTCAATCGGTGACTACGTTCTGACCGGTGGAGAGTTGCCCGCGCTTGTGCTTGCCGATGCAATCGCACGTATGCAGGACGGGGTGCTTTCCGCGCAGGAAAACTTTATGCAGGAGAGTCACTATAGCGGACTTCTGGAGCATCCGCATTACACACGTCCGCCTGAATGGATGGGCAGGGAAGTGCCACCCGTGTTGCTTTCGGGAAATCACGCGGAAATCGACAAATGGCGCAGGGCTCAGGCGTATTCGCGCACAATGGAGCGCCGCCCCGATATGATGGAGAAATACAGCGGCGGAGAAATCGTTCTCCCGCGAAAGAAAAAAGATTAATTTTTGTGAATTTTATTTGTCAAAAATGAACAAAAACTCCCTGCGACAATAAGGGGGTTTTGGAAACCAAGCCGAAAAGTTTGTATAAAATATTACAATCGTCAAAATTCGTTGACTTAATAAGGTTTTGAGATTATAATACTATTAATTAACTGTTGATTTATCAAGGGTTTGGCAGGAGGAGAAAATTATGTTTTTGAAGGATGTAACAGTCAGAAATCAGGTGGGTCTGCATTCCCGTCCCGCAACGTTCTTTATCCAGAAGGCTAACGAGTTCAAGTCTTCCATCTGGGTGGAGAGAGATGAGCGCCGCGTAAACGCAAAGAGTTTGCTTGGCGTACTTTCACTTGGCATTATGGGCGGCACAACAATCCGTATCATCGCTGACGGCTCCGACGAGCAGGCTGCCGTTGAAGCGCTTGTTAAACTTGTAGACTCCGGCTTCTCCGACTAATTAATAACTCGCATCTTATATTACGGGCGACCGCGACTTGCGGCCGCCCGTTTTTTTTGTATAACGAAAACCACGCGATAGTCGCGTGGTTAAAAATAGGTTAACCGTTGGGCGTTTTTGTGCGTCGCTCGTCCGCCTGATTTTGCACGTATTTGTGCGGACAACCGATGGTTGCCCATACGAAATTCGTTTTTGATTGCGGGGAAAACTAAAATCTTCCCGTAAAAATTTTCCTGTAAAACCCTTGACAACCGCAGAATATGGCTGTAAAATGGTAAATATTAGCACTCGGACGGTTAGAGTGCTAACTTGCTAAAAGAAAGGAGGCGGCGGGTATGGAACTTTCGGAGAGAAAGAGAAGAATACTTGTTGCGATAATTGAAAAGTACATCGCGCATGGCGAACCCGTCGGCTCAAAAACGCTTTGTCAGGCTTTTGATAACAAGGTTTCGTCTGCGACAATCCGTAACGATATGGCGGAACTTGCACAACTCGGATTTCTTGAGCAACCGCACGCGTCTGCGGGCAGAATCCCGTCGCAGCAGGGGTACAGATATTACGTTGATACGCTTATGAACAAGCGAGTGCTCAGTGAGAGCGAACAAAGGGCAATCAAGTCGATGCTTTCTTATCGCTCGGGCGACCCGGAACAACTGCTTGAGGAAGCGTCGAGCGTGTTGGCGCAACTTACGAAATGCGCGACAATTGCAACGACTCTTGTTGATGAGGAAGCAACGATTTCAAAGGTTGAACTTGTAACCCTTGGACAGACGACGGCAATTCTGGTTGTCGTAACGTCAAAGGGTATTATTAAAAACCGTGTTTGCCGTCTTGATTATCCGTTGACCGATAAGTTGATTACCGCTTTTTACGAAGTTGTACGGTCAAACTTCATCGGCGCGGCAATAAATTCAGTAAGCACCGTTACTTTGCAGAACCTTGTCGCATCGCTTGGCGACAGAGCGCTTATGCTCAGCCCGCTCATCATAACGCTGGCGGAGATTGTTCACGAGATTTCGGAGATTGACATTGTTCTTGAAGGGCAGTCGAATCTGCTGAATATCGGCTCGGCGGCAAACGCGCAGGAGTTGCTCGAATTCCTGTCCCGCCGTGAGATGCTCAAAAGGATAGTCAATGAGCAGAAGCACAGACTGAACGTAGTAATCGGTCAGGAAAATCCCCACAAGGAACTCAAAAATTCAAGCGTTATCATCGCGCGTTACAAAATTGACGGTTGCGATGCGGGGGCGCTGGGAATAATAGGCTCGACGAGGATTGACTATGCGAGTCTGATACCAAGTATAGAATATCTGACGGGGCTGGTAAGCAGTCTGCTGTCCGATGCAATAGAGTAGGAGGATAATGATGGAAGAAAAGAAAGACGAAATCTGCACAGAGCAGACGGAAGACACCGCGGCCGAGCCGATAAGCGAGATTGATGCAATTAAAAACGAACTCAACGACACAAAGCAACAACTTTTGCGTATGGCGGCGGATTATGATAACTTCCGTAAGCGCTCACGACGTGAGCAGGAAACGACGTTCACCAATGCAAAGGTGTACGTTATGAAAGAGATTCTGCCCGTAATCGACAACTTCGAACGTGCCGCACAGAGCGAGCAGACAAACGTTGAAGATTATAAAAAGGGAATCGATATGATTTTTGAGCAGTTGATGCAGACAATTGCAAAACTTGGGGTTGAATCGTTTGGCGAGGCGGGTGACGCCTTTGACCCGAACTTCCACAATGCAGTGATGCATATTGAGGACGACTCCCTCGGTGAGAACGTTATTTCAAAAGTTTTCCAGAAAGGCTATAAAATCGGCGATACCGTTGTAAGACACGCGATGGTAGAAACCGCTAACTAAATAAAAATAACTTATTATAAAATTGGAGGAATTTATTATGTCAAAAATTATCGGTATTGACTTGGGTACAACCAATTCATGTGTAGCAGTTATTGAGGGCGGCGAGCCCGTAGTTATCCCCAACGCTGAGGGCGACCGCACAACTCCGTCAATCGTAGGTTTTTCAAAGACGGGCGAGCGTCTTGCGGGTCAGGTTGCAAAGCGTCAGGCTATCACAAACCCCGACCGCACAATTGCATCCATCAAGCGTTCAATGGGTACGGATTACAAGGTAAATATTGATGATAAGAAGTACACACCGCAGGAAATTTCCGCAATGGTACTTGCAAAACTCAAGGCTGATGCTGAGGCGTACCTCGGCGAACCTGTTACAGAGGCGGTAATCACTGTTCCCGCTTACTTTACCGACGCTCAGCGTCAGGCAACAAAGGATGCAGGTAAGATTGCAGGTCTTGAAGTAAAGAGAATCATCAACGAGCCGACCGCTGCTGCTTTGGCTTACGGCATTGATAAAGAGAACGAGCAGAAAGTTCTTGTTTATGACCTCGGCGGCGGTACTTTCGACGTTTCCGTAATCGAGATGGGTGACGGTGTACAGGAAGTTCTTGCAACCGCGGGTAACAACAACCTCGGCGGTGACGACTTTGACCAGAGAATTATCGACTGGCTTGCAGATAACTTCAAGAAAGAGAACGGCATCGACCTTAAAGCCGACAAAATGGCCGCTCAGCGCTTGAAGGAAGCGGCAGAGAAAGCAAAGATTGAACTTTCCGGTGTTACAAATACAACAATTTCCCTTCCCTTCATCACTGCCGATGCAACCGGCCCGAAGCACCTTGAAACAACTCTTTCAAGAGCAAAGTTCAATGAACTTACAGCGGACCTTGTTGAAGCAACAATGAAGCCGCTTCGTCAGGCGCTCTCCGATGCAGGCCTCAGCGCAAGCGAACTTGACAAAATCCTCCTTGTTGGTGGTTCTACAAGAATCCCCGCCGTTCAGGAAGCGGTTAAGAAATTCACAGGTAAAGAGCCTTTCAAGGGCATCAATCCCGACGAGTGTGTAGCAATCGGCGCTGCTATTCAGGCGGGCGTTCTCGGCGGCGAGGTTAAGGGACTTCTCCTTCTCGACGTAACACCGCTTTCACTCGGTATTGAAACAATGGGTAATATCAATACAAAGATCATTGAGAGAAATACAACAATCCCCACCAAGAAGAGCCAGATTTTCTCAACCGCAGTTGACAATCAGCCGTCCGTTGAGATTCACGTTCTTCAGGGTGAGAGAGAGTTTGCAAAGGATAACAAGACTCTTGGCGTATTCCACCTTGACGGAATTCTCCCCGCACGCAGAGGCGTTCCGCAGATTGAAGTAACTTTCGATATCGACGCTAACGGCATCGTTCACGTTTCCGCAAAGGACCTTGGCACAGGCAAAGAGCAGAACATCACAATCACTTCCTCCACCAATATGTCCAAAGAGGATATTGAAAAGGCTGTACGTGAGGCTGAGCAGTTCGCTGAGGAAGACAAGAAGCGCAAGGAAGAAGTTGACATTCGCAACGGCGCAGACCAGATGGTTTATGAGTCAGAGAAAGTTCTCTCCGAAGATGGCGACAAGTTCGACGCTAACGACAAGACCGAACTTCAGACAAAGATTGATGCGCTCAAAGAGGCACTCAAAGGCTCCGATATTGCTGACATCAAGGCAAAGCAGGAAGATCTGACAAAGAAATTCTATGAGATTTCTTCCAAACTCTATCAGGCTAACCAGGCAGCAGGCGCACAGGGCGCACCGACGGATAACGGCGGCGCTCAGGGCGGCGATGGTTACTATGAGGCAGATTACAAGGACGTAACTGACGAGGAATAATAACCGTATAAATTATCAGACGGCAGTCCTGCGACTGCCGTCCATAATGTTGATGGGAGAATACAGACTTGGCTGATAAAAGAGATTATTACGAGGTGCTCGGAGTTGACAAGAGCGCTTCCGACGATGAAATAAAAAAGGCATACCGAAAACTTGCCAAGAAATACCACCCCGACCTCAATCCCGACGATAAACAGGCGGAAGCAAACTTCAAAGAGGTAAACGAAGCGTATGAGGTTTTGTCAAACTCTGAGAAGAAAGCGAAGTACGACCAGTTCGGCCACGCGGGCGTTGACCCCAATTTCGGCGCGGGCGGTGGCGGATACGGCGGCGGATTTTCCGATTTCGGCGATATTGGCGACATTTTCAGCAGTTTCTTTGGCGGCGGCTTCGGTGGCGGCGCGCAGAGAAGCAATCCCAACGCTCCGCAGAGGGGCAGGGATGTTACCGTTTCCGTTACGATTTCGTTTGAGGAGGCGGCAAAGGGCTGCACAAAGACAATCAATTTTCCGCATATTGAAAACTGTTCCACCTGTGGCGGTAGCGGCGCGGCAAAGGGCAGTGAGGTTGAAACTTGCCCCGTTTGTCACGGACAGGGTAGCGTAAGAGTTCAGCAGAGGTCGCTTTTTGGTATTACCGAAACCTACAAAACCTGTGACCGTTGTCGTGGTAAAGGCAAGACGGTCAAGAATCCTTGCGGTGATTGCAGTGGTACGGGCAGAGTTCGTAAGAATAAGAAACTTGATATAAAAATTCCTGCGGGAATTGACGATGGGCAGATGCTCTCATTGTCAGGTCAGGGTGATTGCGGTGTAAACGGCGGTCCTGCGGGTGCATTAAGAGTTTCTGTCAGAGTCCGTCCGCACCCGTTGTTTGAGCGCGACGGCTACGACGTGTGGCTCGATTTCCCCGTAACGTTTGCTCAGGCGGCACTCGGTGCGGAGATTACAGTGCCGACGATTGACGGAAAGGTAAGTTATAACCTTCACGACGGCGCACAACCGGGCGATGTGTTCAAACTCAAGGGTAGGGGAATTCAGAAACTCAACGGAAGCGGTAAGGGTGATCAGTACGTGCGCGTAACCGTTGAAGTGCCGAAAAATCTCAATTCAAAGCAAAAAGAATTATTGCGTGAATTTGAGGAAGCAAGCGGCGACAAGAATTACCAGAAGCGAAAGAGTTTCTTTGACAAAATCAAGGATACGTTTTCGGGTAAATAATACAAAATAAATATCCACCCGCATAGCGGGTGGTTTTTTATTTTTGGACATAGCCTAATAATATCGGCGGTGCACGAGCCGCTTTTTATTGGTCTGCCCTTTCTTTTCGCCCACACAAGAAAGGGCATGCCCGTCGCGGCATGAGCGACACACAAAAACATCGGTTAACCTCTTTTGAACCCCGCGACTATCGCGTGGTTTTCGTTATACAAAAAAGGGGCTCTGACAGGCATTAAACCTGCAGACCCCCTTAATTTATACGGTTTTGTTTTTAGCCGAGCGGAATTACTGTTTTGCCGTACTCAGCGTTGAGAATTTGACCTACGGAGTTGTAGATTGCGGAAAGGCCGCAGAAGATACCAACAATGCCCGCAATTGTTTTGATTACGTGGATTTCTGTGAAATCAGCGATTGCAAGCAAGAAGAACAATACTGTGAGAGAACCGAAAACAACCTGAGTTGCGCGGTTGTGCTTGAGTGTTCCGATGAACATAAACAAGGTGAAGATACCCCAAAGGAGCAAGTACCAAGCGAGAGAGAACGCGTCAACGTTGTTTACAGCAGCACCGAACGGATTAGTCCAGATAAGAACGAGTGACCACCAGAAAAGTCCGTAAGCGGTGAATGCGGTACCGCCGAAAGTATTACCCTGGCAAAGTTCTCTGATTCCTGCGATAATCTGTGCAAGTCCGCCGAGCGCAACGCCCATAGCGACGATTACAACGGACAAACCCTCAATAATTCCTGCATTGTGAAGGTTGAGCAATACGGTTGTCATACCGAAAGCAAGCAATCCCAACGGACCGGGATTTGCATGAGTGTTCTGTTTAATTTCATTAGACATTTTAAATTCCTCCTGTTTTTCCTTTTTTTGACAAAAGCCGAAAGTTATTATACAGACAAGAGGAAAAAATTGCAAGCATTTTATATAAATTCGCGTATTATTCTTTGGTTACGTCTGTTTCTGTAATCTCCTCAAGCGGAAGTTCGGGCGCGGATTCTTTCTTTTTCAGGTGAAGTGTGCGTAAAATTTTATACATTCTCTCACGCGGCAAAAGCCAACTGACAACGAGGGCGATGAGCACACCGATGCCTGTATCGACAATTCGGTTTATGGAATAGGAAATGTAGGTTTCAACAGGGGTGTTGAAAAGCACGATGCATAGCACCACTCCGCCCGGTTGCACCGCTCCGACCCAGAACAAGCGGCTGATGAGAATAAGCAATACAACGCCCACAAAAACAAATGCGAGCATAAGCGGACGGGTTTTGCCGTCAGGGTAAATCATAATGTAGAGTCGAAAAAGACCCATACCGAGCAAACCGCCGATTATCGTGCCGAAAAATCGGTTGCCGCCGTTGAGTTTGGAGTTGTCCATACTTGTGCCCGTGCCGAAAACCGCGCCTATGCAGGCGAAGGTCGGGTTTCTGCCGACCAGAAGATATACGAGCGCAACTATGGTTGTCGCAATCGCAGTTTTTATGTTCTGCTGACCGATTTTAAATCGGCGCATTTTTTCTTTGTTATCCATTAGCCGTTCACCTTTTTTCATACCGTCAGAAATTCGTATACATTGTATCAAACAAAATATATAAAATCAAGAAAATAATAGGATGGTTTTGACGGTGAATAAAACTAAAATCTTGCGTTTCGTCCGTGTCATCCTGAGTGGAGCGAAGCGGAATCGCACTTTTTCGTTGATGTCATCCTGAGCGCAGTCGAAATCCGAGCAAAGCGAGGATCAAATGGCGCATAGCGGCATTTGGGATCCCGAACGAAAAAGTGGAGGGGTAACCGAGCGGGGTCTCGAATGAAATGTGAGATCCCGATGCTCCGCATCGCCCTGCGGGTTCGACTTCGGGCTACCGCCCTACGCTCAGGATGACAACTGGAACGAAATGATGTCCGTCCTCACAGACGGATGATGCACCTGCGGGATGAGGAATGATGTATGCCTTCGGCATGTTGAGGTGGCTTTGCAGAGCAAAGCAATATAGATTTTTTAATAAAAATTCAAATCTTTACGTAGGGGGCGGCGTCCTCGACGACCCGTTTAATTTTGCAGAAATTTCCGACGGACAACCGATGGTTGCCCCTATGAAATTCACTTTTAAATTAAAAAAATCAGCGGCAAGGGATACCCTTGCCGCTGAAGTTTATAATTGGAGAATCTTGATGAAAAAAGACGTTATAATCTTACTTTATGTTTTAAATCTTACTTACCGAAGTAACGGTTGAGCAAGCCCTCAAAAGCCTTGCCGTGACGAGCCTCGTCGCGTGCCATCTCGTGAACTGTGTCGTGGATTGCATCGAGATTGTACTGCTTTGCAAGTTTTGCAAGTTCTGTCTTACCCTGTGTTGCGCCGTTTTCAGCCTCAACTCTCATTTCGAGATTCTTCTTTGTGGAGTCTGTTACAACTTCGCCGAGGAGTTCAGCAAACTTGGAAGCGTGCTCTGCCTCTTCGTAAGCCGCCTTCTCCCAGTAAAGACCGATTTCGGGGTAACCCTCTCTATGAGCAACTCTTGCCATTGCAAGATACATACCAACCTCTGTGCATTCGCCCATAAAATTCATTCTGAGACCTTCTATAATTTCTTCGGGAGCGCCCTGTGCAACGCCTACAACGTGCTCTGATGCCCAAGTTCTCTCTCCGCCCTGCTCAACAAACTTATCAGCCGGAGCATTACAGATAGGGCACTTTTCGGGTGCGGAATCTCCCTCATGAACATAACCACATACTGAACATACAAACTTTTTCATACTTTTTTCCTCCTGAAATTTAATTTAATTTTTATTATTTTTGTTTATTGCAAATGCTTTCGCATTCGGTTGCTAATTTTTCCTGCTCTGACATTCACGGCAGATACCGTAGAATATCAGACGCTGATAGGTGACTGTGCCGATATTGTCAATCTCCATCGCTGTCTTTTCTGTGAGAGGGTCGACACTGAAAATATCGTAAATCCTGTTGCACTCGGTACAGAAGAAGTGGCTGTGCGACGAAATGTCGCCGTCGAAGTGTTCTTCCCCCGGAGTTTGCAAACGGACTATCTCACCCTTATTGGCGAGCATTGAAAGGTTGCGGTAAACGGTGGCAAGGCTCAGAGCGGGAATTTCGGGTTTGAGCGAGAAGAAAACGTCCTGTGCTGTCGGATGGTCCTTTCGTCCCCTTAGGTTTGCCAGTATGGCGTCCCTTTGTTTGCTGTGTCTTTCCATCATATTGTTCATCGCAAGTTGATGACTTGCTCTCCTTCCTTGTCAATAATGATAACAATTATCATTATAATCATATTTTTTAGTTTGTCAATACCTTTTTTAAAAATTTTTCCAATTTTTTGAAATTATTTTTCGGCGCCGATTTTATATACATAAATATAATATATAAAAATCCCGTCTCATCTGAGGCGGGAATGAAATGATGTCCGTCCTTGCGGACGGATGATGCACCTGCGGTATGAGGAATGATGTATGCCTTCGGCATATTGAGGTGGCTTTGCAGGGCAAAGCAATATAGAATTTTTTTGATAAAAATTAAAATCTTTACCGTAGGGCAGGGGATTGCTCCTGCCGTTTTTTGTATGTCGCTCATGCCGCGACGGGCACCCCCTTTCTTGTGTGGGCGAAAAGAAAGGGGGGAAAGATTCGCTAAGCCAAAGCATTTAAACTTGAACCAGCCTTAAAAGGTTGATTTTAGGTGCTTTTCGGCTCATTGTCGCGTATAGGCGACAGCCTTATACGCTTCGCTTCACCAAAAATCCCACAAAAATCTTCACTTTTAAGGTCGGAGAATTTTGTAACAAAGGTATTTTTTGGTGGGCAAGGCACAAAACGCAGTAAATCCTTTCGGATTTACGAGTATTTTAACGAAGCAACAACAGAAAATACTTGTTTCAAAATCTGATTTAAGTTTAAATGCTTTGGCTAAGGGGGAATTTCGATTTCCCCCTTAGGTGACGAGTTTAAAAATTCATCAAAAACCCGACAAAGAGTGAAAACTGCGTTTTCAATTTGTCGGCAGGTTTCGTGTTGTTTACAGAATCTTCGCTGTCACCTTATCCCCCTTAAACGACAAGGGCTCTGCCCTTGACCCGCTTGTGCGGTCAATAAAATCGTTCGTGTACCGCATTACAAAACAACAGACATTTTAATAAAAATTCAAATCTTATCGTAGGGGGCGACGTCCTCGACGCTCCGAAAAAAGCACAAAACGTAAATGAAAATCGTAGGGGCGAGCATTGCTCGTCCGCCTGATTTTGCACGCATACCGACGGACAACCGATGGTTGCCCCTACAAACAAATTTCAAATCTTTCTGTAGGGCAGGGGCTCAAACCTGCCGATTTCGTCCGTGTCATCCTGAGTGGAGCGGAGCGGAATCGAACTTTTTCGTTCGGGATCCCAAATGCCGCTATGCGTCATTTGATCCTCGCTTTGCTCGGATTTCGACTACGCTCAGGATGACACGAACGAAAAAGTGCGAGGTGTAACCGAGCAGGATCTCGGACGAAAGGTAAGATTGCCGAATTATGAGATCCCGATGCTTCGCATCGCCCTACGGGTTCGACTTCGGGCTACCGCCCTACGCTCAGGATGACAAAGAATGAAAGAATCTCCCGATGATGCATATCGTCTTACGGGTTAATAAATTCTCAATCAAATAAAAAAGCCCTCCGCAAAAGCGGAGGGGGTGAGATTAGAACTCAAGAATTGATAATTTCCAACCAATTTCAGCATATTGTTTGGCTACGTACCATTCGCCGTCGATTTTTATGGCGGTGAAATTCAGGAAGCCGTCGCTTGTATCGGCACCGCTGATTGTGTAGAAAAGGTAGACGTTGTAAGCCTTTGAAATCTCCATTGTCCGCCCCGTAGATTTTTCAAGGTCGGCAGAAATTTTTGAAATCGCCTCTTCTTCGAGCGCTTCGTCGGAGATAACCTCACATTCAATCGCCCAATCTGTGCCGAAATCATCGTACATTTTGCCGCTTATCTCATTGGTGCCGTCAAGGAGATAAGTGTTGATTACGTCCTCGGCGGTATCAATGGACGGATCGATGTCAGAATAGAGTTTAATAAGATAATCCCATACCTGCGGCGGATAAATCTCCTCAATCGTCTTTACGGACGGATTTTTTATAACGGCAACGGATTTGTTGATAGCCTCGTTATAATTCGAGCCGAAAATCATTAGCGCAATGCCCGTGATAACAAGCGCTGCAACAAGTATAATCGCAACAATCAACAGTGGCTTGCGGCCGCTTTTTTTTGTTGTTATCTGCGGCACAATTATATTTTGCGGCTGTGGCGGTTCGGGTTTTTCATTGGGATTTTTCAAACCGAGTTTTTCCATAAGTTCATCAATCTGCGGTATGAGCGCATCTTCGTCGGAATTGTTGTAAACCACAAAATCGGAATGCGAAAGGAAGAATTCGTCGGATTTCTGCGCTTCAATCCGTGTTACTGCGCTTTCGCGTGAGATTGAGTCGCGGCACATAATGCGCTCAATTCTTGTTTCCATATCCGAAAGGACGGACAGAATGAAAGTGCAGAACTTTTCCGCGCCCGCTTCAAAAAGTTGGGGCGCATCGAGAATGATTTTTGTTTTACCTGCTTCGGTAAGGGAAGCAATCTCTGCCTCAATAAGCGAGAGAATCGCGGGGTGGGTGATTGAATTGAGTTTGTTAAGACTTTCTTTATCGACAAACGCTTTTGCGGCAAGGGCGGGACGGATGAGAGAGCCGTCCTCGGAGAGAATATCATCGCCGAAAGCATCGCAAAGCGCGGCAAGAACGGGGCTACCTTTTTCGGTAACCTTACGCGCCGTTTTGTCGGCATCGATTATTGAAAAACCTCTTTGTCGCAGGAGTTTTCCGACCGTGCTTTTACCCGCACCTGTCGGCCCTGTCATACCCACTATAATTACGTCACTCATATCATAACTCCACAAATTTATTTTCCGCCGTTTTCAGAAGTCTTGATTTAACGGCAAGGCTTACCGAATCGTGCCCGTCGGGACAACGAATAAAAACGGTTGAAACTTCAAGTTTTTCCAGTTCTCTCAAAGCGGAGAACAGACGTTTTCCCAAGGCGATGGGGTTATTCGGGTCGCCGAGGGAAACGCAGGGGCGGGAAAAGAATTTTTCTTCGCCCTCAAAGCACAGCACGGCATAGTTTTCAACACTGTGCACGTAGTTTATAAATTTATCAAGACTGCCGCTGACAAGAACTGCATTTTTGCCGATTGAATAGTGTTTGTGCGCGCTTGCGGGGGCAACTGATTCATCAAACTCAACCGGGCCGATTGCTTCTTCAAGTTCCGCAACGCCTATTGAGCCAAGACGGAGAATCTTGGGCGGTGTGCAAAGCATATTGATAACGGTTGACTCAATGCCGAGTTCAAGTTCTCCTCCGTCAACAACGGCGCTGACACGTCCGCTCATATCGTCAAGGACGTGGGCGAGAGTGGTAGGACTCGGTGAGCCTGAGCGGTTTGCGCTCGTCGCAACTATCGGAACGCCTGATTTGCGGATAATCGCGCGTGAAATATCGTTATCGGGCATACGCAGCGCAACGGTAGGTGAACCTGCGGAAATTTTGGACGGAACGCTGTCGGCACGCTCAAGCACCATAGTAAGAGCGCCGCTCCAGAATTTTTCGGCAAGCACCCGCGCGTTTTCGGGCACGTTTTTTGCATACCTGTCAACGTCACCGACGTCGGATATATGAATGGTGAGCGGATTGTCGTTCGGACGATTTTTCGCCCTGAATATTCCGTCAACCGCATCGCTGTCCAGAGCGTTTGCGGCAAGTCCGTACACCGTTTCCGTCGGTATTACACAAAGTTCACCGCGTCTGAGCATATCGGCAACAAGGTCGATTTGTTCACTGTCGGGGGAACTGATTCTGAAAATCTCCATTTTATTACTCCTGAGCGGACTGCAGTTTCTCCGCTGTGTCGGCAGTAATGAGTGCATCTACAATCTCATCAATATCGCCGTTGAGAATGGACTCGATTCTGTAAAGAGTAAGGCCGATTCTGTGGTCGCTTACACGGCCCTGCGGATAGTTGTAGGTACGGATGCGCTCGCTTCGGTCACCTGTGCCGACCTGAAGTTTACGTTCGCCCGCAATTGCGTCCGCCTGTTTCTGCATCTCTGCTTCAAGAATTCTTGAGCGGAGAACTTTCATCGCCTTTTCTCTGTTTTTATGCTGGCTTCTCTCATCCTGACACTCAACGATTGTACCTGTCGGGATGTGAGTAATTCTGATTGCAGACTCTGTTTTATTTACGTGCTGACCACCCGCACCGCCTGCGCGGTAGGTGTCAATCTGCAAGTCGGCGGGATTAATCTCAACGTCAACTTCTTCCGCCTCGGGAAGTACCGCAACGGTTACGGTTGAGGTGTGAATTCTGCCCGAACTCTCGGTTTCGGGTACACGCTGAACGCGGTGAACACCGCTCTCGAATTTAAGTCTTGAATAAGCGCCGTCGCCGTCAATCATAAAACTAACTTCACGGAAACCGCCGAGACCCGTTTCGTTGGAGTTGAGGATTTCAACTTTCCAGCCCTTGCTTTCAGCGTACATTGAGTACATTCTCAGAAGCGAGTTTGCAAACAGTGCGGATTCCTCACCGCCCGCACCGGCGCGGATTTCCACAATAACGCTTCGGTCATCGTTGGGGTCGCGGGGGAGAAGGAGGATTTTGAGTTCCTCATTGATAACTTCAAGTTTTTCTTTGGAAGAAACGTACTCTGCCTCAACCATCTCCTTGAAGTCTTTTTCAAGGCCGCCCTCGTCAAGCAGGGACTTTGCCTCCTCAAAAGCGGCCTGAACCGCCTTGTATTCACGGAACTTTTCAACAACGGGAGTAAGTTGTTTGAGTTCACGCATCAATTTTTTGTAGGTGTCCATATCAGCCACAACGTCGGGCTGACAGATTTTTTCGTTAACTTCCTCAAAACGTTCCTCAACGGAAAGTAATTTGTTAAACATAATAAGTCACAAACCTTTTCTCTGATATAATTATTAAATGGTATTCGGGGTTCTTCGGTGCGTGGTATTTAGGGTTCTTCGGTGCGATGGACGGTTTTGATATTTTTTGTAATCTTTGAGCGGGCAACCATAATCTCGTGACCGCACCCGCAACATCTGATTTTGAAATCCATACCGATACGCAAAACGGAGAATGATTTTGACCCGCAAGGGTGGGGTTTTTTCATATCAATAATATCTCCGACACGGACGTCCATACCTTCGCCCTCCTTCCTAAAACTTTATTATACTAAAAAAAATTCAATTTTGCAACCATATATGCGTTATACAGGGAGGGAGTGTTGCAATAGTAGCAAAATGGCAAAGAAATTCGTTAAAATTTACAGTATTGAAGTTGTGTTTTTGTTCAATTATAATAAAAATAAAATTTTTTCAAAAAAATTGAAACTTTTTTGCCGTTTCATACGACTAATACATAGAAGGAAAAATTTCCTTGTGGAAAGGGGCGCTTTAAAAAGTGGGTGACGGTGCAATAAACTACCGCCGCTTCCTTGATGGTGATGATGACGGAATCGTTGAGATAATCCGTGAATACAAAGACGGATTGATTTTGTATCTGAACGGTTACGTTGATAATATTTGGGTTGCTGAAGAACTTGTTGAGGAAACTTTCTTCAGGATTGTTACAAAGAAACCGAAGTTTTCGGGCAGGAGTACGTTCAAGACGTGGCTTTATTCAATCGGGCGCAACGTTGCGCTTGACTGCCTGAGAAAGCGAAAACGTGTTGATGTCCGTTCGGTTGAAGACAGCGAAAAAATCATCGGCGAGGGTCGGAGTTTTGAAAAAGAATATCTCGAACAGGAGCGTAAAATTGTGCTTTACAAGGCGATGCAGAATATTCCCGCCAACGACCGTCGGGTGCTGCACCTGAAATTTTTTGAGGGTTTTACAATTGCGGAGATTGCGCTCATCATCGGGAAAAGTGTTGCTCAGGTGAATGCCTTGATGCGTAAAGCAAAACAGGCACTGAAAGAAGAACTAGAGAGAGGAGGGTTTGAGTATGAAGAACTATAAGGAGTTGGCGCAGAGCGTACTTGACCGCAGGGACAAGTATTTTGCCGACAGGAAACGTAAAAAGAAAAAGCGGATTAAGCGCGCGTGTGCGATTTGCGGCGTGTTTGTATTACTGCTTGGTATAAGTGCGGTCGGCCTTGAATGGTTTGGAATCCGTGAACTTATACGCGGACAAAAGGACACCAACGTGCATAGCAGTTATCAGGGTCCACAGGGCAGTTACTCGTCGGATCAGGTGGAAATCATCACATTTGAAACTACCACCGCGCCCACAACTTCCGCACAGATTACTACAAACCCGACAACTTCGGGAACTACCACAACGCCCGTACTTGCGCCCGACTTTTCAACGCTCGGCAGACTTTACGGCGGAACGAAAATCTTTGATTATGAGTTTTCGAAGGGCGAATTTGTTTCCGACTGGACGAGCGACGGCGACGTTGTGTATATGCTCATAGGCAAAACCAACAGATGCATATCGGTTGATACAAATACGGGCAAGGTTCTGCGCGAAATCTCTTTAACAAAAAAAGCCGTAGAAATACGCATATTCGACAATGAATTGTGGATTTCAATTCCCGCGTGGAAGTCGATTATGATTTATGACAAGGACACGTTTGCGCTGCTGCGACAGATGAAATTCCAGACGGAAGTCGGCAGTTTTGATATGGGTGAGCGTTACCTCGTCTACACGGATTCCGAACAGGGACTCAATTTGTACCGTTACGATTTGCTGACGGGAGAATGTGAGCAAGCAAGATTTTTCGGTTGCTACAAACCCGAAATTGTGCTTGACGAGAAAAACGGAGTCGTCTACGTCGGCGACAGCGGCTCAACGGGCAGTAAGGTTTATTGCCTCGGGCTCAACACGCTTGGGCTGCAGTCCAGATACATAAAGAACAATTACGGTTACTGCAACACAAAGCGCAAAATGTTCCTGACGGGTGACGGACTGTATTGGGGAGTTTATAAACTTGACCCGAATGACGTTTCCAAAGTTCTGATGATTTTTGATGACAGAAATCAGGAGGGAATGCTCGACCGTACCGACCGTTTTACAGTGTTGACAAACGGTGTGTACGTAAACGATACGGGTAAAAAGATAATCGCTTTTGACCACCATTATTATAATTGGAATATGGTTGAAATCACCGCATCGGGTAATGCAATCTTTGCATTTGAGGACGGATTTTACGTATTGAACGGCTGGTCGGATGCGATGGAAGAAATGATATAAGGGTGTTTTGTTGAAAGGAGAGGAAAACTGTGAAAAGATTTTTAGCGTTTGTTATATGCGCGGTGGTGCTCGTTTGCGCCATATCGGTTTTTTCGGGCTGTGATAATGGTGACTCCTCCACCGAAGCGAGCACCACTGCGACAACTACTGCGGTGAAAAACACGACAACGCAGAACGTGACCACGACCACACTTCCCATAACGTCGTGCGACGGCTCGTTGCATTCAACAACCGAGGGTACGTTGCCGTCGGGTGAAATAACGACTACCACCAAAAAGACCTCAACTACTACCTCAAAGACGACCACAACCACCACGAAAAAGACAACGACAGATGACTCGGAGCCGACAACGAAGTATATGCAGGTGATAGTCGGCGACAGTGCGTGGGAGCAGGTTATGCTCTATCAGGTGCTTGAACTGAGCGGCAGTTATTCGGGCGTGTATGACTGGTTTGTTGATGGCAACTATATCCACATGACAACTTACAGTTACAACCGCTATCTTGTAATGGATATGAATACCGGCAAACTTGTGCGAAAGGTTGCACTACCCGATATACCAAGAAAAATGCAACGTGTCGGGGATGAAGTGTGGATTGCGTTTGATGCGTTAAAGACAATCAAGATTTATGATTTCAATACGGGAGCATTCAAGCGTGACCTTGTCCTCGAACATAAGGTGAACAATTTTGAGGTTTGCGGGGATTATCTTTTCTATTCTGAGGACAGTGTGATTCCAAGGCGATTCTACCGATACAATCTGAAAACCGCGGAAGTTTCAACAACGTGGATTGAAATCGGCGGCACAATGCATCTTTTTGAGGCAAACACCCGCAACAACCTGATTTATATTTCGGGTAAAGGTACAACGGGCTGCTATCTCTATGCACTTGATATGGACACGCTTGAAGTAAAGGCAAAGTTTCCGAACAGAATGTCCCCGTCGGGCGGATTGTTTTACCGTGACGGTGTGCTTTACTGGGCGGGCAAAAAACTCAATCCCACAACGCTTGGCATTTTGCTTGAATATGAGAGCGTTTCCGGTACGGGAAAGTGTACTGGTATGACTTGTGCAGAAAACGGATTTGTAATTGCTAACGGCGGACTTTACAGAAATAACGTTGCGGTAAGATTGTGTAAAATGCCCGATGGCTCAGCACATATTCTTGATGATGGCAGAATCATCGTGTGTAGGAGTATAACTGATAGTAATGGAGATTCGCATATACAATTCCACATCGGCTTTAACATTTACGTTTGACGGAATGTGAAAAGGAGAATTAAAAATGAAGAGAATATTGTCTTTTATAATATGCGTTGCTTTGCTTGCTTCCTTTGCGTCAATTCTTACGGCTTGTGATGATGGAACAGTGACCACAACGACCACAACCGAGAACACATCAATCACAACCGAGAACACATCAACCACAACCGAGAACACATCAATCACAACCGAGAACACATCAACCACAACCGAGAACACATCAATCACAACCGAGGTCAGCACAACCGGAAATTCCACAACAACTACTGAAACAACAACGGAAAATAATACAACATCTTCAACAACCAAAACGCAGAGTGGTGGCACAACAACAAAGAATCAGACCCCCGTTTCAACCTCTCCGTTTGACACAAAGAAGTGTGTGCTTATGAGGGTAAGAAACTGGGAAGATGGTGCTTACAGAGGCACTCTTTTGCAATATGTAAAAAATTCTGCGGGTGAGATGGGCGGCACAATCGGCGACACTGTTTACGTTGAATTCGGTCAGGGTACAAAAATTTATTACGATGACGGCAGACAGCCTATCACCCACACTCCGACTCAAGGATATTTTGCAACCGGCACGTGGTTGCTTGTTGCGGTTGACTCCGCACCCTACGGATTGTCCGGCATCAAGTCAACCGCTGTAAAAGTGCTGACAACGTGGGAGGACCGCCTGACACTGACAATGCGCTACATAGAAAACGATCCGTATATCCGGACAACTTACACCAAAACGGACATTGATGAAAGTTATTGTAAAAAGATTATGAGTTATGAGTGTGACGGTGATTTCGTTTACGTGCTTCTCTCACCGGGACGTCTTGTTGAAATTAATTCAAAAACGGGTCTTATTACAAAGGACGCACCGCTTTCGCCCGAACCCTATGAAATGAGAATTTACGGCAATGAAATCTGGGTATCGTTCGGTAGTGACAGGGTTATCGGGGTACTTGACAAGTCAACCTTCGATGTCATCCGTGTGATAAATGTACCAAAGACGATTTTCTCATTTGATGTTTATAACGATTATTTGTTCTATGCTGACACTTACAATTGGGGGGTAATCTATCGTTATAATATGGTAACGGGTGAGAATGTAATGGTTTACAATCGGAAGATTCATCAGCCGGAAATTGTTGTTAACAAACAGGCAAACTGTGTTTATGTTGCTGAAACGGATAGTTCAAAAGCAGAAATTTATGCGTTTGATTTTGAAACGCTTGAAGTTCTTCACAGTGCCAGCGAAGCGCACAGCGGCGTCCCCAATATTGAGATTTATAACGGTATGGTGTACTGGAGTTATTACAGGCTTGATGCCGCAAAACTGTCAACTAAAAAGAAATATATGGAGGTTGACTTCAAGGGTGTGTTCAGTGTAACGAGCAAGTATATTGCCGCATCGGACGGAATTTATGATCGCAGTTCGTTGAAACTTGTAAATAATATGTATAACGATACGGATTCCCTTACAGTCATCACAAAGTCGGGCAATATTGTCGTGTGGAGGGATGGCGCAATCCACGTTGTGACAAAGATATAAAAACGTTTTAAGGAGAATTAACAATGAAGAGAATATTGTCTTTTATAATATGCGTTGCTTTGCTTGTTTCCTTTGCGTCAATTCTTACGGCTTGTGACGGTGACACGACACCGACCACAACAACTACGACAAGCACGATGACAACAACGCTTGACTCTACCACAACAACGCAGGGCGAAACGACAACGAGCGGCGTTACAACGACCGAAAACCCGATAACCGAAACTCCGACCACCAAACCCGTTGGAAATAGCGGCAATTCGGGCGGCAACTCGGGCGGCAACTCGGGCGGTACGTCCTCAAAATCTCCCTTTGACACCAAGAAATGTCTGGTGTTGCACGTACGAGGAGTATATGACGGCGTGTTAACAGGTGTAGTTATGCAGAACACTTGTACCGCAGCAGGAAAAACGAACAGAACCGTTGGTGAGGATATCCGCATAGAGTTCACGAGCGGCGCAAAAATTTATTACGAGGATGGCAGAACACCGTCTTCAACTATACCCGACAAATGTTTTGAGTACGGCGATTACGTAATCGTTGCGCTTGAGGGGCAGAAAACGGGAATATACACTTCCGTAAACGGCGAATTTATTTCCTGCTATACTGCATCCGCAGTGCGCAGTATCAGTTCATGGGACGAGCACCTTACTCTTATGATGCGCTACAAGACGGGCAACCCGAATCTTAAAACAAATTATTATGAAACGGCGCTTGTTGACGGTTATTATAAGGACGTGCTGAGTTATGCTTGGGAAGGTGACACTATCTACGCTTTGCTTTCACCGGGACGAATGATTAAAATTAACTCCAATACGGGCAAGATTGTTACCGATGCCCCGCTTTCACCTGAGCCGTACGAGATGAGAATTTACGGTAATGAAATCTGGGTGTCATTCGGAACAGAGAGGATTATCGGAGTATTCGATAAATCAAGTTTCGACCTTATAAGAACAATAAGCACTCCGATGCCCGTATTTTCCTTTGATGTCCACAATGATTATCTGTTCTATGCGGAGTCGGATAAACATGGATATGTCTACCGATACAATATGGCAACTGACGTTAACGATAAGTTTAACACCAGCCTGAGATTTTACGATGCGGAAGTCCGTTGCAACGCAGAGGCTAACTGGGTTTATGTCGCTGAAACAGGTTCTTCTGACAGTATGATTATTGCCTATGATATGGATACAATTACACAGGTCAGCAGTGAGAGCGGAGTCAGCAACAGCGTTTCCAATATGCAGATTTACAATAATATGCTTTACTGGTCGGTATTAAGACTCAATCCGACGAAACTCTACAGCAGCAAACAGTATATTCCGTATAGCAGCGCATTAAAGAATGGCTCGTACCAGGGCGTTTTCTGTGTAAGCAAGGATTATATCGGCGCAACTAACGGAATTTATGACCGCAGCACACTCGAATGGCTGATTATGATGCCAGCCGCAAAAAATTCCTTTACAATTATAACAAATTCTGGTAACATAGTTATGTTGAGGGGTAACACCCTTCACGTAGTAACCAAATAACATTTAAGGAGATTATTAAAATGAAAAAGAAGATTTCACTTGTAATGGCGCTTGTATTGGTTCTTTCCGTACTTGCATTTTTCTCTGGTTGTTCAATCGACAAGAAAGTTATCGGCAACTGGAAAGCAACGATTGATATGTCGTCAATGATGAACGATATGCTCAAAGCCGACGGCGGCGAAGAGATGGCTGAGTATTTCACAATCAGCGATTTCAAGTTTGATGTTATCCTCACTTTCAACGAGGATGGCACCTGCAAGTCCGTTGTTGACGAAACAACCTATAAAGCAACAATGGATAAGGTTGCAGATCAGATTGCCGACGGTATGGTAAAGATGCTTGAGGATATGTTCAAAGAGGCAAATATTGATATGACTGTTGAGGAGTACCTTGCATCCCAGAATATGACAATGGATGACCTCACCGCAGAAATGAAAGCATCTTTTGAAAATCAGGATATGAGCGGTATGGAAACCGAGGGTACATACGTTATCGAGGACAAGAAAATCATCGTTACAGAAACAAAGGACGGTAAGACCATAGAGGAAGTTTACGAGTACGTTGACGGCACAATCAAGGTTGTTGAAATGGGCGGACTTGACGAACTTGAAGAGGAAGAGAAGGCAATGGTGGAATTCCTCCTCAAAACCACTTTCACAAAAGCATAAATTACAACGCATAAAACACCGCCGCGGCTCATACGAACCGCGGCGGTGTTAATTTGGCGTCTTTGCGTTGCAAAGAAATATAGATTTTTTGGATAAAAATTTAAATCTTCTCGTGGGGGGCGACGCCCTCGAAAAGATTACACAAAATAAAAACGAAAAAGTGCGAGGTGTAACCGAGCAGGATCTCGGACGAAATGTGAGATCCCGATGCTTTGCATCGCCCTACGGGTTCGACTTCGGGCTGGCGCCCTACGCTCAGGATGACAACGGGAACGTGATGATGTATGCCTTCGGCATATTGAGGTGGTAGGGCAGCGACCGTTATAACAAACAGAAAGAGAGAACAACTCGGTTTTGTATCCGAAATGTTCTCTCTTTTTTTAGTGAGGCTGCTGAGCGGTTAAGTTTGTCCGTTGATATTAACCTTATTTCTGCTTTGAATATCCGTTGGAAATGAGGGCGGCATCGGTTGCCTCCATTGAAAGCGATGTATCCTGGCTTTGCTGAATGAAATGGAGGTCCATCAACGTCTTTATGTTGGTCGGGTTGTCAAGGTTGATGCACTCAATGCTCATAATGAAATATTCGTCGTCGCTTCCCGTTGCAACGGTTACGTAACTGAGTTTGGAGATTTCCTCAAATGCGGCAACCATGGAGTCCGCCATCTCCTGCTTCTGTGTTTCGGTAAGGTCTGCAACGTAGAGATAAATTGTCTGGCGCATCTCTTTTATAAGGTCACCCTCATAGCCGTATTCAAGCACTTCAATTGTGCCGTCGGCAAGAACGATTGCATAGGATGCCGTTTCCTGTGCGGTAAACGTCGGCGGGGTGTAGTCGGTGTCCCCGTTTTCAAAAATATCGTCAAAACCCGGCTGAGTCGTGGTGGGTTTACGTGTTGTTGTGGTTGTGGAAGATGCGGTGGTTGTGGAAGTGCTTGTAGTGTCGGCGTCGTCGCCGCAACCTGCAAAAATCGTTGCAACAACAGCGAGCGCAAGGATTATAATTAAAATTTTCTTAATCATTTTGTTTATTTCCTTTCAGCATTAAGTGTTTTCAATATTTTATCACTTTGCACTCATTAAGTCAATACAACCGACTTGACAACCTTTACCGCCGTGTGTAAAATTACAATAAAGAATTATATGGAGGTGGATTTGTGAATAGCGGGATTGTTGAAAAAAGGGAGAATTTCAACGCCGTTGACCTTGCAAAGTTCATTATGGCGTTTTGTGTAATTGCAATACATACTTGTATGGAGTTTTTCTCAAACGGAATTGCAAATACTATTGTATCAACTGTTATTGTTCGCCTTGCCGTGCCGTTTTTCTTTGTCGCTTCGGGATTTTTCTTTTTTCGTGATATTATCTTTGAAAACGGGAAAATAAAAAAATGTCCCGAAAACCGTTCAAGATTTCTAAAAACGCTGAAAAGGCTTACGTTGTTGTACGTTTTGTGGGCGATTATCTATTTTGTGTGGCAGTTTTACACCTGGTACGACATGGACTATCTCCATTTCGCAAACCTGCGCAGTTATGTCCTCAATTTCTTTACTGCCGGATTTGACGGCGTATTCTGGTACGTGGTATCGTCAATATACGCTATGATTATTCTCTGGTTTTTGCTTCGTCACCTGAAAGTCGGTGTTGTTGCGGGAATCGTTACGGTGTTGTGCGCGGTCTTTTTCCTCGTTTATACCTATGCCGACGTACTGCGGATAACGGCGCTGAATAATGTTTTTTCAAAAGTTTTTGAGTTTGTCAGCCGTTCCGATGCGCTGGTAATCGTTTATTCTTCGCTCTATTTTGTTATGATTGCGGTTGTGTCAATTTTCCTCGGATTTGTGGCAGTAAGACTTCGTGAAAAAATCAGCACCGGCCTGAGCGGAATTTTAACAATTGCATCGCTCTGCTTCAGTGTGCTGGAAAACGTCCTGATTTACACGTTCAGGGACGGCAAAATGTTTTCATACACCTTCTTTTTGCTTCCCACGGTATTTTTCGGCTTCATTTTCCTTACAAAAGTCAGATTGAACGGAAATCAAAAAACATTTGATTTTTTCCGCAAGGCATCAACGTTTATTTACTGCTTCCACCACTTTTTTGTCAACGTTGTAAATTATTGCACCGGTTACACTTTCGAGGGTATGGGGGCATCGTTTTTCATCACCTGCGCGGTCAGCGCGACAGCGGCGCTTATCATTGTCCTGCTTTCAAATAAAGTAAAATTCCTCAAAAATCTTTATTAAAATAAATGGAGAACGTAATGAAGAAAATTGTAATTTTTTGTTTTGTACTTGCGTTAATTGTCGTTGTGGCGGGTTGTGGCTCGAATATTGGCGTGGAAAACTCCACTACAACCACGGATGTTTCAACACTTTCAACAAATCTTTCAACACTTGATACAACAACGCTTGCAAGTGATGTGGAAAATTCAACTTCCGTTTCCGATAATACCACAACGGTTTTGTCCACTACTACCAGACCTCATACAACCACCACAACCGTCACCACAACCGTCGTTACAACTACGGTGGGAAGTACGTCGTTAACGCTTGACGGTGGATTCGACTACGAAATACTTTAATAATTTTTAAACGGCTTTTGCGACGGTTTCCGCAGGGCCGTTTTTTCTTTGGCGTCTTTAGACGTGAAAATAAACCCTCAGTCTTTTTGCCGAGATCCTGCTCGGGTCTGCCTCGCACTTTTTCGCTTTTGTCATCCTGAGCGCAGGGCGTAGCCCAAAGTCGAACCAGTAGGGCGATGCGTCAGCATCGGGATCTCAAGCGAAAAAGTTCGATTCCGCTTCGCTCCACTCAGGATGACACTGGGTTTGATTTTGCGAATATTTTGGCGGTTGAAAACCCAAGGGCTCTGTGGTATAATGGGGCAAAAGGCGGATTTTTATCCGTCCATTCCGTTATGCGCATTTTTGCGCGGTAGAATATTAACGCTTAAGGAGGCATATCTTTATGAAATGTATGAATAAAATCGCATCGCTTATCATGGCGCTTGTGCTTGTTTTGTCGCTTGTACCGTTTGGTGCTGTGGCGGACAGCGTTGCCGTAACAGACGTTACTTATACGGTGGAGGACGGCACAATTTATTTCAAGGTTACAACTCTTGACGGGTACAGCAGAGTCAAGGTCACAACTGCGGATAATCCGAGCGGAAGTCTTGCGGTTGGTTCTACGTTTACCGACAATGGCGACGGCACTTTCACGTGGACGGTAAAACTTGCCGCTCCCGAAACCGAAACCGCTTATCTTTTTGATGCAAGAAGCACTGCTAACAATAAGTACACAAAGACTTATTATGCGCTTACTTTTGTGCCGCAGGTGGAGGAACATACCGTAAAATCCGTTGAATCAGCGGTTGATGAGGGCTCGGTGTATTTCAGCGTTGTTACCGGTGCGGGATATGACAGGGTAAAAATTGCCCTTGCGGCTTCTCCGAGTACTGCGCTTGCAGTCGGTACAAAGTCTGTCGATAACGGCGATGGAACTTTCACTTGGACGGTAAAACTTGCTGACCCGAAAGCGCAGACCGAATACGTCTTTGATGCAAGGGGCGCGGAAACGGGCAAATATACAAAGGATTACTTCAATTTTACGTACATACCCTCAGCCGAGCCGCAAAAAGCGGTTACGGGCGTTACCGTTACTGAGGACGACGGATATCTTTTCTTCAGCGTTGTTACGGGCGCGGGCTACAACCGTGTAAAAATTGCGCTCAAATCCGCTCCGAGCACTGCGCTTGCAGTTGGTACAACAGCCACAGACAACGGCGACGGCACTTTCACCTGGACGGTAAAACTTGCCGATCCGAAAGCAGAAACCGCATATATTTTTGATGCAAGAGATGCTGAAACGGGCAAGTACACTAAGGATTATTTTGATTTTACCTACACACCTGTTGTTGCTCCCGAAAAAGCGGTAAAGAGTGCTGAAAGTTATATTGAAGCGGGTATGCTCTGGTTCAAAGTCGTTACAGGTGCGGGCTACAACAGGATTAAGGTTACAACTGCGGACAACCTCGGCGGAAGCCTTGCGGTTGGCACAAGCGCTACCGACAATGGCGACGGAACATTCACCTGGCTTGTAAAAATTGCCGATCCCGAAAAGGCGGTAAACTATGCTTTTGATGCAAGAAATGCCGAAACGGGTAAATACACAAAGGATTATTTTGAGTACGCTTATACTCCCGCGCAGGTTGAAGCCGCTTTCAAGTCGGTCAGCGCGGAGTTCATTTCGGGTAACGTAATTGTTACGGTTGTAACGGATAATATTTTCAACCGTGTCAAGATTGCAACTACCGACAATCCGACGGGCTACGTAAAATATACCGATTCCTATGCCGATAACGGCGACGGCACGTACACCTGGGTGCTTAAATTTGCTTCTCCCGAAAGCGAAACCAAGTATTTGCTTGACGGCAGATACACCGCAACTAACCGCTATGCAAGAGAGGATTACGAATATACTCTTGTTATTGAAGACACAACCGTTATCAAGTCCGCAACCGTTGAGGAGATTGATGGTAAAGCGGTGTTCACCGTTGTAACGAGCGCAAAATTCAACCGCGTAAAAATTTCCTATGCAAGCGATGCTACGGGCAACGTAAAGTACACCAATAATTTTGTAACACTTGAAAACGGTGACAGACAGTGGGTTGTTGAGATTGATGCGCCCGCAGAAACGACGGAATATTGTGTTGATGCTCGATTGATTTCAACTTCTAAATACACCAAGGAATATTATAATCTTACTTTCACCGTTGAAGCGCCGACGGTAAATCCGTTTATTGACTCTGTGATAACTACGGGCGCGTACTATGCAAACGTCTTTGTTATCACAACTCACGATTGCGAAAGTGTTGTTATAACTTACGTTGAAAACGGCGAAACAAAGAAAGTGACCGCAACAATCGACAGCGAAACAATGTATTCCAGAACTTTTGTCTGTTCAGTTGCTTGCCCGAGCGAAAACATCGATTTCACGGCTGAAATGTGCAACGCAAACGGCAAGGTTCTCGGTACTGCAACCGTTAAATACTATGCGGGTGCGAACGGCGGTTTTGACCACGAAATTATTCCGTAAAAATACCTGAACGGAGTTGATGCAGGATGAAACTTTTTAAATCTCTATGCTCTGTATTGCTCGTTTGCATAATGCTTGCAAGCGTTGGTATCAGCGCGTTTGCAGAGAGCGCCGATACGTACAGTATAGACCTGCCCGACGGGTTTGAGCAGGTGGACAGCAGGGACGGCGCGATTGTGCTGATGAAGGACGATATTATCGTCACAATTGGTGTCAGCGCGAATTCGTCGAGTCAGAAAGTTAATCCTAACGATGCGGATGAACTTTATATCAACAGTTTTAAAAATCAGGTTGAACAGAGCGCCAAGGATGGCGCTGACAGTGTTGAAATCGTCAGGAACGAGGCGGCTTTTATCGAACTTGGCGATAACGATGCGATAAAGTGTGACCTTGAGTGCAGATATTACGATTTCAAGAATAATTTTATAACCGCTTATCAGACCTGTTATCTTTTTGAAACCGAAAACTACATCCACGTTTTTGCCGTAACAAGCGATGCTGATGTTACGGAGTTTGCCGATGAACTTATGAAAACCGTTGAGATTTTTGACGAGCCGATTAAGGAGAGCGGAGTTGTGGCCGATTTTTTCGGCAGCGCGTGGGGCAGTATATGTGTCGGCGCGGCAATCGGCGCGATTGTCGGCGTTGTGCTGATGTTCATTAATCGAAAGAAAAACGGCGGCAAGAGTGATTACAGGGTGATGATGGATTCTATTGAGGAAATTATTGCACAGGATGAAGCGCAAGGCGATGATTGTCCCGATGAACAAAACTGACGGACGGAAAGGATGATACAAGTGGGATTTAAAAGGATTATCGCTTTCATTATTGCTTGTGTAATGCTTGCGAGTGTTGGCCTTTGCGCTTTTGCGAGCGGCAAAACATTTTCTGCCGAAACGTTCAGCATTGATTTACCCGACGGCATGCAGGAGAGGGACGGCACCGAGTATGAGCATTATTCGTGGGTTAATACGGATAGCGACATATTAATAAGTGTAAAAATTGATGAGAACGTCAACGACCTCCGACCGAGTAACGTAAACCTCAGCAATTATGAAAATTCGGTTGCGAGGGATATGAAAAAACTTTTTAAAGACATTGATATGTTTACCTTGCAGGACGTTGAGTCGGTTGTTACGGAAATCGGCAATTACAATCTCGTAAAGACTGTGTGCAAAATGAATCTTACGGTCATGGGACAGATGATTCCGACGAATATGTATATCTACATCGTCATAACGGAAAATTACGTTCACTATTTCTATATTATGAGCATTGATGGCGGCGAATCCCACGCGGACTCTATTGCCCGCACAATCGTGATTAATGACGACGACGTAAAAGATGGGCTTTTCCAGAGGCTTTTTATGAATGGTTACCGCAGCAGATTGCTCCTCAGAGTTATCGCGGTGGTGCTTGTGATTGTTGCGGTTGTGGTTGTCGGCTTTGGAAGAAACAAGAAAAAGAAACGCCGCAACGGAATGAGCGAAGCGGAGGAGAGGGCGTACCTTGAGCAGCAGGCGCTCAACCGTATGAATGACAAAATATCCGATGCGTGCCAATATTCCAACACAGATTCGCACGAAGAGGAATAAGAATACTTGCATATGAGCCTGTAACGAAGAATTATATTCCGCCCGATGATGAGAGGGATGGACGGTAAGAGGTAGCAAAATGATTGGTAAAAGATCGCTTTCATTGATTATTGCCTGCATAGTGATTTTGAGCGTTGGCGTCTGCGGTTTTGCAGTCGGAAGCCGATACAGCACAGATACGTTTGGCGTTACCTTGCCCGTGGGCGCAGAACTTTGCGAGAAAGAGAGCGGCTATTATCGCTGGGTTGATGATGAAACGCAATCCATCATCAGCGTAAGGGTCGATAAAAATACCAATAATCTCAAGCCGAGTAACGTCGATTTATATAAATTCGAAAACTCGGTTGCCGACGATATTGACAATCTGATATCGGGTACCGAAGTTGATAAATATTTTGTGCTGCAGGATGTTAAGACAGAGATTGTTGAGATTGGTGATTATGATTTTATAAAAACCGTATGCACAATGAATCTGACATATATGGGTAGGGTGATTCCGGCCAATATGTACATCTTCGGCGCGATAACGGAGAATTATATTCATTATTTTTATATTATGAATCTTTCCGATGGTGCGGAGAGTTTTGCTGATGAGATAGTGGAATCCATCGTTATTAAGGATGAGAAGGTGTGGGACAATTGGTTCGGTAACATTGTTTCCTATATCAGCGGACTTCGTCCCAGAAGACAGGCCCGGATTATCAGTGGCTTTATTTCAATAGTTACCGTGATGGTGCTGTCAATCTGTTTTGCAATCAAAAAGATTTTTGGCAAGGGTAAAGGCGGCGTCGTTGATGATGACAGTTGCGACGGTATGACCAAGACGGAGCAGCGGATATACCATGAGCAGCAGAAACTTAATCATATAAATGACAAAATATCCGATGCGTGCCAATATTCCAACACAGATTCGCACGAAGAATAAGAATTTTTAAGGAACGACCTGCGTGTCGTTCCTTTTATTTATGAAAAATTCAAATCTTATTGTAGGGGAGGATATTATCCTCCCGAAAAAACGATAAAAACACGCAAAAAACCACCCAAATCGTTATACCTATTTATAATATATATAATATGTGTGTGCGTTCTTTTTATCAAAACGCCCCATATATGTGCAAGATTTACAACCTAAAACGTATATATAGTTGGGGCTTTGTCAAAACGGCACAAGATGTTGGACGATTTCACAAACGCTTGATATATCAACGAAAAATGCAAAAAAAATTTAAAAAAATATGCAAAAAACACTTGCATTTTGAATATCACCGTGTTATAATAACCGAGCGTGACTATGACTGCACGAATGATATGCGATGATTCGGGAGGTGGCTGCCCTCTGAGGCAGGAAAATTTCCGAGGAGTATGTCCGATTTTAAACCGGGCGACAATGAATACCCGCAAGATTGCTGCGATTTTTCGCGGCAACTTGCCAGAGCGCTTTTAGCCAACCGGATAAGTTAAGTTTAATTACTATCCGGCTTTTTCAATGCAACGGGTGATACACCCGGAACTGTGTAAGGTTTTTAAGCGTTGCCCGCCAATATTTTAAGGAGGCGATTTTAAATGGCAGTCAAAGAAAAAATCAGAATCAGACTTAAGGGTTACGATCACAACTTGGTTGATCAGGCAGCAGAGAAGATTGTTGAAACTGCAAAGCGCACAGGTGCTAAGGTTTCCGGTCCGGTACCGCTCCCGACAGAGAAAGAAATCGTAACAATTCTCCGCGCTGTACACAAGTACAAGGACAGCAGAGAGCAGTTTGAGCAGAGAACACACAAAAGACTCATTGACATTCTCAGACCGTCAAACAAGACCGTTGAGGCTCTGACAAGTCTTGAGTTACCCGCTGGCGTAGAGTTCGAAATTAAACTCTAATAACAGGCGGACAGGTCATGTTGGCCAAGCCAACCAATAACCGAAGGAGGAAAAAGAAATGAAAAAAGGTCTTATCGGAAAAAAACTCGGCATGACTCAGATCTTCGATGAGAAGGGCAACGTAGTTCCCGTAACAGTTGTTGAAGCGGGCCCGTGTGCAGTTGTGCAGAAGAAGACAATCGAGAACGATGGCTATGAGGCTGTTCAGATTGGCTTCGCAGACAAGAAAGCAAGCAAGGTTACAAAGCCGATGGCTGGTCACTTTGCAAAGGCTGACGTAGCACCCAAGAAGGTACTCAAGGAATTCAGACTTGACGATATCAGTGCTATCAACGTAGGCGACATTCTCAAGGCTGACGTTTTCGCAGCAGGTGAGAAGATCGATGTAGTAGGAACCAGCAAGGGTAAAGGCTGGGCAGGCGGTATCAAGCGTTGGAACCTCGGCAGACTTAAGGAAAGCCACGGTTCAGGTCCGGTTGCAAGACATACCGGTTCAAACGGTGCTTGTTCTTATCCGTCCCGCGTATTCAAAGGTAAGCATCAGAGTGGTCACTTGGGCCATGAGAGAGTTACAATTCAGAACCTTGAAGTTGTAACAGTTGACGCAGAAAACAACATCATCGCTATCAAGGGCGCAGTTCCGGGCCCGAAGGGCGGCATCGTTGTTATCGTTGACAGCATTAAAGCATAAGAGAGGAGTGAGTGTAAATGGCTAATTTTTCAGTAGTAGACGTAAACGGAAAAAAGGTTTCCGATATTGAATTGAGTGATGCAGTGTTCGCAGTTGAGCCGAACGTACATGCAATGCACCTTGCAGTTATCAGTTATCTTGCAAATCAGCGTCAGGGTACACAGTCAACCCTCACTCGTTCAGAGGTTAGCGGCGGCGGCCGTAAGCCTTGGAGACAGAAGGGCACAGGCCACGCAAGACAGGGTTCAACCCGTTCTCCGCAGTGGACACACGGTGGTATCGCACTCGGCCCGAAGCCCCGCACATACAGCATCGCAATCAACAAGAAGGTTAAGAGACTTGCTCTTGTTTCCGCGCTTTCCGCAAAGGCTCAGGAGAACGAACTCGTAATCCTTGATGATTTCAAACTCGATGCAATCAAGACAAAGGAAGTTGCAAACACACTTTCCAATCTTGAAACAGGTAAGAAAGTTCTCATCGTTCTTCCCGAGAAGAATGACATCGTTTACAGAAGCGCAAGAAACATCGCAGGCGTTAAGGTTGCTATGACAAACACAATCAACGTTTACGATTTGCTTAACGCTAACACAGTTGTAATGCTCAAAGACGCTGCAACTAAACTTGAGGAGGTATACGCATGAAATTAGCACAGGATATCATCCTCCGTCCGATCATCACAGAGGAATCAATGGACGCTATCTCCATGAAGAAGTATACTTTTGCTGTTGCAAAGAATGCTAACAAGATCGAAATCGCTAAGGCTGTTGAAGAACTCTTCGGCGTAGAGGTTGCTAAGGTTAACACAATGAACGTTAAGGGCCACCTCAGAAGATACGGCCGTTTCGAAGGCTACACATCCGATTGGAAGAAAGCAATCGTTACTCTTACAGAAAAATCAAAGACAATCGAGTTCTTTGACGGTTTGATGTAATTAACAAAAACTAACTATTAACACGAATGAGGCACTGTATGGGGTAAGGCATAGCCCCGCAAAGCCTTATAAGGAGAGTGAAACCAAATGCCGACAAAGTATTATAAGCCGACTACTCCCGGTAGACGTGATATGTCAGTTATCGATTATTCAACACTGTCAAAGGTTGCTCCGGAGAGAAGTTTGCTCGAACCTATCAAAAAGAATGCGGGTCGTAACAGTTACGGCAGAATCACCGTTCGTCATCGTGGCGGCGGAAACCGCAGAAAGTACCGTATCATCGACTTTAAGAGAAATAAGGTTGATATGGAAGCAACAATCCTCACACTCGAGTACGATCCCAACAGAAGCGCTAACATTGCTCTTGTTCAGTACGAAGACGGTGAGAAGAGATACATCATCGCTCCCGTTGGTCTCAACATCGGCGACAAGATCGCTTCCGGTGAGAATGTAGACATCAAGGTTGGTAACGCACTTCCGCTTTCCAGCATTCCGGTTGGTACATTCATTCACAACGTAGAACTTTACCCCGGTAAAGGCGCTCAGCTCGCAAGAGCGGCTGGTAACATGGCTCAGCTCATGGCTAAGGAAGGCGTACACGCACTCCTCAGACTCCCCAGCGGCGAACTTCGCAAGGTTTCCAAGGACTGTATGGCAACAATCGGTCAGGTTGGCAACCTCGAGCATGAGAACGTTAAAATCGGTAAGGCAGGACGTAAACGCAATATGGGTTGGCGTCCGACAGTTCGTGGTTCTGTAATGAACCCCTGCGATCACCCGCACGGTGGTGGTGAGGGTAAATCCCCGATCGGTCGTCCCGGTCCGGTTACCCCGTGGGGCAAGCCCGCTCTTGGTTACAAGACAAGAAACAAGAAGAAGGCTTCCGACAAACTTATTGTTAAGCGCCGCAATGGCAAGTAGTCGTACGAAAGGAGTTAGGATATAATGAGTAGAAGCGCAAAGAAAGGCTTTTAT
Organism: Clostridia bacterium; assembly: GCA_017560255.1. GTDB lineage: Bacteria > Bacillota > Clostridia > Oscillospirales > Acutalibacteraceae > RGIG7273. The sequence continues at coordinate 70,082 of JAFYOI010000003.1, forward strand.
GTTCAGCCCATTCTCATGAAGAGAATTGAAGAGATGAACGAAAAAGGCGAGAAAAGAGTCGTAAAGACATGGAGTCGCAGCTCAACGATTTACCCGAATTTCGTAGGCCACACAATCGCGGTACACGATGGTCGCAAGCACGTTCCTGTATACGTTACAGAGGATATGATTGGACATAAACTCGGTGAATTCGTTTTGACCAGAACTTTTAAGGGACACGCAGGTTCCAAAACTTCAAACAACGGTAAGTAATAGCAAGGCGAAAGGAGATTGAATTTCATGGAAGCAAAAGCTAGTGCAACAAATTTAAGAATTTCGCCGCGTAAGGTTAAGATTGTGCTCGATTTGATCCGCAATCAACCCGCTGATAAGGCAATGGCTATACTTGAATATACTCCCAAGGCTGCTTGTGAGTACGTTATCAAGTTGTTGAAGTCAGCTATGGCGAATGCAGAAAACAACTACAACATGGACCCCAGCAGACTTTACGTTGCTGAGTGCCACGTTGGCCCCGGCCCGATTCTCAAGCGTATGCGTCCGAGAGCACAGGGTCGTGCATACAGAATCTATAAGAGAACATCTCATATCACGCTTGTCCTTAAGGAAAGCGAATAATTGCAGGAGGAGGTTGAGAGAATATGGGACAGAAAGTTAATCCGCACGGTTTACGTGTAGGTGTAATTAAGGATTGGGACTCCCGTTGGTACGCTAATTCCAAGGATTTCGGCGATACTCTCGTTGAGGACTACAAAATCCGTAATTTTATTAAAAGCAAACTCTATCTTGCAGGTATTCCGAAGGTAGAAATCGAAAGAGATGCTAAAAGAGTTCGTATCAACATCTTCTGTGCAAAACCCGGTATGGTTATCGGTAAGGGCGGCGCTGAAATTGAGAAACTTCGCAAAGAGTGTGAGGACAAAATCGGTAAGACAGTTGTTCTTAACATCGTTGAAGTAAAGCGCCCCGACCTCAACGCACAACTTGTTGCTGAGAACATTGCATCCCAGCTCGAAAGACGTGTATCCTTCCGCCGTGCTCTTAAGCAGTCTATCGGCAGAACAATGAAGGAAGGCGCTAAGGGTATCAAAACTCAGGTTTCCGGCCGTCTCGGCGGTGCAGAAATCGCTCGTACAGAGCAGTATCACGAGGGTACAATTCCGCTTCAGACAATCAGAGCGGATATCGATTATGGCTTTGCAGAGGCAAGCACAACTTACGGCCGTCTTGGTGTAAAGGTTTGGATCTATAAAGGCGAGGTTCTTTATGATAACTCCAACAACAAGCCCCGTAGGAAAGGGGGAGCAAAATAATGTTACTTCCGAAGAGAGTTAAGTACCGTAGAGTACACAGAGGCCGCCTTAAGGGTAAGGCAACAAGAGGTAATATGATTAGCCACGGCCAGTTCGGTCTTCAGGCTCTTGAGCCGGCTTGGATCACTTCCAACCAGATCGAGGCTGCCCGTATCGCTATGACACGTTACATTAAGCGTGGTGGTCAGGTTTGGATCAAAATCTTCCCTGACAAGCCGATCACAGAGAAACCCGCTGAGACTCGAATGGGTTCCGGTAAAGGTTCTCCTGAGTACTGGGTAGCAGTAGTTAAGCCCGGTAGAATTATGTTTGAAATCGCAGGTGTAGATGAATCCCTTGCGAGAGAAGCTATGCGTCTTGCTGCTAACAAACTTCCGATCAAGTGTAAGTTTGTTACTAAGGAAGATCAGCAGGCAGAGATGGGTGGTGAGCAGTAATGCAAGCAAATGAAATCAGAAAAATGACATTGACCGAAATGGACGAAAAGCTTGCGGAGCTTAAAGACGAGCTTTTCAAACTGCGTTTCCAACAGGCTATCAATCAGCTCGAAAATCCCATGAGAATTAAGGCTGTTAAGAAGGACATCGCTAGAATCAAGACAGTTCAGCGTCAGCTCCAGCTTGAAAACGCCAATTCATAAGAAAGGGAGGGCTAAACGATGGAAAGAAATCTTAGAAAAACACGTACAGGTTTGGTAACCAGCAACAAGATGGATAAGACTGTCGTTGTTTCCGTAAAGGACAGAGTAAGACATCCGCTTTACAAGAAGATTATCAACCGTACAGTTAAGTTCAAGGCACACGACGAGAATAACGAGTGTAATATCGGCGACCGTGTACTTTTGATGGAAACCCGCCCGTTGTCCAAGGACAAGAGATGGCGTGTAGTTGAAATTATAGAGAAGGCAAAATAAGCCTTAGAAGGGGGAAATCACTGTGATACAGCAACAGACTTACCTCAAGGTTGCCGATAATACGGGTGCAAAGGAACTTATGTGTATCCGCGTGCTCGGTGGCACTGGTAGAAGGTATGCCCGCATTGGTGATGTTGTAGTTGCTTCTGTTAAGAAGGCAGCACCCGGCGGCGTTGTTAAAAAGGGTGACGTTGTTAAGGCGGTTGTCGTTCGTACAAAACGCGAAATCCGCAGAGCAGACGGAACCTATATCAGATTCGATGAGAATGCGGCTGTAATAATCAAGGAAGATAAGAATCCGAGAGGTACCCGTATTTTTGGACCGGTAGCAAGAGAACTTCGTGAGAAAGATTATATGAAGATTCTCAGTCTTGCTCCGGAAGTCCTTTAATGGGGAGGTACAGCACTATGAGTAACAAAGTTCACGTAAAATCAGGCGATCTTGTTCAGGTTATCAACGGTAAAGACCGTGGCGCAAGAGGCAAGGTTATCGCTGTAAGCCCCGCAGAGGGTAAAGTAATCGTTGAGGGCGTTAACAAAGTTACAAAGCACGTTAAACCGCGTAGAGCAGGTGAAGCAGGCGGCAGAATCGCTGCTGAGAGCGCTTTGTACGCTTGTAAGGTTCAGGTTGTTTGTCCCAAGTGCGACAGAGCAACAAGAACAGGTAACGTTATCAACAAAGACGGCAAAAAAGTTCGCGTTTGTAAGCACAGCGACTGTAAAGCCGAGTTTTAAGTAAGGGAGGAAACATAACATGGCAAGGCTTAAGGAAACTTATAAGTCCGAAGTAGCACCTGCATTGATGAAGAAGTTTGAGTATTCAAGCGTTATGCAAATCCCGAAGGTTGACAAGGTTGTAATCAACGTTGGCTGCGGCGACGCAAGGGAAAATCCGAAGGTTGTAGACGCTATCATCTCTGACCTTGCTCAGATCACAGGCCAGAAGCCTGTTACCTGTAAGGCTAAGAAATCCGTAGCAAACTTCAAACTTCGTGAAGGCATGGTTATCGGTGTAAAGGTAACACTCAGAGGAGAGAAGATGTACGAGTTCCTCGACAGACTCTTCAATCTCGCTCTTCCCAGAGTTAGAGACTTCAGGGGCATCAATCCCAATTCCTTCGACGGAAGAGGTAACTACAATATGGGCGTTAAAGAACAGCTCATATTCCCTGAAATCGATTACGATAAGATCGACAAGGTTCGTGGTATGGACATTTGTATCGTTACAACTGCTAATACCGACGAAGAAGCAAGAGAGTTGCTCACACAGATGGGCGCTCCGTTCGAAAAGTAAGGAGGTATAGTTGTGGCCAAGACATCAATGAAGGTAAAGCAGAGCAGACCTGCTAAGTTCTCTACAAGAGCTTATAACAGATGTAAGATCTGCGGTAGGCCGCACGCCTACCTTCGTAAGTACGGCATCTGCCGTGTTTGCTTCCGTGAACTCGCTCACAAGGGCCAGATTCCGGGAGTTAAAAAGGCTAGCTGGTAAGGCAATCGCATAAAGGAGGTTTACGGCATGCAAATTACAGATTCCATCGCCGATATGCTGACGAGAATACGTAATGCTAACTCGGCTAAGCACGATTCGGTAGATGTTCCTGCATCTAACATTAAAAAATCAATCGCACAGATTCTTTTGGATGAAGGTTACATCAAGAGCTTCCAGATCATTGAAGACGGTAAGCAGGGTGTAATCCGCATCGCTCTCAAATACAGACCCGGTAAGGGCAAAACGCAGGTTATCACAGGTCTTAGAAGAGTTTCTAAGCCCGGCTTGCGTATCTACACAGACGTAGAGAATATGCCCAAGGTTATGAAGGGACTCGGTATCGCAATCCTTTCCACATCCAAAGGCATTATGACAGACAGACAGGCTCGCAAAGAAAACGTTGGCGGCGAAGTCTTAGCGTTCATTTGGTAAGGGGGTACGTGTAAATGTCAAGAATAGGCAGAAAGCCGGTTGAAATTCCTGCTGGCGTAACAGTCGACGTTGACGGAAGCACAGTTACTGTAAAGGGTCCGAAGGGCACTCTTACCCAGACCTTTAAGTCCGTACTCGACATTAAGGTTGAGGGCGCAGTAGTTACTGTTACCCGTCCGAATGACGAAAAAGAAAACAGAGCACTCCATGGCCTCACAAGAACACTCATCGCTAATATGGTTGAGGGTGTTTCCAAGGGCTACACTAAGGAACTCGAAGTAAACGGTGTTGGTTACCGTGTTGCTAAGCAGGGCAAGGACCTCGTAATGAACCTTGGCTTCTCTCATCAGGTAATCATGGCGGAGCCGGATGGTATCACATTCGAAACTCCCAACCCGAACAAAATCATCGTATCGGGCGCAGACAAACAGCAGGTTGGTCAGATCGCTGCTGAGATTCGTGGTAAGCGTCCGCCTGAGCCGTACAAGGGCAAGGGAATCAAGTACACCGACGAGCAGATCCGCCGTAAGGAAGGAAAAGCCGGTAAGGGTAAGAAGTAATTAAAGGAGTGAAACGCAATGGTAAGTAAGCCCGATAGCAAGAAAGCAAGGCTTAACAGACATAAAAGAGTGCGTGGCAAGGTTAAGGGCACTGCACAGCGTCCACGCCTTAACGTTTTCCGTTCATTGAGCCACATCTACGCTCAGATCATTGATGACGTAGCAGGTGTAACACTCGCAAGCGCATCAACCGTTGAGAAGGATTTCAACGAGTATGGCGGAAACAAGGACGCTGCCCGCAAGGTCGGTAAACTTGTAGCAGAACGTGCCGCTGCAAAGGGAATAACAGAAGTTGTTTTCGACCGTGGCGGATATATTTATAGCGGCCGTGTCAAGGAACTGGCCGAAGGTGCCCGCGAGGGTGGCCTCAAGTTCTAAACGAAGGAGGAAATACTTTTGGCTAACAAATTTGACACAACAACACCCGAATTCACCGAGCGCGTAGTCGCAATTAACCGTGTATCAAAGACAGTTAAGGGTGGTCGTATCTTTAAGTTTGCTGCTCTCGTAGTAGTAGGCGATGGTAAGGGCACAGTTGGATTCGGTATGGGTAAATCCGGAGAAGTTCCGGATGCTATTCGTAAGGGTATCGAAGATGCAAAGAAGAATCTTATCAAGGTTTCTTTGAAGGGTACAACAATCCCCCACGAGATTACCGGTAAGTTCGGCGCAGGCGTAGTTCTCCTCAAACCGGCAGCACCCGGTACCGGAGTTATCGCAGGCGGCCCCGTACGTGCCGTTCTTGAGTCCGCTGGTATCAAGGACATTCGTACAAAGGCTTTGCGTTCTAACAACCCGTGCAACGTAGTTAGGGCTACAATCAACGGTCTTGCAAGCCTCAGAAGCGCTCAGGAAGTTGCTGAGATCAGAGGCAAGTCCGTTAAGGAAATTATAGGTTAGGAGAGTGGCTCAAATGGCAAATGTAAATGTAAAACTTACAAAGAGTTTGATTGGTTGCAAGAAGGACCAGATAGCCACAGCAAATTCCCTCGGCTTGCGTAAGATCGGCGACGCTTCCGTTCAGCCGAATAACCCGCAGACACAGGGCAAAATCAAAAAGATTAAACACTTGATAGAGGTAACCGAAGCATAGTGTAGGGAGGTGCGACAGATATGAAATTGCATGAACTTTCTCCTGCTGCCGGCTCCTCTAAGGAGCGTAAGCGTATCGGCAGAGGAACTGCATCCGGACAGGGTAAAACAGCTGGTAAGGGCCACAAGGGTCAGAAAGCCAGAGCAGGTCGCGGTATGCGAGTAGGTTTTGAAGGTGGACAGATGCCGCTTCAGAGAAGAATTCCGAAGAGAGGCTTCAACAACATCTTCGCAACTGAATACGCAATTGTTAACCTCGCTTCTCTCGAAGAGAAGTTCGACAATAACGCAGTTGTTGATGCTCAGGCATTGATCGCTGCAGGCCTTATCAAGAAGGAACTTGACGGCGTTAAGGTTCTCGGTAAGGGCGAATTGACTAAGGCTTTGACCGTTAAAGCAGCAGCATTTTCCGAGTCTGCTAAGCAGAAGATCGAGGCTGCCGGAGGTAAAGCTGAGGAGGTTAAGTAATTATGATTAAGGTATTGAGAAATGCTTTCAAGATTGCTGATCTCCGTAGTAAGATTTTATTCACTTTATTAATCATTTTAATTTTCAGAGTAGGTTCTGCTATTCCGCTTCCGTTTGTAAATATTGCAGACGGCCTTAACATTAAGGACGGAACAATCATTTCCTACCTCAGCATGCTCACAGGTGACGCATTCAAATACGGAACAATTTTTGCTCTCGGTATTTCACCGTACATCAACTCATCAATTATTATGCAGTTGTTGAGTGTTGCAATCCCGGCACTCGAAAGAATGTCCAAGGAAGGCGAAGAGGGCAGAAAGAAGATCGGTAAGATCACCCGTTACGTAACTGTATTGCTCGGTCTCTTGCAGGCTACCGCTTACTTCTTCTACTTGAAGAACAGCGGCGGATACCTCGAGATCGGCGGCAACAGACTTACAGGCGGCGCAATGTTCTTCGCAGCGGTAGTAATCATTCTTATGCTTACCGCAGGTACAGCGCTCATTATGTGGCTCGGCGAGCAGGTTAATGAAAAGGGTATCGGTAACGGTATCTCCATCATCCTCTTCGCAGGTATCCTCTCCGGCCTCCCCAGCGCAGTAATCAGCATGGGAAGTTCCTTCATCGAGGGTATCAAAGGTACAGAGGGCTACACACAGTTCCTCTACTTCGTACCGATCGTTCTCGTTATTTTTATTGCCATCATCGGCTTCATCGTTTGGATGGATAACGCAGAGCGCAGAATTCCGATCCAGTACGCAAAGAGAGTTGTCGGCAGAAAGGTTTACGGCGGACAGAGCACACATATGCCTATCAAGGTAAATCTCTCCGGCGTTCTTCCGATCATCTTCGCAAGTTCAATCCTCTCTCTCCCCTCAACAATCACAATGTTCTGGGAGCCGGAAAAGGGAACTTTCTGGGCAGGATTCTTCAACTTCTTCAATTCTACAAGTTGGGGATATGCAGTTCTTTATTTTGTACTTATTATCCTCTTTGCTTATTTCTACGCAAGCATTCAGTACAATCCCATCGAGATGGCAAACAATCTCAGACAGAACAGCGGCGCAATTCCCGGCATCCGTCCCGGCAAGCCCACTTCGGACTACTTCTCAAGAATTTTGTCCAGAATGGTATTGCTCGGCGCGTTGCTCCTCAGCGTAATTGCAATTTTGCCGATCGTGTTCTCCTTGATTACAGGCTACAACGTATCACTCGGCGGTACTTCCGTACTTATCGTAGTTGGTGTTGCGCTTGAAACAGTTAAGGCTATTGAGTCTCAGATGATGATGCGCCATTATAAGGGATTCCTTGATTAATCGGAGGCGAACGGAATGAAACTTATTCTTTTGGGCGCACCCGGTGCGGGAAAAGGAACACAGGCAGAGTTCATCAGCGAGAAGTACAATATCCCGATGGTTTCCACCGGCAATATGATTCGTGAAGCGTTGAAGAACGAAACCGAACTTGGTTTGAAGGCGAAATCGTTTATGGATGCGGGTCAACTCGTTCCGGACGAAGTTGTAATCGGAATCATCAAGGAGCGCCTTGATAACGAAGATTGCAAGAACGGATTTATCCTCGACGGTTTCCCGAGAACTATTCCTCAGGCAGAGGCTCTTGACAAGATGGGTATTGAACTTGACAAGGTCGTTGATTTTGAGGTACCCGATGAAGCAATCATCGCAAGAATGAGCGGCAGACGCGTTTGCGGCGCTTGCGGCAGTTCTTATCATACTCAGTTCAAACGTCCCGAAAAGGATGGCGTTTGTGACAAATGCGGCGCTGAACTCGTTCAGCGTAAAGATGACCACCCCGATACGGTTAAGGAAAGACTCCGTGTTTACCACGAGCAGACCGAACCGCTCAAGGACTACTATGCAAAGACAGGCAAGTTGAGAATAGTAGACGGTCAGAATGATATTGCTGCAATTACAAAGGCAACTTTTGCAGCGTTGGAGGACTAAGCATGATAGTGCTGAAAACCAAAAGAGAACTTGACCTTATGCGTGAAGCGGGTCATATCTCTGCGGTAGCATTAAAGTTAGCAGGAGAGGCGGTTCAGCCCGGTGTTTCAACCGAGGAGATTGACCGCATAGCCTACGAGTATATAAAGAAGTGCGGTGCAGAGCCCAACTTCCTCAACTACAACGGCTATCCTGCTACGGCATGCATTTCCATAAACGACGAGGTAATTCATGGCATACCGAGCAAGAAGCGCATCATCAAAGAGGGCGACCTCGTCAGCATTGATCTGGGCGCACGCATAAACGGTTTTAACGGCGATAACGCGGCAACATTTGCGGCGGGCAGGATCAGCCCGCAAGCGCAGCGGCTGATGGATACCACCCGTGAGGCTCTTTATGAGGGAATCAGGGCGGCAGTTGCAGGCGGCAGAGTCGGTGATATCGGTGCGGCTGTTCAAGAGTATGCTCAAGCAAGGGGCTACAGCGTTGTCCGTGATTTTGTCGGACACGGAATCGGCTCCAAACTTCATGAAGATCCGAGCGTACCTAATTTCGGTATAAGAAAAAGAGGCGTACGCCTGATGCCCGGTATGACGCTGGCAATCGAGCCGATGATTAACGAGGGCTCGTACGGTGTAAAAACAATGCCGGACGGATGGACTGTAAAGACGGTTGACGGCAAATTGTCCGCACACTTTGAACACACGGTAGCAATAACGCCCGACGGGCCGGTAATTCTTACCAAGGCGTAGGAGGAAGTTATGTATACTGTTGAGCAAGGTCGTGTAGTAAGGTCAAAAGCAGGTCACGATGCGGGAGAGTTTTTCGTTGTGGTCGCTGACGAGGGTAACTTCGTACTGCTGTGCAACGGCAAGGAAAGAAAACTCGATAGTCCCAAGAGGAAGAACAAGCGGCACGTTGCCGTAACCTCCCAAATACTGTCCGAAACAGAAATGCAAACCGATTGTCGGCTGAGGCGCAATTTGAATAAAATCGGCGCGACAGCCAAGGAGGAGCGTAAATGTCCAAACAAGATATGATTGAAATTGAAGGTACGGTAGTAGAGGCTCTGCCTAACGCACAGTTTCAGGTAGAACTTCCCAACGGACACAGGATACTGGCTCATATTTCCGGTAAACTTCGTATGAACTTCATCCGAATTCTCCCCGGAGATAAGGTAACAGTAGAAATGTCGCCGTACGACCTGACACGTGGCAGAATCACGTGGAGGTCTAAATAACCATTAAGGGTTTTGATTTAAATTAAGGAGGTAATTCTAATATGAAAGTCAGACCTTCTGTAAAGAAAATTTGCGAGAAGTGCAAGGTTATCAAGCGCAAGGGTAAAGTAATGGTAATTTGCGAGAATCCCAAGCATAAACAACGTCAAGGATAACTATAATTTGGAGGTGCAACTGACCAATGGCACGTATTTCAGGTGTTGACTTGCCGAGAGATAAGCGAGTCGAAATCGGTCTTACCTATATCTTCGGTATAGGCAGAAAGACAGCAAGCGATATTATCGCAGCAACAGGAATCAATCCCGACACAAGAGTTAAGGATTTGACTGAGGACGAAGTATCCAAGTTGCGTGAATATATCGACAAAAACATCACGGTTGAAGGTGACCTTCGCCGTAACACAGCGTTAAACATTAAGAGACTTGTTGAAATCAATTGTTATCGCGGAATCCGTCATCGTAAAGGCCTCCCCGTAAGAGGTCAGCGTTCTAAGACAAACGCTCGTACACGTAAGGGTCCGAAGAAGACAATCGCTAACAAGAAGAAGTAATCGCAGGAGGTAAAGAAAATGGCCGTAAAGGGTAAGAAAACTACCGCTACACGCAGACGCCGTGAGCGTAAGAACATCGACCGTGGTGCAGCCCATATTCAGTCAACCTTTAACAACACAATTGTTACGATTACTGATACACAGGGTAATGCAATTTCTTGGGCAAGCGCAGGCGAAATGGGCTTCCGCGGTTCAAGAAAATCCACACCTTTTGCTGCTCAGACCGCTGCTGAGACTGCTGCAAAAGCAGCTATGGAGCACGGCTTGAAGACAGTAGAAGTTTATGTAAAGGGACCGGGTGCAGGCCGTGAGGCTGCAATCAGAGCGTTGCAGACCGCAGGACTCGAGATCGTTCTTATCAAGGACGTAACACCGATTCCGCACAATGGCTGCCGTCCGCCGAAAAGAAGACGTGTATAATTTTTTGGAGGTGAACTGAAAATGGCAAGATATACCGGTCCGGTTTGTAAATTGTGCCGTCGTGAAGGCAAGAAACTCTTCCTTAAGGGTGAAAGATGCTACACAGGCAAATGTTCCATTGACCGCAGAGCATACGCTCCCGGCCAGCATGGACAGAGTCGTAAAAAGGCTTCCGAATATGGTATTCAGTTGCGTGCTAAGCAGCAGGCAAGACGTTACTACGGTATTCCGGAGGGTCAGTTCTATAAATATTTCTTGATGGCTGAGAGCCGTCAGGGTGTAACTGGTGAGAACTTGCTCCGTATTTGTGAGAGCCGTCTTGATAACATTGTTTATCAGCTCGGTTGGGCAAATTCCAGAGCCGATGCTCGTCAGCTCGTTGTTCACGGACATTTCCAGGTGAACGGTAAGAAAGTTGACATTCCGTCCTATCTTACAAGAGTAGGTGAGGTAGTTTCTATCAGGGATAAGAGCAAGGATAGCGCTAAGATCAAGGAAGTTCTTGAGGCTAACGCTTCCCGTCCCGTTCCGGCTTGGCTTGACAAGAATGCTGACGCTTGCGAAGCAAAGATTGTTAAGATGCCCGAGCGTGAAGAGATTGCTGTTCCGGTTGAGGAGCATCTCATCGTTGAGTTCTACTCTAAATAATGACTTTGTCATTGTTGAGTGGACCAGCATATTTATATGCGTTTTTAAAAGGAGGGTTTTAGAATGATGGAGCGACCCAATATCGAGATTACTAATTTGTCCGCTGATGGCCGTTACGGTTCATTCGTGCTCGAACCCCTTGAGAGAGGTTACGGCACAACAATCGGAAACAGCCTCAGAAGAGTGCTTTTGTCATCGCTTCCGGGTTATGCAATCACATCCGTTAAAATCAACGGCGTGTTGCATGAGTTCTCAACAATTCCCGGCGTGAAAGAGGACGTTACAGAGATTGTTCTCAACCTTAAAGGTGTAATTCCGAAGATTCACTCAGGCGAAGCAAAGACAGTTTTCATTGATGCAACAACCGCAGGCGAAGTTACCGCAGGTGACATCAAAACTGACTCGGATGTAGAAATCTTGAACCCTGAACATCATATAGCATACCTCGAAGAAGGAGCAGAACTTCACATGGAACTTACTCTCGGTAAGGGCAGAGGTTACGTTTCTTCTGACCGCAATAAGCAGATTTTGCAACCCGCAATCGGCGTTATTGCAATAGATTCAATCTATACACCTGTTGAGAAGGTAAATTACACTGTTCAGAACACTCGTGTCGGACAGATTACCGACTACGACAGACTTACTCTCGAGGTGTGGACAAACGGCTCAATTTCCGCTAAGGAAGCAGTGTCGTTTGGTGCCAAGATTCTCAACGAGCATCTCAATCTCTTCGTTGACCTCTCCGATGAGGCAATCAACACAGAGATTATGGTAGAGAAAGATGACAATTCAAAAGCAAAGGTCCTCGAGATGACCATTGAAGATCTTGACATATCCGTCCGTTCCTTCAACTGTTTGAAGAGAGCGGGAATTAATACGGTAGAAGATTTGATTAGCAAGAGCGAAAGCGATATGATGAAGGTCAGAAACCTTGGCCGCAAATCTCTTGACGAGGTTGTGGCAAAACTTCTCTCCCTCGGACTTGCGCTTCGCAAAGAGGACGAATAAATCGTAAGTTTATTCATTTGGTAAAGGAGTGATTTTAATGCCCGGAACCAGAAAACTTGGTAGACCTACTGATCACAGAAGGGCTATGCTGAGAGGTATGGTAACCTACTTGCTCGAAAACGGCAAGATAGAAACAACCGTAACAAGGGCTAAAGAGGTTTCTTCTATGGCTGAGAAGATGATTACTCTTGGTAAGAAGAATACACTTAGTTCAAGAAGAGCAGCATTGGCATACGTTACAAAGACTGACGTTGTTAAGAAACTCTTTGATGAAATTGCCCCCACATATGCAGACAGAAACGGTGGTTACTGCCGCATCATCAAAACAGGCGTACGCCGTGGCGATGCTGCTGAAATGTGCATCATTGAACTCGTAAAGTAATTGCGATTCAATAAGGTTTGTTAAAATTAAAAGCGGAATTGCTCTTGTGAGCAGTTCCGCTTTTTGTTGTTTGGCGTCTTTAGACGTGGAAATAAACCCCCAGTTCTACTGGGGGAAGAAAAAAGCCGAGCAAAATAACCGCCTACCCTTGTCAGGGGAGGTGGCTGCGGCAACGCCGCAGACGGAAGGGTAGTCAACGTTTTCTCTCCCTCAGTCTTTTTGCTACGCAAAAATCCAGCTCCCTCGTCAGAGGGAGCCGATAGAACCGAACTTCTACCCGTTTACGGGTTGCAGTGCGTGTGATGCGATAATAATGTTTCGGTACCCCTTACAGGGGTTAAGCCGGTAATATCCCCTTATAGGGGCAGTGCAAACCATCAGTTGAACTGGTGGTTTTGATTATGCAAAAAACACGCTATGAGATATCACAGCGTGTTTTTTTGAGGTGTATTTATCGTATTATTTGAGGGTCAGATTTTTGTTAATTCTCATTGATTACTTCGCAGTTTTGTGAAACCCACGCAACACCAAGGATTTTTTCTTCTCCGCTGTCAAAACGGATCACAAGTCTTGGCTCGGTTGCGGTTACAACACCCCTGCCGAATGCTTTGTGGATTATAATTGTGCCCATTGCGATTTCGGGTGCTTTGGGCTCGGGCTTCGACTCAGTTTTTACGGATTCAACTTTCGGCACGGAGTAAACCGTTTCAACAAAACTGTCAAAATCCCTCACCTTGTCAATGAGTCCCGCTCTTGAAAGTGAAACAAAAATTGCCGCCGCCTGAGCCTGACAACTGATTGATTTGGCAGGATTGAAAACAATGTCCGTAAAAGCATCGTATTTCAATATTTCATTTGCAATTTCGGGATTTTCCAAAAGCGCATTTATGTAAAGGAAATTGTAAAAAGCGGATTCGGGCACGTTCGGGTAATCTTTACCTTCAAACTGAAATTTAATCAATCTTCCGCTGTTTCTGAGTCTGTCATCTCCCTTTGCGCTTTTCGATTTGTCCGTTGTTATCAGGTCGGAGAACGGTCCACCGTTTTGAAAAACCTTACTGCCCTGATAAACTTTTTCAACTTCAACCGAAGCGTTGAGCGAGGGAACAAATTTCTTGAGATTGAATGCACTTGCGCGTACGCCAACTTCATTTTCGGACTTGCTTGAAATTTCAAGAACTTTCATTTCAGGGTGCAATGTTTCAAATTGTGAGTGAATGGCGGCAATATTCTTGCGGCTCTGTGAAACAGCAAAACCACCCGCCCACTCAATTTCAGTGTTGAACACATTGCAAAATCCTCTTCCTTTTGAAACATAAAACACCGGTCTTTTAGCCATAATTTCTTCCTCCATTTTCTTAAATCATATTATATCACGTAATGCGGGAAAAGTTAACCCGACATTATAACGGTTCTTCATAAACTTTTTTCGCGTTTGATTTAAATTTTTCTGATATTTTAAAAAAACATACGGAACGAACACAAGTCGTCCCCTACGAAAAGATTTGGATTGAGTGCGAAAACAAAAAGCAGACGAGCAAAATTCGTCTGCTTTTTTAATTACTACACAATAAAACTGCTTGTTACAACCAATTATATAGAATCAGGCATTTTGTTAAGCCAGGTACGAGCGCCTTGGCGTGAACGTCGCAATATCACTAAGCTGATAAGAATAGCGATATTGAATACAATGAACACCAGATATGACCACCATTCTTCACAAAGATAATCTATTACAATGAAGTTTGTCGGCAAATCCAGAACACAAAGAATGAACAGACCAATTGATCCCGCGTTTGAGCAGGAGCGGTTTATTGCAAACAAAACACAGAACACCAAAAAAGCGATTATCAGCGTGAATATGACCACGATGAAAACGATGGTTGCAGTGTCGTTATCAATAAAACCATTTGTAAACATTAAGAACAACGGAGCACCAAAACCGGTAGAAAGAAGTAACTCCACATAGGTCCAGGTCCATGGCAGACGTAAATGTGGCTGGGATAACTCTATAGCGAGAAGCGTGATAATAAGCAGGGGGACAATCCCTTTCCAGAATAGAAAGACGCTTGTTGTTATGTGCAACGGGTTGTTTTGAAATAATCTTTTCATTGGTGCAGCACCTCCTTATATTTTCATTATAAATCATATTACATTTTTTTCAATAAAATTTTTTCTCCAACTGCGCGTATGTATTTTCGTCCGTGTCATCCTGAGCGTAGTTTGTGACGACGAGGCTCGGATGAGGTGTAAAGGATGCCGCTTTTACCGAATCCCACCACCAACGCTAGCGTTGGTCCCCCTCCCTTTAAGGCAAGGGATGCCGACAGAAATGCAATCCTCCCATACGCTCTCAAATTGAAACGAACGATGAAGAGCCTCCCTCTGACGAGGGAGGTGGCTGTGGCATAGCCACAGACGGAGGGAGAGAAAACCAAAAATATTTTGTCGCTTTTTGCTCTCTCCCCCAGTCTTTTGCTACGCAAAATCCAGCCCCCTCCCAGAGGGAGCCTTTTTATTGCTTTGCAATGCAAAGCCACCTTACTTATTACCTCTTCACTATTACTTCTTACTTCAGCTTGTAGGGGGCGACGTCCTGTAAATTTATATAAATTCTTGAATTATCCCCCGTATTATGATAGGATAAAAAGAAGCAAGGAGATGATTTTAATGGATAAAAATTTGAAAATAGGTTTGATTTTTGCTGACGATACCGAATACGTACCGTTTGTGAAAAGAATGGAAAAATACAGTGTAAAAAATGAAAAGAAAAGGGGCAACGAGGGTTGTGTTATCACTGCCGAAAAGAACGGCAGAATAATTGAAATACACGCGGTACAGAGTGGAATAGGCAAGGTTAAAGCGGCAACTGCGGCGGCATTTCTGATTGCCGACGATAAGGTTGATTGGGTTATGAATCTTGGCTTTTCGGGCGCTGTCAGCGGACTTCGCAGGGGAATGATTGCCTGCGGCGAGAGTTACTGCGAGGTTGACTTTGATTTAAGTCCCCTTGGCTACAAGCCCGGTCAGAAGGAGAGAAACGCGGACATAATCATCACCGCTGACAAAACTCTGCTTGACCTTGTTTGCCGACTTGATTACGTTGTGAAAACAACAATGGGTACGGGCGATTTCTTCCTTGACGACGGCGTGAGAAAAAAGGCGATTTATGAAACTTTCGGTGTAAACAGTTTTGATATGGAGAGCGCGGCAATTGCCGACGTTTGCAAACAGCAGGAGATTCCCTTTGTGTCAATCCGCAAAATCTCCGACGATGCCGACGACAACGCAACAGGGGATTATTGCAATATGGCGTACAGTGATGACGCCTCACTTTCCGAAACAATGTTTGACTTCATTGAAAACGTGCTTTAATGGAGGGCGGCTGATATGGAAAAATTTGATTTATTGAAAAAGAATTTACTTTCTCTTGGGTATGGTGTCAGTTGTTTTGACACCGCTGAAAATGCGGCTCAATACCTTAACGCGCAGATTGACGGTCAGAGTGTCGGCTTTGGCGGTTCGATGACGCTTGAGAAAATGGGATTGTATGAAAGCCTTTCTGCTCACAATCAGGTGTTCTGGCACCACAGAATTCCCGAGGGCAAAACTCACGATGATATGCGAAAATTGGCAAACGCCGCCGACATCTATATTTCGTCGGTCAACGGAATTGCCGAAAGCGGAGAAATTGTAAACATAGACGGCAGATGCAATCGTGTCGCATCGATTTTCTACGGCCACAAGAAAGTTTATCTTGTAATCGGCACCAATAAAATCGCAAAGGATTACGACGGCGCACTTTACAGGGCGAGAAATATCGCGTCACCCCTCAATGCAAAACGTCTTGGAATGAAAACTCCCTGTGCGGTGAATGCCGACAAGTGCTACGACTGCAACAGCCCCGACCGAATCTGCCGCGGATTGTCTGTGTTGTGGACAAAACCCAGCGGTTGCGACTATGAAATCGTACTGATAAATGAAGAATTAGGCTACTGAAATCAAAACACCCGAAGACGAATCTTCGGGTGTTATTTTTGGCGTCTTTGGACGTGGAAATAAACCCCCAGTTCTACTGGGGGAAGACAAAAAGCCGAGCAAAATAACCGCCTACCCTTGTCAGGGGAGGTGGCTGCGGCAACGCCGCAGACGGAGGGGTAGTCAACGTTTTCTCTCCCTCAGTCTTTTTGCTACGCAAAAATCCAGCTCCCTCGTCAGAGGGAGCCGATAGAACCGAACTTCTACCCGTTTACGGGTGGTTATGATTATTTTCTGCCTGATTTATAGAATTGCCGTTTCAGTTTCCGGAATAATGACTCAAGCGGCTTGAAAAGGGTGATGAAAACAACCGCATTTGAAACGATGTGCGTAACATAAAACCATACGCCACGCAGGTAATAAATTGAAAAGCGTTTAAAGAAATTGTTCCAGTAACCCGAAAACAGACCGACGTCAACAAGGCTTGTCAGTATGCCGAAGCCAAAGGTCATCACCATTATTATTCCCGTTAAAACAAATCGGTTTGAAATTCCTTTTTTACCGAGCAGCCAGAATGTAACAGCAAGGAGCGGCCAGTATATGAGGTAGGAGATAACCCAGGTGTTGATGCCCCAGATGAGCATTTCTGCAACGACGAAAATGACCGACGCTAAAACTCCGCACGGCCCGAAAACGTAGCCGTAGAGGGCGAGTAGTAAACTGACAAGTTCGATATTGGGAAGTGCAGAGAGGGCGAGTTTGACGGCTTCAAGCGTTGCCGCCATAACTCCCGTCAACGCAACGTCGGTTACACTGAAAGAAAATCTCGGTTTGTTCATTTTAGAAAGCGATTGTGCCGATGTAGATTGTGCATCCCGCTTCAATCGTCAGTTCGCTTGCGCCAACGCCTGCAGATGTGAGCGTTTTGCCGCCAAATCTTATGGTTTTTGCATACTGTGAAACGTCGAAATCTTTCTCAACGGTTGTGTAGATGTAGATGTAATTATTGTCTCGTTGTGAGAGATCGCCGACCTTTGTCAGATATGATCCATATCCCGAGTCTTCGGCAGTGTATTTAAGTCCGTGTTTTTGGTTGAGATATTCAAGTACGGATATAAGCCCTTCTTTGATTTCAAGGCGGTCGGGTTCAACCTCGTAAATGGTGGGGGATAGAGCGCCGATAACGATTGTTATCGTTTGGGCTTTTACCTTAGTTGTTGTGGTGGTTGTTGAGCCGTTCTCTGAACAAGCCGCGAATGAGAACGTGGCAAAGATGATAACAAGGACAAGAACGATTGATGAAATTCTTTTTTTCATTTTTCTACCTCCGTAATTTTGTAAAAATAAATGCCCTCCCGAGCGGGAAGGCAAGGAAACAGCGTCATTAAGGTTGCAACGCAACTCACGGATTGCCGCTTTCCCTTGCCCGAAAGCGCACCCGAACAAAAGTAATAGGGCAGGTTTTCCGACTTATGACGCGCGGTCAATTACGGTAATGGCTGTTGCGATGGATTTTCACCAAGATTCCCCTGTTGACAGTTTGCGCCGAAGCGCTCCTGATCCGAATTACTGTTAAGTTTTAAATTTGCTGTGAGGATATTTTATCATCGTTGTCGTTCTTTGTCAAGCGCGTGAAAATGTAAAAATTCAATAACAACTCATCGGTTAACTGTAATTATCGGCGCTTCGTATCCTCTCGCTCATTCAATCGTGGGGCGTTTTCCACACCTGACAACCATTGAAAAGATTCAATATTAATCAAAAAACTTCCCTGCCCGACGGACAAGGAAGTTCGCTTTTTTTATTGTTCTGTGGTGAAGCCTGTGAGCGCTTCAAACGTACCCAGTTCGTAGCACGGGAAATAGATGCCCCAGATTTCACCGTCGCGCATAACTTTGAGGATATGATAGGTCTTGAGGTGAATGCAGCGGTAGTTGTCAACCGTCATTTTGTACTGCTTGTACGGGCCGACGTTGGGGGGCACGTCCTTGTTCCATTCGGGAATGGAAATACGCTTGTTTACGGTCAGAATGCCTTTTAGTTCGCTGAACGGGAATTCATATCTGCCCTCTAAATTTGCAAGATAGAGTTTGTCGTCCTGCACGAACGCTTTGTATTCAAAATTTGCGTGAGAAAAGAACGAAACGCCCCTTGTTTTTGCAACGGGTTGTCCCTTTTTGATTTTATAGCAGAAGGAGAGAACGTCAACATCAACTGCATCCTCGGGCACGTTGAGTTCAGCGTAAATCTCCTTGGAAATATCGTCAAGATTTTTGATGACAACCTGTGTTTCTTCGCTTTCACCAACATTTTTCGCCTTGCTTCTTGTGGCAAGAAATAGAATGCCCCAGATTACAAAGCAAGCGCCGCACACGTAGAAAAGTTCGGGCGCATTTGCATACGCTGTTTTAAGGTCAACGTTGCGCATTCCTTTTAAAATTCCGCCCGCAATTATCAGCCAGCCGAAAAGGCAAACGTACATAATAACGCGCAGAACAATGGGCAGTTTCGCCTTGTTTTCAACGTCGCCCGCCTGCTCAATAGAATCTTCAAGTATGTGCGTTGATTCGGAAGAAGCACTGTTTACAAGGAATTCTTCGCCGTTGTAAACTGTATTCTTTTTATTTGTTGTAATATCAATACCCAAAAATGGTTTCATAGAAATCCCCCCATATTTGCATTATAATCATTGTCATCGCATTTTTCAACACATAGCGGGAAATTGTTAAGAAATCTTAATAATTTTCATAGTGAATTCTTAGGATTTGTATGCTATGATTTTATTACAACGATGGGACGAGGTGACAGAAATGAACATTTTGGTTGTTGATGATGACAGAGAGATTGTGGACAGTATAGCAATCTTTCTTTCGGGCGAAGGGTACAGCGTTTTTAAGGCGTACGACGGAAATGAAGCGCTTGAGATTCTGTCGGAAAACGAAGTGCATCTGATGATACTGGACGTTATGATGCCGAAACTTGACGGAATCAAAACGCTGTTACAATTAAGACAATCCCGAAACGTTCCCGTTATTCTTCTGTCCGCCAAGTCGGAGGATGCTGACAAAATTCTGGGGCTCACTGCAGGGGCTGATGATTACGTCACAAAGCCGTTCAATCCCTCCGAACTTATTGCAAGGGTCAAATCGCAGATAAGGAGATACACTGCGCTCGGTTCAATCGGCAAACAGAACGGTAAAATAACAATTGACGGACTGTGTGTAAACACCGAAACGAAGTCGGTAAAGGTTGACGGCGAGGACGTGCGACTGACTCCGATTGAGTACAGGATACTTGAACTTCTGGCGAGAAACAGGGGAAAGGTGTTTTCTGCGCAGGAGATTTATTGCTCGGTGTGGAATGAGCAGACTGTCATCGGTGATAACACAATCACCGTGCATATACGACATATCAGAGAAAAAATTGAAATAAACCCCAAAGAGCCTCGCTATTTAAAGGTCGTCTGGGGTGTGGGGTACAAGATTGAGTAAGGGGGATTCAATATGATAAAAGTCATATTATCCGCAATAGCAAAGGTTATAGCGGTCGCTTTGGCGGTCACTTTCCTTGTGTTCGGAGTGAAAGTGATATCGGACGCTGTAAAAAGGAGGGTTTAACGTGAGGAAGGTAATATTCTCCGCGGTGACGAAAACAGTTGCGTTTATTCTGGCAGTTGCTTGCCTTGTTTTAGGTGTGAACGTCATCGTCAACGCCATAGATAAATATGAGAAAGAAGAACTTAAAATATATGATTTTGAACGCACGTTCAGTCAGTCAAACCATTTCAGATGGATGTTGACGGATCCCGTTTGGGCAGTTTCGGGAGCGATTGATAAATATTGGCCAAACGGTGAAAAGAGTTTGGAACAGTTGGTGAAAGAGTCGCTTAACGCTATGCAAAGTAACGACAGGATTGATTATCTTGTTATTATAAACGGCAAAAAAATCACTAATTGCTGGGAGTACGAAAAGGACTACTTTGAAAACCAAAGGTTCTATTACAGCGTTGAGGGTAAGGGCAACGGACGTTTTGAAACGAGAGATTCGTACAATACCGGCTATCTTACCAACGTTTATGATGCATTCAAGACGTATAGCAATAAAGTTTCCGTATACGTGAGTATAAAAGAAACCTACGTTCAGCAGTGTGAGGCGGCTTGGAACAGGCAGGCGGATCTTGCGATGAAGAGCGCCGTTCGGGCGCTTGCTTTCGCAGGCGGTGCACTTTTGATGATCGTGTTCCTCTGCGTGATTGCGGGTAAAAACGGAAAAGGAGAACTCAAAGCGAGTTGGTTTGACCGCATCTGGACGGAGATCCATCTTGGCGTAATGGCGGCGGCAGTAATCCTTTCCGTACCTGCAATATGGGCGATTTTAGAGGAGTTTATTGGCAACCGAATGCCCGTTAATCTGACTTTGTGGCTGACACTTTCAATATCAGGTGCGGCGGGCGTGCTGATTATAACCTGTTTGTTGTCACTTGTTCGCAAGATAAAGTGCGGCATTTTTCTCAAAACGAGCGTTATATTCATCGTTCTGAGTTGGGTGTTCCGAATCTTATTCAGATTTCTCAAGTGGTTCGGCAGGAAGTTAAAGAATGCGTTTGCGCTCGTCTGGAAATTCACGACGAAGAAGTCGGGTGCGCTGATTATTCTGACAACGCTTGTTTATACCGTGGTTGCGGTCGTTATTGGTGTATTGCTTACTGATGACGAAACGGCGATTGTCGGAATTATACTCGGAATTTTAGCCTTTGCCGCCGTGTGCTACATTGTGATAAAACGCGCAAAGGAACTCGAAGAAATCAAGGGCGGCGTTGCACAGGTCAGAAGCGGTAACCTATCCCACAAAATTCCCGAATTGAAGCACGAGGATCTGAATGTTCTGGCGAGCGACATCAACGATATTGCGCTCGGACTTGATCAGTCCGTTGCGGCAAAAATCAAAGCGGAGCGAATGAAAACCGAACTTATCACCAATGTTTCACACGATTTGAAAACCCCGCTCACGTCGATAATCAATTATACGGAATTACTTTCCAAGGTTGACAAAATGCCCGACGAAGCGATGGACTACGTTAAGATTATCGCAAAAAAGAGTGAGCGGCTGAAAAATCTTACACAGGATTTGTTCGATATGTCGAAGGTGCAGAGCGGCAACGAGGAGATAACTCCCGAACAACTCGACGTCGCGCTGCTCGTAAATCAGTCCCTTGGTGAGCACGACAATGAAATCAAGGCATCCGGACTTAATTTCTGCTTGAATCTTGAGGAGAAACTCTATATTTTTGCTGACGGGCGCAAGATGTCCCGCGTTATGAGTAACCTCATCAGCAACGTTCTCAAGTATGCGATGAAGAATACAAGAGTGTTTGTTTCGGTGCAGGAGTTTGAGGGCAAAGCAGTGATTGAAATTAAAAATATTTCTGCATATCCTTTGGATTTCGACGCGCAAGAGATAACGGCGCGTTTCGTCCGTGGGGATAAATCACGCTCGCTGGAGGGTAACGGGCTTGGCCTTGCGATTGCCCGCAGTTATACCGAACTTTGCGGCGGTGAGTTTGAAATAGTAATAGACGGGGATCTGTTCAAAGCAGTTATAAGATTTCCAAAACACCGGTGAATTCTTGAAAAAAGTTTTAAAACATCGCTCAAAGTACGATGAATGGGACAAACTATGTGTTATAATACAGACATAGTTGAACGGAAAAACGTTTGACCGTTGAATTGATTACAAGTTGTTTGTCATAATATATCTCTTTCTTTCTTAATTTTGTTGTGCAACGGGCACCTGTCGCAAGACGGGTGCCCGTTGCCTTTATTGCATATTTAACTATGCGATAGGAGCATAGTTCAGAGAAAATTATCAATATTTTCTATATGTAGATTTTGGAAGTGGTTTTACGGTTGCTTTTTGCGACATATTGTGATAAAATTTTCCTAATGATATTGGCACTGAAAGGTTGGATAGATTTGAAGAAAATTATTGCACTTGCGGCTTTGTTGGTGTGTGCGTTGTTTGTGCTTGTGGGTTGTGGACATAGGCACACGTCAAACGTGAAGTATTCCTGTACGGAGGGGCAGGTTTGCTCCGAGTGCGGCGAAGTTATGAGAGAGCCTACGGAGCATTTATCGCAGAGTGAGGCAACGTGCACTCAGGACAGCATCTGCTACGTCTGCGGTACGGTTATGGAAGAAAAGAAAGGGCACGTAATGCCCGATAAATATAATTGTATGGAAAATGTTTTGTGCGCTGTTTGCGGCGAAGTTATGGCGCAGGCGCCCGGTCACACTTCGGCGGGCGAAGCAACCTGCACCAAGGATGAGGTCTGCTCTGTTTGTGGAGAGGTGCTTACCGTAGCGAACGGTCACGTGCCGGGCCCCGAGGCGACGGCAACTACTAATCAGAAGTGCGTTGATTGCGGAGAAATCCTTGCTTACGCAACGGGTAGCGGTTCTACTCAGCAGAAACCGGTTGAGATGATTCCCGAAACGTTTTCGGGCGGTCATTATAACAACAATATCAACGCCTACTATTCGGGTAGTGTGCTTGTTTGCGGCGACTATGCGCTTGAATATTTTTCATTGAATTCTGCGGGCAGTTCAAATTACGCGTCAATCGTAAATAATTTTGCCGCAAAATATCCGCAACTCAACGTAACTAATTTGCTTGTGCCCAAGAGTGCAACTTTCAATGCGCCGTCGGGTTACTCCAGTCAGACTACAAATCATCAGAGTTTTATTACCAACACGTACGCTCAGATGAACGGCAGCGTTGTTAAAGCGGATGCATTTGGTATTATGGCTGAACATAAGGGTGAGTATCTTTTCTACCGAACCGACCACCACTGGACGTCGCTCGGCGCTTATTATGCAAGCGTTGCTTACTGTCAGGCAAACGGCATCACACCTTTGGCGCTCAGTAGTTACAGAACGGTTGTAAATACGGGCTTTATCGGTACACTTTATTCATTCTGCAATTCTCCGAAGCCGTCGTGTCTGCTTGCAAACCCCGACTACACGGTCGGTCATTTGCCTCAGACGTCATACACTTTGTCAACCTATCCTTATACGGCGATTGTGCAGAGTGCGAAGAGTTACGCGGGAATGTTCCTCGGCGGCGACCAGGGCTTTATGCACTTTGTGACCGAGAATAAAAACGGCAAAAAACTTATTATTTTCAAGGAATCCTATGGTAACGCGTTTGCACCGTATATGCTTGACTATTACGAGGAAGTAATTGTAATTGATATCCGTTATACTACCGATTCTGTTGAGTCTATAATCAATGAATACGGAATCACCGATGCGCTTATCATTAACAACGTGCAGGCGGCAGTCAGTCTTCAGACTTCACTGTCAAACAAGTTGATGTCTTAGTAAAATCAACAAAAAATAACCCCGCTTGAAAATCAAGCGGGGTTTCATGCTTTTAATTAGAGTTTATTATCGCAACCAAGAACGTTTATGATTTTACGCGCAACCATTGCTTTGATTGCATCTCGAGCGGGGGAGAGATACTGGCGCGGGTCGAAATCCGAAGGATGCTCAGCCATGTGCTCCCTGATGGAAGCGGTCATAGCAAGTCTTAAATCGGAGTCAATATTAATCTTACAAACAGCCATACCTGCTGCTTTACGGAGCATATCCTCGGGGATGCCGATTGCATCATCCATCTTGCCGCCAAACTTGTTGATCTTCTCAACAAATTCGGGGATTACGGAACTTGCACCGTGGAGAACAATCGGGAATCCGGGCAATTTCTTTTCAACTTCTTCAAGAATGTCAAAGCGCAATTGCGGTTTCTGACCCTTCTTGAATTTAAACGCGCCGTGGCTTGTGCCGATGGCGATTGCAAGCGAGTCAACGCCCGTTCTTGCAACGAACTCCTCAACCTGTTCGGGACGGGTGTAGGATGCGTCCTCAGCGCTTACATTTACGTCGTCCTCAATACCCGCAAGTTGACCGAGTTCACCCTCAACTACAACGCCGTGAGCGTGAGCATATTCAACAACTTTCTTCGTAACGGCGATATTGTCCTCAAAACTGTGGTGTGAGCCGTCAATCATAACGGATGTAAAGCCACCGTCTATGCAGGATTTACAGATTTCAAAATCTGCGCCGTGGTCAAGGTGGAGAACGATGGGAAGTCCCGTTTCATAAACGGCCGCCTCAACAAGTTTCATAAGATATGTGTGGTTTGCGTATTTTCTTGCACCTGCGGAAACCTGAAGAATAAGGGGCGCTCTGAGTTCAGCGGCAGCCTCGGTGATACCCTGCACGATTTCCATATTGTTTACGTTAAAAGCGCCGATAGCGTAGCCGCCCTCGTATGCTTTTTTGAACATTTCGGTTGAAGTTACAAGTGGCATAATAATTCTCCTTTGCATTTTATTTCCAGGATCATATTTTTTATATTCATCTCGATTATACATAATTTAAATTAAAAATGAAAGTAGTTTTTAAGAAATTTTAAACATTTTTTTAATTTTTTTCTGAAAACTTCGGGAAATTTATTTAAATGCACTTGTTTAAATTTGCGGATTAGTATATAATTATCAAGAAAGAAGCCTGCTTTCAGGCGCGAAACAATGTTATTTTAAAAAAGGGGATGTCTTTGTGGGAGAACTTAACAAAAAGAGCATTGAGGATATTTCTGTAAAATCCAAAAAGGTACTTGTAAGGTGCGATTTTAACGTGCCGCTTAAAGAGGGAGTCATCACAAGCGACAAGAGAATCAGGGAGTCGCTTAAAACTATAAAATATCTTATCGACAACGGTGCAAAGGTTATCCTTTGTTCCCACCTTGGCCGTCCTAAGAAGGGCGGATTTGAGGCAGAGTTTTCAATGGCTCCGGTTGCACAGAGATTGAGCGAATTGCTCGGAATCAAAGTTAAATTAGCGGGCGACGTTGTAGGCGAGAGTGCTTTTGAACTTGCTGCGTCACTTGGTGATGGCGAAGTAATGCTTCTTGAAAACGTACGTTTTGAAAAGGGCGAAACAAAGAACGACCCCGACCTCAGCCGTAAATTTGCCGACCTTGCGGACATTTTTGTAAACGATGCTTTCGGCACTGCTCACAGAGCGCATTCTTCAACGGCGGGCGTAGCGCAGTTCATCCCCTGCGTTTGCGGATACCTCATTGAAAAGGAAATCAAATATCTCGGACAGGCTATCGAAGCGCCTGAAAGACCGCTCACGGCAATCCTTGGCGGCGCAAAGGTTTCCGATAAAATTAAAGTTATTGAAAATTTGCTCAGCAAGGTTGATAACCTCATTATTGGCGGCGGTATGGGTAACAACTTTATGGCGGCAAAGGGTATTGACGTCGGTTCATCTCTTATTGAGAGCGACAGCATCAAGACCGCTGCTGAGATTATGGAAATTGCAAAGGCAAAGGGCGTAAATATTTACACTCCCACCGATTGCATTATCGCTGACTCCTTCTCCGAGGAGGCTGCAACACAGGTTTGCAACGGAAATATTCCGCAGGGTTGGATGGCTCTTGACATCGGACCCGAAACAACAAAAACCTACGTTGACGTCGTAAAGGCTTCCAAGACAATCGTATGGAACGGCCCGATGGGCGTATTTGAGATGGCTCCGTTTGCAAACGGCACAAAGGCTGTTGCTCAGGCTATGGCTGACGTTGACGGATTTACAATTATCGGCGGCGGCGACTCTGCAGCGGCTGTTCAGAAGTTCGGCTTGGCTGACAAGATGTCCCACGTTTCAACCGGTGGCGGCGCATCTCTTGAATTCCTTGAGGGAATTGAGTTGCCCGGTATCGCAGTGCTTAACGATAAATAATTACTGCTCACTTAAAAATTTAACGGAAAGGTGAGATTGCTATGGCAAGAGAGAAGAAAAGGGCTATAATTGCGGGCAACTGGAAAATGAACAAGACCCCGTCCGAAACAACCGCCCTTATAAACGAACTTAAACCCCTTGTTGAAAATGCGGATTGCGACGTAATCGTGTGTGTTCCGTTTGTGTCGATTTCTGCGGCTGTTGAGGCTGTAAAGGGTAGCAACATCAAGGTTGGCGCGCAGAATTGTCACTGGGAACAGAGCGGCGCATTCACGGGCGAAATTTCGGCACAGATGCTTTGCGAAACGGGCGTTGAATACGTAATCATCGGCCATAGCGAGCGCAGGCAGTATTTTGGTGAAACCAACAAGACTGTAAATAAACGTATGAGAGCGGCGCTTGCCGCGGACCTCAACGTAATTGTATGCGTTGGTGAAACGTTAGAGCAGAGGGAGAGCGGCGTTACGGAGGAAATTCTTTCCGAGCAGGTAAAAATTGCTTTCTGCGGAATCGAACCGAGTGATTTTGATAAAATTACTGTCGCATATGAGCCTGTATGGGCAATCGGTACGGGTAAGACCGCAACAAGCGAGCAGGCGAATGCCGCTTGCGCGCATATCCGTGACTGCATTGTTGAACTTTACAATCTCCGTCTTGCTAACGATATACGCATTCAGTACGGCGGCTCAATGAACGCCGCAAACGCTCAGCAACTTCTTGACGAGCCCGACATTAACGGCGGGCTTATCGGCGGTGCGGCGCTTAAAGCAGCGGATTTTGCAAAAATCGTGGAGGTTGCATCCGCTAACTAGAATATCTGAAAAAGTCGGCGGCTCTGTTTTTCGGGGCCGCTGTTAAGTTAAGGTGGTAGTAAAATGAAAAACACAGTTTTATTGTGTATTCTTGACGGCTTCGGTGAGAACCCGACTGTTGAGGGTAACGCTGTAAAAGCGGCAAAGAAACCTAATATGGATAAACTTTTCGGCGCTAATCCGCTTACTTTTATCGATGCTTCCGGTATGGCGGTCGGCTTGCCTGACGGACAAATGGGCAACAGCGAGGTCGGTCACACCAACATCGGTGCGGGCAGAGTTGTTTATCAGGAACTTACAAGGATTACAAAGGCGGTTTCCGACGGCGCGTTTTTTGAGAACGCAGAACTCAGAGCGGCTGTTCAGTCCGCTATCGATAACGGTACGTCGCTTCATCTTATGGGTCTTTTGTCCGACGGGGGTGTGCATAGCCATAACACACACCTCTGGGCGCTTGTTGAACTTGCAAAGAGGATGGGACTTACAAAAGTTTACGTTCACTGTATCCTTGACGGCAGGGACGTGCCCCCCAAGTCGGGCGCAGATTTTGTCAGAGAGTGTGCTGAAAAACTTGCTGAAATCGGAGTAGGTAAAATTGCAACCGTTATGGGCAGATTTTACGCGATGGACAGAGATAACCGTTGGGAGAGAGTGAGCAGGGCGTACAACGCAATGGTTTGCGGCGAGGGCGAGTACAACGAAAACCCCGTTGACGCGGTTGAAAAATCATACTTGCAGGTTGATGAAACCGGTAAAAATCTTACCGATGAGTTTGTGTTACCTGTAATTTGTGAAAAGGGCGCAGAAATCGGAGAAAATGACAGCATTATTTTCTTCAACTTCCGCCCCGACAGAGCGCGTGAAATCACAAGGTCATTCGTTGACGCTGACTTCAATGGTTTTGAGCGCAAGAAGGGTTTCTTCCCCGTAAAATATGTCTGTATGACAAGATACGATGCGGCAATGCCAAACACAACCGTTGCATTCCTTCCGCAGTCATTTGATAACACTTTGGGTGAATACCTTGCAAACCTTGGAAAAAAACAGTTGAGAATTGCGGAAACCGAGAAGTACGCGCACGTAACGTTCTTCTTCAACAGCGGTGTTGAAACAGTTTATGAGGGTGAGGACAGAGTTCTTATTCCGTCACCGAAAGTTGCAACTTACGATATGAAGCCGGAGATGAGCGCACCCGAAGTAACGGAAAGAGTGATTGAGGAAATACGCAGTGAAAAATATGACCTCATCGTGCTCAACTATGCAAACTGCGATATGGTCGGTCATACGGGTGTATTTGATGCGGCTGTGAAAGCGGTTGAAACGGTAGATTCCTGTGTTGGCAGAGTGTGGCAGGAGATTGAAAATATCGGCGGCTCAATGATTATCACCGCCGACCACGGAAATGCGGATAAGATGAGGGAAGACGATGGTACACCCTTTACCGCTCACACCAATTTCCCCGTACCGTTTGCAGTGCTCGGCTATGATTGTGCGCTTCGCAAAGGCGGCAGACTGTGCGACATCGCGCCCACAATCCTCGACCTTATGGGTATTGAAAAGCCTGCTGAAATGAGCGGCGAGAGTCTTATTGAAAAGTAAAATAAAATTCCAAAATTAAAACCCTCCGATTTTCTGTCGGAGGGTGGTTTTTTTGTTTATTTCCAGCAATCAACGTCGTGGGGCAGGTCAATATTCTTTGCCTTGAACGTCGGCTCAACACCCATCTTGCGTTGGCTTGTGTAGTCGTTGAGCGCACGGATTGCATATTTACCGAGGAAGATGATTACGGGGATATTTATAATCGTCATACCGCCCATTGTTATGTCGGCAATATTCCAGAGCAAATCGGAACTGAGTCCCGCGCCGACGAAAATGATTAGGGAAGCGATGATGTAGTAAATCGTTTTGAAAGCCTTGCTCGGTGTTCTTCTGAGCAGGAAGTTGAATGTTTTGTCAACGTAGAATAAATTGCCGAGGAGGGTTGTGAATGCAAATAAAATCATCGCAACCGTAATGAAAATCGGGCCGAATTTGCCGAGAGTTGCGGCAACCGACTGCTGAATGTAAGCCGCGCCCGAAATTTCGGGGCTGGGAGTAACACCTGAAGCCATACACATAAATGCCGTTGCGGAGCAGACGAGGAGAGTGTCAATAAATACGGACAAAACCTGAACGAGCCCCTGCTTTGCGGGATGTTTTACGTCTGCGGATGCGGAAGCGTTGGGGGCAGAGCCTACGCCCGCCTCGTTGCTGAAAAGTCCGCGCTTGATTCCGTACATAACACAAGAACCTGCGAAACCGCCGAAAATTGCTTTGAAGTCAAATGCGCCGACGAAAATTTCCTTGAAAATTGAGGGGAGAGCGGGTGCGTTAATGAGGGTGATGATGAGCGCCACAAGGATGTAACCCATCCCCATAAAGGGCACGATAAAAGTTGTCGCCTTGATTATTCTCTTGCCGCCGCCGAAAAGGCAGAAACCGACGAGTAACGCAAGCACAAGGCCGATAATCCACGGCGTGTAGGACGGATTGTAAAATTCGTATGATGAGAAAGTGGACTGCAAGTTATAAGAAGCGAGCATATTGAAGCCAATGCCATAGGTGAGTACGAGGAATACAGAGAAAATTATTGCAAGGGGGCGACTTTTGAGCGCCGCTTCTATGTAATATGCGGGGCCACCATAGCAACCGTCGGGGCCTTTTTTCTTGTAAATCTGAGCAAGCGTGCTTTCAATAAAAGCGGAAGCCGCGCCGATGATGGCGATTGCCCACATCCAGAAAACTGAACCGAAACCGCCCATACAAAGTGCGGTTGAAACGCCGATGATGTTGCCCGTGCCAACGCGGGAAGCGGTCGAAACCATAAGCGCCTGAAATGAGGAAACGCCCTTGCCGTCGGCTGGTTTTTCGGTAACAGCACGGAATTGTTCTTTGAGAAGGCGGAACTGAACGAATTTTGTGCGGATAGTAAACCACAGACCGCCCGCAATAAGCAGAATAATGAGAATGTAACTGTAAAGCGCGTCAACCACCGTGGTGGAAGCGCCCGTGAGCCAATCAAGCATAATAAAACTCCTTTAAAAAATATGAGAAAATGAAAGACATACTTACAAATTATACTGAAAAAACCAAAAAAATGTCAATCTTTGAGAGAATAGAAAAACAGGCGGACGACCAATGGTCGCCCCTACGAATTTCATTTACAGAAAAAATGAAAAAGAGAACTTTTGCCTATCAAAAGTTCTCTTTTTGCTGGTGCGGATAACAGGAATCGAACCTGCACC
Source organism: Clostridia bacterium (assembly GCA_017560255.1). Taxonomy (GTDB): domain Bacteria; phylum Bacillota; class Clostridia; order Oscillospirales; family Acutalibacteraceae; genus RGIG7273. Next base: position 100,444 of record JAFYOI010000003.1, read on the forward strand.
GAGTTGCCCCGATTAGAACCTGAATCTAACGCGTCTGCCTGTTCCGCCATATCCGCATATTTGTTTTTGCAACGTGGGATATTTTATCATAACTTGACCCCTGTGTCAATAGTTGTGCGGGCAAAATCAAACGCCAAAGTTCGCGCGCGGCGGACTTTGGCGCATTATTCATTAAAGGCTTTCCGCAAGGTCGTAAATCAGACGCTCCGTTTTCTCCCAGCCAAGACAGGGGTCGGTGATTGACTTGCCGAGGACTTGTTCTTCGCCGATTTTCTGGTTGCCGTCAAAGAGGTAACTTTCAATCATAAGTCCCTTGACAAGTTTTTTTATGTCGTCATTGTGGCGGCGGCTGTGGATAATTTCTTTTGAAATTCTGACCTGTTCAAGATATTTCTTGCCCGAATTCGAGTGGTTTGTGTCAACTATAACGGCGGGATTCTGTAGCCCCGATTCAGCGTAACTTTCAGCAAGATGAATCAGATCTTCGTAGTGATAGTTGGGCATTGATTGACCGTGTTTGTTGACGTATCCGCGTAAAATCGCGTGAGCGTACGGGTTGCCCGCACTCTTTACCTCCCAACCTCTGTAAAGGAAAACGTGGGACGATTGGGCCGCTTTGATTGAGTTCATCATAACGGAAACGTCGCCGGCGGTGGGGTTTTTCATACCGACGGGGATATCAAGACCGCTTGCGGTAAGGCGGTGTTGCTGATCTTCAACCGAGCGCGCGCCTACCGCAACGTATGCAAGCAGGTCGGAGAGGTAGCGGTGATTTTCGGGATATAGCATTTCGTCTGCACACGCAAATCCGGTTTCGGTAATTGCCCTCATGTGAAGTTTGCGGATTGAAACGAGTCCTTTGAGCATATCGGGGGCGGCGTTCGGGTCGGGCTGGTGAAGCATACCCTTGTAGCCCTCACCCGTGGTGCGCGGCTTGTTGGTGTAAATCCTGGGCACAATCATAATCTTGTCCTTAACCTTGTCCTGCACATCTCTCAATCGGCTGATGTAAGAGATTACGGTGTCTTCGTGGTCGGCGGAGCAAGGACCGATTACAAGAATGAAACGGTCATCCTTACCGCTGAAAATATCTTTAAGGTCAGAAACGGTTGTTTCTCTGACCGCTTCCATTTCTTTTGTAACAGGGTACTGCTCCTTGATGTCCTTCGGCACGGGCAGTTTCCTGAAAAATTCCATATTCATAAGATTTACCTCTTTTCTCTAACTGTTTTGTGTCGGTTTGTCAAAAAGGCTTCGTCTTGCCGTGGACAATCTCATCACGCGGCGCATAGAGTCGGCATCGTCATGCGCCAACATATCGCGGAATCTTGAAAACTCGGCGATGAAAGAATCCATCTCCTCAAGCAAAGCCTGTTTGTTTGCGATAAACAGTTTTGACCACATAAGGTCGTTTATTTTTGCAATTCGTGTTAAATCCCTGAAAGAGTCACCCGTAAATTTTTCCATATCGGGTGTCTGATTAGCCGTCATAAGTGTAACGGCAATACAGTGCGTAAGTTGCGACAGGAACGCAATCATCCGGTCGTGCTCCTGCGGGGAGAGTATAGAAACTCTTGCAAAACCAAGGAGTTTTGCAAAATCACGGCAGAAGTCGATTGCACTTTGTGAATTTGAATCGGTCGGGGTGATGATGAAGTTTGCACCGATGAAAACGGAGTCGTCGCTGAACTCAACACCGCTTTGCTCCCTACCTGCCATCGGGTGAGCGGAGATGAATTCTGCCTTTCCCTCAAGTAGTTTTTGAATCGGATCAACAACGCATTGTTTAACACCCGACACGTCGGTAATCAGGGTGGTTGGCTTTATATAATCCGCGTTTTCTTTAACCCATTTCACACAATTGTCGGGATAGATTGCAAGGATAATCAGGTCAGCCTGCGCTATCATTTCTTTATCGTCGGGCGCAGCACCTTTTAATATCATTTTGTGTTCAAGCGCGTAGTCGATATCCCTTTGCTCAAGGGTGATACAGTTTACGCAATATCCCTGTTTTGTCAGTGCTTTTGCATAACTTCCGCCGATTACACCCAGGCCGATAATCAATATATTTGTGTCTTTGGTAAGGGTCACGAAACACTCACCTCAATTCCGAGGTTTTTGATAGCCGAAAAGAACGTGGGATAACTTTTTTCAACCGCCTCTGCACCGTCGATTGCACCGCCCGTCTTACTCAGAAGCAGGGACAGCGCCATAACTATGCGGTGGTCATTGTGGCCGCAGAGAGTTTCTGCCGGCGCATGAAAAGCGGCAGGAAAAATGGCAACGGAGTCCTCCTCGACTCTTACCGAAACGCCGAATTTTGCAAGTTCTTGCGCCATCGCGGCAACTCGGTCGCTTTCTTTGATTTTAAGCCGTCTTGTGCCGCTGAAAACCCCGCCGAAACCTGCCGCCGCAAGAGCAAAAAGGACGGGGCCAAGGTCGGGACAGTCACCAATATGAAGTGCGGGTGAGCCGATTTGTAGCAGGTCGAAATATCTTGCGTAAACCTTGTCACCCTGCAAGCTGTCCTCACGCAGTCCGCAAACGTCTACCTCGCCTCCAAGTAGATTGAATCCGTCAAGGAAAGCGGCGTTTGAGTAGTCGCCCTCAACAGTACATTCGTGCGCTTTGTATACCTGATTTCCTTTGACAAAAAGCGTCTTTTCGTCCTTCCATTTAACCTCCACTCCAAATTCTTCCAGAGCGGAAATGGTCAGATTGATATAGGGACGGCTTTCAATCGGTGGGATAATTGAAATTGTGCTGTCGCCGTCAAGCAGCGGCAGAGCAAAGAGTAGTCCGCTTATAAACTGACTGCTGATATTGCCCGAAACGGTGTATTTACCCGCCTTCATAACGCCCTTGACGGTGATGGAGTCGCCGTTTTCAATATATGTAAGTTTCTGTTTTTTACATAAGTCACTGTAAACGCTCATCGGACGGCGCATAAGTGAAGGTGCGCCCGAGAGGGTTACTTCTTCGCCCGACAACAACATGGCGGGGAGGAAGAAACGAAGTGTACTGCCGCTTTCTCTGCAATAGAGGGCAGTTTTGGGGGCGGATTTTCTGAAATCTGCGCCCGTTACTTTTGCAACGCTGTTCTGGATGTCGAAATCAACCGTCACACCAACTGCGCGCAAGCAGTCGATAGTTGCAAAGACGTCCTCGCTCGGCGCAAGTGAGTTGATAATGCTCACGCCGTCCGACATTCCCGCGCAGATGAGCAAGCGGTGAGAAATGCTTTTTGACGGCGGCGCGCAAACCGAGCCGACCGCTTTTGATGGATTTATCGTTACTTTCATTGTTTATCTTCCTTTGCGAGAAAATCAATTGCTTTCAGATAGCCGCCGAATCCTTCGCCTGTAATAGTTTTGACACAGGCGGCCCTTACGTAACTGACCTGACGGAAATCTTCCCTTTCCTCAACCTTTGAGATATGTACTTCAACTGTGGGTATTTTCACTGATTTGACGGCGTCGAGAATAGCAACGCTTGTGTGAGTATATGCGCCCGGGTTTATAACAATTCCGTCCGCTTTTTCAAAGTATGCTTTCTGAATATAATCAACCAGATCACCCTCGTGATTTGACTGATAAAACTCAACGTCAATGTTTTTTGTGCTCGCATGAGCGGAAATCATTTCGGTAAGGTCGGCGTAAGTGCCGCTGCCGTAATGCTCCTTTTCACGAAGTCCGAGCATATTGAGGTTGGGGCCGTTAATTACAAATATTTTCATAATTCTCAAATTCCTTTATAATAAATTCGCTCGTTTCGTCGGGCGTGCGGTTGTCGCAGTCAACCCTGACGGATGCTGTTTTGCAGTAGATTGAGTATCGCTCGCTGTAACGCTCCTTGATTGCAAGAAACGTTGATGCAAGAGGCCTGTCGCAGGTCGGGAAAAGATTTTCGGGTGAGCGGTCAATGAAGAAAACAACGGAATTCTTGTGCAGATTTTTTGCGTTTTCATCCCTGAGAATTGCACCGCCACCTGTGGCAATCACCACGCCGTTTTTTAATGAAACGTCTGCAATAACCTGCGATTCAACGTTTCTGAAATAGCCTTCGCCCCTGCGCTCAAAAATTTCGGGGATTGTGCATCCGAGTCTTTTTTCAATTTCTTCGTCGGTGTCAATAAACTCTCTGCCGAGTTTTTGCGCAATCAATCTGCCAACAGTTGATTTTCCGCTTGCGGGCATTCCCGTCAGGACAATGTTTCGTTTTGAACCCAGCATCTTTTTATAAATTCTTTCCGCAACTTCCGCGGGGTAGGTTGTGTCAAGGAAAAATTCGCTTGCTTTGACAGCCTGATAAACGAGCATAAAAAGTCCGCTCTGCGCCTTGATGCCCCTGAGTTTTGCTTCGTAAACAAGACGGGTGTTGAGGGGATTGTAAACCGCATCAACAACACCCTCAAGGTTGGGCAATCTGTCAAGCGCAACGGGAGAATCATCGGTATCAGGAAACATTCCAACGGGCGTGCAGTTAATTATAATCTGTACGTCAGAGTGCGATTTATACAATTCATCATACGTTATCTTGCCGCTGCGGCTGACACAGAAATATTCTTTTGCGCCAAGGCTCTCGGCAACCGCCGTTGCCGTTTTTGAAGTGCCGCCACTGCCGAGAATTGCAACTTTTTTGCCGTTTAAATCAAGCCCCATTCGCTCAATCAACGCTTTCATTCCGTGAAAGTCGGTGTTGTAGCCGTAAAGTTTGCCGCCCTTGTTTACAACCGTGTTTACCGCGCCAATTTTTTGAGCAATCGGGCTGATGAAATCAAGGTGGGGGATTACTGCCTCCTTGTACGGAATTGTGACGTTGATTGCCGAAAAGTCCGCCTTTTGCATAAACGCATCAAATTCGTCTTTCGGAATTTCGCAAAGTTCGTAACTGTATGCGGCAAGTTCATTATGTATATCTTTTGAGAAGGAGTGCGCCAGCCGCTCTCCGATGCAACCGTATTTCATAAGCGTTACGCCTTTCTGATGTTTTACGGGATAAGATAATCCGTGCCGAATCTGCCGCAAAGCATATCGAGTAATGCAATTGCGGTCATCGCATCCACAACGGGCGCGGCACGGTGGACGATTGCAGGGTCGTGCCTGCCTTTAAGAGAGAGTTTTTCGTCCATCATTGTTTTTAAATTAACGGTTTGTTGTTCAATAAATATCGACGGAGTGGGTTTTACGGCTGTGCGGAAAATTATTGGCATACCGTTTGTGATACCGCCGTTGATGCCACCATTATTGTTTGTGAGGGTGACAACTTCACCGTTTCTGATTGCAAACGGGTCGTTTGCCTGGCTGCCCCTCATTTTGCCGAAACCAAATCCCGCGCCGAATTCAACGCCTTTTACTGCGGGGATTGCATAGATTGCGCGTGCGATTACACCTTCGACGCCGTCAAACCAAGGCTCACCAACGCCTTTTGGCATACCCGTAACGGCGGTTTCGAGAATTCCGCCAACGCTGTCGCCCTCTTTTGCGACGGATTTTATATACTCCTGCATTTCATGCCAGGCGATAGGGTCGAGGGTGGGGTTTTCTTTAAGTCGTTCAACGTCGCTGTCAAAATCTTCAAACCACCTGTCCGAAATTTCTCCGATTGAACTTATATGAGTGCCGATTTTTATTCCCTTTGCAAGCAGAGCGGATTGAGCGATTGCCCCCGCCGCAACGAGAGCCGCGGTGAGCCTGCCCGAAAAATGACCGCCGCCGCGATAATCCTGATTTCCATGGTATTTACAATGAGCGGCAAAGTCAGCGTGACTCGGTCGGGGAGTTTCGGAAAGGAGAGAATAATCCTTGCTGTTAACGTTTTTGTTGGGAATGAGAATGCACAACGGGGCGCCCGTTGTAACGCCGCCGAAAACACCGCTGACAATTCTGAATTTATCCTCCTCAACCCTTGCGGTCGAAATAACCCCACTCGGTCTGCGCTTTTTAAGTTTTTCTGCAATAAAGTTTTCGTCAACGGGAATTCCGGGAGCAAGACCGTCCATAACAACGCCGATTTCTGCTCCGTGGCTTTCACCGAAAAGGGTAACGCTGACGTAATTTCCGAAAGTATTTTTCATTCTATCACCTTAAATCCTTGAACGGACAATGTTTTTCCAATCTTCGAGCGGCAGTTTTCTGATTTCAAAAGAGCCGATTTTTTCAACCGTTATGAAACTTATATTTCCGCCGTCGCATTTTTTGTCGTGGGCAACGAGGTTCATCATTTCCTCAATATCGCCCTCAATTTTTGTTGGCAGATTGAGCGCTTTGAGAGCGGCTTCAACGTCGCCTCTTATTTCATCGGAGCACATCGGGAGCATTCCGAGTCCTACGCATTCGCCGTGGTGCAGACCCGAAAGTTCATCATAGGTTTCAATTCCGTGACCGAGAGTGTGGCCGAAGTTGAGGATTTTGCGAAGTCCGCTTTCGCGTTCATCCTGCTCAACGACGGAAATTTTGATTTTGAGTGAACGTTCAATTACAAGGTCAACGTTTTGTAAAGCGGTTCCGCTGCGGAAAATTTCAAAAAGTTCGGCGTCGCTTGTGAGCGCCATTTTGAGCGACTCTGCAAGCCCGCTTGAAACGTGACGTGAGGGGAGAGTTGAAAGTACGTCGGGGTCAATCAATACACGCTTTGGCTGATAAAATGCGCCCACGGTGTTTTTGACCGAGCACAAATCAACCGCAACTTTTCCTCCGACGGATGAGTCAACTTGAGAGAGCAAAGTGGTGGGTATATTGTAGAAGTCAACTCCGCGCATAAAACTTGCGGCAACAAATCCCGTAAGGTCGCCCACGACTCCGCCGCCGACGGCAACAACACAGTCCGTTCGGGTGAAGTCGTTTCTGAGCATCGTTTCAAGCAGCAACTTCCAGTTATCTATATTCTTTGATTTTTCACCCTGCTCAATTGTTACCAGAGTAGGTGCAAAGCATTGGCTTGCAACAAGTTGAGCATATTTTTCGGGTACGCCGCTGTCTGTTACGATAAGACATTTGCGGTTAAGATTGAGCAGGTCTTTTGCGTTTTTAAGACAACCGCGTTCTAAAATTATATCGTAACTGTCCATCGGTAAATTAACTCGGAGAATCATAAATAAAACCTCTTTACTTCTGATTTACGTAAGTTCCCGCAACTTTCAGTTTGTCACAGAAACGCTGCATCATTCTTATCATATTTTCGCCCGCCTCACAGCGAACGTCGCCCTCAATTTCAAGGTAAAAGTAGTATTGCCACAACAGTTCTTTCATCGGACGGCTGCGAAGGGTACGCATATTGAATCCGTGCAAGCCGATGATGTCGAGCGCCTTTGCAAGTGAACCCGCTTCGTTGCGGACTGTGAAAAGCAGTATTGAGTGAACGTCCGATTTGGCTTGGGGAATATTGTCGGAGCGGGACAGAGCGGCAAATTTGGTTGTATTCGCCCTGCTCGCATTTATGTTACGTTCAAGCACTGTCAGAGAGAAGAAATCCGCCGCCTGTTCGCTTGCAATTGCGGCAACGGTGGTATCATTAAGTTCGGCAACGTACTGCGCGGCAAGTGCGGTGTTTTCGTATTCTATGGTTTTGTAGCCGTTGTCACGGATGAATTTAGCGCATTGAGCAAGCGCTTGCGGGTGGCTGACAACGGTTTTGATTTGTTCCTTTTTTGTGCTGGGACAGACGAGTAAATCGTGCGAAACCTCCAGATCCGTCATGCAGTTTACGAACAGACTGCCCGAAAACAGCAAGTCCGTAACCTGACCGACTTCACCGTTGTAACTGTTCTCAACCGGCAACACCGCCGCATCACATTCTCCGCTTTCAACCGCTTTGTAAGCGCTGATAAAATCGGGGTAGGGGACGGCGATTGCGCTGGGGAAAAGTTTACGTGTTGCGATGTGGCCGAAAGCGCCGATAGTGCCGCTGAATGCAACTTTCATTCCTTCAATTATTTTTGATTGGTACGCGCGCGAAACTTTCATTGTGTCGCGCATAAAGTTAATGTAGTATGAGCGAAGTTGCTCATCTTCAACTCGTGATGCGCTTTTGCGGAGGATTTCTTCCTCACGCTCGGCATCGAAAATGGGCAGAGCGTGCTCCTTTTTATACTGGGCAATCATAGCCGCCGCTTCCATTCGTTTGCAGAAAAGACGCGCTATCTCGTTGTCGGTTTCATTGATAATTTCTCTTGCTTTTTCGAGTGAATTCATAAATTTTACCTTCCAATTAAAATATTTAAAACGCTGTAAGTGCAGTAAAATCAACAAGTTAACACTGTTAACTTAATTCGTATTGTACTCCCTGTTTTTTTATTTGTCAACTGTTTTTATAAAATTTCGGGTTGTAAATTTCGCTGAGGTAGGTTATAATCGTTAGGTAATATAAAAAGGGAGGCAAGGGGAATGGACGATATTATCAATAACGTTGACCAAGGGGTAAAAGAACGGCTTCTGGTTGCGGGCATCAGAGAGGTCGAATTGCACGGCTTCAACGACTTTTCTCTGCGCCGCGTGGCATCCCTTTGTAACCTTTCCTGTGCCGCACCGTACAGACATTTCAAGGGCAAGGAAGAATTGCTCGTTGAGATTTTCAAATATATAAATTCCCGTTGGCAGATGCTTGCGGGTGAGATTGAAAAGGCGTTTGACAATGATGCGGGGCGCAGACTCCGTGAACTTTGCACTGCATATCTGCGTTTTTTGATTGTAACGCCGTCGTATCTGTCAATGATATTTCAGAAAAATCAGTTGACGGAGGAGATTGCAAAATTGCCGCAACCCGATGCTTTTCTCGGAGAGCAGGTTGAGTTGTACGGTGCTGAAAAAGGTTGGGACGGGGCAAAGTGCGATGAAACGCAGTACCGTCTGCGCGCGATGATTTACGGGACGGCGCTGATTATCCGCAACTGTGAAAAAGGCGAAGAAAACAGTCTTGTCGATAAGTTCCGTCAAGATCTTGAATTTATAAAATAAATCTTATCGGCAGATATTTCTCGTCGATATTACAACAAAAGCCTTGGGGATTTCTCCCCAAGGCTTTTGTGTATCGGGTTATTTTGTCATATCGTCAATACTTGTGATGATTGAATCAACGCCCATCGCCTGCGGGAGTTTACCATCCCATTTCTCATAGAATTTTGAGCGGATGATATCCTCGTTGAGCGATTCTTTGATTACGTTGTTTGCCTCGGCTTCAGCCTCTGCTTTGATGCGGATTGCCTCGGCCTCAGCCTCAGCGTTGGTGATAGCGGTCTGCTTCTCTGTTTCTGCTTTGAGAAGTTGCTGCTGAGCAACCTGCTTTTCCTCAATCGCATTGATGAATGCTTCAGAGAAGTCGAAATTGATGATATTTACGTCGGTGATGTACAGTCCGCTTGCGTTGAGTTTTTCGTTGAGTCCCTCAATGAGACCGTCGGAAATAAGAGAACGGTTTGTGACACTTTCCTCAGCGGTGTAACGGGCAGTAATTGCTTTGAGTACTTCGTTCACTGCGGGCACGACAAGTACGCTCTGGAAGTCTGCGCCGACGTTTTTGTAAAGGCTGAATGACATTGCGGAATCAACGCGGTAGTTGATTGCGAGCGTTGTTGAAACGGTCTGCAAGTCCTTGGAGAATGCTTCGGTTGTTACTTCAAGTTTGGAAATACGGTTGTCGATTTTAACAACTTGCTGAACGAAGGGAATTTTGAAGTGCAAACCTTCCTGCAATACGCCGTCGTTAACCTTGCCCAAGGTTACGACAACGCCGGTATGACCTGCGTTTACAATTGTGAAGCAGTTGACGATAATCACAAGCGCAACAATTGCAACGATTACCGAGATTACAACTTTTTTTACTGTTTTTGTCATTTTAATGTTCCTCCTGTTATTGTTTGGTAATATTATTGACTGATTTGTCAGAATCAATTATATATCCGACATTTTAATAACGCAACTATTTTATGATTTTCGTATGAATTGAAAATTAACTTATCAAAATAAAAAAGGCACCTCCGAAGAAGCGCCTTTCAGTGATATGTTTATGCCTTTTCTTTTTCCAATGCTTTATAGATGAGAGCAGCCAATGCAGCGCCAACAAACGGGCCGACGATGAACACCCACAAGGATGCAATGGGAGCGGAGTTGCCGCTGAACAAAGCAACGAGAGCGGGGCCAAAACTGCGCGCAGGGTTTACGGACGTGCCTGTAAGGCCGATGCCGAAAATATGCACCAAAGTCAAGGTAAGACCGATGATGAGACCGCCGAAAGAGCCGTGATTTGCTTTTTTGGAGGTTACACCGAGGATTGTGAGAACGAAGATGAAAGTAAGTACAACTTCAACGAGCAGACCTGCAACGGCACTACCGCTTACGCCTGCAAGACCGTTGGAGCCGAAGCCGCCCGTCATATCTTTCACCTGACCCAAAGAGAAGATAGCCGCAAGAATGCCTGCACCTGCAAGGGCACCTGCGCACTGAGCGATAACGTAGCCGATGAATTCGCCGATTTTCATTCCGCCGCTGATAAGAACGCCCAAGGAAACCGCAGGATTGATATGACAACCGGAAATATTTCCTACACAGTATGCCATACCTACGATTACAAGGCCGAAAGCAAGCGCGGTAAGAATGTAACCGCCGCCGTTTACGGAGTCACAGCCGACCAACATAGCGGTACCGCAACCCATAACTACCAAAACCAACGTACCGATAAATTCAGAGAACAATTTTCGCATGGATAAATACCTTCCCATAATATATTGAAACGGTTTTCGCTTCAATTGCAGTATAACGAAATTGGCAGATAATGTCAAGAATAATGGGAAGCAGACTTTTAATATGTTAAATGCCCAATTCCTCCATTTGTCTGAGCATAATTAGTGCTTCCGTTGCACCGTTCTCGGCAGCGTGCTTAAAGCAGAGATATGCTTTATCTTCATCCGGGTCACATCCTCTGCCAGATAAATATAAAGTTCCTAAGACGAATTCAGAAGGAGCGTCTCCGCAATCTGCAGCAAATTTACAGTAGTTAAAAGCTTTTTCGTAGTTGTGGAACCCTGGCATCTGGTAAATAAGTGCTAAATTTGTTGCAGATAACACGTGACCTTGTTCCGCCGCTAACTCAAAGAACATAATTGCAAGAGGTATATTTTTTTCAACGTGTCCATAAAAATACATATATCCAAGCATATACTGTGCGCCTACATTTCCTTTGTCAGCCGCTATATGATAGTATTTTTGTGCTTGTTTAAAATCCTTTTTAAAAGTTCCAGTGGGGTTGAAGTAGAGTGTGCCAAGGTCATATGCAGCTGCAGTTAATCCGTTATCAAGCGCCATCTGGAAGTACATTGCAGCTTGGGTATAGTCGGGCATGAACGGTGAACTCAAAACACCTCTTTTATACATCAGACCCAACTGATAGGCTGCATTTGGGTAGGTGTTTGCCATTTCTTTATAAATATTTGCGGCTTTTACAAACTCACCGTGTTCAATATAAAATCTGCACAACGTATCTTTGCGAGGATTGTCCATGTGATCTAAATTCGAAAGATAGTAATCTTCGATTTGTTGATAATCAAAGGCACATCCACTTCCAATACTTTTCATAAATCCTACTTGCCCCGCTGAATAAACATCATTTTTCGAAGCACGGACATGGTATTCATAGCTTTTTTCATAAGATTGTTCCTCCCGTGGAATACTGCCGGCATAGTACATACGTGCAATAAACTTATCTGCAATTGATGAACACTCACTTTCTGTGGCGGAGACTTTTTTGAACCACATTGCTGCTTTTCGCTCATCCTTTCCACCGGAAATCCCATAGTAATAATATATGCCTGCTTGAAGCATTGCTTTTACATCGCCGTTTTGCGCACGAGACAAAACTTCGTTCAATGACTTGTCGGGATTAAAAAGAGTGCTGGAGTTGTATGTATCTCTAAATCCGTTTTTTCCGTCGTTTTTGGATATCAAAGCGTTGGTGCATAGCAATTCGTATGGCGAATTTATATATTGTTCAGGGAAGTCATATGCGTCAATTTTTGGGAAAAACTGTACTGCTTCGGGTAATTTTGAATCATCACTGGGCATCTGAGTTTCATTGATTAATATTGGAATGATGTTTTTTCCATATTGTTTTGCGTAAAGTAATTCGTCTCTGATCCAGCAAACCTTATTATTTGAAATTAATTGGGAAATGTAGTCGTCAGTAACAATACAAATAAAGTCCTTACATCCTATGATTGCTTGTTTGAGTCGTTGTGGGAAGTTGCCGCTTCTTGTCTCGTCGGGATTAAAATACACGCTATATCCAGAATTTCTTAAATCATTTGCAATTCGTGTAGCAAAGTTGTTGCCTACCCCATCGTTACGATAGGAAATAAAAATGTCTTTATTTGCTTCCATCACATGTCCCGCCTTTGCATCTATAATATATTTTCTATCCATATGCTATCACAGTATATATTTAAAAGCAAGCCGTATGTGGTACACTAATAAAAAATCTGTGTTGGTTCGGTTTGTCTACAACTCCCCTGTGTATATGGGACTTGATGCAGATTGCTTCGCAATCTGCCCTGCTTGGCGACCGAACGCTGTGCGTTCAGTACCCGACGCGCACCTGTTCGCTGAAAACAGTTCGCTGAAAACGGTTCCCCGAACTGTTTTCTCACCGCTCACAGCCCTCTCGGGTTCAAGTCCCATATACCTTATAGACACAAATAAAAGGAACAACCGAAAGGTTGTTCCTTTTATTTGGTGCGGATGATGGGACTTGAACCCATACGCCATTCGACATACGCCCCTCAAACGTACCTGTCTGCCTATTCCAGCACATCCGCATATTCACTTTTTGACAGCAAAAGGAATTGTATCATAACAAACCGGAGATGTCAATACCTTTTTTCGCTTTTTTTCAATATCTTTAAAATAAATGTTGAAAAATCTGTTGCCCTGCGTGTTTACTTGACGGGAATAATGTGCTACAATAATATATTATGGATAAATTATAGTTAAATTTATAATATAGGGAGTTGAGAAGATGCCCGAAATAAAAGTTTCACAGTTGCGACAGATTGCACCGTCTTTGCGAGCGGGTGACAGTGTGCTTCTGAGCGGTACGGTATATACCGCACGTGATGCCGCACACAAGAGAATAACGCAGATTATGTCGCAGGGCGGACAACTTCCATTTGACCTTGATGGTGCGGTGATTTATTATGCGGGGCCGACTCCTGCGCCTCAGGGACTTGCAATCGGCAGTTGCGGGCCGACCACTTCCAGCCGTATGGACACTTTTGCACCGACTCTCCTTGATGGTGGGCTTGTTGCTATGATTGGCAAAGGGCAACGCTCGGATGAAGTTTGCGCGGCGATTGAGCGAAACGGCGCGGTTTACTTCTGCGCTATCGGCGGTGCGGGGGCGCTTGCCTGCAAATGTATCAGATCAAGCGAAGTTATTGCATTTGACGATTTGGGTTGCGAGAGCATTAAACAATTGGAAATAGAGAAATTTCCGCTGATAGTTGCCATTGACTGTCAGGGCGGGAATCTTTACAAGACAAGGTGAGAAATTTGCAGAAAGAATATGACGTTATAATAGCGGGTTGCGGTATATCGGGCCTTTATACCGCGCTGAAACTGAACAGTAACCTGAACGTGCTTTTACTCAGCAAGGGAGATAACGGACTTTCCAACAGTTCGCTTGCACAGGGCGGAATTGCCGCAGTAGTGGACAATCCCGACGATAGCACTCAACTGCATTTTGAGGACACTCTTATTGCGGGCGGCGGCGTAAATGACAAGCGCAGCGTCGACGTGCTTGTAAACGAGGGCCCCGATGACGTAAAGGAACTTGTAAGACTTGGCGTTGATTTTGACAGAGATGCTTCGGGTGGTCTTATGCGAACTCTGGAGGGCGGCCATTCACGTAACAGGATTTTCCACCACCGCGACAATACGGGCTACGAGATGACGAAAACTCTGCTTGAACGCGTCTACGAACTTCCCAATGTTGAGTTTTCGGAGTACACCGCGGTTTATAGTGCAGAGCGCTTGCCGAACGGCGGCTTCCGGGTAAATCTTATAAAGAACGATGAGCATATAGACGTTTATTGTCGTTTCCTCGTGCTTGCAACGGGCGGACTTGGCAGGGTTTATAAATACTCTACCAGTTCCTCCGTGTGTACGGGCGACGGAATACGCCTTGCAAGCGAAATGGGTGCAAAGATAAAGGATTTGCACTTTATTCAGTTTCACCCGACCGCGTTTGCGGGCAACGACAACGGCGAACGTTTTCTTATAAGCGAGGCGGTTCGCGGCGAGGGAGCAAAACTGCTCAACTGCAACGGTGAGCGCTTTGCTCACAGGTACGATGAGAGGGCGGAACTTGCGCCGAGGGACGTTGTTTCAAGGGCGATTATTCTTGAAGCGCGGAGAACAGGCAGTGATAAATTCTACCTTGATATTACGGAGAAGGGTGAGGAATTCCTTTATCGCCGTTTCCCACTGATTTCTTCCAAATGCCTCGAAAACGGCATTGATATTTCAAAAGATTGGATTCCCGTTTTTCCTTGCCAGCACTACCTGATGGGCGGAATCGCGGTTGACCTTTACTCAAGGACGAGGGTTTACGGACTCTACGCCGTCGGCGAATGTTCCAATACGGGCGTTCATGGAAAGAACCGACTTGCAAGTAATTCGCTTCTTGAGGCGCTTGTTTTCTCAAGGCGTGCGGCTCAGGACATCAACGAAAAGGCGCAGGCCGCATTTGAACTGATATACGACGAGGCGGACTACGTTCAGGATTATTCGGGCGCACCCGTGCCGAGCGAACTTGCCGACGAAATAAGAGAGATTATGCAGCGTTCGTATTTTGTTTTCCCCGATGCCGCACTTGCGCGTCAGGGACTTAAAAGCATAAACTCAATTCTCGACCGTCTGAGAGTCGGAAAATTTAAAAAAGACTGCACTTATGAAGAAATACTCAGCCTTGCCACAGTGGCGGCGATGGTTCTGAAAGAAATATTGTAACGTGATGAAAGGATGGTTTTAATGCTTCCGAAATTTTATATTGATGAGATTATTCTGCGCGCACTCAAAGAGGATATCAACTACATCGACGTTTCCGCGGATACGGTAATCCCGCCCGAGCAGGACGGCGCGGCGGTGTTCCTTGCAAAAGCGGACGGCGTGCTTTGTGGTGTTGACGTTGCTATGAGAGTTTTTGAACTTCTTGACGACAGTTTTAAAGCGGAGGTTTTCAAAAAGGATGGCGACACGCTCAAAAAAGGCGACATAATTGCAAAAATCAGTGGTAAAACCGCACTTTTGCTCAAAGGCGAGCGCACTGCGCTCAATTTGCTTCAGCATATGTCGGGCATCGCAAGTGCAACAAGCGCAGCAGTTGAACTTGTAAAAGGTACACAGACGAAAATTACCGACACGCGTAAAACTCTGCCCGGTATGCGCGCGCTTCAGAAGTATGCCGTTGTTTGTGGCGGTGGCTTCAATCACAGATTCAATCTTTCCGACGGCGCTATGCTTAAGGATAACCACATCGACGCTTGCGGTGGTATTCCCAATGCGGTAAAAATAATCCGCGGAAAACTCGGTCACATGGTAAAAGTTGAGGTTGAAACAAGAAATATGGAAGAAGTTGCACAGGCTCTTGAAGCGGGTGCGGACATCATTATGCTCGACAATTTCGATTACGATATGACAAAGCAGGCGGTTGCTTTTGTCGACGGCAGAGCGATGCTCGAATCTTCGGGCGGCATAACTCTTGAAACACTCAGCGGCTACGCACAATGCGGAGTTGACATCATTTCAATCGGTGCGCTTACCCACTCGGTAAAAGCGCTTGACATTTCTATGAAATATCAGAAAGGGGAATAACAGATGGCAGTACTCGTTACCGGTGGTGGCGGCTTTATCGGCAGCCATACATGCGTTGAACTTCTCCAGAACGGTTTTGATATTGTGGTTGTTGACAATTTCAGCAACTGCAACCCGAAATCACTTGAAAGAGTAAAGGAACTGACGGGCAAAGATTTTCCTGTTTATCCCTGCGATATCCGTGACCTTGACGGTCTTTGCAAGGTTTTTGATAACGAGAAAATTGACAGTGTAATTCATTTTGCGGGGCTCAAAGCAGTTGGCGAGAGCACGCAGATTCCAATGGAATATTACGATAATAACGTTGTCGGTACGCTTAATCTGTGCAGAGTGATGGCGAAGTACGGTTGTAAGAAGATTGTTTTTAGTTCTTCGGCAACCGTTTACGGCTACGACAATCCCTCTCCGCTTGTTGAAACGATGAAGACGGGCGGCGTTACAAACCCCTACGGCAGAACGAAACTGATGATTGAGGAAATTCTCAAGGATATTGCGGCTTCGGATGATGAGTGGAGTATTGTACTGCTTCGTTACTTCAATCCCATAGGCGCACACGAAAGCGGCAGAATCGGTGAAAACCCGAACGGAATCCCCAATAACCTTATGCCGTACATAACTCAGGTTGCCGTTGGCAAGCGTGAGTTTCTCAGCGTTTTCGGCGGCGATTACGACACTCCCGACGGAACGGGCGTGAGGGATTATATTCACGTTGTCGATTTGGCGGACGGACATATAAAGGCGCTCGACGTTCTCAATAAGAAAACGGGTGTTGCGATATACAATCTCGGTACGGGCAACGGTTACAGCGTTCTTGACATTGTCAAAGCGTTTGAGAAGGCAAGCGGAAATCCGCTTCCCTACAAAATCGTTGACAGACGTCCCGGCGATATTGACGTGTGCTACTCCAATCCCGAAAAGGCGTTCAAAGAACTCGGCTGGAAAGCAAAGAGGGGAATTGAGGATATGTGCGCGGACAGTTGGCGTTGGCAGAGTATGAATCCCAATGGCTACGATGATTAGTGCATTAAAAGTTTGATTTTGAGAGGTTTATTATGATAGCGGTAATTGATTACGGCGCGGGAAATCTGCAGAGTGTAAAAAAAGCGCTTGACTTTATCGGTTGCGAAAATATTGCCAGCGGTAACGGGGACGATATTGCCGCCGCGGATGCGATTATTCTGCCCGGTGTCGGCTCTTTCGGTGATGCTATGGCGTCGCTTAAAGGCAAAGGGCTTGACAGGGTTATTGAGCGTGAGATTGCAAACGGAAAGCAGTTTCTTGGCATTTGCCTTGGCTTACAACTTTTGTTTGAAGGCTCTGAGGAAACCCCCGGTGTGAGCGGACTTGGCATATTGAAAGGCAAAATTCAAAAAATTCCGAAAGCGCAAGGCATCAAAGTGCCGCATATGGGTTGGAACAGCCTTGAAATCACCAATCCGAGCGGCGTTTTTGAGGGCGTTCGTAACGGTGATTTTGTGTATTTTGTTCATTCTTATTATCTTACGGCGGATAATCCGTCGGACGTTTCTGCGCGCACTTTCTATTCCGTGCCGATTGATGCGGCGGTTTGCAAAGATAACGTGAGTGCAGTGCAGTTTCACCCCGAAAAGAGCGGAGAATGCGGATTGCAGATGCTCCGTAATTTTGTGAAAATGGCAGGGGGTAACAGATAATGTATGCAAAGAGGATTATACCCTGCCTTGATATACGTGACGGCAGAGTTGTAAAGGGCGTAAGTTTCGTCAATATCCGCGATGCCGGCGATCCCGTCGAATGCGCCGCGCTCTACGACAGGGCGGGTGCGGATGAACTTGTTTTGCTTGATATTACCGCAACCCACGAGGGCAGAAAAAATATGATTGATATAGTTGAACGTGTCGCGAATACTATATTTATACCGTTCACCGTCGGCGGCGGAATCAGTACGGTTGAGGATTTCAAGCAACTTCTGCGCGCGGGTGCGGATAAAATCTCCGTAAACTCTGCGGCAGTTCGTAATCCGCAACTGATAAACGAGGCGGCTTATAAATTCGGCAGTCAGTGCGTTGTTTGTGCAATTGATGCAAAGCGTAACGGCAACGGATTTGAAGTGTATCTCAACGGCGGCAGAATCCCTACGGGGATTGATGCTGTTCAATGGGCTTGCGAAGCGGTCAGCAGGGGCGCGGGTGAAATTTTGCTGACAAGTATGGATTGCGATGGACAGAAAAACGGCTACGACCTTGAACTTACAAGGGCGATTTCCGAAAGAGTCGACGTGCCTGTAATTGCATCGGGCGGTGCGGGCAAATTGGAGCATTTTTACGATGCGTTTACAAAGGGCAGTGCGGACGCCGTACTGGCGGCGTCACTGTTCCATTTCAGAGAACTTGAAATTTGCGACCTAAAAAAATATCTCAGCGAAAACGGCGTGTCCGTAAGGCTGTAAGGGGAAGAAATACACTTGTTTGAAAACATTGTTGAAAAAGAGCGCGCGGTGCTGGTGAGTGTCGATACGGGCGAGTTTGACGTTGATATTTCACTCGACGAACTTGAGGAACTTGCAAACACCGCCGAGGCGCAGGTTATAGGGCGGATGACTCAAAAAAGACCGTCGCCCGACAGCGCAACTTATATCGGCTCGGGACGCCTTGAAGAACTCAAAGAGTTTTGCGAGAGTAACGAGGTAGATTTGATTATTTTCGATGCGGAACTTTCGCCGTCGCAACAGTATAACGTTGAAAAGGCAACGGACGTGCGGGTGATTGACAGAACGACATTGATACTTGATATTTTTGCTCAACGTGCACGCTCGGGTGAGGGTAAGTTGCAGGTGGAACTTGCACAACTTCGCTATCGTTTGCCCCGTTTGCGTGGTATGGGTGTTTCGATGTCAAGGCTTGGCGGCGGTATCGGTACAAGGGGCCCCGGTGAAACGAAGTTGGAGAGTGACAAACGTCATATCAGGCGCAGAATTTCCGCACTTGAGGACGATTTGAAAAAACTTGAAGAAAGGCGCAGACTTGCGGGGGAGAGGCGCAAGAAAAACCGTGTTGAAACCGTTGCAATCGTCGGTTACACCAATGCGGGCAAGTCAACGCTTATGAATACGCTGACAAATGCGGGCGTGCTTGCGGAAAACAAACTTTTCGCAACGCTTGACGTAACTGCGCGCGCACTGACCCTGCCCGACGGACGAGAAGTTATGCTCATTGATACCGTAGGACTTGTAAGGCGGCTTCCCCATCACCTTGTTGAAGCGTTCAAGTCAACTTTGGAGCAGGCGGCTCAGGCGGACGTAATCCTCAACGTGTGCGATGCTTCAAGTAACGAAGCGCAGGAGCATCTTGAAGTGACGCGTAAAATATTGGAGCAACTCGGCTGTATGGACAGACCGATTATATCCGTTATGAATAAATGCGATCTGGTTGAAGATTCGGGCGGTCTTGCAATAATCGGTACGGGGGTTGAAATTTCCGCCCTCAACGGAACGGGTATTGAAAAACTGCTTGATGTGATTTCAAAGTCCCTTGTGCCGACACGTTCAAGGGTAAAACTTCTCCTTCCGTTCAAGGAGAGCGGCACTGCGGCGCGACTTCATACGGACGGAGTTGTGCATTCTGAGGAGTATCGCCCCGAGGGAATCTTCCTTGATGTGACAGCGCCGATTGAACTGCTGAAAAAATTGTCGGATTATATTTATTCCGAAGAATAAAATTTAAAATTGGTATTTACATTTTGAAAAAAATGTGCAATACTTTACACGGATTAAAAATAAAAACAGAGTAGGTCTGCATGCGTTATGTCGGATTTCCGACGGAGTGTTGCGTGGACGGGGAGTTGCCACGCGAACGAAAAGGTTTCTTGCGGTTTGCAGACCGCATCCCGCTGTTGTATATAATTTTGAAGCCTTATGACCTCCTTATTATTTACAGCAACGAAATAATAAGGGGGTATTTTTTGTGTCAAAAGAACGAAATGGAAAAAAGAAACTGACAGTTCAGATGATGGTCATACTTGCGATGATGATTGCGCTTGAAGTTGTGCTGTCAAGGTGGCTTACAATCTGGGTGAGTGATAATCTTAAATTTGCCTTCAATTTCGTGCCCGTTGCGGTTGTTGCGTACCTTTACGGGCCGTTTGCATCGCTTCTGGTTGCGGCGGTGGGCGATCTCATCGGTTCACTGCTTTACGCCGTAGGGCCGTATTTTCCCGGTTTCACCGTCACCGCGGCACTGACGGGACTTTGTTTCGGTTTGTTTTTACATAATAAGCGCAATTTCTGGAGAATTCTCATCAGCGTTGTCATTATTCAGGTTGTGCTGACTGTGTTCCTCGATTCGCTCTGGTTTATGATTTGTTACGGTACGCCGTATTTCGCTTCCGTTCTGACAAGGACGATAAAAGCGGGGGTAATGGTTGTTGTGCAGTGTTTAACACTTGTACTGATTTTGCCTATAATGGAGCGGATAAAAAAGCAACTTAAATTATAAGGGGTAGAAGATGGAACGACTGAAAAATGAGTTTAGAGGTTGGCGCACGTGGGAAGTTGTCTGGCTTGCGGCAAACTGCCTTGTAATCCTTGCCTTGTCGCTTTATTGGGGTGACAGTGTGATGGGCATCATCTCCGCGGTTGCGGGTGTTGCTTATGTTGTTTGCTCGGGCAAGGGCAAACTGATGGCGTACTTTTTCGGTGTTATAAACGTGGTGCTGTATGCGATAATTTCATACGAGGCGAAGTTTTACGGTGAAGTTATGCTCAATGCGCTTTACTATCTACCGATGCAGTTTTACGGTTTCTACGTATGGAGTAAGAATATGGATAGCGAAACGCACGAAGTAAAGAAACGCAGAATGACCGCAAAGGGTAGGGCTGTTCTTGCTCTTGCGATTGCCGTTTCAACCGTTGCATACGGATTTTTGCTTAAATTTATGGGCGGTACGTTGCCGTTTGTCGATTCGCTCAGCACGGTAATTTCCGTTTTCACAATGGTGATTTCTGTTAAAATGTATATGGAGCAGTGGATGCTGTGGTTTGTTGTCAATGTTGTCAGCACAGTGATGTGGGCAATATCGTTTTCACGCGGCGGCGACAGTATTGCAACACTTGTTATGTGGGCGCTGTATATTGCAAATTCAGTTGTAATGCACGTCAAATGGGCAAAAGAATCAAAGGGAGCGGCATAACTGCCGCTCTTTTTTTAGGTAAGAAGTAATAGTGAAAAGGTAATAAGTAAGGTTGCTTTTCGCCCGTGTCATCCTGAGCGGAGTCGAAATCCGAGTGTAACGAGGATCAAACGGCAAATATGCCGTTTGGGATCTCGGGCGAAAAAATGGCATAAATCCAATTATCAGATCCCGATGCTATCGCATCGCCCTGACGGGTTCGACTTCGTGCTGTCGCACTCCGCTCAGGATGACACAACAAAAAATAGTTACAATTCTGTAACCTTTCTTGACTACTGAAAGGAAAAGGCTATAATTTGGTATATAGGGAAATGCTTGTCCGTCAGGTGCAACAAAAAATGTGGACGGAATTTGTGGGATGTTACAAAGTTTTAAAAAGTTGAAATTTTCCCGAGAGTTTTTGCGTTTTCAAACGTCTAATATATAGAAGCAATTTTACATAAGCAGGGGGTAAAATTTATGAAAAAATCATTTGCGGTTGTGCTTGCAGTTTTAATGCTTGTGTCAATTCTCATCCCGCTCGGTGCGTTTACCGCTTCCGCACGGGAGAGTGTTGTTTTTACTGAGGGCAATTTTAAGTATGAGGTCTATGATGGTGAGGCGTGGATTGTTGGTGCAACAGCCGACCTCGGCTCTGACATTGTCATTCCGTCAACTCTTGGTGGCTATCCTGTGGTGTTGATCTGCAATATTCCCGGCAGCCCTCTTGTGACAAGTGTTACTATTCCGTCAACGGTTGAGTCTATCTGGCCTGATGTGTTTGAGGACTGCATACATATCGAAAGGGTGTATATTTCCGACTTTGCCGCTTGGTGTGAAATTGACTTTGACTATAACGCAGTGACGTGGTATTGCAGCAATCCCCTGGCAAGTGGTGCGGAGTTATATCTTAACGGTGAAAAAATGGATCTGACAAATCTTGTAATCCCTGACGGCGTTGAGAAAATCGGTGATTATGCATTCATAAGTGAATGGGATATGATTGAGGGAGTCATTGAAACGGTGGAGATTCCGTCAAGCGTAACGAGCATTGGTCAGGGTGCATTCTGCTACTGCGCGGGTATAAAAAGTATAATTATTCCCGATAGTGTGAAGTTCATTGGTGACAATGCATTCAATTCCTGCAGCAAACTTGAGCAGGTCACTCTTTCTGAAAATATCGGGTATATTGAGGACTACTTGTTTTATGATTGCACAAGCCTCAGAAGTGTCAACATTCCGCAGGGCGTCAAAACCATTTGTGAATACGCATTCGCAAGATGTCATAGCCTTGAAAACGTCACAATTCCCGACACGGTTGAAAAGATTGAGGAGGGTGCATTCGGCGGTGCGATAAGCCTTAAAAGCATCACCATTCCGGACAGCGTTACCGAAATTGAACGCTTTGCGTTTTACGGCTGCAAGAGCCTTGAATCAGTAACTCTTTCCCCGAAT
Source organism: Clostridia bacterium (assembly GCA_017560255.1). GTDB lineage: Bacteria > Bacillota > Clostridia > Oscillospirales > Acutalibacteraceae > RGIG7273. Next base: position 122,901 of record JAFYOI010000003.1, read on the forward strand.
GTTGAATTTATAAATGGTATGACGTTTGCCGAGTGCGAAAGTCTTAAATCGGTTGAGATTCCCCACGGTGTGCTCCGCCTTCATGACAACGTGTTTGAAAACTGTAAATCCCTCACAAGCGTTACCTTCCCCAGCAGTGTAAGGGATATCGGCGAGGAGGTTTTCCTCGGATGTGACAATGTTGTAATCTGCTGTGATAAAGACGACTACGCTTACGAGTACGCGGTACAGAATGGCATAAAAACGCACTGTGACAACGTGGAACAGGACGTATCCGTACCCGCGCAGACGTATGATTGGAAATATCTGATTGTGGTTTGCGGAGCGGCGGTGGTGGCGCTTGTTGTCGTCGCGGTTGTCGCTAAAAAGAAAAAGGCAAAATAAAAAACGGATAAAACGCTCTCCTTGACAAAAGGGGGGCGTTTTTGTGCGCCCGACGAAAAATTATTGTTATCCCACCCAAAACGTGTGTAAATTGGCGAGTTTTGACAATGACTTTTGTGGGTATTGCATAAAGTATAAAAAAATTATAAATAGTATAGAAAAGGACTTGAAAAAAATGTGGAAATATTAGATAATAAGAGCGTATATGCTCTGCTTTGTAATGGCGGAAGTTTTCGGAGGTGGGCGCATAATGAATTTTTCACAGGATTGTGCGATTATTCTTGCCGGTGGCGAAGGAAAAAGAATGAAGTCCTCGATGCCCAAGGCGATGTGTGAAGTTCTTTTTAAACCGATGATTGACTGGGTACTTGATGCCGCGGAAAACAGCGGACTTGGAGACGTTTGCGTAATAACGGGACATCTTCACGAGAAGTTGGAGGCGCACCTTGGCGGTCGTTGCGTAACTTTTGAGCAAAAAGAAAGACTCGGCACGGGTCACGCGGTAATGCAGGCAAGAGAGTTTATCACAAAGCACAGCGGTCACAACGTGCTTATTCTCAACGGTGATGCGCCGCTTATGGACAGTGAAACCATCAGCAGTGCCTTGGCTTACCATAAAAATGCAGACAACGTGGTAACCGTAATTTCGGCCAGAGTTGACGAGCCGAAGGGTTACGGCAGAATCGTCCGTGACGATGCAGGAGTGCTTCTGAGAATCACTGAGGAAGCGGATGCAACGGATGAGGTTAAAAAGATTAAGGAAGTTAATTCGGGTGCGTACTGGTTCAAGGCGGACGTTTTGCTCGAAATGCTTGATAAAATTCAGCCGAACAACGCGCAGGGCGAGTATTATCTTACAGATGCGCTCAAACTTTCAATCGAAAGCGGCTTGAAGGCGGCGGCGTTTACCGCAAAGAGCCCCAACGTAGTAAGGGGCGCGAACGACAGAGTTCAACTTCTTGAACTCAACGAAATCGTCCGCAGTCAGATTATAAGAAACCTTCTTTTAGAGGGTGTTGATATGCCTTGTACGGACGGCATCATTATTGGCCCCGACGTCATAATCGGACGCGATACGAGAATTTTGCCCAACACGGTTTTGCAGGGCAATACAAAAATCGGCAGCAACTGTCTTATCGGACCGAACTCAATCATTGATGATTGCTTTGTCGGTGACAACGTAAGACTCAATAACGTAGATGCAAAGAATTCGCAGATTGACTCGGGTTCGGATGCAGGCCCGTTTGTTCATATCCGTCCGGGTTCATCAATTGCCGCAAATGTTCATATCGGTAACTTTGTTGAAATTAAAAATTCTTCAATCGGTGAGGGCACAAAGTTGTCACACCTGAGTTACATCGGTGATACTGACGTCGGTGCAAACGTAAACATCGGTTGCGGATGCGTAACGGTAAACTTTGACGGTAAGGAAAAGCACCGCGCAACAATCAAGGACAACGCATTCGTTGGCTGTAACACAAACCTCATCTCTCCCGTAACTGTTGGTGAATTCAGTTACACTGCGGCCGGCACAACCGTAACTCACGATGTACCCCCGTATGCGCTCGCAGTTGAGAGAGACACTCTCACAATCAAGGAAAATTGGGTTAATGAAAAGAAACCCTATAAAAATATGTAGTCATTATAAGGTGGAGGAATAACAATGAATTGTCATGGTAAGGATATTAAAATCATCGCAGGTAACGCAAGCAAGGGCGTAGCGCAGCAGATTTGCGACTGCCTCGGAATCAAACTCTGCGACACAGAAATCAAAAAATTCAGCGACGGTGAAATCAGCACAACAATCAATGAAAGCATCAGAGGCTCTGACGTTTTCATCATCCAGTCCACATGTTCTCCCGTTAATGACAACCTTATGGAATTGCTTATTATGATTGATGCTTGTAAGCGTGCATCCGCTGCAAGAATCACTGCAGTAATGCCTTACATGGGCTATGCCCGTCAGGACAGAAAAGCAAAGCCGCGTGATCCGATTTCAGCAAAACTCGTTGCTGACCTTGTAACCGCTGCAGGTGCAGACAGATTCCTCAGCCTTGACCTCCACGCTGACCAGATTCAGGGCTTCTTCGA
>JAFYOI010000004.1 GCA_017560255.1 Clostridia bacterium
AACCGAAACAAACTTCGCACCGAATGCCCAGATAACCCGTCAGGATATGATGGTAATTATCTACCGTGCATTAAATGCGGCAGGTATTAAGGTTGAAAAGGCACAGAGCCCGACCTTCTCCGATGCAAACGCAGTTGCGTCCTACGCAAAAGAGGCGGTTGAAACACTCACCGGTGCAGGTATCATTGCCGGTTCAAACGGAAAGATTAATCCGAAGGCAAATACTACCCGTGCCGAGGTTGCGGTAGTTCTCGACCGTATCCTCAATAAGTAAGCTTTCCAGTTTTATTTCCCATATTTCCTTTAGGGGGAGGGCAGACACGTCGTGTCTGCCCTTTCTCTTTTGCAGAAACAACATTTTGCCTATTTGTACGTGCTTTAAGAGTTGTGCCAACCTATTGCAAATGCAGCACTTACGCGGAATTCTTTAATTAAGCACATTTTGCTATATGCAACAAAATTGCAAAAAAATATTATAAATCTAACATCCAAGCATTGAAATAATAATAGAGTGTGATATAATAAAATTAGATAGTTGTTTCTCTAAATACAATTTGGAAACAAGGAGGAAAAAGTATGAAAAAACACTCAAACGGCAGGTTGATGCGTGTAATTTCCGCACTTCTTACTCTTTGTATGGTTGTTGGCGTCATGCCCGGCGTCACACTTCCTGCAAAGGCTGCTACCGAAACTTTAGTCTATGACTTTACGGTAGCAAATGACAGTGCGTCATTTACCACCGACTATGTCAAGTCTATCACCTACGATACCGTGGCAAATTCTACCACAGGTATCTCTGAACCGTGGGCATTTTTGTCATTTACCCCCGGCTCATCAGCGCGCAACAATTATTTTACATATGTGTCGGCAGGCACAGGCTTGTATTTCTCCAACGCTGCAAGAAATATAACCACAAGTGCCGCACTTAAGTTCAAAGTGTCCACCGCGGGCAAGTATGTTCCTATGCTTGTAACCGGTAGCGGTCAGGATTGGACTAGTGCAGGTTATGCTGAATTTAGTATTAACACGGTAGCAAATAATGCAGTGGGCGACGTTCTTTCTGCAAAAGGTCTTAACCAGACAAGTTATTGGAGTGACCACGTTGTTGCTCTTTCCGATACTCCCATTGAATTTTCTGCGAATACCGAGTACGCACTTAGCATAAAGGCTGAACGCGTCATGGGCCGTTTCCATTTCAATAAGTTACTTCTTGTTCCGGCTGAAAGTGCGATTGCCACCGACATTGTTTTAGACGGCAATTCCGGTCTTGTTAAGTTAAATGCAGACGAAACCGCTACCATTCCGGTAGAGGTTACAATGTCTGACGGCTCTGCGGCCGATCTTTCAGACCTTACTTTCGAGTATTCACAACTTGACGTTATTTCTGCAAAGGTAGTTGGAAACAACGTTGTAATTACCCCCAATGAAATGGTAGGGTCCGATAAGGTTACTCTTACCGTAAAGCACGGCGAGGTAATGGCACGTACCAACGTAACCATTTCCACGGCAGGAACTGTCGAGGCGGGGCGTGACCTTTACTACAATTTCCAAAAGTCAATGCCGTCTGATGTCCAGAGTGAAGTTAACCATTACTACTCAAAGACCTTCATAATGGCAAACTCCACAACCGGTGCATACGGTGAGGCAAAGAATGATACGTACTCACCGTCTGATCCCTGGGGAATAGTTAACTGTACCGACAGACAGGGAAATATCATGCCTAATTTCTATTTTTCCAGACTTTATCAAGGCTATGGCTTCTTACATGCTGATAACGGTACCGCAACAATCAAGTTCCGTGTGCCGGTAGACGGTATGTATATGCCTGCAATCAACCTCCATAGCGTTCCTGCTACTGCGGCAACCCTTTCCATTTGGAAGGAAGGGGAGAGTTCATACATAAGTGCCGCTGTAATTGATGCAAATTCCGCAGTGGGTGAGAATAATATTTCCGCAAAGAATATTAAACTCGAAGCGGGCGATTATCTCCTCAGATTCAACAAGACCTCCTCAGGCTCTATTATCTATAATGGTTTCTCTCTTGACTATAAGGGCCCGATTACCAATGAGTCTATCGTTGAGTTTACGGCAAACGGTTCATATACCGCAGTTGAGGGTAATGCACCGTCCAACGTAAGCCTTAACTTAACAAAGGACGGCACAAATGTATCCCTTACTGACGAAAAGGTAACTGCATTTACCGCAACCGTGAAAGATGCAACGGTTGCAAGTGCAACTGTAAATGCTGATCGTACAATTGCTGTTACACCCATAAAGGCCGGTGTAACATCAATTGACGTTGCAATTACTTTTGACGGAAAGAACTATACCGCAACTATTCCGGTTACTGTTAAAGAATCCGTTGTCTCACTTAAAGTAAGCAAGTACACAGGCGTTTTGGGCACACCGTCTAACGTGGCATTCACTTTAGATAAGGATGGCGTGGCAATTCCGCTTACTGATGCAAAGGTGACAAGTGTTACCGCAACATCTACTGATGAGAGCGTTGTAACCGTTAAAGTAAACGCTGACAATACCGTTACCGCAACTCCGGTTAAGGTAGGCGGTGCATATATCACTATTGCTCTTAAGTATGATGGCGTAGATTTCAGCCAGACCGTGGAAGCAGACATTGTCGCTCCTGAAGCAGGCGTTGAATTTACCTATGATTTCACCGTACTTGCAAAGGCAAGTGGCACGGTCGATTACACAAAGAGCATTACATACGATCAGGTTTTGGCAACCGGTAAATCTGCTCCGTGGGCGTTCCATGAGTTTGCACCGGGTTCCGATTCCAGCAACAATTACTTCATCTACGTTTATGCAGACAGAGGCTTCTACATTGCAAATGCTGCACGTAACACAACCACCACAGGTGCACTTAAGTTCAAGACATCAAAGACCGGCAAGTATATACCTATGTTGGTTATGGGCGGTGGTGCAAATTGGGCAGAAGCAGGTTTTGCAATGTTCTCCATCGAGACATTGACCGATGGTGTAAAGGGCGATGAAATCGCACATCGTGGCATCAATTTCACAACAGCAGGTATTGAAGGACATGCAATTCCCCTTAGCACCACTCCGGTTGACTTTACCGCAGGTGGTGAGTATACACTTTCCTTCAAGATGGATAAGATCAAGGGTAGAGGCCAATTTATGGCACTTAAACTTGTTCCGGTTGAAGGTGATGTTGCGTCCGAGATTGTTTTAGACCATAACTCAGGTTTAGTAAACGTAAATATGGGTGAGACCGCTACCATTCCGGTAGACGTTACCATGACAAGTGGAAATCCTGATTTATCCAAACTTTCCTTCGAGTACTCTGTTTCTGATATTGCAACCGCAGAAGTTTCCGGCAATGCAATCAAGATTACACCGAAGGCAGTAGGCAAGACCATGCTTACCGTAAAATACGGTGAGGCTATGGCTCGTACTTATATCGACGTAAAGGCAGCGGACACCAAGGTTGAAGGTACAGACCTTTACTATAACTTCCAGGCGGGTATGCCCTCCAATGTTGAAACAGAGGTTAACCATCCGTACTCTGCAACCTTTACCATGGCTACTTCTACCGCAGGTGCATACGGCGAAGGTTACAATACAAACCAAAAATCCGCACCCTGGGGTATCGTATCCCGTGTGGATACAAGTGGTAATGAGAAAGAGAATTTCTACTTCTCACGTCTCTATCAGGGTTATGGTTTCTTACACGGCGATACAGGTACGGTAACAATGCGTATCCGTGTACCGGTAGACGGTATGTATAACCCGCTTGTTAACTTACATTCAAATCCGGCTTGTGCCGAAACTGTTTCCATTTGGAAAACAGGTGCGGATCAGTACCTCTGTGCCGGTGTTTTAGACCAGCAGATGACATCCGGCCCCAACGAGATTTCTGACATGTATATTCCTATGGAAGCGGGCGACTACTTTGTTAAGTTTAATAAGACCGCATCCGGCTCGGTAATTATGAACGGTCTTACCCTTGAGTATAAGGGCCCGATTTCCGGTGAGGATCAGATCGTTCTTAAAAACGGTGGTGCATATTCTGCAATCGCAGGTGCAACTCCGGTGGATTATAAGGTAGAACTCAGAAAGAACGGCGATATTGTAAATCTTACCGATTCTCTTGTAACCGCATTTACCGCAACTTCCGGCAATAGTGCGGTAGCAACCGCAACCGTAAATTCCGACCGCAGTATCAAGATTAAACCGGTTGCAAAAGGTGAGACAACCATAAGCGTTGTTGTTACCTATAATGGTAAGGATTACACAACCTCCATTCCGGTATCTGTTTCGGAGGCAAGTAATAAGACCGAGTTTAAGTTCGACTTCTTAAAACTCGTACTTTCTTCCAAGACATTCCAGTCATTTGCAAGTCTTAACGACTATGCAATGACTACGATGGGCAGTCCAAAGGAAGTGTTCCCCACAACCAAGTACTGCAGTTATACAGATCCGTTTATTTTCGGCGGAATAGGCGGCGACAATACAACGTTTGACGTTGTAGACTGTACTTATGCTGCAATGCTCCGTGGCGGTGTGGGTTCATACGCTACCGTTAAGGTTCGTATTTCTGCACCCGGCACCTACGACTTCTCAAGCCGAGTAGGTTGTTGGAATGCTGCATCAATTGTTGATTTCTATATTGCACCGGACGGTGTTGCGGATACAGTCCAGCCTCAATACTATGTAGGAACAATTGATCCCTACAAGGCGGTTTATGAGGTTTCCGACTGGACAACTATGATGCACGTCCGTAACGTTACCATCACAAACCCCGGTGACTATCAGGTTACCTTCCGCATTAAGGATAAGAAAGCGGGCGTAACCGCATATAACTTTGCAATAAGCGGTCTCTTCTTCACACCCATTACCGCAGACGAGGCAATCATTTCAATTGATGATTCCGTTAACCGTGTAATGGTTAATGAGACCAAGAGTGCAGACCTTGCGATTGCTGTAAACAACGTACCTTGTGACTTTACCGTAGCAAATGACTTAAAGGTTAAAGTTGACGATGAAAGCGTACTTACCGCAACCATTGAAAAAAGCGGTGATGGTAAGACGGCAAAGATTTCCTATACCGGCGTAAATGCGGGTAAGACAAACGTTAACGTTATTGCAACGGTAAACGGCAAGACGGTAAGTGCTACAAAGCAGATTATCGTAAATGCACCGCAAGATACTGCAAGTGAAATCTTAATCGACTTCACAAAAGGCCAGGGCACCCCAATCCTTGACAAGACGGTTGCAACCGACGGCTGGGCAATCAACAAGCAGATGACCAACGTCGCAATATATAACCCGACAAACAAAAAGCATTTCCGTTATCAGGCATACGGCATCGGTGCTTACTATCAGGGTAACAGAAATACCGAGTACAGTTCCGACGTTACCTTCGACGTAGACGTACTTGCAGAGAGTGCATATGAACTCCGTATCGACGGCGGACGCTATAAGAACGCGGCTAATGTTGCGGTTTACGTAGATAAGCAGTACGTAGGTGAATACAACTTTAGCGGTGAGCCTGAGGTTGTGTCACAGGGTGAAAAGCAACTTAATACCGTAAAACTCGGTGTTGGCGTTCACCAGATCACCTTCCGTAACATCTCCAATACCGACTATCTCACAATCGGTAAAATCCGCCTCACTCCGGTATCTGAAATGCCCACATTCCAGGGCTTTGTAGCAGAGGCAGAGCAGACCACCCTCACAATAGGTGAGAAGGCAAGTGCGGTTATTGGACCTAAGATGTCCGATGGCTCTCCCTACTACTTCGGCAATCTCTTTGAGGAGAACGCGGCAGATACTCAAAATTCCTATAAGTTTACCAATTCCGACGGTAGTGTGGTTTCTTACGAGAATGGTATCATTACAGGTCTTAAAGCGGGAACATCCAAACTTTCCGTTGCAGGCGTTAAGGATGGCGTTGCAACAAATAAAGACATTACAATCACCGTGCAGAACGATCCGCTGGTCAGTGTTGATGCAAACATTAAAGAAACCATCAACAACGGTGAAAAGTCTAGAATTAACGTTACTGCAAAAACCGCATCGGGCAGAGTTATAAATCCGCTTTCTTACGATGCAACCTTCGCGTCATCCAATACCGGTGCAATACTTGTCCGTGACGGTATTATGACCGGCGTAGGCAAGGGCAGTGCGGATATTACGATTACCGTTACATTAAATGGTGTAACCAAGAGCGTGACAAAGAGTGTTTCCATCGCAAATGACGGTATAAAACTCTACGCATATGCAGACGACACAACCATTAAAATTGACCAGACATCACAGGTACGTGTTGCAAACAGTTCAATGGAACCGATTACCTCCGGCATGACCTATAAGAGCAGTAATGAAAAAGTCTTAAAGGTTGATGCAAGCGGTAAAGTAACTCCGATTTCCCTCGGTAAGGCAACCGTTGATATTTCCACAAATTACCGTGGTACAAACTACAACTTAAGTGTTGAGTTCAAGGTTACCGAAGATAAGAATGCCGCAACCTACTACACGGGTGAGCGTATTGCCGCTCTCCGTGAAAACCGTCAGAAGTATGATTGGGCGGTAGACACGTCGGTTGCAAGTATCAAGGCGGCTGATAACTTAATCAATATTATCGGTACCGATCCCAACAACTACTTACATTACATCACAACGCAGGAACTTCCTCGTGCAGCATCCCCGTCCTATCGTTGGGACCCGAACGCTGCTGTCTGCCGCTACTGCGGACTTAACCTTGCAAATACCTCTTGGGGCTCCTACGGTTGGCTCATTGATCCGATTAACAAGGAGTGGAAGATTACCTGTCCTGACTGTCGTAAGTCATTCCCCACAAACGATTTCGGCAAGTTCTATGAACTTGGTATCGGTGACGACGGTATGTGGGATTATGAACTTGCAAAGGCAGAGAATGCAAAACTTGTAGCAGCAGGCCATAAGGGCTACCTTGTAAATGAAACTCTCCCTGAAAAGGGTGAGGGATGGGGCGTTGAAGACGGCTGGGGATACAGAACCGGCAAGACGCTCACAAATACTCAGGGTAATTCTCAGGAAGAGGTTTATACCTGGATTGCATACTATAACCATTACGGTATCTGGCAGGAACAGGCAAATGCAGGTCCTTACTCAGGTATTGTGCATCGTGCACTCAACGCTATGAACGAGGCATATATCAATACCGGCGATATGAAGTACGGTAAGATCGGTGCAATAATGGTTGACCGTATTGCAGACATCTATCCCACAATGTATACCGGCGATTCCTTCCCGCTGTTTGCAAACTCCGACTCCACATTACCTAAGGGTAAGATGGTAGGTTGTATCTGGCAGCACGGCGAGTCCCGTATGTATATGTTGGGCTACGATGCTTACTACGAAGTTTATGAAGATCCGACTGTTATCGAGTTTATTAACAATAACGCACTCAAGTATGACGCAGGTATTGACAAGTCAAGTGCGGTTGCAATCCGTGAGCATATCGAGGAGCACCTTGTTCATCAGACCTATAAGGATATGAGAAACGGCAATATCCACGGTAACTTCGGTATGCACCAGTCACTTGCGGCATATACAGGCGTTATCTATGACACAATGCCCAAGACCAAGGAAATTCTCGACTGGATGTACGCAAGTACAACAACATCCTTTGGTAGTGACGAAATTCTCGGCGGTAACGTAAACGCACAGATTATTAACCTTGTAGACCGTGACGGATTAGGTGCAGAGAGTGGTGCAAACTACAACGTACTTTGGGCAAACTCTATCCTTAATATCTTCGGTCCCACAGAGGGTTACACAAGATACGAGGCGAAAAACGGCTTTAATAACCCCCGTGTTATTAAGATGTTCAAGGCGTACTTACCGCTTACCCTCGCACGTCGTACCACCGTACAGATAGGTGATAGCGGTGCTACCGCAAAACGTGGCTTCCAGATGACGGATGCCCTTCTTGCAAAGGGCTTCCAGAACTCCGGTGACGTTGAAATGGCACAGTTCCTCTATCATATGTACAATGGTGACATTACCCAACTTCACGCAGATAAGTACACAAGAAACCCTGAAGCAATCCAACAGCAGGTACTTGACATTATCAAAGAACACGGCGAGTATAACTTTGACCAGAGCCATCTTCTTGCAGGTTACGGTTTTGCGATCCTTCGTGACGGTACCTACAGAAAGGCTGCAAATTCCGTTAACGATGTTGATACCCAGCGTGACGTATGGATGTACTTCGGTGCGGCTAACTCCCATAAGCATTCGGATATTATGAACCTTGGTATGGAAGCGTTCGGCGTAAGCGTATTACCTGACCTTGGTTACCCGACAAATGCTGACGGTTCCGACCGTACTGTTTCTTGGGAAATGGGTACAATGATCCATAATACGGTTATGGTAAATGAGACCAACTTAAACCGTATCAGATCATACAATAACGGTGTCGCACGTAACGGATGTCATCCGTATCACTACGACGATTCCGACCGTGTAAAACTTATTGACGTAGCTGCTTGTAAGGACGCAACTCCTGCAAAGGGAGATTTCCGCAGATCGGTTGTATACGTTAAGGTGGACGAGGAAAATTCCTATGCGGTTGACTTCTTCCGTGTAACCGCAGGTACAACTCATACTTACGGCTTCCACGCATTGTCCAATACCATTCATGCGACAGAGGGACTTACACTCACCGCACAGAACGGCGGTACATATGCAGGTGCAGACGTTGCATTTGGTACAACCGGTATCGGCAAGGGCGGTGCGGCATACCTCTACAATGTACGCACATCCCCCTGTGCATCAGGTAACTTTGCGGTTGACTTTAAGATTCAGAACTTCCGTGGTGAGAGATGGTATAAGAACAACATCCACCTCCGCGTGACAATGCTTAATGACTTTAAACTTGACGACGTATCAATCGCCAAGGGTAAACCGCCGATTCGTGATGACAACCCGACAGAACTTGAGTTCGTTTATGCACGTCGTCGCGGTACAAATCTTGATTCACTCTTTACTGCAGTATACGAGCCGTACGATTCCGCACGTTACATAGCAGAGATTAAGTCCGTTCCGGTAACCTATGCAAATGGCGGTGCACTTTCCGCGGCAGATTTGGCACAGACCAAGGCTGTCAAGGTAACCCGCACCGACGGTGTAGTTGACTATATCGTATACTCAACAAACACAAATACCTTATTCAAGGTTGATAATACATTTGAATTCAAGGGCTTTGCATGTGTATATACCTTAAAGGACGGCAAACTTGTTTATTCTTACGGTCAGGATGCTGGCAAGGTAGGAGAGAATACAAGTCTTAACGCATATACGGGTAAGATTGTAGACTTCACAAAGGAACTCTCCCGTCAGAACTTTGTTACCATTCAGTTTGATCAGCAGATCGAGGCAAATCGTGTCATCGGCAAGATGCTCGACGTTGCAAACGGCAGAAATGACAATGGTAACGTAATTATCCTTGGTGTAGATGATCTTGGCGGTAATAAGTATTGTCTTGATATCGGCGAGGCTTCTATGGTTACCTCTATGGCAGATCCGGCTGACGAGAAAGCAGGATATATCTACAATATGGGCGTAGGTCAGGATGTACGCATTCCGCTTCCGACCATATCAAGCACCGGTCCTAAGTTCGACAAGATCGAGGACTTCTCAACAGAAGTTGGTGCAGAAGTTAAATTTACCGTAAATGCAAAGGGTGATGAAGGAAAGACGCTCACATATGAGATGACTCAGTCACCAAGCGGTGCAACCTTCGACGCAGAAACCCGTACCTTCGAGTGGGTACCCCAGAGTTCACACCGTGGCGATAACGTAATCGCATTTAAGGTCTCCGACGGTATCTTTACCGACACCTTATACCTTACCATCACCGTATTCGGTTC
>JAFYOI010000014.1 GCA_017560255.1 Clostridia bacterium
AACGCTCAGTCCCCTGTTTTCTGCCCAGTCAACTTTGAGCGCTTCGTTCATTGCCGCTTTGAGTTCAGTTGCTTTTGCGGGTAAATCAGCCGGATGAAGTCCGAGTGCGGACATTGAGCCGAGTGCAGGCTGGAGAGCATCGATAAACTCTGCTTTGAGTTGCTCGTCAATCTCTTCTCTTCTGTATTCATACTCAACGTTACCGCAGAGTCTTGTGTAAAAAAGAAGCGGGTCAGTGATAAGGTATGTATAAGTACCGTTACATCTTACCTTAACGGTCTTTGACATATTGATATCTCTGTTCACAACACGGAACATAATCGGACTCGGTGTGCCGAATTTGTTATTGAGAATTTCCTTTGTGTTGAAATAATAAACTCTCTGGTCCTTGCCTGTGTCACCACCGTAAGCAAAACGCTTGCCGATAGTTTTGAAAGTGTTTTTGATACTCTCGCCGAGTTTGCCTGAGAAAAGTGACGGCTCGGTTGAAGTATCATAAGTGAATTCGCCCGGCTCAGCACAGAATTCAACAATCTTGCCCTGCTCGACGATAATCATACACTGACCATCAGCAACCGCAATACCTGAGCCGTTTGAAATGATGTTATCCTCACCCTTTGTGTTGGATGAACGACCCGATGTACGCTTTTGTCCTTTTCTCATAAGCACGTCAACGGGGAGCGCGTCACAGTAGAAAAACTCTTTCCACTGGTCTGCAAGCACGCCGCCGATTGCGCCTATACCTGCTTTAATAAGTCCCATAATATAACCCCTTTCCAGTGTTATTTATTTATAAAATAAGGTAAAAGTAATTGATAAATTTCCATCGCGATATTCCCAGAGGCGTATTTTTCCACTACTGTTCCGTCTGCCAAAGTAACGGAAAGACTGATTATATCGTCATCCAGAATTTGATCCATATCGTCCTCTGTCTCGTTAAATCCACTTACATCAGGCAACTGCTCTAAATAAAGCAATCGCAGCTTTTCAAGTGTATCATGAGTAATAGGAATGCCCGATTCATTCTCATATGAGTGCCCTTCCTTGTCCTGACACTCGCCACTGACAAAAGTATCAGTGTCCGTATCCCACACGGTAAAGTAAAAACTATATAACGTATTGGTGCTTGTGCTGCATAACTCAAATTTTATCCATGGTGCTTGGTACTCCATACTGGGTCCGTCAAGCATAGAAGGCTCCTCGTCATCCGTCATCAGTCTGTCAACATAAGGGTCAAGCAACGCAAGAAGTTCTTTTTCTTTCGCGCTCGGCAGACTTTTCTGAAATGAATTTCCGTTCAGATCAGTGACTGAAAGACTGAGTGTTGCACCGGTAACAGCCTGCGCATCAGCCAGGGACAAAATATTGAGATTTATAAGAGCGCCCAGTGTTTCGTTTTCAAGCAATACGCTTTTTGTAACGGGAGCACCATCCTTATAAACTGTGGCGTAAAGATAAGCGCCATCTGTCGGGCCATTGTAAACCACTTTGTAGGAATAAATCGGCTCATAAGTAACGGAAGATTTTGAAACTGTGAACTCACTCCACAATTTCCTTTCCATATCAGGACCATCCACACGGCCCTTTCCACAGCCGAACAATGACAGAAGTCACGCTATGCACACCGTAAACACCACCAATCGTAAAATCTTATTCATCACGACCACCGCTGTATTCGCTGACTGATTCCGATTAACTTTGCTTAAAATCGGAACTTTTAGCGGAATAAGGATTTTTGTTTTCCTTTGGCGGATCCTTCTCGCTTGAACAATCTGCCGCCCAGCCCATAACGAACATCCACGAAATGAGAATCAATACCCAGAGACCAAGTGCCGCCCAAAACCAGATAATTGAAATATCAAGTATGTAGTGGAGTGCCAGAAGTATCCACGCAGGAATACTCCATTCAAGGTTAAGCAGCATATTGAATATCAGACAAACAAAGAAGTTTCCTGCCCGTTTAGTCCTTCTCATTATGCCCAGGGGTCTGCGGACTTCGGCTCACGGATACCAACAAGAATTGCCTGATCCCAGAGGAGCCACTGTCCATCGCCCTTCATACGAAGCACGATTTCACGAGCATTGTCTGCACCGCTGCTCCTTACAAAGAGTTTCTTATATCCCTGATTTGCATCAGAATAGGGATTGGACTCGATTGTGATTGTAAAGGGTTGCTCGGGTGTGTAATCATTTTCGGGAGTTGCACCCTTGAAATAAGAGAACGGAACATATGTCTTGCCGTCACGGAAGCGGTCATTGAGGAATGAAATTTCACCTGCGCCGAGCGGTCTGGGACCACGCAGCCAGTTGAGCATTTCAAGACCGATGTTTTTATCCGCAGCATAAGCGCAGATTGCACACACTGTGAGAGCCGCTGTTTTGTACGGGCAATCAAGAGAAGCCTCGGGAAGAGCCTGCATCTCAGCAAGGCTTTCGGGAAGAGCGTTGAAAGTAAATGTTTCTTTCTTGTTACCGATGCCGCTTGCAGCACCCTTTATTGCATCAGTTGCACTTTTCTTGAGTCGATCAAAAATAGACATAATATAATCCTCCTAATTTTCATTCAGTTAATTGTTAAAGGCTGTCGACGATGTCCGCAAGATAGGTTGCGGAAATTGAACCGTAAACAAACTGGTCTATAAGACCGTCCTTTTTGGCCTGCTTGACCTGATTGGCAATTTCTCTTTCTGAATTTTCATCCACAATGAGAACGATTTTGCAGTCGGGATTTTTCTCCTTTACCGCGTCGCGAAGTTTGAGCCGCTGTGCAAGCATCCAAGGAGTGTAACCCGTGACCTCCATAAGAAGTGCATAGGGGGAAATCCAACTGCATTCTTCTACCACCCTGTCAGGCGAGTCAAGAGTATAAGTTTCAAACTCGTTGCCTGACCTTCGCAGAGTTTCTGAAATAGCGTTACAAAACAAGGAGTTTTGCATATTGATTGCAACTCGCCTCATAGCACACCTTCTTTCCTTTAAAAGTCCGAATCGGGCATAATCCGCCCTTTCCACATGTATTATAAATGGTTTCGGATAGCAGGTCACTAGTACAAGTAATAGTATTTTGGACTTTTTTAACAATTTTTTAATATTTTTTGTAAAAAAAGAGAGAGTGTTCACACTCTCTCCGATAAATATGATATTTATACTTCTATTTTTTCTTTTTGAAGAGTTTTGAAAGAAATCCTGCCGCGTACTTTGCATCATCAACTGCGTTTGAGGCGCGAGTATATTCGTCAAGCACACCAGCCTCAGACATTGCACGCCTGCGCGCCTGCATAGCGTCACTTTCCGCACGCATTGCAACGGACTGTGCCACATCCTTCACTACGTCCTTTGCAATCTGACCTTTCTGCTCCTGCCACATTTCCTGCTTTACCTGCTTTGAATAAGCCTTCTGCTCCTCTGTCATGGCAACAGCCTTTGGAGTACATTTAGGCAATATTGCAGTAAACTTCTCGCTGAGGCCGGATGAAGCAAACTCCGCTTCAAATTGCTGAGCATCCGCACTGCGCTCACCAAGCGCCTGCACCTGAGCGATGAACTCATCAACTTCCGGTTGCACCTGCGGCGGCACATCATAATACTGTCCGAAAAAATCAACCCTTGACGATACACAAATTTTTACATCATCACGCATAAAACAAACCCCTCTTTCGTTTATTCATTGATCATTTTGTCAGGAGAAACTATGATAAGATTTTTCTGTGCTACGGCTATAAGCAACTCCATACGGTTACGATAACCTGTCTTTTCAAGAATTTTGGCAAGATGCCAACGGATGTTTGCTTTGGTACAACCAAGCATTGCGGCAGCATCCTCATCACTTGTGCTTTGCATCAACGCACGGATTACGTCAAGTTCATTATGGGTCAGGTCATAACTTGTGGTAAGTCCAAGCCTTACCTCGGGAGTTTTGTCGGGGAAGATGCGCTCCCCTGCCATTGTTTTATCCATAACTGCGATAAGTTCACTATGGGTTGAATCCTTGTACCAGAAACTGTCAGCCCCCGCTTCCCTTGCTTTTTCAATAAAGGTGTGCTCAGCCATAGAGGTAACGATGATAACTTTGATTTTTCTGAACTTCTTTTTGATTACCGCGCACGCTTCAATTCCACTTTCATCGCGGGCAGTGCAAACATCCATCAGTATAAGGTCAACTCCGCCACGCATACAGAAAAGTTCTGCATCGGCAGCGTTGGAAATGGTGCCTGCAAGAGTATAATTTTCACTTGCGGTGATGGTCGCTTCCATATTTTCCTGCGCCATCTTCTGATCTTCTACAATAAGAACTCTTGTCATCATACGCCCTCCTTTCCTTTCGGAACTGTAACGGTCAGTCTGAATTGCGGTAACGACTGAACTATCATCGTGCCACCTGCACGCTCAACACGGCGACGCAGAGTGGAAAGTCCTCCGCCCTCTGTAATCTCGCCATCGGGAATTTTGCCGTTATTATAAACTGTTACGGTTGCAGTTGCATCATTCTCTGTAAAATCCGCATATAATTCGGTTGCCTGCGCATAACGTGCAGCATTTGTCACACATTCACGCACTGCACACGAAAGAACATAAGCGATGTTTTCGTCCTCTGGCGGCTCACCACTCTGGATAAAATCAAGATTTATTGATTTGCAGGTTGTGCGAATTTGCAACAGAATATCCTCCTGCGTACTTTCATTATTATATCTGAGCATTGAAACGGCTCTCTGCCACGAAAGCACTATGCTTTCGTCAACGGCTTGCACACCGCCCTCACGCAGATATTTCTGCGCCGCAACAAGACATCTGCCCATTTCGTCGTGAACTCTCATTTTTGTATTGAGTATCTCTTCCTCACGTGTAGCAGCCACAACATTTGCAGACAATCGTTTCAAATCCGCCTGAGCCTTACGAAGCTGAGCGTTCTCTTCCGTAAGTTCAACACGTGTTTTATAGAGTTCGGTAATATCTGAGGCAATAAACTGTGTGTATTGATTGTCATCACCCTGCATCACTGTGCAACGCTCCAACTGCCACACCCTGCCATCAGGAAGAATGAACGCTTTGCCATCCTTTCTTGTGCCATCAACGGGAACAAAATCATCGGAAAGGCACTCTTCAAGGTCAGTGATAAACTGCACGTCCCTGCCACAGAATGCAAAACTGAAACGGTGCATAGCAAGATTACAAAGTACTGGCAGCCCCGACTCATTAAAGAAGCATACACCTGTTGGCAGGTTGTCAAACGCTTCCTTTACGGAGTTTTTGTTAATAACTTCTTTTCCCTTTGACACCTTTACGACATCGCACGCAGCGTAAATCAATGAGAAAACTGTAAACGCAAGCAACACGGCATAAGGGATATTAAGACGCAGACCATTATCCGCTCCTGTAAGGCGGCTGTCAAGTTGAATAACAGCATACAATGCAACGTTAACAATCAGCAAAACTGTTGCCGCTCCCGTTTCAAATCGCATCGGCTCGCCGTATCTTCTCCATAAAAGAAGGACACTGCCAAGAAGTGTGACGATTGCAACCTGACTGAGTATCAGCAAAACTATCTGCAAGGGTGTGCTGACTTCGTAAAAACAATTCATCATCTGCCGTCACCTCCCTCTATGCTGAAAGAGATCATATAATAGTTTTCGTCCTCCATACTGACGGTTACATCGTCTGTTTGCAGACAGGTCAGGTCCTTACTGCACACGGCATCAATGCAACAAATGAAACAATTGTCACGGCAGAAGAAACGCGCAAGAAATCTTTCAAGACCATCAAAAGCGTTTTCTACAACATATTCGTAGAAATCGAAGAACTTAATCATTATCTCTGACGGGATGTTTCTGCCAAGTTGGACGGAGCAAGCACAATCAACACCTGCAAGTTGCAGATTTTTCATCATTTCCCTGATACTGAGATTCAACTCCTCCTCAGAAATGATGCCATCCTGCTCACTTACAAGGAAAAGGTTGTTGCGACGTTTGAGATAAGCACCGACCACAACAATGCGGCGGAGTAATTCTTTTCTTTCCTGCTCATCCTCAGTTTGCTGCAAGCGTCCAAGCCACTCGCCAAGCAAGTTAATCTGACGCGCGGTCTGTTTATGAATTTCATCGTGCAGACGGTTCTTTTCAGCAAGTGTACGAATACGTTTATCCATCTGATAATTCTGCATTGCAACCGCATTGGAATCTTTCAGGTCCTCACGCAAGGCTTTGAGTTCATCAAGGTTTTCCATAAGTTCTGACAAGTCCTCCTGCCACAACGCATAGCCACCCATTATCTTTGAACCTGACACACGGACGCCGCCTTCGGGCATAAGCGGACTTTGTGTTACATTATTTATTTGTTCTGTGCTGAGAGTCATAGCATCATCAGAGCGGTAACGCACAGCATGGGAATTATCTACAATTGTTACACCAAGCCCTGAACGCTGCAAAAGTTGGTCATAATTGGTGTTTGACTGAATGAGTCCTGTTTTGATACTACTCTCCCAGATTGCAACAATGGTAAAGCAGAGAGTAATATACGTTTCAATAAAACTGAACATCTCAGTATCAAGCGCATAGAGAATTGAATACGTCACACCTATTCCAAGCATTGCTATCGGCAGCCAGATAATCTTTTTTGTCTTTGGAATACGGCAACGCTTCAGGAATTCCACCATCATCATAACAATACAGGTAAACATCCAGAGAATCGTGATGTAGAACAAAACACCATTCTTGTAATCAGTCCCTGATGGAAAACTGAACGCTAGGTGGTGAAGATCGTTCGTAAGAATACCACAGATAAGCAAGGCGGACGGAATATACATTAAATTCCACTTCCACGGCAATCTGTAATCCTCGGGCTTTCCAATATGCTTTGTTGCAAAGAAACACAGCTGGGAAATAAGCACCATTGAGATATAGTATGCATACCAGCACCAATGATTATATGGCAAAACATTTAAAAACACTGTATATCTGAGCGTATGCATTAATATCCAGAATATCATAAGAAGGACAAGGATTGTCAGATAGCGGCGTATCGCTTTATTTATAATACGGTCATATACGGACATACCCCACGAAACAAGTATGCCGATATAAATAATCATTGTAACAATGTTTGAAACTATATACATTGATGGTGTTGTGCCCTTTGTTACAACACGGATGAAGTTAGCAAATAAGAGAAGAAATACCGTCAGCAAGACGTTGGTTGTGTAGGTCTGCGTTCTCTCGTTTCGTTGGAGAAGCCCTTGCTTTTGCATTGAATTGTAAATAGCAAGTATAAAGCCCTCTGTCAGTATGTAAGAAACAGAAAGCCATTCAAAACCACGAGGCAAAAACTGCTCAACAAGCCAGATTATGATATTACACAACACTGTGCAGAGCAAAAGCACAGTATGCCCACGGGATTTAATCTTTTTCCTGATAATTGAATACAGCGTTACAACAATCATTGAAAGCATATATCCGATAAGGTAAACGTAATAAAGCAAATGAAGCGGGCCGTATTCACGCACGAGCCTTGTTGCACCGTTTTCAAAAGCAATATCAACGGTGCTGTAATAAATCGGCAGAATACCGGGGCTTGTCGTAATTGCAAGCATCACAATTCCGAGCGCAACAAGCGCTATTGTAACAGGCTTTTTACGCTTAATGCCACAGAAACGAAGCACCATCATCAATATGAAAAACGGCAGGAACACACTGCCAAGATAGGACAGTCTGTTAGAGTTGAGAGCATCGCCAAGGTCGCTTGAAATCGAAAGCATAAAATAACCAAGATTACATATGGTCACCGACACGAACACAAGCAAAAGCCAGACGTCACGCTTTTTGTCAGCCAAAACGCAAAGGCCAACCATACAAAGCGAAACAAGCGCAATTATACCGTACGCTAACGCCATATTATCCCCTCCCTTTTTTTACGATAAACGAATAACAATTATCACTTCTCAACACTGCTCCGAAACTCCGGCTCCACACAGAACTCAAACAATGTAAAAGCGATAAAGCCCTTATCCGTATCACGAAAATACTTCATTACAAGCACTTCCAAACAATGATTTTAAATTCTACCATTGCCAATTCCATTACACGTCTATTATATCCACTGTATTTCTAACAGTCAAGATTTTGCCTACTTATTCTTAATACCCGTGAACGGGTCCGTGTATTCTTTAAGACTTATTTGGTCTGCGGCATTATCTTCCTCTAACTGGTTTCGTATGTATTCTGTAATTATCTTTTTATTCTTTCCGACTGTGTCCACGTAATATCCACGACACCAGAAATGTCTTGACCCGTACTTGTATTTTAAATTTGCGTGTCCGTCAAATATCATCAACGAACTTTTTCCCTTGAGATATCCCATAAAATGTCTTTCTTTATTTGCCCATATATTTCTTTTCTTCTATACTTTGGGGCAAAAACGATATGATATTGACATCTGTACTTCGAGTGTGCCGAACTCTTTATTTCATTTTTATCTGCTTTTTTCTTATACTAAAGTTTTTTATCCTCCCCCAGTAGAACTGGGGGGTTATTTTCACGCCTAAAGGCACCAAAAAAACAGCCCCTTGAATAGTTCAAGAGACTGTTTGATAAATTTACTGTTTTTAATCTTTTACGAATCGGCTTTCCAACTTTTGACACTTTGAAAAAGAAAGATTTTTGCCATAGTTATGTTGACAGCACAAGGGAATTTGGATATAATATAAGGTCGAACAGTAAAATCAACGGAAAAGAGAATGACAATGAAAAAAACTTTATGGATCACCAGAACCGCAGTGCTTATGGCTATGCTGGTGCTGCTTCAGAGCGTCACCAAAGCCGGAGGCCAGTTTGTTATCGGTTCTTGTGTGAATGCAGTGCTGGCGGTTGCGGTGTTGTTTTCCGGTCTTTGGTCCGGCGTAACGGTAGCGGTAATTTCACCGTTTCTTGCCTTCTTTTTGGGGATCGGTCCGCAACTTATCGCTGTTGTTCCGGCAATCGCCGTAGGCAATGTGATTTATGTGCTGATACTGCATTTTCTGTGTGGTAAAAGAAATCTTCCCATCTGGAGACAGGGAATCGGTTTATTTAGCGCTGCTGCTTGCAAGTTTTTAGCACTCTATTTAATCGTAGCACAACTTTTGTGCCGCGTTTTGACCCTGTCGGAAAAACAAGTAGCAACTTTTACTGCAATGTTTTCCTGGCCGCAGTTAGTCACAGCGCTGATTGGCGGAGTTGTGGCGCTGCTTATTGTTCCGACTTTACACAAAGCATTCAGGAGGTAACACAATGAGAGGTATTCCTTCCTTAATTACAGATATTCGTAAGAACGTATTTACAGCGGTAGCACGTATGGCATACGCCGGTCACGGCTATGAGGGCGTGGACGAGCTGCCCTTTATCATCGTACCCGGTGACCAGCCCTTGCACAGAGAATCTGTGTTTCTGGAGCGTGCGATTGCCAGCGAGCGTGTTCGTCTGGCTATGGGACTTAACATCCGTCCCGTTCAGTCTCGCCACCTGATGACCGAGGGTATGGACGAAGCAGCCGTTGCGGAGCAGTATTATACTCCGCCCCTTATCAACATCATCCCCTATGCATGTCACGCTTGTCCGACCAATCAGTATAAGGTAACCAGCTACTGTCAGAACTGTCTGGCGGCATCGTGCCAGAAGGTCTGCCCCGTGGGTGCCATTACTTTCAAAAACAACCGTTCCTTTATCGATCAGGAAAAGTGCATCCGTTGCGGCAAGTGTGCCAAGGCGTGTCCCTACAACTCCATCATCCATCTTGAGCGTCCCTGTCAGGTAGCCTGTGGTATGGACGCTATTACCTCGGACGAGCACGGCAAAGCGACAATCGATCAGGACAAGTGTGTGGCTTGCGGTCAATGCCTTGTAAACTGTCCTTTTGGTGCGATTGTTGACAAGGGACAGATTTTTCAGGTTATTCAGTCTATTATCAAGGGCGACAAGGTAATTGCCATTGTTGCACCCGCATTTGTCGGCCAGTTTGGCAAACACTCCACCCCCGGCAAATTCATTGCCGCTATGAAGAAACTGGGCTTTGCCTATGTCACAGAAGTAGCGATAGGCGCTGATATGTGTACGGTTGCTGAGGCCGAGGACTTCCTTGAGAAAGTGCCCAGCGAACAGAACTATATGGCAACATCCTGCTGCCCCGCGTGGCATTCCATGATTGAAAAACTCTTCCCAAGCGAAATAAACAAAATCTCTATGACATTGACCCCCATGGTTCTTACCGCCCGACTTATGAAGCAGAAGTACCCGCAGAGCAAGGTTGTGTTCGTTGGTCCTTGTGCCGCTAAAAAATTGGAGGCAATCCGTGCAGATATCCGCTCGGATGTGGACTTTGTGCTGACCTTTGAGGAATTGCAGGGAATGTTTGAGGCAAAGGAAATTGATTTTGAAACCATTGAGCCGATGTACGATATGAACGAAGGCACTGCTGCAGGACGAGGCTTTGCGGTGTCCGGCGGTGTTGCCGGTGCAGTGTCGGATGTAATTCGAAAGACAAATCCCGATATGCAGGTGCTAACGGCACAAGCTGAGGGCTTGCGTGAATGCCGCAAACTGATGACCCTGGCAAAGGCCGGAAAGTATGACGGCTATCTTTTGGAGGGCATGGCGTGTCGTGGCGGATGTGTTGCCGGTGCAGGTACATTACTGCCTGTGCAGACGGCTGCCAATATGGTGATGCGTTACCAAATTGAAGCTGATACGCAAAGTCCCCTCGATAGCTCATACCGTGATCAGGCAGAGAATTTAAAATAAAAAGTACCATAAGAAAAGCGCTGAGCATAAACTCAGCGCTTTATTATTTTTTGTTGGTTTTTGTTCTCCTCTACTCTTCTCTGCCGAAGGAGGAGCAATAGTTGATTATTCGTCTGATTAAAACCACCCTGTAGTTGGGAGAAACCCTCTGTTTTTGTATAACTAATTTTAAAAACTATATAGTGGACTTATTTAGCAAATGATTTTTACAGCAATCCACACGCTCCGCAAACGATTAAATATACTACGAAAACAGCAGGGCCTATAAGCTCGGCAATAAGCGATTTTGCACTGTGGCCCTTGCGGCGCAACGCAACTGATGCGGCAGTACAGAATACCAAAATTGCGGGGAAGAAATAGAATATCTGATGATAAATCTCCGGCCCAGTGCCAACGATGTCACTCAACACTGCTGCAACTGTAACAAACGGCAAAAGTGTAGCGCAGACAGCAAAATTCAAAACAATGGTAGCAATATCAACGGGTTTGAACTTTGATTTATTTTCTCTTTTTACAAAAATAATGATAGCAACCACTGTAAGAATCGCAGCAATCAATGTTGGAAATACAACCGCATGGCTAAAATGGGATATATGTGAGAAAACGAATGAATTTTCAATAGCCTGAGGAAGTTCCCAAGAAACTAATTCAACATCAAACTTTCCAAGTGTTTCCGGATCGCTATACTCATAGCCCTCATCCTTATCAAAAACGGCAACGTAAGGCTCAGAAACGACATCACTGTACCGCTCACCGAAGTCACCGTCACCCATAAGATAATCGGAAGTAAAAATAAACACAACGCACAATTCAAGATTATCTTTTGTTGCGATAACGTGTTCACTTGAACCGTCTTCAGAACTATCCGAAATATATGAACCCTCGTAACACCTGTCAGCGGGGTCATAATCATCGCCGGTGTTCGTAAACTTGCATCTGTAAATGCCTTCAATTGTTTTTGTTTCACCATTGAGTTTATAAGTTGCGGAGTAATTGAAATCATGCTCAGTTATGGTAGGAATCCTCACAACACCAGTGAAAATACTAACCACAATTGCAACAATAATACCGATCACGATAATCAATACAGGGAGTTTCATTGTTTTGTTTTTCATTGTTTTTCTCCTTTGCTTTAGAAATAAAGACTATCGGTTTTTTCAAGAAGAATTGCTAACATTTCCTTGCATCTCTTGATTTTTGCGGCGCTGTCCGACTCTTCAGGCCGGCGAGCAGCACGGCGAAGCATACGGGTATAACCGATTATCATTGCTTTTTCTGCAACTGACTTACACACTGATTCATCATCAGTACCCAAATACATTTTAAGAGACATATTCCAGAATCGTTCCGCTGTTTCAAAACTGTAGCCAAAGAAGTCAATCATATTTTGATGGTCAAGTTCGGAATATCCGACAAACGCATTGAACATAGAACCAAGTTCAAACACGGGGTGCCCCATACACAGGGTATCCATATCGATGAGCAAAGGCTCTCCGTTTTGTACCATAATGTTATTGGTGTGATAGTCACCGTGCATCAGCGTATTCTGTTTGGGGACGGCTTCAATTAAAGCACAAAGTTTTTCGCCTTGCTCTTCGGGAATATAAGCAGAAACAAACTTAGCCCATTCAAGAGCAATTTCCTTCATGTCGGGAACTTCGCCGTCCTCCACCTTGATAGCGTGAATACTTTTCAGCATATCAATATAATACTTAGCCGCTTCAGAGATATCTTCAGGGTTATTGCAAATCAGTTTTGTTACGCTGACCGCATTCAGAAGTTCTGTAACTGTGCCATATCCGTCACCCACACGAACGATGCCATAAGGAATAGCGGTATTGATACCGAGGACGAATGCCCTTCTTGCGTTTTCCCGTTCCTGTTTGATTTCAGGCAACGCATCCTTTGCAAAATAGGTCTTGATAATGGTTTCATCATCATAGCGATAAACAGCACCGTTAGCACCCTTTGCGATAAACTCACAACCATCTACACTCATTCTCTGATACGCCTTTTCAATAGTAACCATATCGGTAAAGCCGGTCATATCAAACACTTCGTAAACATCTGCCGCAACATTGATAATTGCCAGTTTGGGTTCTTCTTTTCTGAGCCTTAAAATCACACGCAATCCCGCGGAAGATATGTACTCTAACCTATCGGCATCAATAACGGTATGCTTCCCGGGGTTATCGTTTTTTATTTCGAAAATCTTTCCCTCTGCTTCTGCTGCGTTGGAGGCATCTATTCTGCCCTCAACTGCTATATAGAGAATGTCTTTATCTATGCGATACGTAATATTCATTTGCTTAAACTCCTCTGAAAACAATTTCGGTAAGCGTTTTATATTCGAGCCATGCCGGTGTATGTGACAAGCGCTCGGTGTATTTAACTATGGAGCGATAATACCAAGCCTGCTCATTTATATCCTTTTGGTTGAATCTTTGCCACATATTGTTGCCATCAACTTTCCATTCACGGTAAAGGGAGCGCATGTTGGCAAGTTTGTCACCCAGCCATACTATAAGAATCGCTATATCGTCAGTATTTTTTAACACTTCAAGCGATTCTTCCTTGCGGATTCTCCATGTGTCAGCAGGCGGTAAACCCTCTCGCTTATCCTCGGTTTCAGACTGCACAAGTTCCTGAACGCGCTTTCCGAATTTTTCTCCTATTTCTTCAATCGTAACGCCCGCATCCTCTACGACGTCGTGCAGAGCCGCTGCTGCGATAAGATTCTGGTCATCCGTCATTGTGCCGACAATAACGGCCGCTTCTATTGGATGCAATATGTATGGCGACTCACTTTTTTTGCGTCGCATTCCGTCGTGAGCCTTTACTGCAAATGCGATTGCTTCGCTTACAAGTTCCATTATTCAATCACCAAAATGTCAGCAAATCCGGTCATTTCAAAGACTCCCATAACATCTTCACAAACGTTAATAACCTTCATTGAACCAATCTTCTGCATTTTCTTCTGTGCGCTGAGAATCACACGAAGACCTGCGCTGGAGATATACTCCATGCCCTTTACGTCAAGGACAAGGTTTTTGGTGTCTCCGATATCCTCATTGATGGTTTTATCAAGTGCAGGGGCTGTAATGGTATCAAGTCTTCCTACAATCTCGATGACAGTTTCTTCCTGTTTTTTCTTGATTTCAATAGTCATACGAATAAATCTCCTTTATATTTTTTTGGTCATAGTCAGAATATTCTCGCCGTTCTCATAAGCGTACGTGAGAGAATCCATAGTCTTCTTTGCGATAAAAATTCCAAGTCCACCGATTTCACGTTCCTCGGCAGAGAGGGTGATATCCGGGTCCGCTTTTTTGAGCGGATCAAAAGGAACACCCTTATCCGTCACGCGAAACGTAATGGCACGGGTTTCCCCATCAAAGCCAATGTGAAGCGTCATATCACCGATGCTTTCCGGGTAGGCGTAGCGAGCAATATTGACGAATACTTCTTCAATAGCAACACAGATTGCCGTTTGGATTTTCATGGGGCATTCAAGGGTTTCAAGCGTTTGCTCTACAAAGCCGAGCACGTCAGATAACGATTCGGTTTTTGCAGGAAACGTTTGATTCGTCATACGCTCACCTCCTTTTTTCGGTTTATAATCAAGCATCAACATTGTAATATCATCAAACTGTGGCGCTTCACCCACAAATTCATCGATATCGGCTTTCAATGATGGTAAAAGTTCAGTTGGTTGCATTGAGGCGTTACGGTTCATAAATGACAGCAATCTATCCTCACCGTAAAGCCTGTTCTCCACATTTGTAGCCTCGGGCACACCATCCGTGTATAAAAACAATCGGTCGCCCTCGTTTAACGTAATTTCACCGACCCGATAATGAACTCCCTCCATACCTGCAAGAACAAATCCTGCACGAGTTTTCAGGTATTCAAATGAGCTGTCGGCACGCTTTAACAGGGGCGGATTGTGACCTGCATTGGCAAACTGCACGTTGCCTGTGGTTAAGTCCAGAACACCCATCCACGCGGTGACGAACATACCCGATTCATTATTTTCACAAAGTTTTTCATTTGCCTTTGTAAAAATATCATTTACCGTCATACCGCTTTCTGCCAAGTCCTTGATGATGGTTTTTGCAGTCATCATAAACATTGCGGCAGGGATTCCCTTGCCTGAAACATCGGCTGCAAGGAAAGCCACGGTTGTATCGTTCAACTTGTAGAAATCGTAAAAATCACCGCCGACTTCTTTAGCAGCGATCATCTGCGCACAGATACTAAAATCTTCATTTTGCGGGAAGTTAGTAGGAAGCGCCGAAAGTTGTATTTGTTTAGCGTATTCCAGTTCCTTGTCAATACGGGCAGCCGCTTCCGCAATATAGCGTTTGAGAGTAGAAACCGTAGAGTTAATATCATCTGAAAGCGACGAAAATTCCTCATTGGAACGAACGTCTACGGTTACATTCAAATCACCCTCGGTGATTCTGCCTAGCGTGGAGTTGATTTTCTTTAAATTATTGATAATAACACGCTTTATCAGTATATAGATAAATACAAACAAAGCGGCGAAGATAAGCACCTGCATAAAGATGCTTGTATAAAGAGAAGCGTCACGCATAAACATCGCTTCCGCTTCGGGCATTGCGGCAATAATGCAGTAACCTTCAATGAACTTGAACACGTAGATATATTTTTCACTCAAAGAAGTGTTGCCGTCAACAATATCCGCATAATAAAGTGTTGTAGCGGTTTTACCTTCTTTCATTTCGACGGGTGGATTGATTCCTATTGTAGAAATCGGGAGACCCGCGTAATCATTGTCAATTACCATAGAAAGTTTATCGTCACAAACCGCAACGAAACCTCCCGTGCCGACGTGTCGATTTTTTGTAACGTCAACCACGAACTCGTTGAGCATCTCGTGAAACTGCTCTGCATCGTAGCCAACCTGAATAAATCCGCCAACCTCCAAGTTGATCGCTGCATATTTTCTCCAGACAGATTCATCTTTTCCTCGGGGGCTATACTGCTGCACAAAAGAATCCTGAACTCTCAAGGTGTCAACAAACTCTTTGGATTGCTCCTTGCTTTTCATATCGTAGTTTATGCTGTCAGTTTCTGTGGATTTTTGGATTATTCCGTCCGAACTTACGACATTTATTTCCACGACGTTGTATTTATCTGCAATTTCCAACAGCGATGCAGCGGGATTCATTTCATATTCAGTTCTGACACCCTCGGCAATACTGAGAAGTTGTGCATCGGATTTTCCTTTAACATCAGCCTCAACGTCATTCATTGCGGCAGTAAACACTTCCTGCGTTTCAATACGTACCATTCCGTTCTGAAGGAAAAAGGTAAAGGTGCTTGTAACAAGGTAAGCAACAACAATACACAAAAGAAGCCATCGTTGAAAAGTATTTGCAATACGTTCTTTACCCTTCTTTCGTATAAAACGCTCCCGACTTAACAGGGAAACAATGACAATTGCCAGACCAACAGCAACAGCGTTGCCGATAACCATCGGAATCGTTGCACCTTTAACAAACTTGAACGCATCGGAGGAATTATCCATATTAGTAATAAATATGAGAATCATATGAACAACTTCACACACTACAGCGATACAGAAGCCATAGCCCCAAGTGGGCTTTTTATTATCAAACATCAGTTTCCTGAGCCCTGCAGCCATAAAACCTGCAAGAACAGTGGCAATACTGCATGCGAGCCGTGTATAAGTGCTTGCCCCCCAATACACAGAGAACCAGCGATAAAGACCGCCGATAAATCCCGAAACAATGCCTGCGGGAGCACCGAATATAAGTCCTGCAGAGAGCGGTGCGGCATCTCGTACGTTTACAACGGCACCGAGCCAATCCACACCATAACTTGATGAAAAAGCGCAAGCGCATCCAAAAATTACACCGATAATAATTTGCTTGGATACGTAGGACATTTTGCCCAGCCGGGTATATTTATCCGCTAAATACACACCGAAAACGAGAACACAATTGAGAAATATCGGAATAAAAAGTTTCATATATGTCCCCCTTATGAAAACAAGCCAATCAATGATTGTACAAAACTGGAAATTATATCTCCGACAACACCGATAGCAAGGAGTAACACCATATACAAAAACATACTCCCCTTACTTATCGAATTCCTTGCAATGTTATAATAGAAATTGAAATGCCCCTGCAAATTGTATTCACGTGTCTGATGCCACTGATAAGTAATTATGTCCTTGCGCTCATATCCTTTGGGAAGATACTCTTTATATAGATTTTCTTCCAGACGACGTATACGATAGCAACCATAATCATTAAGTTCATAGTCTTCGTCAATTGAGAGAGAAACGACTGCTTTCTTTAATTTCTGACGATGAAATGAGCCTATACGTATAATTTCCTCCGGTAAAACCCGTGACTCGTTCACACGGATTGAGTAACCGTATTTTTCTGAAACAACAGGGGTTGTTATAAGATCCTTCAGTTTGTTCATCGTTTTTTTCATGTTAGCACGGGAACGGAATATTTCGTCAAGCGATTTGTGCGGCATACGCCAACTGAAATACACTTCATCGTTATCAAAAAACGGACGAAGTTTTTCCAGATCGACATCAATGATAGTACCGCCCGATAAGGACGAAACAGTAAATTCCGTGGCGCTTATATGTACAATATCCACGGTTTTGCCATTATAGGCAATCTCCGAAGTATATTCATTTTTCTTGTAATCTATGATGCAGGCTGAACTAAATGTAGCCCACAAAATTTTTGTATCATTAAAGAGTAATGATATATCCTGAATTTCATCACGGGCGACAACAAACGGTATATATACATGCAAAGAACTGCTTGACTTGGCACCGCGTATGCGGACCGACAGATCGATATAACTTTTGCCCGCGGGATTGAGCCAATCGTTGATATATACCGTACTTGTATCATCACCATCGATCCATACAGCCCAACCGTCATCGGCAAACTTTCTTTGTTTTTTTGGCATTTTGATTTCTCCTTTATAATCGCGGCAATTGGCCTCAAGCAGATTGGCGGCTTAAAGCCAATTGCCCAAATATAAAACCAAGTTATCCTTTAATTTTCAATCCGACTATATTAAAAACGAGTTGTGTCAAAGTATTGACCAATTAAAGTAAAATATTCTTCCCAATCAAATTTTACTTCAATATCGTATTTATCCAAAATTGTATTCAGTTCCGCAACCTTCTGGAAAATTTCTTTGATCTGTGTTTTTTCTTCGTCAGTATATTCGTCGTAATGATCCATCAAGTCATCAATGACTACTTTGAATTTTTTAAGCAATTCTTTCTTTTCTGTTTTCATTTTGTTTTCCTCCATTTCATTTAACTTGGTTTTTATTTGACATCTTATTTCGTATATAAGCAAGATAACAAAAATTTATAAACAAAGCAACACTTACTTTGAATAGCGAGCGTGGTAATGTCATAAACGTTCACCGTAAAATCTTATGCTTTCCATCCTGTATAAAACCACAATTCGCCCATTGCATAATTACAATGGGCGTATCATTTTTAGTTATTTAATTTCTTTTTTTCCCAGCCTGTCGAGTCCAAAGAAGATAAAACCTACCGCAATAAATGCAACTGCAATAATACCTATCCACATAAAGACACCGAACACTCCTTGTGTGTCGAGATTTACAAAAAAGTAAGGATATATAAGCGGTGTGGTTGATGTAGGAATAAGTATGGTAGAATCAAACTTCAGAATCGCTGCCTGAATAAGAAGGAATACCACGTAAGCGACAGGGAACGCAATAGAAACAAAGGGGTAATACCATCTGCACTTTTTGCGCTCATAGAATAGGAACCAATCTGCCACGTACATAATCGGAAGCACTACGTGGAAGGTAAGGCTTCCTATGCGCCAGTTAAGTTGGGGATCACGTCCTTCTGCACCCGCAAGCATAATATTGAACACAAGGAACGTCAGTAGAATTCCGAGTATTCCGACAAATTTCAGAACGGGCGCCGTTTTCACAGGGCTGTCTTCTTTTTTCTTTGCGGTCTGTATCAACGCAGCAAACATTATGCCGATGCAAAGAAAGTTACTGATGTTTGTGAAGTGCACATAGAAGTCCCAACGGATTGAGCTTATGTTATCAAAAATTCCCAAAGATGCCACACATCCGATAAGCCCGAGTGTACAATAAATCGTTTGATAAATCAGTTGCGCAGTTCTGTTTTTAATCATAATAAGCCTCCGAAAGCGGTGCAAAGTAATTGACCGATATTACGCGTTTGTTCTTACCTGTTTTGCGTACTGAATAAACGAAGCATAAATGCAAACATCAAGAATGTTATCAATGATTACAGAGAAGTTTGCTCTATATTCACCCGTTTTGATTGCCTCAACAAGATAAGCGACAACTGCGATTGCAGAGATAACAAGAAGAATTATTGCCCATACGATGTGACCCTTTGATGAATCAGGATTTTTGGAAACATTGAAGCCTTTGATGCCACAATAAACCTGCGGCAACAAAATAAGAAAACTGATTGCTGCAATTATAATCAATCCCGCCAACAAATACGGTCTGTCTGCGCTATCAACGTTGTAATCATGCAAGAAAAGTTCCAAAAGTATTCTTACAAATGACAAACCTGCCAACACCAACAATGCGATTGACATAATTTTTAAATTTTTTCTTGACTGTTCCATAAAAAATTCTCCTTTTTGATTATATACTACAATACAGCCATCCGCCGTATTGTACTTCAATTCTAACACCCAGGATATGACAAACTTCTTACAAATCAAAAGGGCAAGTAATCAAATTTGATTACTTGCCCTTTTATTTATTCTGTTTTTCTTTTCCAAAGCATCCCGCAGGTTTCTTCCGACCAACTGTACTGTGACATATACTCTCCATGAAATTCCGGTTTGCCCGATTTTAAGTATGAGAAATAATCGCACTCAATCTTTTGCGGATTGATTGAATATGAATAATTGTTTCTCTCGAAAATTTCACCCACACCAACTGCTTCAAGAGATTGGCGCAAGTCACGGAACAATTGGTGGATGTAATTTTGATTCTTTTGTTCTTCATCGTCTTCCCAAAGTGCAGCCCCTATTTCCGCAACCGTAACACCTGCTCCGTTTCGGTCAACCAGATAAGCAAACAACTCCTTGGTTTTTGAACGCTTGAACACAAGTTTTTTTCCCTTTGCATAAACCTCAAAATTACCGAAGCATTTTACTGCAAGTGGCTTTTGATTTTGGTGTATACCCTTAATATTGTCAATTTCAACCTGCACATCTTTTGCTGATATGGGTTTCATCAGATAGCCCGATGCGTGTAATTTGAATGCAGGGATTGCATATTCCTCGTAACCGGTGCAAAACACAATCTTGCAATCCGGACAAAAATCAATGATTTTTTCCGCAAGGGCAAGCCCCCCCATACCACGCATATTGATATCCAGAAAGGCGATATCAACCGTATTTTCCTTTACAAATCCGAGGGCTTCATCACAACCGGAGAACTGAGAAACTTCAGAGATGTCAGGCGACGCCTTGATTGCTGCTACCAAAGCGCCAAGCATTAATATTTCATCATCGACCGCTATGGCAATCATTGTTCCACCCCCTTGGGAATTTTAATCAGAACTGTAGTACCGACGCCCTCTGTGCTTTTGATTTCGAGAGTGCCGTTCACCATCGCTTCCAATCTACCACGAATATTACGGATTCCCACGTGCTTTCTTTCATCAAGAAGAACGTCCGTATCAAAGCCTACGCCGTCATCCTCAACCACAACACAGTAATTGGTATCGGTTTCATAGGAAACAACCCGGATAGTTCCGCCTTTTTGTAACTTCATAAGTCCATGTTTTATAGCATTTTCTACAATTGGCTGAATAGTAAGTGCAGGAATATAAAAATCGTCCGAATTCATCTCGAACGAAAACGTCATATCGGGAAAACGCACATTTTCAATATTGACGTAATAGCGTACATGTTCCATTTCCTGTGACATTAAAATCGGCTTAGGATTATCCAGTTCTCCGAAATTACCACGCAAGTATTTCGCAAAGTTATGAACAAGTTCTCCCGCTTTTGGAGGATTGATATTGCAAAGTTGCTCAATACTCCCCAAGGTGTTATAAATAAAATGCGGGCGGATCTGGCTCATCATAGTGGAAACTCTGCTTTCGGTAAGTTGAGCATTCAATACGATTTTTTCGGTCTCCAATTCTTTTGCTTTTGAAAGCGCGTTGATGCCGTTTGGAATAACCTTAAGCACCACAACCATCGCCGCAACAAAGAAAACGCCAAAAACATATCTGGAAGAAACTCCGCCCTTCCATAATCCAAGGTATGTCATTATAACATCCACGCCAAAGGAGATCAGCGGCAAAATCGAACAGACGTAAACTAAACGTTCTTTCCCTTTTGCGACAGAAAACTCTCTTATAAGACAACCTAACAGGATAATATTTACAAGCACTTGGGAAATCGCCCAATAAAGCCACATATCATAAAATAATATATCCGTTAAGATTGGTAAAATCAAAAGTGTTGCATTGACAAATGTCAAAATTGTAACAGTAATAGTCCCGATCCTTTTTGTACCTTTTAATAAGTACACAAGCGCTATTGAAAGAAACAACATATAAAATATCATTGAACAACCCAACATCGTTGTATTGGAAACAATCGATTCGCTCCGGAATGAAACACCGTCAGCGCTATAAGACATGTATGTGCCGGCGAACAAGATTACAATACCGAGCAACCAAATAATCTTACTGTTCTTGACGTGTATAAGGGTTGAAAACAAAGCCGTTCCTAAAAACAGAAAAGAAACGATGACAAACAAAAGACCGATGTTTCTTTGTATTTCTCCTCCTTCAAGAATGCCTTTTTCAAAGTCAAGGCCGGACCAAAAAGCCGTATTGGACAGTAACTCGTCAATCGCGGTTTCGTTTCCGAAATTATGAGGATTATGAATAAGAATTTCAATTGGTTCTTCGCTTCCACTTATCAAAAAATATGCAGACCAACCCACACCACAAGCAGAGTCCTCAAACAAGGGATTTTCCATATCAATTACGTAAGGCTCATTTTCGCCCTCATAGAAAGTCAGATTAATGTGGTCCGTATAGAGCGCTATCGGCATATCACCGCTATAAACACCAATATACTCGCCGTTGGGTGTCAGCATGTGAAAATTCCCTCGCAACGTTACGTCGCCCTCAGTAGAAGGAATGTGCTCCCCTTTTACAATCTTATGCCACTGACCATCGGCAATACGATATTCACCATCAAAATACACCTGCGCAATCAAAGCCGGTTCTGCCTGATTGCTGGTTGCATTGCCATGCAGCAATAAAATAACTGCCAAAAATAACATCAAAATAACACCAACGATTTTCAGCGTTGTTATATTAAGAAAACGAAACCTGCTTTCTCTATCGTTCATTATCGCAACCCCTTTAAAATCAGTAGTTCAAAATCAAGGTTATATTACCATAAAATCATTTTTTTCGCAATATCTTTAGAAATTGCAGCACTTCATTTTACTCCCCTGCGCTGAAGGTGGCGCAATAAGTCAAGGTTTGTCTGCCGAGAATGAATACCATGTACGTTGGGTTTGGGAGGGATACTTATGGCGTCCCTTCAATCGCAGTAGTGACTCCTACCATTTCGCATGCGATACATCCGCAAATGCACTTTTAGCAAGCCATAATTTTGCCAAGGTTCGATATGTTCCTCTTGGCAATGTGTATATGGTATTTCCATTTCCTGACAAATCAACCGGATATAATATAGCGCAGACTTATTGAAGCATCAACAAGTCTGCGCTACTGCACTTTTCGATGGTTGATTTTGTTGTTTTTATCAGATTTTGTGCTGAGAATTATCTATATTTTACCAGTTCGATAGTATCTTGCCCAGAGATAATAGCGTTGTAGTCGGCGCGATCACCATTAACAAAGATATCCATATTCGGATTGCTTCCCAAGATACCCGGTCCATCGCTTACCCAAATTGCAACACATGATCCCATACCTGTGTTGTACTTGCTGCTGAGCCATTCATGCCACGTCATACCGACCTCATAGGTAAACGTTTCAACGCGGTCACATCGTGTATCAAGAATTTCAAACGTTGACGTTTGTGAAGCGCCGTTCTCCAACACCTTGATATAGTCAATGTAACAATTGCCGATGGTATGAGGAGAAGTGCCCATGTTAGTGAACGTTAAATCCCTGCCGTTGAGCCAGTCTACAGTTTCTTTCTTATCCGTTCCGCCAACCCAATGATGATTCATAGGAGCGATTTCCCTATCGTCCACGTAGAGATAAACCATATTGGAACCATCAGCGTTAATTCGGTTTTCTAAGCGGTAAACGTGCTCAATAGTTCCGTTAATACCATTGGCACTTAACGAAACGCCGTAATTGTGATATTGCCCACCGTTGCGAACACCAAAGGCAATAAAATCGCTGTTATGGCGGCGATACAGATATTCGGCGTTCTCCACCGTACTGGAAGCATCTCCTGCAAAAAGCAGTGCTCCATCAGTAGTATCCGACCACGTGCCACTTGATTTCCACTCTATTACCCATGGTTTATCGTGTTTAAGAATAACCGCTTGTTCTATTGTATATTTTACTCCGCTGAACTTACCAGCCGTAATACTGCCACTTGTCATAGTCAGAACATTCTCTGTATTGCCGTTTCCTGACATACTGATTAAGTCATTCTTCTGTGCGTCATACTCCCAATAAAAACTCATCGGTTCACGCTCACTCAAAAAAGCGGTAATCACTACATCATTGGTTACAGCAGGTATCTGAACAACGCCATTGGCGTAGCACTCTCCTGTAACATCCACATTTCCCACACGAACGGTGACGTTAAGATAACGCGAGTCGGTCTTTGCTTTCAAAGTTGCTTTCAACGGCTGACCATAGATTACCGTGCGAGTTGTACCCTCCATAGCGATAACGTCATCAAGGATAAAGTTAACATCACAAGTTGTCTTACCGCTATTTTTCAGCACGGCAGAAACAAACGCGTTGGTTATAGCATCCATTCCTGCGCTATTCGGGTGCAGATCATCTCCCATATGTGTACTGTTCGGTTGAACGCCGCAACCGTACAAATCTACCAAGGCAGCGCCAAAACGCTCCGTTAACTGCTTGATATCTTCGTTAACACTTGTGGGTTGACTTGAAGAATTCACTCTGGGCAGCAGCGTGAAACAATACACCTCTGATTCGGGATAACTTTGTGAAATCTTATGCAGGATAACAGCATATGCCTCCATACTGGTTGTGGGGGTTGCATACACATACCCGCTTTCCGTCTGAGTAATCAGAGTATCAAATCCAATACTCTCATAACTACCGAGCGTAGATGGATAAGTATAGTAATCGTTAGTTCCCAAGAAAATGGCGATAATATCCGGCTTCTGTCCTGCATTGTCACCGGTATCGTCATGTAGTTGCACACAGCGGTCTATGTACGCGCCAACCGTACCGCTACGGGTGTTTAACAGGCACGAGCCGCTCCATGAGTTATTTACCAGAATATCCATTCCCAATTCCTGCGCCGCCTGATGCCACCAAGTGCTTTCCACAGTTATGTCAAAGCCACTGCGAGGATAATAAACAGCACCGTTTTTGATTGTGGAATTGGTTGTTGCAGAGGCCGCGCCATTTGAATAGCCGGAATAGGTAGAAATACTGTCACCTAAGATAGAAATGGTCTTTCTTGTTTCCGGCTTATGTTCTCCACAGACAACACAAACGTTGTTTATGTATTGATGCCCTGACGACTCAACATAATCCGCAATATAACTGTCACCGCACGTGCAAGTATAGGTAGTGTAGCCTTGCTCGGTGCAGTCAGGGTACGTAACCACAGAATTGTAAATATGAGTATGACCATTCTCCCAAACCTGAATATAATCAATATAACAGTTGCCGATGGTATGAGGGGAAGTGCCCATATGAGTGAACGTTAAATCCCTGCCGTTAAGCCAGTCCACAGTTTCTTTCTTATCCGTTCCGCCAACCCAATGATGATTCATAGGAGCGATTTCTTTATCGTCCACGTAGAGATAAACCATATTGGAGCCATCAGCGTTAATTCGGTTTTCTAAGCGATAAATATGTTCAATCGTTCCATTGATGCCATTTGCACTTAACGAAACGCCGTAATTGTGATATTGCCCACCGTTGCGAACACCAAAGGCAATAAAATCGCTATTATGACGGCGATACAGATATTCAGCGTTCTCCACGTAACTGGAATCCGCTCCCGCGAACAACAACGCACCGTCGGTTGTATCCGACCACGTTCCACTTGATTTCCACTCTATCGCCCACGGTTTATCGTGTTTGAGAACAACCGATTGCTCTATTGTATATTTTACTCCGCTGAGTTTGCCGTCAACGATACTGCCGTCGGTCATAGTCAGAACGTTCTCTGTATTGCCATTCGTAGAAACAGACACAATTGTATCGTTTCTCGTTTCCCAACGATAGTTATACAGTTGGTCTGTGTTAGTAGCCAACGTTATTATGGAAAAAATGCCACACAGCAGTGTCAATGCCAAAAGCAAAGATAAAGCCTTTTTCACAAGCATCCTTCTTTCTGAAAATGCATTTACAAAATCATTATGCCATATTCATTTTGTGAAATCAACATATTTTAGGAAAACGAGTTTTTATGAGAAATATCCTACAAATAATATAGGCGGCAAATGTTTCTCCTTGCCGCCATTTTCGTTTTTTATTGGGTTTTGTTGATTTTTTAGTAACTACTCTTCAACTCCGAGCGAATAGAAAAGTTCGCTATCGAGGGCAGAGATGTCATCAATTTTAATTTTTTTGTTGTTTTTCATTATAACGATTCGTTTTAATTCGTCTATTCGTTTTACTGTACCTGTAACGCTGATATATGCGCCGCCGCTTTTCTTTTTGTCGGGTTCAAAATACGTGATTGTGACTTCATGTTCTTCATTAAGATGCCCGGCAATCATATTCAGTTTTTCATTCAGCAGTTCCTTTGCCGCATCGGTTATCTCAACGCGTTCCTCGGTCACCCGTGCCGCTTCCTTTACCATTTCTTCATATCCGCTGATTGCGGCAAACGGGCTGAAGCGTGCAGCACGGTCAGCCATTGATGCCTGTGGGTGTGTTTTTGATATGTGTCGGGGAATGTTTATTATATCCTCGTAGGGAAATTTATCTGCCATACTGCACCTCCTTGGTTGCTTTTATATGCCTGATTTGTAAGAAAGGACTACCCCTCCGAATTTTTGCCTGATGGCAAAAATCCACCTCCCCTGACAAGTGGAGGCCGGGGAAACGATTTTTTGTCCGAGATCCTGCCCGGCTGTGCCTCGCACTGCTTCGCAGTTCGATTCCGCTTCGCTCCACTCAGGATGACACGGACGTGCAACGTTCACCTTATTTATTACCAAGTTGGTAAAAGGCAACTGCTGATGCGGCGGCGACGTTGAGAGAATCTACGCCGTGATACATCGGGATTTTCACGGTAAAATCGCAATCGGAGATGGTCTTGTCGGAAAGGCCGTCCCCTTCCGTCCCCATAACGATTGCGAGTTTATTTTCAGCCGTCAGTGCGGGATCGTTGATAGAAAGCGAATCATCCTTGAGCGCCATTGCCACGGTTTTAAATCCGAGAGTCTTTATTTCGTCGAGGCTATCCTCGGTTAAAAACGTCCAATCAATCTGGAACACTGTGCCCATACTGACTCTTGCGGCACGTCTGTACAAGGGGTCGGAGCAACCCGGAGTGAGAAGCACCGCATCCATTCCGAGTGCCGCTGCCGAACGGATTATTGCGCCCACATTGGTCGGGTTCATTACCTTATCCAGTACAACTATTCTGCTTTTGTTTTCGCAGATTTCTCTCACGCTACGCAGAGGCTTTCTCCTCATAGCGCAGAGCATACCCCTTGTGAGTTTAAATCCCGTCAGTTGTGTCAGCACGTCAAACTCCGCACAAAAGACCGGAACATCACCTATTCTGTCAAGTATCTTCTTACCCTCGCCCTCGATATGTCTTTTTTCCATAAGGCAAGAAACGGGCTCATACCCCGCATCAAGCGCCCTTTCGATGACCTTGGGGCTTTCCGCTATAAAGAGTCCCTTTTCGGGGAACTCTCGGTTGAGCAGTTGCACCTCGCTCAGACGTGCATAGACGTCCAACTCGGGAGCAAGAAAATCTGTTATTTCTATAATTTTATTCATAATATCTCCGTTACGTATAAATATATTGTTGTGGCTTATGCCTTGTGACCGCCAAGAGTTCCGTTGCGTTCACGGGCGGTTGAGCCCTCTTGAAAATTAGTGCCTTTGAGTATTGCGTTAGCACCAAAGCGTTCTTTTATA
The DNA here is from genome assembly GCA_017560255.1 of Clostridia bacterium. Lineage (GTDB taxonomy): Bacteria > Bacillota > Clostridia > Oscillospirales > Acutalibacteraceae > RGIG7273. The sequence continues at coordinate 27,166 of JAFYOI010000014.1, forward strand.
CTAATCATCGCCTTTTGGATTTTTCTTTCCTTTTCCTCGGCGGCATCCTCTTGCGCCTGCCTGCGTTCAAGTTCATTCAGGTCATCAAACAAACTGAGTTGTTGCGGGGTGGAGTCTTTAATAACCTCATCCTCTCCGACAATATGGTTTGCCGTTATATTCAGCCTGCGGACAAGCAAATTCGGGTCAGTGATTCTATCGAACAGTTCGAGCGTCTTTTCCGTAACAATGCGCGTTGAGGACGTGTGCTTACCCATATTTGCAGTGCCACGGGCATGCTTGGGTATTTCTCTGCCATAGCGGTCAACCTCTATCGTTCCGCCATATTCCTCCCGTCTTTTCGGGTCTTTCAGATTGTCAATATCGTAGCCGATTTGCAGCACAATCTGGTCGGTAACAATTCCCTTTTCAACAAGGCCGAGAACAAGACTCTCCGTCATTTCACGCACAATAATACGGGTTTCATCAAAAGTGTACGGTCTTGTCAGGACTTGTCCCGAACTTATGCTTGTTGACTTTGGCTTGTACGCCTTAATATCCGCAATCGTAACAGATTCCCAGCCCCACGCCTGATCAATGATATACTGCGCATTCTTGCCGAACTCTCTATACAAGCAATCCTCATTTTGCAGTGAGCAACGGGCAACGTCGCCCATTGTGAATAGTCCAAGCCGATTGAGGCGTTTTGCGATTCCGCTGCCGATCATCCAGAAATCAGTCAAGGGCTTGTGAGTCCACAAGGCGCGTCGGTAAGTCATCGTATCGAGTTGCGCAATCCTCACACCGTCCTTGTCGGGCTGAATATGCTTTGCGGTGATGTCAAGTGCGACCTTGCACAGATACATATTCTCTGCAATTCCTGCGGTTGCGGTTATGCCCGACGTTGCCAGAACGTCCTGTATCAGCATTCGGGCGAAATCGTGCGCGGTCATTTTGTAAATTTCAAGATAATCTGTTGCATCAATAAAAACCTCGTCAATGCTGTACGCATACAGATCATCAATCGATACGTATTTGAGGTAGATAGCGGCAATCTTTGCGCTACATTCCCTGTATAAAGCCATTCTCGGAGGGGCGGCGATATAGTCAACCGCAAGAAAAGGGTTTGCTTTTAATTCGTCAGCATTGTAGGACGAGCCTTTGAAGTCTTTACCTTTCAATTTTGCTTTTCTCTGAGCATTCGCCGTTTTCACCTGCTGTACTGCTTCAAAGAGCCTCGCTCTGCCCGAGATGCCGTAGGCTTTAAGACTCGGCGTTACGGCAAGACAGATTGTTTTTTCCGTCTTGGAAACGTCGGCAACGAGGAGGTTTGTTGTCAAGGGATTGAGCCCACGCTCAACACACTCAACACTCGCGTAGAACGACTTTAAATCAATCGCAATATACGTTCTTTTCTTTTCCATCGTTCCACCTCCGTTTAATATAAAGCAAACTAATCTTGTCATTATTATAATGCAAAACTGACGGTTTAGCAATCGGAGAAATGAGATTATATAGCAATTGCCTGACAGAGTACGATTATTGGTATTCTGTATACAGACTTCACCCTCCCTGCGTCGAGGTGATGTCATAGTTAATTGTCATTTGCCATCGATATATCCAAATTGTTTTATCATTAAATTTTCATATTCTCTTATTGGTTGTTTTGTCTTTTATTAAAATTCTAAAATACGCTGATTTTAGTCATTTTTAACTATTTATTTGCTAAAATGTGTATATTTTTTTAAAAATTTGTTAAAATATTGTTGATTTTTTGACTTGGCTATGCTATATTTAACTCAAACATTTTTTCTTCATTGAAAGGAGATTTAACATGAAAAAAGAAGTTCAGTTAGACGCTAACGGCCACCGCAAATTCGGTATACGCGACAGTATCGCGTACGCGTTGGGCGACCTTGGCTGTAATATGAGTTTTGCGCTCAAGGGCACAATGTCAATTTTCTGGACCCAGTTTATGGGTATGGATTTGTGGTACGCTCTTTTGCTCATAGTCGTACAGGTGTGGGACGCTATAAATGACCCCTTGATTGGTTCAATTATCGACTCCGACAAACACAAGTATAAGAGGAACAAATTCCTTGCGTACATCTGGGTCGGTTCAATCGGCCTTATCGTCGGCGGCGCTTGTTGCTTCCTCCCGTTCCCGAACGCTCCCACTTGGGCTAAATTCATAATCTTCATCGCAGGTTACGTTGTATGGGACGCTTTCTACACCGTTGCAAACGTTCCCTACGGTTCACTTCTTTCATTGATTTCCAACGACGTCAAAGACAGAGCATCTCTCTCCGCCTGGCGTTCAATCGGTTCCATCTTCGGAAATATGCTCCCGATGGTTATCCTCCCGTTCATCATCTACGATAAGGACAATAACCTTATTGGTGAGCGAGTATTCATCGCCGCTCTCATTATGGGCGCGCTTGGATTCATCTGTTTCCAGCTTATGATAAGAAACACCGAAATCCGTGTTAATACGGACATTACACTTAATGAGGAAACTCCTAAATTCAACGTTCTCAAGGCTTTCGGCAACTTTATCAAAAATCGCCCCGCAGTTGGCGCAACAATTGCCGCTATGGGTATGTTTATCGGTATGCAGGGCGCAACAACCGCTGTAACCGTCATATTCCAGTCTTACTTCAAAAACGTTCAGATTTCAGGTGTAGTTCAACTTTTCGCGATGATTCCGATTGTTGTATTTACTCCCCTTGCCCGTAATGCCGTTGCAAAATTCGGCAAGAAGGAACTTGCTACTTTCGGCTCTATCGTATCAATCGTTGCAGGTGCAGGATTGTTTATCATTACTCCCGACAATACAGGACTTGACCTTGTAATCTACATTGTATGTCAACTTTTCTTCTCCCTCGGTCTTGGTATCTACTCCACAGTTTCCTGGGCTATGATGGGTGATGCTATCGACTATAACGAATGGAAATTCGGCACACGCGAAGAAGGTACGGTTTACTCTCTCCACTCCTTCTTCCGCAAACTCGCACAGGGTGTCGGCCCGGCTTTGGTCCTTGTTATTATGGTTGCTTTCGGCTACGTCGGCGAAAACGAGGGCAATCAGTTGTGGGAAGTTGCAGTAAATATGCGCTACATAGTTGCGGCAACGTTCCTGTTCTCTGCCGTTCTTCAGTTTGTCGGTCTTGGTATTGTTTACAACCTTGACAAGAAAACTCTTGCGAAGATGAATGAAGAATTGGGACGCAACAAATAAATAATTTAAATAGTTTCAAAGTGCTTATCCATTAGTCATCAATTATGGTATAAGTTTTTTGTAAAAACATCAAGATGTATGTCCGTGTGCCATACATCTTGATTAAATTTAGAATACAAAGGAGTTATATATGAGAAACATTATAAAATTAAATGAAAATTGGTTTTTTACCAAAGATACGACTGACATTCTCTGCAACGACGGAGAAAAAGTAACGCTTCCCCACTGTTGGAACGCCATTGACGGACAGGACGGCGGAAACGATTATTTCCGCGGCAGTTGCGTGTATAAAAAGACACTCAAAAAATCCGAACTCCCCGAAGCAGACCTCTATTACATCGAGTTCCGCGGCACGAATTCATCCGCTGATTTTTACGTAGGCGGTGAAAAACTCGCACACCACGACGGCGGTTATTCTACGTGGCGAGTAAATATTACAGATGCGATTAAAGACGAAACGGAAATTGCGGTTATAGTCGACAACTCCGCTAACGATACGGTTTATCCGCAGATGGCTGACTTTACGTTCTACGGTGGTATTTATCGTGACGTAAATCTCATCTGTGTAAACAACTCCCATTTTTGTCTTGATTACTACGGAGGCCCCGGCCTTGCAATAACTCCCATTGTAAACGGAAAGGATGCAGAGGTTACAGTTGAGGCGTTTGTTGTAAATCTCAAGGACAACCAGAAACTTGTTTACACAATCTACGACAAAGACGAAAACGAACTTGATAAAATCGAAACAACCGATTCAAAAGTTGTTTTTCAGATGAAAGACGTACACCTTTGGCACGGTCGCAAAGACCCCTACCTCTACTGCTGTGAAGTTGAAATTGTAGAAAACGGCGAAGTGATTGACAATGTGTGCAATCGTTTCGGTTGCAGAAGTTTCAAGATTGACCCCGAAAACGGCTTCATCCTCAATGGTGAAGAATATCCCTTACGTGGTGTTTCACGCCATCAGGACAGATGGGAAGTCGGCAACGCCCTTTTACCCGAGCATCACGAGGAAGATATGGATTTGATTTGTGAGGTTGGCGCAACCACAATCCGACTTGCCCACTATCAGCACGATCAGTATTTTTATGATCTTTGCGACGAACGCGGTATGGTTGTATGGGCAGAAATTCCGTATATTTCAAAGCATATGCCCACCGGCAGAGAGAACACTATCTCTCAGATGAAAGAACTTATTGTTCAAAACTATAATCACCCCTCAATTGTTGTATGGGGTCTTTCAAACGAAATTTCCATTGGTGGATCTGACGATGATTTGCTTGAAAATCATAGAATACTCAACGACCTTTGTCACGAGATGGATAAAACAAGACTCACAACTATCGCCGCAGTTTCCATGTGTAAAATGGAAGACCCGTATCTGCTCATTCCCGACGTTGTTTCCTACAACCACTATTTCGGTTGGTACGGCGGCGACACCTCTATGAACGGCCCGTGGTTTGATAAATTCCACGAAACACACCCCAATATTCCGATCGGATGCTCCGAATATGGTTGCGAGGCTCTCAACTGGCACACCAGTGACCCGAAACAAGGCGACTACACCGAGGAATATCAATCATATTACCACGAAGAACTTATAAGACAACTCTTTACACGCAAATACATGTGGGCTACTCACGTATGGAATATGTTCGATTTTGGCGCCGATGCAAGAGCAGAGGGCGGCGAAAACGGACAAAACCACAAGGGACTTGTAACAATCGACAGAAAATACAAAAAAGACTCCTTCTACGCTTACAAAGCATGGCTTTCCGACGAACCGTTTGTTCACGTCTGCTCCAAGAGATATATTGACCGTGTTGAAGACGTAACAAAGATTACCGTTTACTCTAATCAACCCGAAGTTGAACTCTTTGTCAACGGAGAAAGTATTGGAAAGAAAGCGGCTGCTGACCACTTCTTCTACTTCGACGTACCAAACGTCGGTGAAAGCAAAATCGTCGCACGTGCGGGAGAACTTTCCGACGAGAGCACGATCCGCAAGGTTACAGAAAGAAATATGGATTACGTTCTTGTTGAAAAGGGCGCAGTACTCAACTGGTTTGACATTGACGCCCCCGAAGGCAGATTCTCTCTCAACGATAAAATCTCCGACATTATGGCAACAAAGCGAGGCAAACTCTGGTTTGTCGGCATGGGTCTCAAACTCAAAAAGAAGATGGATGCAGGCAAAAAGGGTGAGAAAAAATCGGGCGGATTTGACGTTGAACTCGACAGCAAGGCGGATAGTGGTCTTATGCAGATGATGGGCGGATTCACCGTGCTTCGTCTTACAAGTATGATGGGTATGATGAACGTATCGTTCACCAAGGAAGAACTCCTCAAAATGAACAAAAAACTCAACCGTATAAAGAAACCCAAGGAGAAATAATATGAAAATGACGTTCAGATGGTACGGCGAGGGAAACGACCGTATCAAATTATCAGACATTAAACAAATCCCCGGTGTTGACGGTATTGTCTGGGCGCTTCACCACAAGATGCCGGGTGAAGTCTGGGAAGAAAGCGAAATTGCACAGGTTAAACGTCAACTGGACGAATACGGCTTTAATATGGACGTTGTTGAATCGGTAAACGTTCACGACGACATTAAAATTGGTCTACCCACGCGCGACAGATATATCGAAAACTACAAAACGACTATCCGTAACCTTTCAAAGTTTGGCGTTAAGGTTATTTGCTATAACTTTATGCCGATATTCGACTGGACAAGGAGTAACCTGTTCCACCCCGTAGGCGACGGCTCAACCGCTCTGTTCTACGAGAAAAATATGATTCAGGACGATTACAACGCTATGGCAAAGTACATTCTTGATTTTACCGAGAAGTACAATATGTCATTTCCCGGTTGGGAGCCCGAGCGCATGGCAAAACTTGATGAACTTTTCAAAGCGTACGAGGGTGTTGACCATGAAAAACTCTGGGCAAATCTCAAGTATTTCCTTGAAGCAATTATGCCTACGTGTCGCGAGTGTGACATCAAAATGGCAATACACATGGACGACCCGCCGTGGGATATTTTCGGTCTGCCTCGTCTGCTTGTAAACGAAGCCAATATTGATCGTTTTCTCCGAATGGTTGACGACGAATACAACTGCTTAACGCTTTGTTCGGGCAGTCTTAACGCTGACCCAAACAACAACGTTGCTGAAATTGTGCGCAAGCACTGCGACAGAATCGCGTTTGCACATATCCGAAACGTAAAGCATTTTGAAAACGGTGATTTCTCCGAAGCAAGCCACAGAGATTGCGACGGCGACACAGGCATACTTGATATTCTCAAGGCTTATCACGACTGCGGATACACGGGATATATCCGTCCCGACCATGGCAGACACCTCTGGGATGAGGGCCCGGGAAACGTGCGTCCGGGTTATGGACTCTATGACCGTGCGCTCGGTATTATGTATATGCTCGGCGTATGGGACAGCCTCGAAAAATTTGACAAATAAGGAGAGAGCAGAATGATTAAACTTCCTCTTAACGTAGATTACAGCGGCAAAGTTGTTGTTGTCACAGGCGCGGGCGGTCTTATCTGCGGCGCTATGGCGAGGGCGTTTGCTCAGTCGGGCGCTAAGGTTGCCGCTCTCGACCTCAATGAAGATGCAGTAAAAGCGCTTGCCGATGAATTAAAGGCAGAAGGCTTTATCTGCGAGGGTTACAAAGCAAACGTGCTTGACCCAAAAGCACTTGAAGAAGTACACAAAGCGGTAGTTGCCGACCTTGGAGAGTGTGATATTCTGGTAAACGGCGCGGGCGGTAACAATCCGCGTGCAACAACCGACAACGAGTACCAGCACGAAGCAAAGGAAGGCGGAAAGTCTTTCTTTGACTTACAGGCTGACGGTGTTGATTTTGTTTTCAAACTCAATTTCCAGGGCACTTTGCTCCCCACACAGACGTTTGCAAAGGATATGGTTGCAAAAAAGAGCGGCTGCATTCTCAACGTATCGTCTATGAATGCATATACTCCCCTGACCAAAATCCCCGCATATTCGGCGGCAAAGGCAGGTATCTCCAACTTTACACAATGGCTTGCGACTCATTTTGCGGGCACAGGTATCAGATGTAACGCTATTGCGCCGGGTTTCCTTGTTTCTGCTCAGAACAGGGCTCTCCTCTTCAATGAGGACGGCACCCCCACCGCAAGAAGCGCAAAGATTCTTAACGGAACGCCCATGAACCGCTTTGTTGATGCAGACGAACTGCTCGGTGGCACATTGTTCCTCTGTGACGAGCGCTCCGCTTCCGCTATTACAGGCGTTGTATTGCCCATTGACTGTGGATTCGCTGCATACTCGGGGGTATAATTATGTTCTTTGATGACAACCTCCTGATTTATAATAAAACAGGTAAAAATCTTTATGATAAAATAAGAAACTTGCCGATAATTGATTACCACTGTCACCTTGACCAGAACAAGATTGCAAACGACGACACCTTTTCCGACATTGGCGAACTGTGGCTCGCAGGTGACCATTACAAGTGGCGTGCGATGCGAATGAACGGCGTTGATGAATATTACATCACGGGTGGTGCAAGTTTCCACGAAAAGTTTTTAAAATACGCCGAGATTTTGCCCAACCTCATCGGTAATCCGCTTTATTATTGGACTCACCTTGAATTAAAACAAGTTTTCGGAATTGATATTCCGCTGAATAAGGGCAGCGCTGAGCAGGTTTATGCTATGGCAAACGAGAAGCTTAAGAGCATAAGCGTTCAGAGTATGCTACGTGATTTCGGCGTTGAGTTTATTGCCACGACGGACGACCCGATTGACAGTCTTAAAAAGCACGGAAAATACGGTGATATAACTGTTGCACCAACGTTCCGCCCCGATAAACTTTTTGATTTTGACGAGGGGTATATAAACAAACTGAGCAAGATTTCGGGCGTTGAAATCAGAACGCTTGACAATCTTTTGGAAGCGTTGTCCGCAAGGCTTGATTTCTTCGTTGCAAAAGGATGCAGAATGGCTGATCACGGGCTTGACGCTTTCCCCACAAAATACGCCACAAAGGAGCAAGCGGACAAGTTGTTCACTGCCCGTTTATCCCTTTCACCCGATGAAAAAGAGGCTTTGAAGGGATATTTACTCGTCTGGCTGTCAAAGGAATATGCAAAGAGGAACATTACCGTTCAACTCCATATAGCAGTTACAAGGAACGTTAATCCCGACACATTCCGTCTTTGCGGTGTTGATAGCGGTTTTGACGTAATCAGCGAAACGCCAGGTGTTCATAATGTTCTGCAGTTCTTCCAGCAAATCGGCGACGATGAGCGCCCGAACACAATTCTTTATACGCTCAACGATGCTAATCTTTCATCACTTGCTTGTTTGAGCGGTGCTTTCAGAAAGGTGAGAATGGGTGCGGCTTGGTGGTTCAACGATACGGTTGAGGGAATACGCAGAAATCTTAAAATCATTTCCGAATATGCAAGCCTTGGCAACAACCTCGGTATGCTGACGGATTCACGCAGTTTTTCCAGTTATTGCCGCTTTGACTTCTTCCGCCGCATTCTGTGCGACTACGTTGGCACAATGGTGGAAAAAGGTGAATACGACAGCGGTAGTGCATTAAATCTTGTTGAAAATATTTGTTACTATAATGCAAAAAGGATGGTGGAATAATGGAAAAATTCATTCCCGTTGTGGTCATTAAGGAGTTGTCGGAAACCGACAAAATCCTGACCGCACTGAAAAACAACAACATTAACTGTGCAGAAATCACTTTCCGCACCGCTTGCGCCGCAGAGGCAATTGCTCACGCGGCAAAAAATTATCCCGATATGGAGATTGGCGCAGGTACGGTTATCAATGCAGAGCAGTGTGAAAAAGCGCTTGCGGCAGGCGCAACATTCATCGTATCCCCCGGTCTTTCTCCCGACGTTGCAAAAATATGTAAAGAAAAAAACGTTCCCTATTACCCCGGTTGTGTAACACCGACGGAAATTATGGCGGCGCTTGAACTCGGCATTACTATCGTAAAGTTCTTCCCCGCAAACGTTTACGGTGGACTCAAAGCGCTCAAGGCATTATCCGCTCCGTTTCCGCAGGTTAAATTCATTCCCACAGGTGGCGTTGACAGAAGCAACATAGACGAATTCCTTTCTTTTGACAAAGTTGCCGCTATCGGCGGTAGTTTCTTCGTAAAAGAATCACTTGATAAAATGGAGGTATAATTTATGAAAAGAGTAGTAACTTTCGGCGAACTTATGCTTCGCCTTGCACCTAACGGATATTATCGTTTTTTCCAGAACGATCAGATGCAGGCAACTTTCGGCGGCGGCGAGGCTAACGTTGCGGTTTCACTTGCTAACTACGGCTTTGACAGCGTTTACGTTACCAAACTCCCCTCCCATGCTATCGGTCAGGCTGCCGTAAACTCCCTGCGCTACTTCGGCGTTGACACGTCAAAGATTGTTCGCGGTGGCGATAGAGTGGGTATTTACTATCTCGAAAAGGGCGCTTCTCAGCGCGGTTCTGTTTGCATTTACGACAGAGCATATTCCGCAATTGCGCTCGCTTCTCCCTCCGATTTTGATTGGGATGCTATCTTTGAGGGCGCTGACTGGTTCCACTTTACAGGTATCACTCCCGCTTTGGGCGGCAATCTTGTTGAAATCTGCCGTGAGGCTTGTAAGGCGGCAAAGGCAAGAGGAGTTAAAATCTCCTGTGACCTTAACTACCGCGGCAAACTCTGGACAAGGGACGAAGCGAGAAAAGCGATGACCGACCTTTGTCAATACGTTGACGTTTGTATCTCCAACGAAGAAGATGCAAAAGACGTATTCGGCATTGAGGCTGAAAACACCGACATCTACGGCGGTAAACTCAATCACGAAGGATACAAGTCCGTTGCAAAACAACTTGCTGATAAATTCGGCTTTGAGAAGGTCGCAATCACACTGCGCTCATCAATCTCTGCAAGCGATAACGACTGGGCGGGAATGCTCTACGACGGCGAGAATTACTGTTTCTCCAAAACATACCACTTGCGCATAGTTGACCGTGTAGGCGGCGGCGACAGTTTCGGTGGCGGCCTTATCTACGCACTTCTCAGCGGCAAGGATACACAATCCGCTATTGAGTTTGCTGTTGCGGCATCCGCACTCAAGCACTCAATTGAGGGCGACTACAACCGCATTGGCGTTGCAGAAGTCGAAAAACTTGCAGGCGGCGACGGCAGCGGCAGAGTACAGAGATAAAATATTAAAACAATAAAAAAATCCACCCGCGCGGGTGGATTTTTTTATTGTTTCCTTTATCATACTAATCGACGATTCTTCCGTCGGTAGAGATAGTTACAACCCTCCACGGAATAAATTTTCCGCTTGCTTGCAACGCGCTCTTTACAGCATTCTCTATTCCGCCACAGCAGGGTACTTGCATACGAACAACGGTCACACTCTTTATGTTATTATTTGCAATTATAGCCGTCAATTTTTCCGTATAATCGCCCTCATCAAGTTTCGGACAACCGATAATTGTAACGTGCTTGCGAATAAACTCGTTATGAAAATTCCCGTACGCATAAGCCGTACAATCCGCCGCGACAAGCAGATTTGCTCCATCAAAATAAGGCGCATTAACAGGGACAAGTTTTATCTGTACCGGCCACTGAGAAAGCATACTGTTCACACGGGAAGTGGGGCAAAAATCTTCTTCCCTTTTGATTGTTCGGGACTGTGTGCCCGGGCAGCCGCAGGGCAACGTTTTGCTTTGTTTTGCGGCAAGCACAGCCGCCTCGTTATAGGCGGGCGCTTCTCTTTCCTCAAAAGAGATAGCATCAACAGGACAAGCAGGGAGGCAATCCCCTAGTCCGTCGCAATAATCTTCACGGGTTAATTTTGCTTTTCCGTTTATCATTTCAATAGCGCCCTCATGACAAGCCGCGGCACAAGCACCACAACCGTTGCACTTTTCTTCATCAATTTTAATTATTTTTCTGATCATAATCCCTACTCCTCCGTTGATTTTGTGATTTGATTATATTATAATAAATAAAACAATTCGGTTGTATTTACAACAGAAAGTGGTGTTTTGTGAAAAAATATATCCCTACTTTAAAAAGAACAAAATTGTTTTCCGGTCTTGTCGACGATGAAATTATATCAATGCTATCCTGCCTCGGTGCTAGACTTTGCAGTTACAAAAAAGGCGAATACGTACTCCGTCAGGGAGAGCATCTGAGAGATATAACGGTTTTGGTCAGTGGCAATCTGCATATTCAAAAAGATGATTATTGGGGAAACCGCAGCATCCTCGGTCAAATATCGGTTGGCGAAATGTTTGGGGAAGCGTACGTTGCACCTGAAAGCGAAGCGCTCATAAATGACGTTATTGCAACGGAGGACAGCGCAATTATCCTCTTTGACGTAAGGCGAATTATTACAACCTGCCCGTCCGCCTGCCGTTTTCACTCATTGGTTGTTCAAAATATGTTCTTTGCCATTTCTGAAAAAAGCAGAAAACTCGTGCAGAAACTTGAACATATGTCCAAACGATCCACACGAGAAAAATTGATTTCATATTTATCCGAAGAAGCGAAAAAACAAAACAGTTCTGTTTTTACAATACCTTTTAACCGCCAACAACTCGCCGACTATCTGTCCGTTGACAGAAGCGCCATGTCGAACGAACTTTGCAAAATGCGCGATGAGGGGATGTTGGAATTTGCAAAAAACAATTTTAAACTTTTCTAATACCCGATATAGTAAAAATGATAGTTGATAAAGACAGTGCGATGTGATATTATTTAAGATATATTTTGTGCGTAGTAACATTATGGAAAGGAATGTTAAAATGGGTACGGTATACTGCAAAAAAATTTTGGAATATTTAGTATCAAAAATCCACGAAAACAACTACGGCTTCAACGTTATTATGAACGATGAAAGTGTGCTGAAAAGACTCACCGGAAACGATTGGACTTTTCTTCCCGCTATTATTATCTCAAATTACTATGAATACGTCACAACCGGTTTACAAAACTGCCGTTTCGATTATTCAACGGAATTGCCGGCTACGCTTTTTCCTGTCATAACTATATTGACGGACAAGGTGCCCGACATGATAGAGGCAGAAAAGGCCGTTACACAATGGCTAAGTGATAAGGTAACGTTATCGGTATCCAATGACGGCAAAGAATTCCCGTTTGATATTATGATTGACAAATCCTCTGAAATTGAACGTTCCAGCCAAGATATTCCATATCAAAACGGCAAACGCCCGTTATATCAGACGATGATAAAACTTAAAACCGCAAATGATGTTATTCTCTTTATGCGTGATTTTCACCCCGCGGAGATTGCATACGACAAAAACATTCAATTCGAATTGGTAGAGCGTGGCAAGGCGTTGGAAGAACTCAAAAAGCAAGCAAACTCATTCCCCGCAGAACAGGCGCAGCAGATACGTTCGGGGTATGACAAAATCGTTTCCGCACTCGGAATCACGTCTTTTGACGGTTTTGGTTTCTCAGAACTGTATCAGACTATGCGCGACATTAAATGTGACGTCAAAGCCGCTATGAGCGAATGTTCCAGGGCTGTAGCGGAACAAGCAAAACAAGCCGAGTTGAAAGCAAAGCAAATTGCACAAGAAAAGCAAAAAGAAGCCAAACGTCAACAAGCAAAAGAGATTCGTATAAAATACATCAATAAAATTTTCAGCAAACAGGGCGACAGTATGCTCAACAGATATACTGACGCTGTTATTGACGATATTAAAAGCAGATTGAATTTACCCTATACCGTATCGGTTTACGGCGGCAGTACGTTCTCCGAGTGGCATCTCCGCAATGAACTGGAAGAATTGGAATACCCAAACATTCTTGTTAAAGACATCGTCAAATTCAGTTTCAACCACAAAACATACCGCACGTTTGGCGATAGAGACATTTTTACACTCAGGTATTTCACTACGGAAATATTACCCATAAATTATGGTTTAGAAATCGAAATACACACAGAAAGCGAAGAGCAACTCACGGAAATCGGAAACAGAATAAAAGATTGGTACACCGACGAGCAGACAATTCCCGTCACTTTACCTTTGCACAACGACGAAAAATTCCACGTCGGAATACGATATAAAGGCGATCGGAAAGAAGTCATCTCGGTGTTGGACTCCTCAATCGGAATAACCCCTGAGGGAGTTCATTTTCAGTCATACTACAAACCCAAAAGAAAAGCCGACACTTTTTGCAGAATTGTATCATTCCACCAATGCGAAAGCGTATACTTTGTTCAGCCGCACAGCGACGATGATTTGCAAAACAACCATAAACTCCAGGTCAGTCTTTTAAGATTAGCGGCATTCTACGCCAACTGTTCCTATATGGCAGACAGTGCGCTCACGCTATTGGACGGGAATTATAAAGAATTGGTGGGCGGGAAATTTTCACTTTTGGGTTTCCTAAACTCACAAGAATTTAAGACACTTAAAAACTGCTATGCCAACCACTTACCAATTGACAGAAATCTTTTCGAATCCGAATTTAAGAATATAGTGCGTGTTTATCCGAAACTATATGATAAAACCGTTCAGCGTGTACCTTTTGAGCAGATACGTGCCGACATTCAGAGGTATTCAGATTTATTCGACAACAAGTTTGCAGAACTGGCTAATAGTATTGGTGTACCCGCGCAATTCGAGAATTTCAGTGGCGAAGTTCCGTATACAGTTGACAATTTGCACGCTTATGCAGGAAGAATGGCCGAAGATGCCCAGATGACGTTAAACAAGGCAATTAAATTGCAGGAAAAAGAACGTATGAAACATGCCAGACGCGTAGAAGCAGAGAGGGAGGCAGAACGTAGACGTTTGGAGGCAGAGCGCAGACGTATGGAAGCACAACGGTCATACGAGGATGATTCGTATCAATCCCGTTCACACGAACACCGCTCGGATAGAGACAGTTCAAGTACAGGCGGACTTTTCAGCAGTCTTTTCAAATCCGATTCAACCGAGCCGAGCAAAAAAAGCCTTTGGGGAACTGCTATGTGTCCTTACGGTAAAAGAGCAAAAGAGTATGACCCAACGGCACCCGATTTTCTCACTATCCGGTGCTATGCCGGTTGTCCGTTGCGGGCACACTGCGATGGCAAACCGTAGTGGGTTAACTTCAATCTTAACAGAAATTTAAAAGACATTTTAGCGCTTTAATCTATTGACTTTTGGGTATTACCGTAGTATACTCAATACTAATCTCAATTGGAAAGAGTTTTTCCAAAGCATGATTGAACGACCGCCGATTTTTTCATCGGCTAAGGCCATACGGACAGCCGGGTCAAATGCCGAGCACCGCACAGTTTGCGGCTGGCAACTTCTGTTGCCTTATTGGTTGAGTTAGAAGCTCAGTTTTATAAGTTGGTTCCTTTATAACCGAAAGTGCCCTGCGGCATAAACTTGTGAAATGATCAATAAGAGTAGTAAAAGTAATCTTTGCTATATAGACTCTGATCTGATTGCGATTCTTTGGAGTAACTGCGTCATTGTTTGCGCAGTTCTACGCGAATTTTGTAGTTTTATCGTTTTTCGCACTCCGACCAATCTAATCAACATACAAGCATCACGTTGCAGGCGCGGCGTGGTGTTTTTTGTTTACAAAAACCTTTTCGGCTTGACAATACAGAAAGCAGGGATGAGAGAGTATGGAGAAAATTATTGAATTAAAGAATATTTCCAAAGCATTTGACGGTGAAACCGTACTTGACAATATGAGCCTTGACATTCACGACAACGAGTTTGTTACGTTGCTCGGTCCGTCAGGCTGCGGCAAGACTACCACCCTGCGAATTATCGGCGGTTTTGAATCCCCCGATGAAGGCGACGTTTTCTTTATGGGTGAGAAAATCAACGACGTCCCCCCGCACAAACGTCACGTTAATACTGTTTTCCAGAAATATGCCCTTTTCCCGCATCTCAACGTTTTTGACAACGTTGCTTTCGGACTGCGTGAGCAGAAAGTTTCAAAGGAAGAAATCAAGGAAAAAGTTGAGAAAATGCTCAAAATGGTTATGCTCTCCGGTTTTGAAAAGCGCAGAGTAACAAGCCTTTCAGGTGGTCAGCAACAGCGTGTTGCAATTGCAAGAGCGCTTATTAACGAGCCTAAAATTCTCCTTCTTGACGAGCCGCTCGGCGCGCTTGACCTGAAACTGAGAAAAGATATGCAGCAGGAACTTAAGAAAATTCAGAAAAATACGGGTATTACCTTTATTTTCGTAACACACGACCAGGAAGAAGCACTCTCTATGTCTGACACAATCGTTGTTATGAGCGAGGGTAAAATCCAGCAGATAGGTACTCCGACGGATATTTATAACGAGCCGGTAAACGCTTTCGTTGCCGACTTTATCGGTGAAAGCAACATAATTGACGGCATTATGCAATCGGACTACAAGGTAAAGTTCTCGGGTCACACCTTTGATTGTCTTGACACGGGTTTCTCGCCCAACGAACCCGTTGACGTTGTTATACGCCCCGAAGACGTTGACATCGTAGCGCCCGAAAAAGCGATGCTTTGCGGCGACGTTACTTCCGTTACGTTTATGGGTGTTCACAACGAAATTATCGTTGACGTGAACGGCTTCAAATGGATGATTCAGACAACCGACTCCGTTGAGGAAAACGCTCATATCGGAATTTCGCTTGACCCCGATGCAATCCATATTATGAAAAAATCCAAATTCTCCGGTATGTTCGGTGACTATTCATCATACTCAAACGAACTCGAAGAACTTGCAAATCCCGACGAGGAGGATGAAGAATGAAAAACTCCTCCGCGCTGAAAACACACAACTCATATCGTGCCGCACTTGCGCCGTATTCGATATGGTCGGTGTTGTTCGTAATCGTGCCGCTGATATTCATAGCGTTCTACGCGTTTACGGATAACAATTTTGCATTCACAACCGACAACATCACTCGCTTTTTCACAGCGACAAGCAACATTCTCAACGATGACGGTACAACGAAAGAAGTCCGCACCTACGTTCTGATTTTCCTTCGTTCTCTCAAACTTGCCGCTATTTCAACCGTTGTTTGCCTCATTCTCGCCTACCCCATCGCCTACATTATGTCGAGAGCGAAGCCGAAAACACAGAAAACAATGGTTACACTTATTATGATTCCGATGTGGATGAACTTCCTCATCCGTACCTACGCCTGGATGACAATTCTTCAGGATTCGGGTATCATCAACACCATCCTCGGCAATCTTTTCGGACTTGAACCGTTTCACGTTATCGGTACGGAAACGGCGGTCATTCTCGGTATGGTCTACGACTACTTTCCGTATATGGTTCTGCCGATTTATTCAATACTCGCAAAGATGGACGGCAAACTCATCGAGGCGGCAAAAGACCTCGGTTGCGGCAGTTTCTCCGTACTTCGCCGCGTAATTTTCCCACTCAGTATGCCCGGTGTTATTTCGGGAATCACTATGGTGCTCATCCCTTCAATCAGCACGTTCTACATATCTCAGAAACTCGGTAACGGAAAATTCTTCCTTATCGGTGATGCGATTGAAAGTCAATACATTGCCAACAACCTGCACTTTGCAGCGGCAATCGCATTTATCCTCATGATTATCCTGCTCGTGATGATGGCGTTACTCAAATACCTGACCACACGATTTGTTTACGGAGGTGATTCGAGGTGAAGTTATCGTCCAAAATTTACAGTGGAATCATTTTTTGCTTCCTTTTTGCTCCGATTGCGGTTTTGCTCGTTTTCTCATTCAACGAGGCCAAGAGTCTGTCGGTTTTTTCAGAGTTCTCATTCAAGTGGTACAAGGAACTTTTTAACGACAGCAACACTCTGGGCGCATTGAAAAACACCTTGATTCTTGCCGTTGCGGCAACCGTTATTTCCTCCATCCTCGGCACTGCTGCCGCAGTTGGTATAAACAAAATCCGCTCACGCTGGTATAAAACGGCGATGAATACGGTAACGGATATCCCGATGGTCAATCCCGACATAATCACAGGTATTTCCCTTATGCTTATGTTCGTATTCGTGGGCAGACTTTTCGGCGCCGCTACAAGCCTCAACTTTGCAACGATGCTTATTGCTCACGTCACTTTCTGCACACCCTACGTAATTTTACAGGTTTTGCCCAAGTTACAGCAAATGGACCCCTCGCTTCACGAAGCGGCTATGGATCTGGGCTGCACACCGATAAAAGCGTTTCTTAAAGTTGAACTGCCTGAAATCCTCCCCGGTATCATTACGGGCGCAATTATGGCGTTCACGCTTTCACTCGACGACTTTGTTATCAGTTACTTTACTTCGGGTACGGGCTTTGAAACTTTGCCAATCCGTATCTACAATATGACAAAGAAAACCGTTACACCGAAAATGTATGCTCTTGCGACAATTATCTTCTTCGTCACTCTGACGTTATTGCTTATAAGTAACGTGATTGACAATGAGGACAGACGTGAACTCAAAGAGCGAAAAAGATTAAAAAGGAGAACCGATAAATGAAAAAATTAATCTCTCTTTGCCTTATTGCCGTGCTTATCGCACTCTGTTTCAGCGGTTGCGGCGGCGACACTCTTGTTTTGAACGTTTACAACTGGGGTGAATACATCTCCGACGGCAGCGAAGGAAGTTTTGACACTGTACGCGAATTTGAAAAATGGTATCAGGAAACCTACGGACAGAAAGTAAAGGTTAACTACACAACCTTTGCTTCAAATGAAGATATGTACAGCAAAATTTCAAGCGGTGCAGTAAGTTACGACGTTATCATTCCGTCCGACTATATGATCGCGAGAATGGCGTCCGAGAATTTGCTCCAGCCCCTCAATTTTGATAATATTCCGAATTATCAGTACATCAACGAAAACTTCAAGGGACTTTATTATGACGCAGAAAACAAATACACCGTCCCCTACGCTTATGGTATTGTCGGCGTAATTTACGACGCTAACATTGTTGATGCGGCGGATGCTGACGGTTGGAACTTGATGTGGAACTCAAAGTACAGCGGCAAAATCCTCCAGTTCAACAACTCCCGCGATGCTTTCGGCACAGCAATCTACAAACTCGGTCTTGACGTAAACTCAACGAACAAGGCAGATTGGGATAAGGCGTACGACGAACTCATCGCTCAGCGCCCGCTCGTTTACAGTTACGTTATGGACGAAATCTATAATATGATGGAGTCCGGCGAAGCGGCTATCGGTGCTTACTATGCAGGCGACTACTTCACAATGCTCGACGCTCAGGCAGAACACGTTGACCTTAAATTCTACTACCCCGAAGAAACAAACCTCTATATTGACGCTATGTGTATTCCGACCTGCGCACAGAATAAGGAACTTGCAGAAATTTTCATCAACTTTATGCTTTCCGAAGAGGCTGCTATCGCAAATGCCGAATACACCTACTACGCTTCTCCCAACGAACTCGTTTACAACAACGAAACCTACAAAGAAGATATGGGCGAAGAAGCAATCGCTATTCTCTACCCCGAGATGGGCAGTTTCGCAGAGAAATACAACACCTACGCTTACAAAAATCTCGATAACGAAATGCTCGGCTATCTCAACTCACTTTGGGAAAATATAAAAATCAACTAATTATAAGCGCCCTTTGGAAATTTCCAAAGGGCGCTCGTTTTATATTCATATTTTTCGATTGAGTTTTTTCTCAGTTGACTTGACAATCGCGTACACAATAAACCATATAACAAAAAACGTCAGAACAAAAATCGCTGTAAAAATTAATATGACACTCCAATTGAACGGTATCCACGTATTTACAAGATAACACGTCACGTATGCAACATAAAGCACGCCAAAGTGACATAGCAGGGATTTTGGCACCGGCCAGGACTCAATCTGATTGAACACCGTTGCGCCCGCCTGTAAAAATGCAAGCAGATATATTGAAACAATCGCTACAAAAGTTTCACCGCCCGTGAGCGTAAAACCCCTAACCGTATATGAAAGTATACAATAGATAATACCGAGCACTATGGGTCCAAAGCCCGCAAAAATCAAACCTCTGTGAAAAAATTCTTTTACATATTTATTCACTCTAAACACCTAACCTTTCTTTTACCGATTTTATTTGCCGCCGTGACACGTAATCCCTGTGCCCGTTTTTAAAGATAACAGCAAGCGAACCATATGCGATTACATCAAAACGCGATATTTTTTTAATATTGGCTATACAGGACTGATTGATTTTTATAAAATTATCGGACAATATTTTCTCAACCTGATAAAGCCGGCTTTTAAGAAGAAGTTTGTCATCATCGGTCAAGGCGTACGTTTTCCCGTCCTCAACCGTAAAACAACACACTTCGGCAGGATTTATTACTACCGCACTTTTATCCTTATATCCTATAATCTCGGTTGAATATCCTAAAACAAAACTTTCAATTTCTTCAACCAACTTCGTCCTTTCCCGTGCATAAATAATCACGCTTTCTTCGTGTTCTGTTCCGATAATTATCTCGCATTTCACGGACTTCACCTCCTTTGCGATTACATTCTACCATCACTGATATACCATTTTCAAGCGACTTTACTCATTCGGTACGTTGAGAAGGATATGTGGTTGATTAACGCCTGTTTCGCCACACCGATATAAGTTTTCTTGACTTGAATTCTTTTTATTGTTATAATAAAGTACTAAGATTAATATTTAAATATGGGGTGATTTACAAATGGGCAAAAAACTACGTGCAGCAATATTGGGCACGGGCATGATTGCAACGGACCTTCTCATTAAATTGCAACGTTGCGAACTGATTGAATGTTCGATTTTCATCGGCCGCAGAGAGGACTCGGAAGGTATAAAAATCGCTAAATCACTTGGTGTTGCCACAAGCGCAAAAGGCATTGAAGCGATTGTTGAAAACCCCGATATTTGCGACATCGTTTTCGATGCAACTTCAGCCGGCGCTCACCTCACCCACGCACCCATCCTTGAAAAATTGGGTAAACTGACACTTGATTTGACTCCATCCAAAATTGGAAAAATGTGTGTTCCCACAATCAATCTTGACGAATGTTTATGCTGTTCAAATATAAATTTTATCACTTGCGCGGGTCAGGCTTCAATCCCACTTGCACACGCCATATCAAAAATACATCCGAACATTGAATACTTTGAAATCGTTACGGCAAATCCCGCACAGGCAGTTGGTATGGGTTCGAGGAAAAACGTCGACGAATACGTACATACAACAGGTGATGCTGCAGAACTCTTTACAGGCGCAACAAAATGCAAAATCCTGCCAACACTCAACTCTACCGAACCGCCAATGACAATGAGAAACACAGTGTATGCACTCATTGAAAATCCGGATTTAAAAGAAATCTCCAAAGCGGTTGCCGAAACCGAACGGGAAATCAAAAAGTATGCTCCGGGTTACAGAGTTGTTTTCGGCCCTGCGTACGCAAAAGGTTGCGTTGTTGTAGCCGTCGAAGTTGAGGGTGCGGGAGATTATCTGCCAAAATATTCAGGAAACCTTGACATCATAAACTGTGCGGCCATAAAAACCGCAGAAGGTTACGCTAAAAAGGTGTTATGATTATGGAAAATAATATTTTAATATTTGACTCTACTCTGCGCGATGGTTCACACGCCATTGACCAGAAATTAGAACTTACAACAATTGCAGACTACTGCCGCGAAATTGACGACTGCGGAATGCACACCGTAATGGTCGGTCACGGTAACGGGCTTGGAGGTTCATCAATACACGGCGGGTTGCTTAAATTTGATGAGATAGAGATGCTCAGAACAGCAAAAGCCAATCTCAAAAAAACTAAACTCGGCGTTTTTATCGTTCCCGGTTTAGGCACTGTACAACGAAATCTTATCCCCGCAATTGAGGCAGGGGCAGAGGTTTTTAACGTTGCGACAAACTGCACTGAGGCAACGGGAACAATCAGCCACGTAAACTTTCTCACCCAAAAATTTTCTGAGGTTTACGTAGTATTTATGATGTGCCATCTTGCAAACGCTCCGACCTTGCTCGAGCAAGCAAAAATCATTGAAGAATACGGTGCAAAGGGGCTTATTCTGATGGACTCTGCGGGCGCATCAACGCCCGAAATGGTGAAGGAAAACATCAGCACGCTCGTCAACGGCACGTCCCTCAAAATCGGTTTTCACGCTCACAACAATCTTGGCCTTGCCGTTGCAAACTCGTACACAGCCATTCAGGAGGGCGCAACAATTATTGACGGCACAATGCGCGGATTTGGTGCGGGTAGCGGAAACTGCCAATTAGAAGCGTTTGCCTCTCTTATGAAAAAAACAGGCAAGCCGTTACCGATTAATCTAAAAAAGATGTTTAATATCAGTGAGAAGATAATTCGCCCGATTATGCCGCGCGATTGCGGCATTCCCGCCGTAAACATTGCTAGCGGTATGACGGAGATTTTTTCCGCATTCATTATACCGGTAAGACTTGCGGCAGAAAAATATGGAGTTGATCCAATAGATATTTTCGAAGAACTCGGACGTAGAAGAGCGGCTCCTGGTCAAGAAGATCTCACGCTTGAAATTGCACAATCTCTCAGCAAAGAGAAAAAATAAGGTTTTAAAAAGGAGGATACATGATGAACGTTGCAGATTATATAATGAAATTTTTCTCTGAAAAAGGCGTAAACACAGTGTTTATGATAGTCGGCGGTCATGCCATGTATCTCAATGATGCCGTAGCAAAAAGCCCCAAATTACAGGTTATATGTAACCATCACGAACAAGCATGTACTATGTCCGCTTGCGGTTATGCCTCCGTCAGCGGAACTCCTGCAATTGCTTGCGTGACAGCGGGTCCCGGTGCACTCAATGCGATAAACGGCGTTGTGGGTGCATTTACAGACTCTTTACCTTTGATTGTTATATCCGGTCAATCAGACATCAAGTTTGTAAAATATCAGCGGGACACCAACGTGCGTCAAATCGGTGTTCAAGGACTTGATATAAAACCTATGGTTGAAAAATACGTAAAATATTTTGTCACACTTGATGACACTTCAATGATTCGACATCACCTTGAAATCGCGTGGCAGGAAGCGATAAGCGGCAGAATGGGTCCCGTATGGATTGACGTTCCGCTCGACGTTCAGCGCGCTGAGTTTGATGAAAAAGCACAGAAAGAAACCTCAATTCCAGTACCCTGCAAACCCGAACCGACACAGGATGAAATTGAAACGGTTTTACAAAAGATTTCAAATGCCAAACGCCCCCTCTTTATTGCAGGTCACGGTATACGGCTCGCCAATGCCCGTGCCGAATTCCTTACACTATCCAAAAAATTAAACATTCCGTGTGTCACAACGGGAATGAGCGTAGACCTCATTGATTCTGATGACGACCTTTTCGTTGGCAGACCCGGAAATTACGGCGACAGAGCGGGTAATTTTGCCATTCAGAATGCCGACTTGATTATTTCTCTTGGATGCAGACTTGCTACTCCGCTGATTGGTTTCAAACCTCATCTATTCGGAGAAAATGCATTTAAAATTATGGTCGATATAGATGAAACCGAACTTAACAAAGAACTTGTACCTATTGACATAAAAATAAAATCGGATTGCAAAATTTTTATAGAGAAATTGCTCGAATCCCCGGCAACACTACCTTCTTTCACATCGTGGGTTGAGCGATGCAAGAACTGGAAGTATAAGTATTATCCTCTTCCCGATTCAGCAAAATCAGACACTCCGATCAATACCTATTATTTCTTTTCAAGATTGTCCGATTTTCTTAAAAATGACGACATACTTGTTACTGATTCGGGATCATGCCTTGCGGTATCAAGACATATTTTCAAAATCAAAGATGGTCAAAAATTCGTCTCATCGGGTGGAGTTTCCTCAATGGGTTATTGGGCGGCAAGTGTGGGCGCTTGCGTCGGCAACAACAAAAAGCAGACAATCTGTGCGGTTGGTGACGGCTCGTTCCAGATGAACATTCAAGAATTGGCAGTAATAAAGCACAACAATCTGCCGATTAAGATTTTTGTTATAAACAATGACGGATATCTACTTCTGAGAAACACCCAGAGGAACTTTATGCAGGACAGATTTATCGGTGAAAGTCCCGAAAGCGGTCTGTGGTGTCCCAACAGTGTGGATATTGCACAGGCGTACGGAATAAAATCTTTCCGTATTGAATCCCCGGACGAGATTGACGAGAAAATACAGGAAATCATCGCTTATGACGGCCCTGTTATATGTGACGTAGTTTCGCTGAAATGGCAGACAATTGCACCAAGAGTTATGTCACGAAAAGCGCCCGACGGCACGCTCATCTCTACGGATTTTTCGGATATGTTCCCGTTTCTGCCGAGAGATGAATACGAAGAAAATATGAGAAATGATTAGAAAATCCGAGTCGATTGTTTTGAATCGGCTCGGCGTTTTGTTTAAGTGTTTTTCAGTTTTGCAAGATACTCACGTGTAATTTTGAAAACCTCGGGAGAAAGCACCGCAACCGAAAACAAATTCGGGATTGCAAGCAGACCGTTAAAGGTGTCAGAGATTTGCCAGACAAGTTCCAGATTGACGCAGCACCCGATAAAAATTGCGACAATATAGACCACTCTGTACCATTTTGTACCACCTTTTCCAAAAAGGTACTCCACACTTTTTTCACCGAGATACGAACCGCTCATGAGCGTTGCAAAAGAAAAAAGCATTATTGAAACGCTTACAAAATAGTACCCGAATTCGCCGAGCACGCCCGAAAAGGCATCGCAACAAATTCTGACCGAATCAATATTACCCGACAAATCACATCCCGATGACAGAATACAAAAAGCGGTCAGAGTGCAGACAACCATTGTATCCACAAACACCTCAAAAATACTCCACATTCCCTGCTCGGCAGGCTCTTTTATATTGCTGGCACAATGCACCGCAACGGACGTGCCGAGTCCCGCTTCATTTGAGAAAACTCCGCGCGAAATTCCGTAGCGCATTGAAGTTATCATAATGCTTCCGAATACTCCCCCACCTATCGAGCGTAAATTGAACGCTTGCGAAAATATCGCACCAAACACAGCGGGAATATTTTTTATATTACCAAAAATTACAACAATGCACCCTATGGTGTAAAGAATCGCTATTACGGGAATAAATTTAGCGGTAAAAGATGAAATACGTTTTATTCCGCCAAAAATCACCGTTCCGACTATTGCACAGAGAAAAACTCCCGTTAACAAGGGAGAAACGCCCGAGACATCGCGCAGGGCATAGGCTATTGAATTTGCCTGCGTCATATTCCCGATGCCAAGCGAAGAAAACACACAAAATACCGAAAATGCACAGGCAAGCCATTTCATACCTACGCCCTTTTCTATGTAAACAGCCGCGCCGCCTACCCATTCACCGTCATCATTTTTATACCTATATTTAATACCCAGCACGTTTTCCACATAGGCGGTCATCATGCCAAGAAGCGATGAAACCCACATCCAGAAAATTGCCCCCGCGCCGCCGAGTGTAAGTGCGGTTGCAACACCGACGATGCTGCCCGTACCTATCGTAGCGGCAAGTGCGGTGGAAATTGCGCCCATCTGCGAAATTTCACCTTTTTTGGTGTTATTATGTACGTCAGGGCTAAACAACGCACCGAAAGTAGACTTAACCCACAACCTAAATTTTGAAATCTGAAAAAATCCCGTCCTCACGGAAAAATATAAACCGATCAGTAAAAATATCAGAAGCATAACGGGCCCCCACACAAATGAGGCTATCGCATTATTTATCTCGGAAACAACCGTTTCAATCCATTCCAATTCAATCCCCTCCTCGTCCAATTCATATTAAAAGACGAGGCTGATTATTACTTTTTGTCAAATTATGAGCAAAATAAAAACTTTTTTCAAATTCGGGCAGGATTTTTGGAGAAAGTTGCGTATATATAAGTGAAAAGAAAA
Source organism: Clostridia bacterium (assembly GCA_017560255.1). Taxonomy (GTDB): domain Bacteria; phylum Bacillota; class Clostridia; order Oscillospirales; family Acutalibacteraceae; genus RGIG7273. The sequence goes on from JAFYOI010000014.1 coordinate 52,330, forward strand.
AAAGGTGGTGAGTGTAGTGGCATTAAGTGAAGATTTTTTGGAGCAATTAAGATTCAGAAACGATATTGAAAGCGTTATATCGTCTTACGTTAATCTTCGTAAACGTGGACAAACCTTTGTGGGTTTGTGTCCGTTCCACAACGAAAAAACGCCCTCTTTCACTGTTTATCCAAACACTCAATCATACTACTGTTTCGGTTGCGCAAGCGGCGGCGATGTTGTTACGTTTATAAAACAGATTGAAAACCTTGATTATATTGAGGCGGTAAAATTCCTTGCCGACCGCGTCGGGATGAGTTTACCAAGCGACAATTACGACGACAGCCTCTCAAAGCAGCGCGGCAGAATTTACGAGGCAAACAAACAAGCCGCTAAATTCTATCACAAAACATTGATTGAGGGCACTGACCGCACTGGCGCAAAGTATTTTATTGCAAGAAATCTTACCAAACAGACAGTTACTCAATTCGGACTTGGTTTTGCTCCGAACGAGTGGAGCGCGCTTTACAATCATCTGCATTCGCTCGGCTTTTCCAACGAAGAACTCCTGCTTGCAAATCTTATCCGTAAGAGTGAAAAGAACGGTAGGACTTATTATTACGACAATTTCAGAAACCGCGTAATGATCCCCATAATTGACCTTCGCGGCAACGTAATCGCTTTCGGCGGCAGAGTGCTCGACGACTCAAAACCGAAATATATTAACACCTCCGACACTCCCGTTTACAAAAAGAGTCAGGGGTTATTCGCGCTCAACTTTGCAAAAGACCATTCAAGTGAATTTCTGATTCTTGTTGAGGGATATATGGACGTAATTGCACTGCATCAGGCAGGAATCAAAAACGCCATAGCCTGCCTCGGCACTGCCCTGACAAGTGAACAAGCGCATATAATCTCCCGCTATTCGCCGGAAGTAATAATCTGTTACGACAACGACGAAGCGGGTCAGAAAGCAACGCAGAGAGCGCTTGAAATATTCAGAAAGACGGGAATGAAAACAAGGGTTCTCACAATGTCGGGCGGAAAAGATGCCGATGAAATAATTACAAAACACGGCGTTGGAAAATTCAAAAAGTTGATTGACCAATCCGCCAACGACACGGAATATAAACTCCTTAAACTGCGTGACAAATACAACGTTGCTCTCCCCGATGGAAAAACGTCATTTCTTATTGAAGCGGCTAAAATGCTTGCAACCGTTGAAAGCAGTATTGAACGCGACATTTACGCAGGCAGACTGTCGCAGGAGTTGAACGTTTCAAAGGAAGCAATACTGCTTGAAATCAACAACGTCGCAAGGCGGCTTCGCAGAAACGCTCAGCAACAGGAAATAAAAAGAAAGACCGAGGAAAGCATCGGTCACAAGGACAAGCTCAATCCCGAAAGGGCAGAAAATCTTGCAGCGGCGGTTGCGGAAGAAAGGCTTATCCTGCACCTTATGTTCAACAACAACCGACTTGAATATATAACCGCACGAATTTCCGCAAACGATTTTGTAACAAAATTCAATGCAAGAGTTTTCAAGAGTGTTTGTGATGCAATAACCCGTAATAACTCTTTCGAAATCGGAATGTTGGCGGAAACGTACTCCCCCGAAGAGATGGGAAGAATTGCTAAAATTCAATCATCATCGTCAAGCCTTGCCAACACGGTAACGGAATGTGACGATTGTATAAAAAGAATTAAGGAAGAAAAGCGCAAGAAAGAGCAAGTTCCCGCGTCCGAAATGGATGATGAACAATTCAAAAATGCTTTTATTCGCAAAAAGAAAAATTAGGATGAGGAAGTGATTTTTTTGCCAAAAGATTTTTCAAAGCGTTCAGACGAAAGATTTGAAAGCATGGAGGATTTTAATGCAGATGTAAATCCCGACAACGTAGGTGGTATGTTTGACTCCGATTTAAGTTTCGGCGACGAAGATTTTATCCCACTTACCGAGGGAGATGAGGAAAATTTAAGCGAGGAAGACCTCAATAGTCAGGACGTACCGACAAAAGACGAACTTGAAAACGCGCTCAACGTTGACGGTTTCGTAATTGACGACCCCGTTAAACTGTACCTTAAAGAAATTGCACGCGTCCCCCTCCTTTCCGCAGAGGAAGAAGTTGAACTCGCAATCAGAATTTCCGAGGGCGACGAAAAAGCAAAGACAAAACTCACCGAAGCAAACTTGCGACTCGTTGTAAGTATTGCTAAAAAATATCTCAACAAGGGTATGCTTTTTCTTGACCTCATTCAAGAGGGAAATGTGGGTCTTATCAAAGCGGTTGAAAAATTTGACCATACAAAAGGATTTAAATTTTCAACCTATGCAACGTGGTGGATCAGACAGGCAATCACACGTTCAATTGCCGACCAGGCAAGAACAATCCGTATACCCGTACATATGGTGGAAACAATAAACAGGCTTAAAAAAGTTCAGAGTCAGTATCTCCACGAAAACGGAGTGGAAGCGAGCGAGGAGGAACTTGCCGAAAGGCTCGATTTATCAATTGAAAAAGTACGTGAAGTTATCAGGATTTCACGCGAACCGGTTTCAATTGAAACTCCGATCGGTCAGGAGGACGACAGCAGACTTGTTGACTTTATCCGTGACGATTCTGCCGCTTCACCTGAAGAAGCCGCTTTCAGCACAATATTGAGGGACGATATTGAGGCAATTCTCAAAACACTCTCTCCACGCGAAGAAGAAGTTATCAAATTACGTTATGGTCTTAAAGACGGAAAATATCACACGCTTGAAGAAGTGGGTCTGGTTTTTGACGTAACAAGGGAGCGCATCAGACAAATTGAAGCAAAGGCACTCAGAAAGTTAAAGCATCCCGTTAGAAGTTCGAAATTCAAGGAATAGTTTCGGGAGGTTACCATTATGGAAAATAATAATAATAACAATAATAATAGCAACAGCAAGAGTAATAACACCCTTGCCAAGTTCATAATGTCTGCAAAGACAAACGGAAAAATCACAAGTTCGGAAATTGACGCATTTATGTCAAAATCCAACTTTGACGCTTCGCAACTTGAAAAACTTTACGAGGCGCTTGACGAAGCGGACGTTGAAATAATCGATGACATCAGCGACATTGACATACTTGAAAATTTTTCCGAGGACATTGTTATAGACGAGCATCCGGACTCTTACGACTCATTCGAGCCGTCTGAGTCTCAGGCACCCGAATACGATATATCTTCTGCGGACGACCCCGTAAAAGTATATCTTAAAGAAATCGGTCAGATCCCCCTTCTCTCCCCCGAGGAAGAAAAAGACCTTGCAATAAGAATTGCAAACGGTGATGAGAAAGCAAAGAAAAAGTTGACCGAGGCAAACCTTCGTCTTGTTGTCAGCATTACAAAAAAATACGTTGGCAGAGGTATGAGTTTCCTTGACCTTATTCAAGAGGGCAACCTTGGACTTATCAAAGCGGTAAGCAAGTTTGACTATGAAAAGGGATTCAAATTCTCAACCTATGCAACGTGGTGGATAAGACAGGCGATTACACGTTCAATTGCCGACCAAGCAAGAACAATCCGCATACCCGTCCATATGATTGAAACAATCAACAAGGTTAAAAAGACGGGCAGTCTGCTTCTGCACCAGAACGGCAGAGAAGCAACCGCGGAAGAAATTGCAAGCGAACTTAAAATGTCCCCCGATAAAGTGCGCGAAATTATCAGAATGGCGCAAGAACCCGTTTCACTTGAAACTCCTATCGGCGAAGATGACAGCCATCTTGGAGATTTTATCCCCGATGAAGATGCAAAAGCACCCGCTGATGCGGCTTCAATTATGATGCTTAAAGAAGAAATCCGCGCCGTACTAAAGACGCTCGCGCCCAGAGAAGAAAAGGTACTCATTATGCGTTTTGGTCTTAACGACGGTCACCCGAAAACTCTTGAAGAAGTTGGTGCAGAATTCAACGTAACAAGAGAGCGTATCCGTCAGATTGAGGCAAAGGCGCTGCGCAAACTGCGTCATCCGAGCAGGAGCAAACGCTTCAAGGACTTCCTTGAATAATCAAAAATACTAACCCGTCCCCGAAGTTTTTCTTTCGGGGACGATTTGTTTTGTATAGCAAATTTTTGAAATAAAAAAATAATCTGCCGATTAAAGTTATTGAATATCAAAGTTATTACCACATTGTTATTATCTTACATTCCCAAGTCCTTCCTTTTTGCCGACATTGACAAGATTTGGCGTATTCAAAAGTGGTGTCCCCCATGTTACAATCAAATCACAAATTCAAAACGAGGTGAAAAATAATGCGAAAAACATTATCTTTATTTCTGGCGGTGATGGTCATTGCAAGCGCTATGATTCTGCCGCTCAATGTGAGCGCATCGGCAAGAGAAACTAAGGCAGGGCTTGTTTCAACATCAAGCGGAAATCTTAACGTGAGAAGCGCCGCTTCCACCTCCGCACCAATACTTACAAGCGTCACTCGAAACAGTTACGTAACGCTCATTTCAAAATCAGGTTCGTGGTGGTACGTTGAGTACAGCGACGGAAAATACGGCTATTGTCACTCTGATTTTATCAAAGTGATTTCAGAGGTGACCGCAGAAGTAAACGTCAGTTGGGGTAGCCTCAACGTAAGAGCGGGTGCGGGCACTTCATACGCTAAAATCGGCAGCCTTTACAAAGGAAAAACAGTAGTTGTGCTTTCACAATCAAAGGGTTGGAGCAAGATTCTGTACAGCGGCAACAAGACGGGATACGTAAACAACGATTATCTCAAAACAACGTCCGTAAAATATCCGTCGGTTTCTCTCAAAGTGCCAAGTTTTAAACAAACCGACAGCCGATGGGCTGACGTACAAATCGGTGTATCGGGCAAAACGATTGGTCAGATAGGTTGTGTTACAACGTCAATTGCAATGATGGAATCTTATCGCGCGGGCACAACTATCTACCCCGACACGATGGCAAAGAGACTCTCCTACTCTTCAAACGGAAACGTTTACTGGCCGAGTGATTACACTGTTGTTACAAACTCGTCAGGTTACCTTGCAAAAATCTATGAGCAATTGCAAAAAGGAAAGCCCGTACTCATCGGCGCAAAGAAATCAAACGGTAGTCAGCACTGGGTTGTTATTACGGGTTACGTTGGCGGAGAAACGCTCACAACATCGGGATTCACAATCAATGACCCCGGTTCGAACACCCGCACAAACTTACAACAATTCTTGAATTCATATCCTACGTTCTATAAATTCTTCTATTACTAAAAAATGAGGCTGTAAAAACTCAACGTTTTTACAGCCTGTTTTTATTCTTTACTTTTTCTCAATTGCATGAAAAAATCTTTCAGTACGTCCGAACACTCCTGACTCATAACACCCATCTCCATAAGCGGTTTATGGTTAAACGGATAACTGAACATATTAAACAGTGACCCGCACGCGCCGCCCTTGAAATCACAAGCACCGAAAACAACGCGCCTGAGTCTTGAATTTATTATTGCCCCCGCACACATCGGGCAAGGCTCTAAGGTGACGTACATCTCACACTGAAAAAGCCTCCAACCACCAAGCGTTTTGCAGGCATTGTCTATCGCTTCAATCTCCGCGTGATAAAGCGCATTTTTGCCCTTTTCACGCCTGTTTCTGCCCTCACCAACTATCTTGTCACCTTTAACAATAACAGCGCCGACGGGAGTTTCTCCGTCAGCCGCCGCTTGTTTTGCAAGTTCAAGCGCCCTGGTCATAAAAACAATATCCCTATCGTTCATACAATCACACTTTCTCGAAATTCTGCAAAGCGGTATCAAGAAAAAGCCACGCGCCGAGCAGGAATGCAGGCGAATATATTGCGAACAGACTCTTCTGGAATATTGAGATTGAACAATTCGGTTTTTCCAAAACGCCCTCCGTTATTCCGTTTCTTACGTCTTTCTTATAAAGATAAACTGCCGCCGCAATCGCCGCCACGCAAACAATTGCATTCGTACCGTAATAGATAATAAAATACCATTCCGCAGGCATCAGATAGTACATATATTCCGTACATACCGCCCAAAAATTATTTATAAAGTGGAGCACAACACCCGTCCAGATTGAACCCGTACGGATTACAACGTATCCAAGGGCAAGACCAACAACAAACGCAAAGGGAATCTGCTCAAAATTGCCGTGTATCAAAGCAAAAACCACCGCGGAAATCACAACAGCAAACTTATCGCCAAACCTGCGAAGCGGCTGCATTACAACACCTCTGAGTGCAAACTCCTCCACAAGCGCGGGGACGACTGCCGTTGATATCACACTGACAAGGAAGCCCACAAAAGTTATCTGTGCGGCGCTAGTTACGTCGGACGGTGCGCCCGTAGGCGTTGATTCAAAAAATCTTTCGGTTATCATTGAAAAAATGCCACTTACATAATTACCAAGCACACATATTCCCCAACCGATAAGTATTGTCGGCACAAAACCGCTGTCGGGCTTGATTTTTCCGTACGGTATTTTATACGAGAAAATCCGTTTCGAAATCAGATAGACAATGGAAAAAGGAAGCACAACACAAAGTCCCGCATATACAATGTAGGTTAGATTATTAAAAATACTGCTGTTTATCAGCCGTTCATACGTTTCATAACTGACCGCGGTATAGATTGCGTACATTATCTCCGAATAAACGCGTACCATCAAAAGATAGCCAAGCATTCCGACACCAATCAGATTGCTTAGCAGAAACATCCGGAACCGCTCGTAATTTTTCTTCGCATTTGTATTATAAATATCCATTGGACACCTCATAACCTTATTTGCTTATTTATAATTGTACCATTTATTGCCTCATATTTCAATACAAAATAATTTGTCGAATTTCTGCTTGAAATTTTTGTACTTCGTGATATAATCTTATATATAATTTTATAAAAAGGAGTATCGTTATGGCTAAGAAAAAGAACGGTTTTATCTCAGAATTTAAACAGTTCATTATGCGTGGAAACGTAATTGATCTTGCAGTCGGTGTTATCATCGGTGCCGCTTTCCAGGCAATCGTAAACTCTCTTGTTAAAGACATCATCACTCCCTGCATCGGTGCATTGTTCGGAAATATGGATTTCTCAGAACTTGTAGTTACTCTCAAAGAAGCAGTTGTTGACGTTGCCGCTGACGGAACGGAAACTATCATCTCCGAGGCAGTAGTCCTCAGATATGGTGCATTCATCACCGCTATCATCAACTTCCTCTTGATGGCAATAGTTATTTTCATCATTATCAAAGTTATCAACACTGTTTCCGAAAAACTCAAGAAGGAAGAAGAAGTTGTTGAGGCTGCTCCCACAACCAAGATGTGTCCCTTCTGTAAAACAGAAATCGCTCTTGAAGCAACTCGTTGCCCCAACTGTACTTCTGAACTTGAAGAATAATTAATTAAAAAAGTAAAGCCGATTTCACTTGACCGTGAAATCGGCTTTTTTTAGTTTTTAGAGTGTATTCATAATTGATTTAAGGTATTCGCGGAAGCCTGCGCCGATTTCGGGATGCTCCAAAGCAACCTCAACGCTTGCCTTCATCATTCCGAGTTTGTCGCCCATATCATATCTTGTACCGACAAAGTCAACCGCCATAATACCTTCGTTTCTTGCAAGAACTTTCATAGCATCGGTAAGTTGGATTTCTCCACCTGCGCCGGGCTGTGTCTTTTCAAGAATATCAAAAATCTGGGGCGGAAGAACGCATCTGCCAAGAATTGAGTAGAGGGACAAAACCTCCTCGGGAGTCTGCGGCTTCTCTGCCATATCGGTACAGAGCATAATATTGTTCTTAACAGGCTCAACCTTCAATGTGCTGTACTTATGAATAACTTCGGGGGCAACGAGTTTTACACCTACAACGCCCTTTTCATACTCTTCGTAAACTCTTGTAAGTTGTCCTACAACAGGGTCGGGAGAAACGGTAACATCATCACCATACATTACGGCAAACGGCTCATTTCCGACAAAAGAACGAGCGCAAAGGACAGCGTGTCCGAGTCCTTTGGTCACCTTCTGACGAACGTAGAAAATATTTGCAAGTTTCGGAATCTCCTGCAGCGCTTCAAGCATTGCATCCTTCTGAGCGCGGCGAAGATTCTCTTCAAGTTCGAAAGAATGGTCAAAATGGTCTTCAATAATGCTCTTGCCGCGGTTTGTAATTATAAGGATATCCTCAATTCCTGCCGCTGCCGCCTCCTCAACAAGATACTGAATTGCGGGCTTGTCCACAACGTTGAGCATTTCCTTTGGAATCGCCTTTGATGCGGGAAGTACTCTTGTACCGAGTCCTGCCGCGGGAATAATCGCTTTTTTTACCTTCATAATAACTCTCTCCTATCCAAATAAACTTATTAAAATCATCGCGATGTTATTAAAGAGAAAATATCCGAGAACGGGCGCAATCAAACTTGTGCCACCCATACTTTCCTTATTGTTCTTTATATCTGACATTACCTGACTCTTGTATAGTGCATTTCCACTCAGACCCATCAGAATTTTGAATCCAATAAGTATGCCGAGCAAGGCAAATCCCGTCGGAGTAAAGAAAAGGTCCCCAAACGCCGCCAAAAACTCTGCCCTCGGCATTTCGCTGAGCATCAGTTTTGAACACTCCGTGAAAAAACCGTTGAACAAAATCTGAACAAGAATATCAAATATCGCAGCAAGCGTACCCGCAAGATAGCATTTGCGGTAATAAAACCATACGCAAGTAGGCATAATGAACGCTGCCCAATTCCAACTTATCGGTATTTTCCTCTTGCTGAGTTTTGTGAATTGTGGAATATAATATTCCGTTTTTGCCATAACACGTTTTGCGATAGTTGAAACGGGTACGTCGTCAATCGTTTCCTTTGAATCTTCATAAGAATTTTTCGGCGGAGCAAAATTAAAAGTCATAAACGGCATACCGTCAATATTGCCCATACCATTCGGGGTGGTTTTGTCCTGTCCCCCATTAGTCAAATCTGCACCACACTTGTGACACAAAAGAGCGTTTGTGGGATTTTCGTTGCCACAAAAAGAACATTTTTCGGTCTTTTCACTGTTTTGCGGCTGATTGGGATTTTTGTAGACAAAACCCTGCGCGTGCAAGGATTCATTGCCGCAACCGCCTGCGTGTGCCCAACACTCCCTGTGATGCGGTGTGCCGCAAACAGGGCAAACGACCACATCATCATTTTTCGCAAACTCTCTGTCACAATGGACACAGTTCTGCTTCTCATATTTCAAAAACATCATTTCCTCTCAAAAAACTTTGACTTGCTCAAAGTATTAAAAGATATTATAACAAATAAATATATGTTTTTCAACAGTTCATTGGCAGATTTCCATATTTTTATATTTAGCATTTGTTTTTTCTTGAATTGTGGCAAGTTATAGGGTATAATTATAAGACTATAATTCTTTATAGTTTATTTTATAGATTTAAGGAAGTGTAAAAATGCTTGAACTTAAAAACGTTTGTTTTGAAATTGAAAGCGAAAAAGGAAAAATTAAAATTATAAACGATATATCCCTCACTCTTGACGACGGAAAATTTGTTGTAATTACCGGCCCGAACGGTAGCGGTAAATCAACGCTTGCAAAACTCATTATGGGTATTGAAAAACCGACTTCGGGACAGATTTTACTGGACGGAACCGACATTACCAATATGAGCATCAACGAACGCGCAAACCTTGGAATCGGATATGCTTTTCAGCAACCGCCCCGATTCAAAGGTATGACGGTACGCGCACTGCTCAGCCTTGCTCACGGCAGCGAACTGCCCGAGCATGAATGTTGCACATACCTGACAAACGTAGGTCTTTGCTCCAAGGATTACCTCAACAGAGAGGTTGACACGGGACTTTCCGGCGGCGAAGTGAAGAGAATTGAGATTGCAACGCTTATGGCAAGAGAACTCAAACTTGCAATTTACGATGAACCCGAGGCAGGAATTGACCTTTGGAGTTTTGCAATGCTCGTTGACAGTTTCAAAGCAATCAGCAAAAACAAACACGAAAGTGTAATCATCATTTCCCATCAAGAGCGCATTATGAAACTCGCCGATGAAATCGTTATCCTTGAAAACGGTAAAATCAAAAAACAGGGCGCACAGGAAGAACTCTTCAGCGCTATTCTCAGCGAACTTCAGAACGAGTGCGACTTCGGTAGGGATAAGGAGGAATAACTATGATTAATAATGAACTTAACAAACTTGACTCCGGTTTGTTGGATATAATCGCTGATTTTGACCAGACGTCCGTAGGCGCTTACAACGTGCGTAAAAACGGACAGAGTGTGCAGCGTTCTTCCACCGAAAATGTAACTATTACATCCAAAACCGACAAAGCGGGAATCGACATTTTTATTAAACCCGGCACAAAGAACGAAACGATTTACATCCCCGTTATCATTACAGAATCGGGCGTTGAAGAAATGGTATATAACGACTTTTTCATCGGCGAGGACAGCGACGTTTTGATCGTTGCGGGTTGTGGTATTCACAACTGCGGCGACCAGAAAAGTGAGCATAACGGCGTGCATACTTTCCATATCGGTAAAAATGCCAGGATTAAATACGTTGAAAAACACTATGGCGATGGTGACGGTAACGGTGAGCGCATAATGAATCCGCAAACAAAAATCTTTATGGATGAAAACTCACATTGCGAAATGGAAACGGTACAGATAAAGGGCGTTGATTCAACCGTAAGGGAAAATACCGCTGCACTTAAGGCGGGCGCAACGCTCATACTCACCGAAAGAATGATGACTCACGGCGACCAGACCGCAAACTCCGACGTTTTGATAAGTCTTGACGGCGAGGGCGCAAGTGCACGAGTTATTTCAAGAACAGTTGCAAAGGACAACTCCGTTCAGGTATTCTATCCCAAAGTTATCGGAAACTCTGCGTGCAAGGCTCACGTTCAGTGCGACTCAATCATTATGGATAACGCAAAGGTGCGTTCAATCCCCGAAATTTCCGCAAATCACCCCGATGCTCAACTCGTTCACGAGGCGGCAATCGGCAAAATTGCAGGTGAACAACTCATTAAATTGATGACGCTCGGTCTTAATGAGGAGCAAGCGGAAGAAGTAATACTTCAGGACTTCTTGAGATAAAACAAAAATTTATTGACAAAGGAGGTGCCGGATATGGTAACTGCCGCAAAACTGCTTAACGCCTGCAATTGTTCAATGTACAAAATGCTCGAAAAAACGGCGAGCAAAAATCCCGAAGGCGTTGCGATTTCATATTTTAATAACGACATAACGTATTCGGACCTTTTGACGAGTGTTAAAAAAATTGCCGCCGCTCTGAGCGTTCAGGGAGTCGGTAGGGGCGATAACGTAATAATATGCATGCCAAATATGCCACAAGCGATAATTGCAATTTACGCTTGCAATTTAGTCGGCGCAGTGTGTCACATCCTGCACCCTCTTTCAACTGCCCGCGAGGTACGCAGGATTGTTGAAATCACATCTTGCAAAATTGCTTTCTGTGACAGAAACTCTGAAAGATGTTTTGACGGACTTGACGTTACGTTGGTCTGTTCAGATATTGCGGGATACGTAAAAAACAACTTCAAAGGTATTTTGTCAAGTGCAAAATTACGTTTCAAAAACAATAAAAATTACCTCCCCGCACACGTTAAGCGTAAGTTTCTCTGGTCAACTTTTCTCAACAAATTCGATGCAAAGATGCAGGAACTGGATACTGCTCAGGGCTTTGGTTCTGACGCCTGCGCCGTGCTTTACGACTACTCCAAAGGCACTATGAGCAGCGGCATAGTTATAACCAATTCATCGGTGAACGTGCTTGCCAAGCAAATTCATTTCTATTTCAGACGATACGGAATTGAAAACGGAATGCTGACTGCTATGCCCTTGTTTCACGGCACAGGATTTGGTCTTTGTATGCACACGGCAATTACAATCGGCATACCTCAAGTACTTGTGCCCGAATTTTCACCCGATGAATGCTGCAAAGTAATTTTCGATAAGAAGCCGGATATGATTTTCCTTGCACCGACGTTTTTTGAAGAAATTGTAAAACTCAAACTGTTTGATGATGCCGACCTTTCGTTTATCAGAGTAATCGGCAGTATAGGTCACTATCAACATCAGAACCTCAAAGTAAAGATGAACAAACTGCTCAAAACAGGTAAATCCACTGCTCGACTCATTTCCGCATACGGCAGACTCGAGTGTATTTCCGTTTGTGCTATGGAGCCCCCATATAACGGAGTAAACAGTGGCGGTTGTGTCGGAATGGCCCTGCCTGCAACAACAATCAAAGTTGTTGACACTGTCACAAACGATTCATTGCTTGACCTTGACGGTGAAATTTGTATTAATTCTCCTACTGTTACAAGGGGTTATTATCACAATCCATCCGCAACGTCCAAGAGGCTCCGCCTTCACGATGATGGTAAAATCTGGTTTCACACTGGCGATATCGGTCGAATTACGGAAGACGGTGTGTTGTACTTCAAACAATGCTTTGACAGAGCGTTGGAAATTATGGGATATACAATATATCCCTCTGTAATTGAAGATGAAATCTGCGCTCTTGAAGAAGTGGTTACCTGCTGTGTTGTTGATGACGTAGATAAGGATGGCAACACTGTGCTCTGTGCGCTTGTTGTACCCGAAAATGACGTTAACCTTAGTTCAAAAGAAACAAAACTCCGCAACAAAATTGTTGAAAGTGTTTCAAAAAATCTCAACTATATGTCTACCCCGAAAAAGATTGTATTCTCTTATAATCTACCACTCAGCAGCACAGGTTCAATTGATTACGTTGCCGTAAAGGAATACGTCAACGACCATTCATGATTTTAATTTAATTACGTAAAAATCCCTTTGGATGCTACCGCATACAAAGGGATTTTTTGATTATATTATTCCTGTTGTTCTGTTTTGATGACCTTGCCGAAAACAACGCCCCAATAATCATTTTCCAATATTTTTACAGAGTAAACAAATCTCTGTTTGACAATTGAATTAACAGTATCAACGTATTCATCCGATATTTCCGCACCGGTAAAACTTGTCACTTCACCCGTTGCGGCATCGTAACGAGCAATATCCGTTATCCAACTACGGTTGCTCAACATAACAATATTACTGTCCGGCGAGAATATATCACGTCCCATAAGAAGTCGTGAATCATACTGCATTCCGAACAAATTTGAAAGTGTCGGCAAAATGTCAAGGGTTGAGCACGGGGTATCAACAACCGTATGTTCCATTCCATAACTCCAGATAATCAACGAACTTTTATAAATTTCAAAAGCCGTATCAACTTCTTTACCTGCAAGTTCATCTATCGTTTCTTTACCAAGCGCATAAGGGTAATGGTCTGCATACATCACGATTACCGTATCTTCAAGTTTGCCTGCTTTTTCAAGCGACGACAAAAGATAATTCATCGCAAATTCAAGTTCAAGGTTGCAGGCAAGATAAGCCTTTGCGCTCTCAGACAATTTTAGATCAGCAACGTATTCCTTATTCTTACTAGCAATCTCATTACTTGAAAAAGTATAGGTTGCATGACCGCTTACCGTCATATAGTAAGTATGGAATTTATCATCGTTTACGTACTCGTCAACGGTTTCCATAATCATTTCAAGGTCGGACTCCGGCCATGATAATTCCATATCAAGTCCGTTTTCATATCCTCCGCCGTTTCCCTTGTACTTATCGTATCCCATAGCGGGATAGGTCATCTGACGGTCATAGTATCGGTAGTCGTGATTATGGTAGGCATAAACGTCGTAACCGATGGAGTTGAACTGATTGCCAAGACAAAACGGCAAATAATTATCCGCCGATTCCTTATGACTCCAAACACCCGTTTTTGGCATAAGGCTCATACTGGGTACATATTCTCCGTCCGTTGTTGACGTCCACCATAGTGGCACGTAGAAGTTTGTAAACTCAAATCCCTCCGTTGCGAGACGATAAAGAGTTGGTGTCAGTTCCTTGTCAATGGCAAGGTTTGAGAAAGACTCACAACAAAGAACAATCAGGTTCTTATCCTTGAACATTCCCGTATATTTATTCTTTTGCGTTCCTTTTGCGGCAGAAAAATAACCATGCATACTGAGAAGTTCGGGATCGGTCTCATTTGCCATAAGACTGTCAAAATCAATATCCATTACATTATAGTTATTTGGTGTAGGCGATGTAATTGGCTTTGAAGTTGTGCCCGTTGTATTATCGTCTGTCGGAAGTTCAACGTAACTGTCGTCACCCAACTGTTCTTCAAAACCAAATATCGTCCTTTGTATATCCAGGCGGAAGTTGGTCATAACACCGAATATTCTCTGTGTGGGCTCTACGTCATAAACGTTGTGATAGTACGTATGGGGGCCGTTTGCTTCGCCCGAAGTAAACTGTACGGCAACAACCATGGCAAGATAAGCGACAACACAAGTGGCAACAACGATTCCCTTGAATTTCAACTTACTGCGCTTAAAGTTAAAAAATTTCCTACCAAAAATAATAAGAAAAAGCAGAGGAATTAAAAACACAATCAGCGCGTAAAGGCGGTTAAGAATCATAACGAATACCATTGAGTAAAATTCTGCCGCCTGACCCGCACCTTCAACGGAGTTAAAGGGAAGCGGTCGCTGAAAAAATGAAAAATAAACGATTTGCGTTCCAAAAAGCAGGAAAGTCAAAGCGGATAACACAATTGCAACAGCATAATTGACTTTCTCATTTTTTGAGAGATTTGACAGAATATAAAATACTCCGCCAAAAATGATCGAAGAAAACAAAATATATAAAAGCGTTCTGAGAATTGTAACATTGCCCCACGACGTTATGTAAACAAAGAGATTGAACGTCAATTCAAGATACAAAATCGACACAGGAAAAAACAACGCAAATCCGTATTTTTTCAAGAACGCTCTGAAACCCGTTGATGTATTTGTATTGGCGTCCATAATCCCGCCTCCTGTCATTTCATATTTATCGGTGCAGTTATTGTAAACTGCGTAAACTCACCATATTCGGACGAAACTTCAATTTTAAATCCGAGATTTGATCCAAGAAGCCCAAGCATTGAAAGGCCGATTCCACTGCCCGAAATATCCGTTGCACGCACGTCATCGGCACGATAGAATCTGTCAAAAATTCTTGGCAAATCCTCACGTCTGATTCCTCTGCCTGAATCATAGAAAGTAATTGCAATCTCATCATCACGGACTTTTGTGGCGGTGATTTTGATTTTGTCACCCTCCGAGGTGTATTTGAAAGCATTGTCAAGCAAAATAATAAATGCACGTTTCATTTTTTCATAGTCCCATCCGACAATTATATCTTCGGGCATAACTTCAAATGTAAACTCCTTATTCTGCACTTCGGCAAGAACGGAAAATACATCATCGGAAATTTTGTTCAGCATCTCACTGAGGCCAAATTGTGTTATGTTATGGTCTGCAAACGCGTCCTCTTTTGACAACATAATCAGATGATTGCTCATCTTTTCCATTGCGGTTATTTCGGAAATTACGTCCGAAATCTCCTTTGTATGCTCCTGAATTTCATCGCCCGGATAACGCGAGATAAGTTCCATCTTGCCCTTGATTATTGCAAGCGGAGTGCGCATCTCGTGGCTTGCATCCTGGACAAAGAGTATCTGCTTTCGGTACGCTTCCCTGATTGGTGCAAGAATCTTTTTGGAATAGAACTTTGCAACAAACCAGACACCGACAAAAGCAAGCACAAGCGCTGATACGAGTGCAATTGAAAGTTTCAGAAGCGCATCATATTCCGGCTCAACATTACGCGCAATTACGATTGTTATGCCCTTTTCAGTAACAGCAACACCCTTGAAATCAATGTTTCTGAATTTGAACTCGGAAACACCATTTTCAATGTCTGACAAGTCAGCAGTTATAGAGCGGGTATAATATCCGTCAATCGACGACCATAAAAGCTGATCATTGACAAAAATGAAGCGGACATACTTCAACGCTTTTCCATCAGTGTAGCCGCCGAAGAAGTTTTCAAATCCCTGTGGCGGTGCAATCTGCGGCGGTGTATCCATAGGAACGTTCAGATCAGGTACGGAATTGCTTTCAAAAAGACTTTTGAGCACTGTGGATTCCACCGTTTTGTACTGCTCCAGTTCACTGTTTACGGCACGGAATGTAACGAATTTGTACGTCAGCATAACCACGCCCGAAAAAAGAAGCATTACAAGCATTGATACCGCCATTATTACAAGCACAATTTTCTTTCGCGTTTTGGTAAAAAGTTTTTCACTGTGTGTTACTTTATTTTCCATTATTCTCCCTCATCGAAGATGTAACCCATTCCTCGTTTGGTTACAATATATTGGTCATATCCATACGGTGCAAGTTTCTTACGGAGCATACTTACATAAACTTCAATTATGCTCTCACCCGCATCACTGTCAATTCCGCAAATCCTTGAAAAAATCTGGTTTTTAAATAACAACGTATTACGATTTACAAGGAAATATTCTAACAACCGCAGAAGTTTCTCCTGCATCGGTATTTCTGCAACCGTCCCCTGCTCCGTACGAACAAAGCACTTTTGTTGCGACAAGTCAATGGACAAACCTTTGAAGGAAACCTTGTTGACCGTTGTCATCTTACCGATGCTGCGGAGCACCGCATACGCTCTCGCTCTTAATTCCTCCATATAAAACGGCTTTGTCAAATAATCGTTTGTGCCAAGTTCAAAAGCCACCAATTTGTCGTCAAGCCCTTCCTTCGCGGTCAGTATTATAACGCCGACGTTTTTGTTCTGCTTTTTTATATGGCGCAAAACAGATATGCCGTCCACATTCGGAAGCATCAGGTCAAGCACCACCAGGTCATACTCATCGTAATCGTAATATGCTATCGCTTCCGCTCCGTCATAGACGGCGGTCACCTCAAAATCATTTGCCAAAAAGTCGCAAACGCTTGCACTGAGTTTTTTGTTATCTTCAACAAGCAAAATTTTAAACATAAAATCACTTCCAAAGCAAATTTATAACCTTGGTTATCCGAAGTAAATATAATTGTCTTCTCTTAAATTTTGCTGAATTTATCAAGTAATATCTTTCTTACGTCGCCCGCAAGATACAACGAGCCGCCGACCACGAGGGTCTCCCCTTCCGTGAGTAATTCACCGGCAAGGAGTATCGCCTTTTCAGAATTTTCACAAGCGATTACATCAGCGCAATACTTCTTTGCACACTCACAAAGTACGTCAACGTTTTCACTGCGGGGGTTTGATGCGGTAGTCACTATAATCCGGCTGAAAAGCGGAGACAAACGTTTAAAATAGGAATCGTAGTCCTTGTCTCGCATAAAGCCGATAACAGCAGTTATTTTGCCGCTCACGTTTAAGCACAGATTATCGTGAAGCACATTGCATGCACCTTCATTATGTCCACCGTCCAGCAACACAAGAGGAGAATCACAAATAACTTCCATACGCGCCGCAATTACGGCGTTTGCAATTCCGCTGACAATACTGCTTTCACTGATATCAAAGCCGTTTTCACTAATCGCACGGGCGGTTTCGATGGCATTGATTGCATTACACACCTGATACTTGCCCGACAGGCGCACTGAGTATTTTACGCCCTTGTATTCGAAACGAGTACCGAAAATATCTTCACTCTCAATCACGGCAAGAGAAAAATCACCAACATGCAAAGAGTTGTTCTTTTCTTTTGCGGTTTTTTCAATCACCCTGAGCGCTTCATTATCGAGTTGCGGATAAGCAACGGTTACGCCGCCCTGCTTTATTATTCCGCATTTTTCAGCGGCAATTTTCGCAACGGTATCACCGAGAATTTCCGTATGATCAAGCGAAATTGAAGTAATTACACTTGCAAGCGGAGTTTCGATAACGTTGGTTGAATCAAGTCTGCCACCGAGTCCGACTTCAAGAACGACAACGTCGCAATTATTACGTTCGAAATACAAAAAGCCGACCGCCGTCACAATTTCAAACTCGGTTGCACAAATGCCCTGATCGTCCAGTTCCTCAACGATGGGTTTTACTTCTTCCACAAGTTCTGCGAGTTCATCGTGAGTAATCATATTGCCGTTAATCTGCATTCGTTCGCAAAAATCCACCACGTAGGGAGAGGTAAAAAGTCCCGTTTTGTAGCCGTTTGCTATCATTATTTCAGACAGCATAGTACTTGTTGAACCCTTACCGTTAGTCCCCCCCACGTGAATATATTTAAGATTTTTTTGAGGATTTCCAAGTGCTTCGCAGAGTTTTTCAATCCTCAGAAGTCCGAGATTGCTGCCAAAGCAATCCCTGCTATGTATAAAGCCAAGAGCCTCATCATAGGTCAATTTAATCACCAACTAATTTAATTTTGCCAAACTTTCGTCAATGAGAGCGATTTTCTCATTGAGTTTTGCAAGCGCCTGACGCTGTCCTTCAACAACCTTTTCGGGCGCTTTTGCCACGAACGACGGATTATTGAGTTTGTTCATAATGAACTCAACGTCCTTCATAGCGGCATCCTTTTCCTTATTGAGCCTTGCGCGTTCAGCCTCAAAGTCAACAAGGTCACCCATCGGAATATAAATTCTTGCACTGTCAGTTACAACGCTGACTGCATTCGGCAGTTCAAAATTGCTGCCGATTTCAACCTCCGACGCATAAGCAAGTTTCATAATAATTTTCTCGCCCATCTTGAAGGTATCAGCATAGGCAGTGTCAATGCAAACTTTTGCTTTCTTTGACGGGGGGACGTTCATCTCCGCACGGCGATTTCTGATTGCTTTTATAGCATTGATGATATGATCCATAGCCTTTTCATCCTGCTCAAAGTTGAGCGCTTCATCATATTCAAACCACTTTGCAACCATAATGGATTCGCCCGAATGTGGCAACGTCTGCCAGATTTCTTCCGTTATAAACGGAATGAACGGGTGGAGTAATACAAGCGCGTTGGACATAATGTAAACGAGAACTTTACGCGCATTCGCTGCACCCTTGCTGTCCTTTTCCCAAAGTCTGATCTTTGCAATTTCAATGTACCAGTCGCAGAAAACGTCCCACATAAAATCATAGAGTTTTGCAACGGCAATACCGAGTTCAAACTTTTCAAGATTTTCGGTAACCTCTTTTGCAAGGGAGTTGAACTTGCTGATGATGAACTTATCCTCCAGTTCAAGTTCATCCGGAAGCGACGGCGCGCCCTCGTCACCATTGAGATTCATAAGGATAAATCTTGCCGCATTCCAGAGTTTATTTGCAAAGTTACGGTTAGCCTCTACTCTCTGCTCGGAATATCTCATATCGTTTCCGGGGCTGTTGCCCGTTGCGAGAGTCAAGCGCAACGCATCAGCGCCGAACTGGTCAATAACTTCAAGCGGATCAATACCGTTGCCCAAAGATTTTGACATCTTTCTGCCCTGAGAGTCACGGATGATACCGTGGAAAAGAACAGTATTGAACGGAATTTCTCCCATATGTTCAAGGCCTGAGAAAATCATTCTTGCAACCCAGAAAAAGATGATGTCGTAACCCGTAACGAGTGTGCTTGTCGGGTAATATCTCTTCAAATCGGGTGTTTCATCCGGCCAACCAAGAGTTGAGAACGGCCAGAGCGCAGATGAGAACCAAGTGTCAAGTGTATCGGGGTCCTGCGTCATAGCGGTTGAACCGCACTTGGGACAGGTGTGAACTTCGTCCTTGGAAACGACTGTTTCGCCACAAGCGTCACAGTACCAAGCGGGGATTCTGTGTCCCCACCAGAGTTGACGGGAGATACACCAATCCTTGATATTCTCCATCCAGTTATAATAAATTTTATCAAAACGCTCGGGAATGAGTTTGATATCACCCTCACGAACAGCCTTGATTGCAGGCTTTGCAAGCGGCTCCATCTTAACGAACCACTGCTTCTTTACTCTTGGATCAATTGTTGTGCGGCAACGATAGCAAGTGCCGACGTTGTGCTTGATCGGTTCAACTTTAACGAGGAAGCCGAGTTCATCAAGTTCTTTTACAATCTGCTTTCTGCATTCAAGCGCTTCCATTCCGCAGTATTTTCCTGCATTCTCATTAAGATGTCCGTCGTCGGTCATAATGTTGAGAAGCGGGAGATTATGGCGCAGACCAACCTCAAAGTCATTGGGGTCGTGCGCGGGAGTAATCTTAACAACGCCCGTACCGAAATCCATCTCAACGTAATCATCGGCAATAATTGGAATTTCCTTGTTTACAATCGGGAGAATCAAGGTTTTACCAACAAGGTGTGTATAGCGCTCGTCATTCGGATTTACTGCAACTGCAGTATCACCGAGCATTGTTTCGGGACGGGTTGTTGCAAGTTGCAAATAACCGCTGCCATCTGCGAGCGGATAGCGAAGATGCCAGAAATTACCCTCTGACTCAGCATATTCTACCTCGGCATCCGAGATTGAAGTTTTACAATGCGGACACCAGTTGATAATCTTTTCACCCTTATAAATAAGTCCTTTTTCATAAAGACGTACGAAAACCTCTTTTACAGCCTTGCTGCAACCCTCGTCAAGTGTAAATCTCTCACGCTCCCAGTCACAAGAAGAACCGAGTTTTTTAAGTTGCTCAACGATTCTGTTGCCGTAGGTTTCTTTCCACTGCCAAGCACGTTTGAGAAATTCCTCTCTGCCGAGGGATTCTTTTGTAACGCCCTCTTTTGCAAGTTGCTCAACGATTTTCGCCTCGGTTGCGATTGAAGCGTGGTCCGTGCCGGGCACCCAAAGGGTATCATAGCCCTGCAATCTGCGGAATCTGATGAGAATATCCTGCAACGTGTTGTCAAGCGCGTGGCCCATATGAAGTTGTCCCGTAATGTTTGGTGGTGGGATAACGATTGTGTAGGGTTTCTTTGTTTCGTCAATTTCAGCGTGGAAATAATTTCCGTCAAGCCAGAATTTATATATCCTGTCCTCAACCTCGGCGGGATTGTAGGTTTTTGCAAGTTCCTTTGCCATAATTCATCCGTCCTTTACTATAAATTAATTTTCTAATTTTCCAAGTGACAACGCTTTCAAATAAGCGTTTATGAAGCCATCCAGATCTCCGTCCATAACGGCGTTGACGTTACCGATTTCAAAACCTGTGCGATGGTCCTTAACAAGAG
This sequence comes from Clostridia bacterium, assembly GCA_017560255.1. Lineage (GTDB taxonomy): Bacteria > Bacillota > Clostridia > Oscillospirales > Acutalibacteraceae > RGIG7273. The sequence goes on from JAFYOI010000014.1 coordinate 73,426, forward strand.
TATAGGGCATAAAGACGTAGGATCGAATCTGACTGCCCCATGCGATTTCCTTTTGGTTGCCCTTGATATCCTCTATCTTGTCAAGATGCTCTCTCTCCTTAATCTCAATGAGTTTTGAGCGGAGCATTCTCATCGCCATCTCTCTGTTCTGATGCTGGCTTCTCTCATTTTGACAAGCAACGATAATTCCCGTCGGGATATGGGTAATTCTTATTGCGGATTCGGTCTTGTTTACGTGCTGACCGCCTGCACCGCCCGAGCGGTACGTGTCAACTTTCAAGTCCTCGTCCCTTATGTCAATCTGTATCGAATCGTCAATTTCCGGCATAACTTCACACGATGCAAACGACGTGTGCCTGCGACCCGACGAGTCAAACGGTGAAATGCGCACAAGTCTGTGTACACCCGATTCACTCTTCAAAAAACCGTAAGCGTTGATACCCTCAACAAGAATTGTTGCTGACTTAAGGCCCGCTTCTTCACCATCAAGAAAATCAAGCGTTTTGACCTTATAGCCGTGACTTTCAGCCCAGTGATTATACATTCTGAAAAGCATTTCTACCCAATCCTGCGCCTCCGTACCACCCGCACCCGCGTGAAACGTCAGAATTGCATTTTTGGAGTCGTACTCACCCGTGAGCAAAGTGCCGATTGACATAGCGGAAATTTCTTTTTCCACGTTTTCAACGCCCAGCGTACACTCATCGAGAAGGCTCAGGTCATCCTCCTCGTCGGCAAGTTCGATCATAACCATGGTGTCCTCATAATCCTGCCTCAACTTGTCGTAAGCAGCGACTTTATTTTTCAGGTAACTTATTTGTTTTAAAACTTTCTGGGAATTTTCAAGGTCCTCCCAAAACTTCTCGTTTGCGGTTTCGGCTTCAAGGGTTTCGATATTCTCTCTCATCTTGGAAACGTCGAGTGCTTCAGCGAGTTCCTCAATCCCCTCCTGCGACTGCAAAAGCCTTAATCGCAACTGGTCAAACTGCATATTATTCAATAGTCATCAATCCTTATATAAACCATTTTTAATTCAGCGCATAACTTCAAAGTATTATACCACATTACTGTCGAGTTTACAATAATAAATTAACAAAAAAGCACCGTTCAAATCACTTTGAACGGTGCTTTCAATTATTAAAAATTTATTCGTCGTTCTTCAACAACAAGTTTACCTTTTGTGAGTTTTGTTTTTACGTTCAGCACGTATTCCCCGAGTAGTCCAAGGAACAACATCTGTAAAGAGCCAAAAATACCGATTGCAGACAGTATTGCATATTTATACAGTGGAAACTCACCGCCGATACAGAGTTTTACTATCAAATAAACAAGTGCGAAAAGCAAGGTCAAAATCATTAGCGACATTCCCAGAATTGCAATCACTCTTACCGCTTTTTTGGAGACCGAAACAAGCGTTGACATAAAAATATCGTACAAATCGGAAACACGGTTTCCACTCTTTCCCGCCGCTCTTTTCTCCTGTTTATAGTAAACATATGCACACTTATATCCTAGATCGCTTACATTATTAACAATTATATTTGAGGAACGATATTCACGCACAAGATCCACCGCTGTCTTGTCCAAAAGGGTAAATCCCGAAAAATCTTCTACAAATTCTTTGTCCGCCAAAAACGAAATCATTTTATAGTAGAGTGTTCGTGCAAAACTGATGCTCTCGCTATCCTTTCTGTTTACCTCTTTCACACCGCAAACCAACGCATTTCCTTGCCGCCACTTTTCCACAAGTTGAGGAATAACATTCACCGGTGTTTGAAAATCGGCGCAAAACATTACTGCACAATCTCCACTAGAATTTCTTAACGCATTAACTGCCGAATTACTTGCCCCAAAATTACGCACGTTAAAGATTGCCTTTACGTTCTTATCACGCTTGCAAAGTTCTTCTATTTTCTGCTGCGTTGAATCTTTTGAACAGTTATCTGAAAAAACAAATTCATAGTCAAATTCAGGCAGATGTTCCGCAAACATCGTCCGTAACGCTTTATAAATAGGAAATATGTTATCTTCCTCATTATAAGTCGGTATAACTATACTTATTTTTTCTGCCCGCTGTTTCATTTATTATAAATCTCTCCACTTCATTTTCTTTAACACATCTCTGCCATATCGACAAATATACAGGAAGAAATAATCCGAACCCGCTTCTATAAACGGAAAAGCCTTATCTTGAGCGGTTTCAAGATATTTTTTGAGAAAAAGATCATTCATTTCCCTCTTCTCATAATCACTCATAACTCCATCTTCAAAACTCACCAAAGATTCCATATCCTGCACATTGGACATGCTACATACTCCGTATTTTTCCGGATTTCTAAAAATAGGAGAATTTTTCTTTAAGTAGAACAACGTCGTAGATGCGCTATCGATGTAATCACGTCCGAACGCCGTTTCTATGGTCAACATCGCTTCCTCACGGGTTTCAGTTGGGAACCCGATTATACAGAATATGTGATTCCATATTTTTTCACTCGCAGCATCCTGCATAACCTTTTCTCGACAGTTGAAATCAACGCCTTTATTCATGAGTGTGAAAATTCGCTCACTTGCTGATTCGTACCCGTAATCCAGACGACGGCAACCGGACCTATAAAGTTTATTAAACAATTCTTTTGTAAAACCCTTTTCAAGCCTTGCAAAACTATCGTATTGAATGTTCAATCCCCTTGAAATTATTTCATCAGCAAACTTTTCAGCATAACCCGAAAAAAGATGCTCATCAGCAGAAACAAATTTCGTTACACCATATTTATTGACAAGCAATTCCAACTCATCGACTACCTTTTTGGCAGACTTTACGTGGAAATTAGGTCTACCCAAATGAAAATCACAAAAACTGCACTTTCCCCAGAAACACCCTTTTGATGTTTGATACAAAAGGGCAATATCGGGCGTCAAGTATTTGCTAAAATCAAATCCGTCATAGCAAGACGGCGCTATATCATCAAGTTTTGTTACCGGCACATACGGATTAAATACAATTTTGCCCTCAGCGTTTTTATAGATGATGTTTGATACATCGTCTATTGAAATTTCACCATTTACATAACGCGCAAGTTCTACAATGGAGCGCTCTCCCTCACCAATTCCAAGAGAATCGCATAACTCAAAAACCTTATGATGATTTTTAATGTCTTCTCTTATTGCGGTGGAGAAAAAACCACCGATAGTTATATGTGCGTTTGTTCGCTCACGCAACATCCTCGCAAGCGTCAATCCTTGCATAAATTGTTGCTTTGCAGTAATCGAAATACCAATCAAATCGTACTTTTCAACATCAAGTTCTTTGAGTTTTTCCTCAAAAAAATCAATGAAAATATTTTCTTCCTTGTGGTAACTCTGATACATCAGAGAATCAAAATCGAACAAGAATAATGGGTTTTTATAATTTCCCAAAGTCATCTGTGCAGGTGCATACGGCAACATTACAATTTTAAGCGCTTCCGTAACCGTTTCAATTGCCCAACAAAACTTCTTTGGCTCATAAAAGCGTTCCGTCCTCAACACAGAAACCGCATCATCAATATTTTCACAGGTTGTACTGAATCTATCTGCCTTATTTTCTATATATTCCTTTATTGTGAGATATTTTATTAGTTTTGATTTTATCTCAATAGGATACTCATCAATTTTGTTTTTATCGTATTCGTTATCGGCAAAGAACGTTGAAAATTCCTCATAAAGTTCTTTGACTTTTAATACCGTCTTCTCAATAAAACTACGATTCAAAACATAGTCGTAAAACTCGACGTTCAAATCGCATCCAACACACTCAAAACCGTTAGCGTTAAGTTGACCTGACAATAGCGGAACCGCAAGATGAGGGTTTACCGGGTGCCATTGAGGAGGTACTAACAGCAACGTTTTCAAAAAATCAACCCCTTGATTTTTAAAAATTCAAAAAGGCACTCAAAACATTAGCGATCTGAGTGCCTTTTCTTTAGTGTTTAGGCTATATTACTTCTTAAGTTCGTCAAGAAGTGCGGGGAGAACTTTGTAAAGGTCTCCAACGATTGCATAATCAGCAACCTTCATAATCGGAGCATCTGCGCTCTTGTTGATTGCAACGATGCATCCGCTGTTTGTCATACCAGCAAGGTGCTGAATTGCACCAGAGATACCACAAGCGATGTAGAGTTTCGGACGAACAGTTTTACCTGTCTGGCCAACCTGATGATCAGCACTGATCCAACCAGCGTCAACACATGCACGGGAAGAACCTACAACACCGCCGAGTTCATTTGCAACTTCCTCGAGGAGTTTGAAGCCTTCAGCCTTGCCAACGCCACGGCCACCAGCAACGATAACTTCTGCTTCTACGAGGTTAACAGTCTGCTTCATAGCCTTTACTGTTTCCTCAACAACTGTTCTGATATCGTCAGCCTTGATTGTGAAGTTAGCCTTAACAATCTTACCAGTTCTGGAATCATCGCGAGCCATCTTCTGCATAACTCCGGGACGAACAGTTGACATCTGGGGACGATGGTTCGGAGTGATGATTGTAGCCATCAAGTTACCACCGAATGCGGGACGAGTCTGGAGAATGATTCTTCTCTCAGGATCTATCTCGAGTTTTGTACAGTCAGCTGTAAGACCTGTGTTAAGACGAGCAGCAATTCTCGGGCCAAGGTCACGACCGATATTTGTAGCACCGATCAATACGATTGCGGGCTTCATATCATTGATAACCTGATCAAGAACTGTTGTGTAAGCGTCAGTTGTGTATGTTCCGAGGAGAGCATCCTCAGCAACGATTACGTTGTCTGCGCCGTAAGCGAAGAGGTCAGCAGCAAGTCCTTCAACCTTATCGCCAAGAATAATAGCGGAAAGTTCCTCACCGAGTGAATCAGCGAGTTTACGGCCTTCGCCGAGGAGTTCAAATGTTGTAGGCATAACAACGCCTTCACGCTGCTCAGCAAATACCCATACGCCCTTGTAAGCGCTGAGATCCTTCTTCGGAGCCTCTGCTGCTACTGCGTCAGACTCAATAGCCTTGAACTTACATTTTGCTACGCAAGCGCCGCAAGATGTACACTTATCGTAATCGATTACAGCCTTCTTATCTACCATAGAGATTGCGCCAACCGGACATGCTTTTACGCACATGCCGCAGCCTACGCATTTTTCATTAATAATTTTAACGCCCATTTTTAGTCCTCCTCCAGATTAAATAACGTGCTTTGCTTTGAGGTTCTCAACGAGAGCAACGGAAACTTCCTTCTCGGAACCTGTGAGAACAACGCCAGCGCCCTTTGTCTCTGCTGTAAATGTATCATGTACATTTGTCGGAGAACTTGTAAGACCGATGCGGTCAGCGGGGATGTTGAGCTCGTTCTGGGAAAGAACTTTTACTTCCTTCTGGTAAGCTGTGTAGATACCGGGGATGGAAGCATAACGGGGCTCGTTAAGTTCCTTGATACATGTGAGCAAGCAAGGTGTCTTAACAGAGATAACCTGGTAGCCATCCTCGAGCGCTCTCTGAACAGTGATCTTGTCACCATCCATCTTAATATCCTGAACGTAAGTGATCTGCGGGAGGTCAAGACGCTCAGCAATCTGCGGGCCAACCTGAGCGGTGTCACCGTCGATAGCCTGACGGCCGCAGAATACGATGTCGTAGTTACCGATGTACTTAATAGCCTCGGAAATGATGTTACTTGTTGCCCAAGTATCAGAACCGCCGTACTCACGACCGGAAACGAGGTAAGCCTCGTCTGCGCCCATTGCGAGAGCCTCGCGAAGAGCAACCTCTGCCGGAGGGGGTCCCATACATACAACTGTGATTTTTACGTCTTTATCAGCATCCTTAATCTTAAGAGCAGCCTCAAGAGCGTTCTTATCGTCAGGATTGATAATGCTCGGTACGCCGTCACGGATAAGTGTCTTCTTTACAGGGTCAATTCTAACCTCTGCGGTATCCGGTACCTGCTTAACACATACAATAATATTCATTCGTTTCGCCCTCCAATTACTTAAGAATGCTGCCAGCGATTACCATACGCTGTACTTCGCTAGTACCCTCGTAGATTTCGGTAATCTTAGCATCACGCATCATACGCTCAACCGGGTACTCACGTGTGTAACCGTAACCGCCGTGGATCTGAACTGCCTTCTCTGTGATGTACATTGCTGCTTCTGCTGCGTAAAGTTTAGCCATTGCTGCCTCTGTGCCGAACGGCTTCTTCTCATCCTTAAGACATGCTGCATGGTAAACGAGGTGACGAGCTGCTTCAAGGCGAACCTTCATATCAGCCATCATCCACTGGAGACCCTGGTTTTTGCTGATCGGCTTGCCGAACTGCTTACGCTCCTTAGAGTACTTAATAGCCTCATCGAAAGCGCCCTGTGCAATACCGAGAGCCTGAGCAGCGATACCGATACGGCCGCCATCAAGAGTCTGCATTGCGATTGAGAAGCCCTTACCTACTGTACCGAGAAGGTTCTCAGCGGGAACTTCACAGTTTTCAAAGATAAGTTCTGTTGTAGAACTACCTCTGATACCGAGTTTGTGCTCAGTCTTACCGATTGAGAAGCCTTTGAATTCCTTCTCAACGATGAAAGCGGTGATGCCCTTAACGCCCTTTGACTTGTCTGTCATAGCGAAAACAACGAAAACGTCAGCATATCCGCCGTTTGTGATAAATACTTTTGAACCGTTGAGGATCCATTTGCCATCAACGAGCTCTGCAACTGTCTGCTGACCAGCTGCGTCTGTACCAGCGTTCGGCTCTGTAAGACCGAAAGCGCCGAGCTTTCTGCCTGCGCAGAGGTCGGGCAAATACTTTGCCTTCTGCTCGGGTGTACCAAACTGATAAATCGGGTTAATGCAAAGTGAAGTGTGTGCGCTTACGATAACGCCTGTTGTAGCGCAAGCTCTTGAAAGTTCCTCAACTGTGATGATGTAGCTGAGTGTGTCGCCGCCTGCACCTTCGTACTCTGTCGGAAACGGAATTCCGAGCATACCGTACTTAGCCATAAGCTCAACGGTCTCTACCGGGAAGCGATCATTCGCGTCAACCTCTGCTGCTTTGGGAGCAACGATATCTGTTGCAAAAGCTCTAACAGTGGTGCGAACCATTTCCTGCTGTTTTGTAAGATTAAAATCCATCAAGTTTCCCTCCGTTATTTTTATTCATAGCATTTTGCCCCAATGAATACAAGCAAACCATTCTGCTCCACTTCACTGAGCAGAAGAATTTGTTTGTATTCAAAAGAGGCCGACTAAGAATTTTGCTATCCATAAAATAATATCACTTTTCTTATAAAAAAACAAGTCCTTATTTCCTAAAAACAACTGTAAAATTGTGTTTTTTCTGCTATTTCTTTATATTTTGTAGACTTATTTAAAATATTGCAAAAATTTATCAAAATTTTATTCAAAATTATAGTAAATCTTATCCGCAATTTAGGGACAAGAGCGCAAAACTCCTGTCCCTAAAAAATTTTATCGGTTAATCAAGTATCGAATTCACCAAAGGAATTACCACTTCATCAAAGCAGAAGCAACAGCCAAGCCAGCACCGGAAGCAACCAATACCACGTTGTCACCCTTCTTGATTTTACCCTCTTCAACTGCTGAATGGAGAGCAATCGGAATACAACCTGAGCCTGTGTATCCGTACTTATCCATAACGCAAATTGTCTTCTCAACCGGAAGACCGAGGATATCCATAACCTGAAGAATAACGGACTTGTTGATCTGTGTGAAGATTACAAAGTCGATATCCTTGTACTCAAGGCCTTTCTTGTCAAGCAAAGTCTTAACAACTACCGGCCAGAGTTTTACGTTTCTGTCACCCGGAAGCGGCTTGAGAGAAGTAAGTGTGTTGTTGTAAAGCTGATCAACGTTCTCGGGTTTCTGGATCGGGTACTTAGCACCGCCACCGTAGATGCCCAAGAAGTCGTACTGTGTACCGTCAGCGTAGAGGTAAGAAGCCATAAAGCCAGCATCCTCTTCTGTCTGAGAAATAACAACAGCACCTGCGCCATCAGCGAAGATAGCATCAGTCTTGTCAGCAAACTTTGTCATGTTGTAAACACCGATGAGAAGAGCGTTCTTGTAACCACCGCTCATTACCATTCTGGAAACAACGTCGTAAGCAGCAACGAAACCGGAGCAAGCGCCGTTGATGTCAAATGCACCTGCATTTACAGCCTGAAGTCTGCCCTGAACAACGATAGCGGTCGGAGGAGTTACATACTCCGGTGTATCGGTTGCAACAACAACCAAATCGATATCTTCCGCTTTCAGACCAGCGTTAGCAATAGCGTTCTGGCCAGCATAAGTAGCCATATCTGCTGTGCTCTCGTCCGGACCTGTAACGTATCTCTGCTTAATACCGATTCTTTCAGCAAACTTCTCAAGTGATTTACCTGTGATTGCTTCGATATCAGCATTTGTTACCAAATTTTTCGGTACATACATACCTGTACCTGTAATTTTTGCGTTAAACATAGTTGTTTACGACCTTTCTGTAAAAATTATGCTCTGTCAGCGATGATTCCGTATGCGATTGCATCCTTGCGGAGTTGCTCACGGAAGTTCGGATGAGCGATTGCGATAAGAGCTTCCACTCTCTCCTTGATTGTTGTTCCGCGAAGATGCGCTGCACCGTACTCTGTTACAACGATGTCAACATCGTTTCTGGACAAAGATACGATTGCGCCGGGCTTCAGGATCGGAACGATCTTGGAAACCTCTTCACGCTCACCTGTTGCCTTGTTCTTAACCATAGCGGTTGAGTAAAGAGCGATGATGGAACGTCCGTTCTTGGAGTTCTGAGCGCCAATTGCTGTGTCAGCCTGTCCGCCTGTACCACTGAACTGCTTGCTACCGATGGACTCGGAGCAGCACTGACCTGTGAGGTCGATTTCAAGAGTTGTATTGATAGAAACCATATTATCGTTCTTAGCAATAACGTACGGATCGTTTACGTAACCACCATCGAGAACGAGAACTGACGGGTTGTCATCAGCATAATCATAGAGTTCCTGATTACCGAGCATAAATGTACAAACCATCTGGCCCTTATTAACCTGCTTGCACTTACCGTTGATTACGCCAAGTTTAGCAAGTTCAACCATTCCGCTTGTGAGCATCTCAGTGTGAACACCGAGGTTCTTCTTGCCCTTAAGGGAAGCAGCAACAGCGTTCGGGATACCGCCGATACCGAGCTGGATGCAGTCGCCGTCATTTACCATTTCAGCGATGATCTTACCGATCTTCTCATCCTTCTCTGTGAACGGAACGTCCGGAATTGTAGAAATCGGGTAATCACACTCAATAAGATAATCAATATCATCAATGTGAATCTGAACGTCACCGAAAGTTCTCGGCATATTGGGGTTAATTTCGAGAATAGAAATATCAGCAGCCTCAATCATTTTTCTCTCATAGGTGTTACCTGTGGAAAGAGAAACGAAGCCATGCTTATCGGGCATTGATGCTGTACCAATGTATATATTGGGTTTAATGTGAGCAAGGCGCTTTGATCCTGCCAAGTGAAGATGGTTAGGAATAAAGGATGCTACACCCATATCATGAGCCTTTCTCATTGAGGGGCAATAGAACCAACCGTCAACGTTGAAAGACTTATTATATTCCGGATTCAAGAAAAACTCATAATTTCCCTGCGGGAGACAGTTGTTTACAGTAACGTTTGTTACTTTATCAGCGATTGTGTGAAGTTCGGACATAAATGCGCGTGCTTCTGCAGCAGCAAGTCCTGTTACGATCTGGTCGTTGGACTTTACCATATCCAGCGCCTGCTGAACGGTAATAACCTTATTTTTGTAATCCAATTTGGATACCTCCAGTATTTTACATTTAAAGGGATAGCCTTTTTAAAAAAGTTTTAAAGGGACGGGCAGAGCCCGCCCCTTTGTTTGAGGATTTATTAAGACTTATTAAATCTTAATTATTTGATATCGTTGATGTCACCGGACTTCATGAAGTCGAGGAAGTTCTTCATACCAGCAGCCTCTTCGAATGCGTTACAAGCATCGTTGTTCTTGAGGAGTGACATGGTTGTTGTACCGATTCTGTAGCCATCAGCGTAATCGAGTGTAGAGTCACCTGTGGAGCTGGAGCCCATCTTGAGAACGATCTTCTCAGATTCCATAGCCTCAACGAAGTTTAAAGTTGTGATCTCTTTGCCTGCCTCAACGATTCTCTCAAGACCTTCGCAGAAGATAGTTGCAGAAATCCAACCAGCCATTGCGTAGGAGTTGTTGATTGTTTCGTTAGAGCCAGAGAAAGCCATAATGTCTTCGCAGAATGCGAGGTAAGCCTCTACGTCAGTAGAAGACAACCAAGCGTTAGCGTAGATCGGGAACTTATTCTCTTCAGCAAGTGTATCGTAGTCAGCTTTGATGTCAGTAAGAGTCTGAGCAGCTGCTACAGAGTAAGTTGTGAATGCCGGCTTGAATACGCCGTTTGTGATCATAGCCTTGAGGATACTTACTACGCCCTTCTGGATAGAAGCGATAACGATAGCATCACAATCTGCAACCTTAGTTACAGCAGGTGTGAAGTCAGCAGCGTCAGAAGTTGTCTCGGAGAGAACGCACTCGTAACCAGCGCCGAGAGCCTCGATCTGAGCCTTAGCACCGTCTCTAAGACCTACGCCAGCCTCGTCAGATGTGAAGATAACACCGATCTTCTTTGCATCCGGATACTGCTCAAGGATTCTAGCAACGATGATTCTACCCTCTGTTGTGTAAATCGGCTGTACGGGGAAGAGTGTGGAACCGTTCTCGACAGCATCAGCCTCTGTGTTGAAGAGTGTGCCAACACCGGAAGCGAAGTAACAAGCGATAACGCCCTTCTCTTTGATGTAGTCGATTGTAGCACCTACTGTCGGAGAACCGAAGTGACCAACGAGTGCGAATACCTTATCTTCTTCTACAAGCTTCTTTGTGTAAGAAGAACCTGTAGCAGCGTCAAAGTTATCATCGTAGTGTGTGAACTCGATGTAGTAGCCCTTCTTGCCAGCAGCGAAGTCACCATCGATACCGCCGTTGAAGTTGATAGCGTTGATGTAAGCCTCGAGGCCCTGATTGAAGGGAACACCTACAGCAGCGAATGCACCTGTTGTAGCAGCGGTGTTACCGATTTTGATTGTGCCTTTGAAAGTTACTTCTCTGTCTTCCTTAGCGCCAATCTCGTAAGTTTCTGTGTTAACAGCGTAGTTAGAAATTGTTACTTTTCTCTCTTCGTTGATAACGCCATTGAGGTTACCCGGGTTTTCTGTTACAACTTTGTCAGTTGTTGTTGTGGTCTGGCCATCAGGCTTATCGCCGCAACCTACGAAGAGTGCAGCAACCATAATGAGAACCAATACCAAACTGAGAATTCTTTTGACTTTCATTTGAATTACCTCCATTTAATTTCGGTTTTTATTTTTATGATGCTTGTGCATCACAGCCGACTAATAAATAATTATTATTCGCCACCGCCGAGATATGCTTCGACGAGGAGCGGGTTGGAAAGAAGTTCCTTTCCTGTGCCTTCCATTGAGATCTTACCAACTTCCAGAACGTATGCATAGTCTGCAATCTTCAAAGTCTGGAGAGCGTTCTGCTCAACGATGAGAACGGTTGTGCCCTCTTTCTGAATTTCCTGAATAATACGGAAAATTTCAGCAACGATAAGCGGAGCAAGACCCAAAGACGGCTCGTCAAGGAGAAGTACCTTCGGGCTAGCCATCAACGCTCTTGCGATAGCAAGCATCTGCTGCTCACCACCGGAGAGAGTTGAAGCAACCTGGGTCTTACGCTCGAGAAGAACAGGGAAATAGCGATATACACGGTCAAAGTTTGCCTGTATCTGCGCCTTGTCCTTCAAAGTGTAAGCACCTACGCGAAGATTCTCTTCAACTGTAAGGTCGGGGAAAATAAGTCTTCCTTCGGGGGACTGAGCAATACCTGCTCTTGCGATCTTGTTTGCAGACCACTTGGTAATATCCTCACCGTAGAATTCAACGGAACCGCCGGAAGCGGGAATAACACCGGAAATCTTCTTAAGTGTTGTTGTCTTGCCGGCACCGTTTGAACCAAGGAGAGCAACTACCTTGCCCTCGGGAACTGTAATGTTAATACCCTTCAAGGCTTCGATCAAGTAATAACTAACTTTTAAATCTTTAAGAACTAAAGCATCCATTATTAATCATCCGCCTTTCCGAGATATGCTTCCTGAACAGCCTCATTTTTCTGAATCTCTTCAGGTGTGCCGATTGCAAGCAATTTACCGAAGCAGATTGCGCAGATACGGTCACAAACGTTATTTACGAAACGCATATCGTGCTCAACGAGCAAGATAGCACAATCGTATTCGTCACGAATGGTCTTAATGATATCGATAAGACCGATTGTTTCAGAATCGTTAAGACCTGCAGCCGGCTCATCGAGGATGATGAGTTTCGGGTCACTCATAAGAGTTCTTGCAAGTTCAACTTTCTTCATAACACCGTAAGGCTGGCCTGCAACGAACATATCCTTAATCTCGTAAAGACCGAGGCTCTTAAGGATACCTTCTGCCTTAGCACGAAGAGCATTTTCCTCTTTGTAAGCGTTGGGAAGGTGGAGCATTACGGACAAGAGGTCACTCTTAAATCTGATATGCGCACCCATCATAACGTTATCAATGATGGAAAGTGTCTTTGTAAGTTCAACGTTCTGGAACGTTCTTACCAAGCCCTTTGAAATGATGTTATGTGATTTCTGTCCAACAAGGTCTTCTACGTTACCCTTATTTGTTCTGAAGAGTACGGTACCCTCGTTCGGATGATAGAACTGTGTGATACAGTTAAATACAGTTGTTTTACCAGCACCGTTAGGACCGATAAGACCGTAGATCTCTTTCTCCTTAATGTCGAATGAGAGGTCGTCAACTGCTTTAAGACCGCCGAAACGGATTGAGAGGTTCTTGATATCGAGTACAAGATCGCCGCTCATATCTTCAAGGGATTTCTCCTTATTGCTTGCGATAATGTCTGCTTTTTCCTCTTTCAAGGTAGCAATTTCTTCATTAAGCGCTGCAATTCTGAGCTGGTACTTTTCAGCATTCTTTGCCTCGTAAGAAGCAATCTGAAGACCGAGTGCAGAAACTCTGTTGTCAATAACTTTAATTCTCTCAATTGTGCTGATCAAAGCGGATTCTTCTGCGCTACGGCCAGCGTTTCTGATTGCCTTAAATACTCCGAGGAGTGAAAGAGCAGAGATAAACACAGCAATAGCAAAGAAAAGAACAAGCCATGCAGCAGAGGGTGTTTTAATCTGGAAATAGTCAGACACTCTCTTGCTTACTTCAATCGGGAGGATCTCGTAGTTCTTGTTTGCAGATGTCACCATAACGATGCTCCAGATAGAACCAACAATCAAACCGATGGAAGAAATAGCGGAAACGATAACGCCTGCCGGTCTGAGTTTCTTAAAGAAAGTGATGATAACACCAACGATAAGAAGTGCAAAAGCAGCAGTAAGCAAATAAGAAATCGTCTTATAAGTTGCAAACAATCCACCAAGCCACTCATACTCTGCAAGATACTCAGAGAACTCAACGCTCAAAGAGGAAGGATCAGAGATGAAGTCAATAAGAGACTTGATGTATTCTTTTGTCCACAAGATTTTACCGGGCTGACCAATAAAATCAGATGCTTTCTCACTGTAAGCATAGAATACATTGGAAAGCGGATTCATCTTTGCAATGAAAAGTCCGAGTGCTGTAAAAATGCTGAAGAACCAGAACACTAAGTTACGGTTGGGGGACTCTACAAATTCAATTCTCTTAGTTTTCATTTGAAGTTCCTCCTCCCATCGGGTTCATTCCTGCAGCCTGCATCTTTGCATAAAGTTTCTTTGCCTTACGCTTGTAATTCCACTTGATAATAGCAAACTTGAGTTTGATAAACAAAGCGATAATTCCGCCCGGCCAGAAAACAGAAACAACGATGATAAGAACACCGGACAAGATGTAGATGAAGTTCTCAATACCCTGCCAGAGAGTCTTAAGCCACATATCTACAAGTGTGTACATAATAAATGTACCGATCAACGTACCTGAAATTGAACACAAACCACCGATAATAACAACAGCGAAGAGGTTCAATGAGAGGAAGAGGAGCCACTTTGTCGGCGTTACGAAAGCAGTATTGGATGCAGTTGCATAGAATACACCTGCGATACCAACGTATGCAGTATTGATAGCAAATGCAAGCAAACGGTACTTTGTAAGGTTTACACCCATTGTCTGAGCAGCAGGCTCACTGCCGTTCATGGTGAGCATTGCTCTACCATAGTAACTCTTGAACAATCTGAGTGTGAAAATCATGATGATTGTAAGAACAATAATCATAAGGATAAGCATGTGCTTCTCTGTGAAAGGTACTTCTTCATTACCGAAAAGATACTTAAAAGGAAGTCTACCTGCTTTACCTTCGTCACCACCTGTGATGACCTTGAGTTTTGAGAAGATGTTTCTGAGCATCTCTGCGATTGCGAGAGTTGCGATAGCAAGGTACCAACCACTTACACGGCAAGCGATGAAACCAGTGAGCAAACCAACGATTACACAGAATGTAACGGATGCTACAAGCGCCATTATGAAGGACCAGTTAAGGTCAACCATAAAGAAGATTGTAAGGTAAGCACCAAGTCCCATAAAGCCTGCTGTACCGAGAGATACAAGTCCTGCGTAACCTAAGAGAAGGTTAATTCCGAGCGCTGCGATAGCGTAAGGAATGTGGTTACCACCGAGGAGCGCAACCTGTGATACAGAGAATACATCAAGGAGAACCAACGCGATGAATACGATACCGAAAGCAGCGTAACCAAAGTAGGGAAGGTTTCTCCAGAAAAGGGCGGTAAATTTATTCTTGTACTGTGTCTGCATAAAAATCCACCCTCCTTAAACTTTCTTAACGATCTTTTTGCCGAACAAGCCCTGAGGTCTGATAAGCATAAGAACGAGAACGAATGCGTATGTGACAGCTTCAATGTAACTGCCGATCAAGTCGCCGCCGTAGAACTGAACGAGTGACTTGAACAATGCGATGATACACGCTGCGATAATCGGACCATGGAAGGTCTCAAATCCGCCCAATACACAAGCAAGCAACGAGATAACCTGAATTGAGTTCATCAATGAGGTGTCAAGTGTTGTTGTAGGAGCGTACATGAGCGCTGCCAAAGTACCAACTGCTGCAGCAATAGCCCAAGATACCATCGTAATAATCGGTGTGGGAATACCCATCATACGAGCAACCATTTCGTTTGAAGCAGTTGCGCGAACAGAGAGACCCCACTTTGTCTTGATCAATGCTGTAAACATAATTGCGATGATAACAACGCAAATTGCAATGTTTGCAACGTAGGACCAAGCAACGTCTGCGCCGGCAATCTTTACAGTACCGGGAGCAAACTTGAAGAATCTGTACTGTCTTACGGAACCGAATACTGCGGTGGAAAGACCCAAGAATACAGAAATCAAACCAAGAGTAATAATCTGCTTTGTGAGCGGATTGGAGTGTCTCGCTCTTGAAATGATGATTCTGTCAATAAGAACACCGATTACAATTGCACAAATCATTGCAATGATTGCTGAAACGATAGCAACTGCCCAACCATAATAGCCATCCATATAGCCATCTTCGGTGTACTTAATGAACAACGAACTTATAGAACCAGGCTTTGCAATACCCAACGCCTCAGCAGCAGCCTCACAATCAGCGGGAGAAAGGCCAGCCGCTCTTGACGTCTCGTACGAAAGCATATACTTCTCAATGGGGTCAACAATCAATCCGGAAACCCAGGCACCAATGTAAGCGCCAAACGTGCTGATTGTACCCTGAGAGTAGTTTGTGGTGTCGGATGTTCTGTAAATAAGGATAATTCCAAGTGCCGCAAGAGCATAAATTCCACATGTATTAAGACCAGAGGCGATAATATTTATGAAAATTTGCATACTTACGCTTCACCCCACTTAATGACGTTAGCAGACCAAACATAACCGATACCTGCAGCGATCATGCTGATAACTGTTCCGTCTTTTACCTTTCCTTCCTGCACTGCAAGATGCAATGAGAGAATTTGGTCAACCTGTCCAACGTGGCCATAGTTTTCGAGATAAATTGACTGCTCGGGTTTAAGACCGAGGCTCTCAACCATGCTATCGTGGCCAGAACGCTTCATATGAAGAACTGCGAGGTAGCCGAGTTCGCTCTTGTCGATGCCAGCCTTCTCGAAGGACTTATCGATACATTTATACCAGTTGGGCATAGATACTTCGTTAAGTCTGTTCTTCATTGCAACGGGATCGAGAAGTCTGAGAGACTTCATACCCTCTGCGAGATTTTCGGGTGTATACGGGTTAGCGATACCACCGATTTCTACACCTGCTGTACGAGCAAGTGAACCGTCAGCGATGATATGTGAACCCAAAAGAAGATTCTTATTGTAATTCTTCTTCAAAATGATAGCTCCGCCGCCTGCAGAAAGATTGAACATCATGGACATATCTTTATCTGTATAGTCAACGAAGTCGCCGTTACGGTAACCACCAACAACCATAATTGTATCGATTGTATCGTCTGCGATAAGCATATCTTTTGCAATCTTCATTGCAGATACACATGTACAGCAACGGTTCTGAACGTCAATACCCCACGCGTTTGTAGCACCAATGCGATCCTGGATGTACAAAGCGGAAGTTGTAAGCGGATATTCTTTCCACTCTTCACCGATGCAAAGGATTACGTCGATGTCAAGCGGATCTACGCCGGTATTCTTAAGGCAATCGAGAGCAGCCTTTGCGCCCATCTCCTGTGTACCGTCTTCCATTCCGGGACCCGGAATGCTCTTTTCAACGATACCAAGTTTCTTAGCAACTGCCTCTTCAGACCATATTCCGTTCGTTGCAGCAGCGATTTCTGCCGCTGTCATTCTGTGCTCCGGAATATAAATACCGGTACCTACGATACCAACATTAATTTTTTCGCACATTTTAAACACGAACCTCTCTGTTTGAATTTAAGATGTTACTTAAACCTTGCGGTCTAAATAATATTAGAGACGCATACCACCGTCAACCTGGATTACCTGACCAGTGATGTAAGAAGAATCGTCGCTTACGAGGAACAATGCAACGCTAGCGATTTCTTCGGGCTGACCAAGACGACCGAGCATTGTCATCTTAGCAAACTTGTCGAGAAGATCCTGCGGTACTGTCTTGAGGATATCTGTCATTGTGTAACCGGGAGCAATTGCGTTAACTCTTACGTTAGCGCCCTTACGTGCAAACTCTTTTGCCCATGTCTTTGTAAGACCCATTACGCCTGCCTTTGTAGCAGAGTAGTTAGCCTGACCAACGTTACCGAATACACCTACTACAGAAGAGATGCTTACGATTGCGCCGGAGCCTTTGTCTTCCATCTGGGGTCCGATAAGACGTGTAAGGTTGAATACGCCCTTGAGGTTAACGTCGATAACGAGGTTCCACATGTCGTCTGTCATCTTTCTTGTCATACCGTCACGTGTGATACCAGCGTTGTTGATAAGGATATCAATCTTGCCGTACTTTTCCATTGCGTAGTCGTAGAACTTCTGGCAAGCCTCTACGTCTGTTACGTTGAGCTGGTAGCCCTCTACATTTTCGCATGTGTAGGACATTTCGCCCATATCTACTGCGATTACCTTTGCGCCTTCCTTAGCGAACAACTGTGCCATGGATGCGCCGAGACCTTTTGCGCCGCCAGTTACGACTGCTACTTTTCCTTCGAGTTTCATGATACATTCCTCCGATAAAATAAATTATTATGATAATCGTCTGTCGCAACAAACGAAAAGTCACACAATGTCAAACGCCGTGCGGCTCCTTGTTTAATGCCGAACTTATAATATCATCTCCAATATTTTAAGTTTTTTTGCCAAAATTGTCAATATCCAAAATCAATTACCATTAAAACAAATAAAAATTATCCCTTTTTTTGTGAAAAATACACAAAACTTTTTGAACTTTTTGTTAAATTATGGTGTTTTCGTTCCATTTTAGAATTAATTTTCATCTTTTTTTCGGTTTTTTCCCCAATTTTTTCCTTTTAGACGCGCCCGAAATCACAATATTTACAAAATTGTAACCTTTTATTTCTAAAAAAGAAGTATGTATACCTATAATAAAGTAATTATGGCATATTTACCAAAGGATTTTACCCGAGCCCTCCCTTTTTATGCCTTCAAATGCCGTTTTATACCATATATACAAACATTTTAGTGAAAAATATTATAAAATGTAATTGACAATATTTTTCACAGTGTTATAATTAGTTGGTAAAGTCTTATTCGCAATATTAAGAATTATGACTTAAGTTAATTTAGGAGGCAAAGCAAAATGAAAGAAATCGTTTTAGCAGGCGCAGTGCGTACCGCAATGGGTAGTTTCGGCGGCACACTCGCATCCACACCCGCTGCAAAACTCGGCAGCATCGTTATTAAGGAAGCCCTCAACCGTGCAGGCGTAAAGCCGGAGCAGGTTGACGAAGTAATCATGGGTTGCGTTATCCAGGCTGGTCTTGGTCAGAACGTTGCTCGTCAGGCTTCTATCTACGCAGGTATCCCGCAGGAAGTTCCGTCTTTCACAATCAACAACGTTTGTGGTTCCGGTCTTAAGGCTATCAACCTTGCTGCTGCTCTCATCTCTGCTGGTGAGGCTGACATCATCGTTGCAGGTGGTATGGAGAACATGAGCATGGCTCCGTACATCACAAGAGACGCACGTTTCGGCGCTCGTATGGGCGACAAGAAGATCGTTGACTCCATGGTTTACGACGCACTTACAGACGCATTCGAAGGCTACCACATGGGTATCACCGCTGAGAAGGTTGCTACACAGTGGGGCATCACACGTGAGGCTCAGGATGAATTCGCTGCATGGAGCCAGAACAAGTGTGAGGCTGCTCAGGCTGCTGGTAAGTTCGTTGATGAAATCGTTCCGGTTGAAATCAAGACAAGAAAAGGCACAGTTATCTTTGACAAGGACGAGTTCCCGAAGTCCGGTGTTACAGTTGAGAGCATTTCCGGCTTGAAACCCGCATTCGTTAAGGAAAACGGTACAGTTACTGCTGCTAACGCTTCCGGTATCAACGACGGTGCTGCTGCAATCGTTGTTATGTCCGCTGAGAAGGCTGCAGAACTCGGCGTTAAGCCCCTCGCTCGTTTCGTTCAGGGCGCAAGCGCTGGTGTAGATCCGTCAATCATGGGTATCGGCCCGATCGACGCTACAAAGAAAGTTCTTGCTAAGGCTAACCTCGACCTCGCTGACATCGACCTCATCGAAGCTAACGAGGCATTCGCTGCTCAGTCCCTCGCTGTTGGTAACACACTTGGCTTTGACAAGTCCAAGCTCAACGTTAACGGTGGTGCTATCGCTCTCGGTCACCCGGTTGGTGCTTCCGGCTGTCGTATCCTCGTATCCCTCATCTACGAACTCAACAGAAGACAGGACAAATACGGTCTTGCTACTCTCTGCGTAGGTGGCGGTATGGGTGTTGCTACAATCATTGAGCGCGCTTAATTAACATAACTTAAATTTTTACAAAATTCGAGGAAGGCTCCTTCCTCGAATTTTGGTATAAAATGATATTTTATCTTAAAATCAATTTTGGAGGTTTTTAAAATGGCAAGCATTACTATTGAAGAACTCTCAATTGGTCAGGAAACCAAATTTGAGAGAACAATTACACCTGAAATGATCGACGCTTTCGGCGCTGCTTCCGGTGACTACAACCCCGTTCACTTCAACGAAGAATACGCTAAGAACAGCATGTTCGGCCAGAGAATCGCTCACGGCATGCTCACAGGCTCTTTCTTCTCCACAATCCTTGGTACACTCTGCCCCGGTGAAGGTACAATCTACCTTTCTCAGGAACTCAAGTTCCTCAAGCCCGTTTTCATCGGTGAGAAAATCACTGCTATCGCTACAGTTGCTGAAATCATCGTTGAGAAAAACCGCGTTGTTTTTGACACAATCGCTGTAAACGAAAAAGGCGAAAAGGTTGTTGCAGGAAAGGCTGTTGTTCTTCCCCCAAAAAAGAAGTAATTAAGACTGGAGGATAAAATTATGCCGGCAAAGGTTACTACAGGCAAAGTTATGCTCCCCAATGGCGAGAGAATGTTCTACCGTCAGTGCGGCGTTGGCAGCAAAGTTGTTCTTATGATCCACGGTAACTTCGCATCTTCACTTTATATGAAGGTGCTTATGGAGAAATTCCCCGAGGATGAGTACACAGTATATGCTCCCGACCTCAGAGCATTTGGTGAGACAACCAACAAAAAGCCCATTGAGACAACAAAGGATTACGCTCAGGACCTCAAATACTTCCTTGACGCTATCGGCGTTGAAAAGTGCATCCTCTGCGGTTGGTCCCTCGGCGGTACTGTAGCAATGCAGTTCACCGTTATGTTCCCCGAATCCGTTGAAAAGATCATTATGCTTGCAAACGGTTCAACTCAGGGCTTCTTTGCACTTTATACCGACATTATGCCCAAGAACGGCAAATACATTGACAGAAACGGCTTTGGCGTTATCTATCAGAATATGCAGCCGTTCAACTTGCCGATTATGTTTGATTTCCTTGTAAATACTGTAAAGAACTATCTTTACACACCGTATGAAATCGAGCATGATAAAGCAGTTATCTACGCAAAAGAGTCTGCAAAACAGCGTGACTTTGTACGCGCAGCATTCTCCGTTTGTAAGTTCAACATTTCAGACAGAGAAACAATCTTCGGTGAAGGCTCCAACGAGACCAAGAAGATCAACTGCCCGATCCTCATTTTCAGAGGAACAAAGGACACATTCGTTGTTCCCGGTGAGACCGAGGTTACAATGCAGGACCTTGCTCATTGCGATCCGAAATTGATTGTAATCGAGGGCGGCGGACATGGTATCATTGAAAGCCACACCGATTACATCTTTGAAGAAATCGACAAGTTCATAAAAGATTAATCAAAATTAAAAAAGCCTGTCTTGCAGTCGCAAGACAGGCTTTTTTAAATTGAAATGCTTCTTTTAGGGCACATAAAATATATACATATACAAATACATATCAGTATATTATAAATGAGTCTAACCTCTCCAGTGCCAACAACCATTCCTGTCCGTCGGTCTATTATATCCACCATACGGCCCATCACAATGAACCCTTCCATATCCATCCTTATCGTTCCAATTTGCGTATACACAATCTACACAATTGCCTTCAAAACAACCCTCAGGCAAAATAATCTTTTGATTTTCTTTCATTATAAATCTACCCCCACTAAAAATATTAATTATCTTTAAGCTCCAAAAGATAACATCAAAAATCAAACAATCGTTAGTCCATCTTGAACTATAGTTATCAACCCATTATTATTTTTTTCCGCCTTGTATACAACGAATTCCCTGTCTGGCAAAACAAATATAGGAAAATACAGATATTGTATACATTCAGGCATATTATTCATTATTTCAATAATGTATTTTTTATCTGCGACAGACAAGCTCCTTGTATTTCCAAAATGTGTATGAAATAATCCTCTAAAAAGTATGTTTTCTCGCTGCCAAACTTCAATTTTACTATTCAAGAATTCAACATTTGGTGAATAAAAACAATACGAGGGTGTTACCGCTTGGCGTACATCAAATATTACCTCGCTTATAATCTCCAACTCACCCTCACCGATAATACCACCACTTTCGGGTGGCTCATCAGAAATCATGGCGTTAATTCTGTTAATTACATTTTTAGTTATAGTCATATTTACCTCTAAATGTAGGTATTTTGCA
The DNA here is from genome assembly GCA_017560255.1 of Clostridia bacterium. Classification (GTDB taxonomy): domain Bacteria; phylum Bacillota; class Clostridia; order Oscillospirales; family Acutalibacteraceae; genus RGIG7273. Next base: position 95,267 of record JAFYOI010000014.1, read on the forward strand.
GCATGCAGATTATTAATTTTAGACTATTGCTCCACAACCATAATCTAAAAAATTCATCCATTAACCAGCAACCGTCTATAACAATATATCTCTCCTCTCATTTAGACAGCAACACACTAATTTATTGCATCTGCGCTATCGGTTACAGTTTCTCCATCATAGCACATACTAATTTGTACCAAATGTTTTAAGTTTGAAAAATACCCTTTACTTAAAATCACAATCTTTAATTTCAGAAATCAACTATAAAGAATCTACCAACCAACGTCCGTCCTCTATAAGATACCAATTACCTTTCATTTTTACAGCTGTTATTATGTATGTTTTACTTTCGGTTTCTGTATTTGCTTTTCCGTCACCATCATAATCTAGTGTGAATACTGCTTCCATTTTAAACTTAAAAGTATAACCTTCAGTAAACTCTGGATAAATTTCTTCGTACTCATCTTCTATCTCTTCGCAAATTCTCTCAAGTTCCCTTGATGTAAGCTTTTCTTCCTGACTAATTTCATAATCCACATCAACGTTATACACGAGATCTTCCAATTCTTTCTCTATACCTTCTTTCACACCTTCAAAAAACGCATCTGCATCTTCAAATCCATATTCTTTAGCATAAGAGTCCCAATAGCTTTCCGGCGCAAGAGAGCGCAAGTTGTCATCTATCACAGTGAAATGTTTTATGTAATTCACATAATTTTTAACAACTTTCTCGTAACCTCTACTACCACAAGCACACAGAGAAAAAATCATTAAAGCAGCCACCATTGAAGCGACAATTCTACAAATATGTTTTTTTATATTTTTTGACACCACACTTATTTGTGCATCATTTTCATTTTTTTTATAATTCACCATACTCGCCCCTTTAAATAAGTTTAACCTTTTTGTCCTATTTTATCCTACTTTATCCTACTTGTCAATATATTTATGCATTTTGTCGTATAATATAGAAGAGGTGATGATATTGAAACCTTTGAAAGAAAAAATCAGCATTACCCTTGACAGTGACATTTTGGAAAAGGTAAAAAGCGAAGCGGAAAAAGACGACCGTTCTTTGTCGCAGTATATTAACCTGATATTAAAACAACATATAAAAAACATCAAAATATGAAAAACACCTTGGAACATTAAAATTCCAAGGTGTTTTATTTTATCTGTTTTCAAATTTTTCAATCATAATCTTTGCCGCTTTGTAGATGTCGCCGCAACCGAGGGTTATGATCAAATCGTCCTTTTCTGCGTTTTTGACGACGTAGTCGGCAATCTCCTCAAAGCCGTCAAACCAGACACTTCCGGGGATTTTCTCTGCAAGTTGGCTTGTATAAACGCCGTAGGTATTAACCTCTCTTGAACCCATAATCTCCGACATTACAACTTTGTTCGGTATTTTGAGCACCTGTACGAATTCGTCAAACAAAATCTTTGTTCTGGAATAAGTAAACGGTTGGAATACCGCCCAGACATTGTTATAACCCATATTCATCGCCGCCTCAAGCGTTACGCGCAACTCCTCGGGATGATGAGCATAGTCGTCGACAATGGTTATACCATTTTTATTATAGAGTTCCTCAAAACGCCTGCCCGCGCCCGTGAACATCTCAAGATGCGGCACAATTTCCTCAAAGATAAGTCCGCTCTTCACCGCGCAAGCGATAGCCGCAAGCGCATTTGTAATATTATGTTCACCGATTACGTTAAGGTTCACTCTGCCGAGCGTTTTGCCCTTGTAAACAACGTCGAAACGAGCCTTTGAACGCTCATAGGAAATATTCTGCGGATAATAATCGTTTGTATCGCCAAAACCAAACGTTATTACCTCTTTGTCAAGCCCGTCAATAGCCTTCAGAGTATTGGCATCGTCGCCGTTTACAACAAGTGTGCGGGTTGTCTTTTCGGCAAACCTACGGAATGATTTTATAATATTCTCAAGCGTTTTGAAATAGTCGAGGTGGTCCTCGTCAATGTTAAGGATAACGCTGACGTCAGGATACATTCTTAAAAACGTGTCAACAAACTCGCACGCTTCGCAAACCATATTCTCCGTTTCGCCAACCCTGCCGTTGCCGCCGATTACGGACAATTTGCCACCAATTACTGCGGTGGGGTCAAGGCCTGCACCGAGCATAATCTGCGTTATCATAGACGTAACGGTTGTTTTGCCGTGCGTACCGGCAACAGCAACACAGTTATCAAATCTTCTTGTAAGTTCACCAAGAAGTTCGGCACGTTCAAAAGTAGGAATCGTGCTCGCCTTTGCGGCGCAAAGTTCGGGATTATCACTCATAATTGCGGCGCTGTAAACAATCATTTCCGCGCCGTTGATATTTTCTGCCCTCTGCCCCATCGCTACGGGAATTCCAAGCGCACGTACCCTTTTCAGAGTATCGGTTTCGTTATTATCGGAGCCTGACAATTCATATCCCTTGCTATGCAATATCTCTGCAAGCGGGCACATTCCTGCGCCGCCAATACCGATAAAATGTATTCTCTTTACTCTGTCCAATACGCTGCTAACGCTATTCATCGTTATTCCCTCTTATCAACTTATAATTTCCGCAATCAAACACGCAACAGTACATAATATACCGCTGCGCTGTTTTTTGCTATTTGAACATCATTGCATATCTCGGTGACTCAGCCATTGAGAACTCACCCGTCGGTGAAATAATTACGTGATCAATAACTTTCACCTCAACCTGCGACAACAGTCTGATAATGGAGCGCGTTGACTCAACATCGGTCTGTGACGGTTTTGGAGAACCGACAGGGTGATTGTGCGACAGGATTACACAGGGTGCATTACTCCTGATTGTTGTTTCAAGCACTTTTCTTGTGTTGATACTTGTAAAATTAATCGTCCCCTCCAGCAAAGTGTAGCATCCCATAACGTTACAATTCCTGTCAACACATGTTATCATTGAAACTTCATTCTTCTTGCCATAATAGCGGGGTTTAAGATATTCAATAACCTTTTCGGGCGTGTCCAGTTTAGTCGGCACTTTGTTGCTGTTAAGTCTTCTGTAACGCTCAAGCGCATCAAAAACTTTCAGGTAGGTGCTCGCTTCCTGCTTTATCCACGCAACCTCTTGCAATTCATCCACATTGGCGTTAAGTACCGCTTCAACCGAGCCGAAGCGATCTATCAACGCATGCGCTATATCATTCGTATCTCTCTGCGGTATAACGTAGTACAACAACAGTTCAAGCACCTGATGAGGCTGAAAATTATCAAAATTACCCTCATCGAGAAATAACTGCTTGAGTCTTTGTCTGTGACCGCCGTGAGAATGACCAAGTTTCTTGTTAGATGATTCCGTACCCATTGAGAAAATCCCTATTTGATTTTTCTGCTGCCAGGTTTAATCGGTGCACCTGCGCCATCCTTACAAAGCGGGCAATCGCAAGCCTCCCAGGACTCTACGTCTGCGGAGTAAACCGCTTTGAACGGAACACCGAAATCAATATTGCCGCCTGTACGGTCAACGATTGAACCAACACCAATAACAACGCCGCCAAGACTTGTTACAAGTTCGATTACTTCTTTAACAGAGCCACCGGTTGTAACTACGTCCTCAACGACAAGAACTCTCTGTCCCTGAGCAATTTCAAATCCTCTGCGAAGAACCATTCCACCGTTTTCATCACGCTCGGTGAAGAAATTTTCAACCTTGAGGCTACGGCTTACTTCATAAGCCATCTGAACAGCGCCCATTGCAGGTCCGATTACGAGTTGAACATCGCTGTCCTGAAATTTTTCAGCCAAATCGGCGCAAACTTCTTCACTGTACTTTGTGTTTCTGAACACCTTTGCACACTGCAAATATCTGTTGCTGTGTCTGCCCGAAGTGAGAAGGAAGTGTCCCTCCAAAAGCACACCTGACTCCTTCAAAATTTCTGTTACTCTTTCTTTACTAAGCATAATTAAAACCTCCGTTTTTATTATTCAATATCTTTAAGCGCTTCGATTTCTGCCTTATCTACACGAATATGAGCATCCTTTACAATCTTGACACTCTTTCTGTGAATAGTTATCGGAGCGGCATTAGCGCGCGAATGAATGGATACCTTGAGTCTGCCTGTAATGGGGTTTGACTCAACAACCGTACCCTTTCCGTCGGGCGTTGTTACTATGGCGCCCGGCTTGGGAGTTATTTTGAGCAAATACTCATAAGCATTCTGCTCATATTTCAAGCAGCACATAAGTCTGCCGCAGTTTCCCGAAATCTTGGCGGGATTGAGAGAAAGCCCCTGTTCCTTTGCCATTTTGATTGAAACGGGCTGGAACTCACCGAGGAACGTACTGCAACAGAACGGCCTGCCGCAGATACCGAATCCACCGAGCATTTTTGATTCGTCGCGCACACCTATCTGGCGTAACTCAATCCTCGTTTTAAACTGTGCCGCCAAATCCTTTACAAGTTCTCTGAAATCTACTCTACCATCAGCGGTGAAGTAGAACATCAGTTTACTCTGATCAAAAGTATATTCAACGTCAACAAGTTTCATCTGCAAACCGTGAGCAGCAATCTTTGTAAGGCAGATTCTGAAAGCATCTTTCTCTTTCTTCTTATTCTCCTCTACCCTTTTTAAATCAGCCTCGGTAGCAATTCTGATAACCTTTTTTAGCGGTTTTACAATCTGCTCCTCCGGTATCTCACGATTATCCATTGCAACGAAGCCACACTCGATTCCCCTTGCGGTTTCTACAATGACTTTCTGCGCCTTTTCTATTTTCATTCCATTCGGGTCAAAGCAGTAAACTTTGCCCACGTCCTTAAAACGAACGCCGATTATTTCAACCATCTTAGACATAATTTTACCTCCGGATTTATCTGCCGCACGCTTTTCTCATTCGGGCGCAAAAACGTGTAATCAAAAGCGTGAAGTTAGGATTCCTCAACAGCGACGCTTTCGTTTCATCAAGTTCAAATTTAAGTGCCAACAACTGTTGGCTTGTCAAGGCTTTAAGCGGTGCCAATTCATCAATATCAAAACCCGAAACAGTCCTTGTACCGCCGAATTTTAAAGTAAGCGCATCTCTGACTGCGAGGCTCAGTATACTGACACATCCCGAAAACAACTCTTTCTCACTTTCAAAATTTGCACTCTCACGCAGGAGTTCAAACTCATCAAGCGCGGTCAACGCTTTCAGCACCCTCAGCGAAGTTTCATAGAGTTTTGTAAACTCACCGCTGCACAACGAATCAACCGCCGCGCCGATATTGCCGCAGAATATTTCCGCCGCTTTTTCTATATTATTTACCTGCTCATCGGGTAATATTTTCTTGATTGCCTCCGTCGCTTCAAAAACATCAACAGGGAAAAGTTCCATCGATACTGCGCGGGACAAAACCGTCGGCAAAAGTGACGAACGATTTTCACAGGTAAAGATAAACACACAGTACGGCGCAGGCTCTTCAAGAATTTTCAAAATCGCATTCTGCGCTTCCTCCTGCATACTGTCGGCATTGAAGAATAAATAAACTTTATAGTCCGCCTCATTCGGTACAACGAAAGAATCACTGCGGATATTTCTTATCGCATCAATCGAAAGTGCCTTCGCCTGACTACCGTCGATTATGGTAACGTCGGGATGAGCAAGATTCTTTGTCTTGGCGCAAGTGGGGCAGGCCGTGCAAGGCCTTACGTTACTGTCACGGCACAACAACGCGCGTACAAAGTGCGTAACTATGGTACGTTTACCCAATCCCTGCTTACCCTCAAAAACCATCGCCTGAGGCACGCTTTTTCTTTCAATCATCTTGGAAAGACGGTCTTTTAACTTTTCATTTCCGACAAACTCATCAAATCGTACCATAAAATCCGTCCTTTCCGTTAATTATACAACAATCCTGTCTATTTTACAACATTCAAATAATCAAATCCATAATCTTTTAAAAGCAAGGCGGTATCCATATCGACTACCTCACCCGCCATAACGGGCGGAATTCCCGGAGGACATGAACAAACCGACTGTGCGGCAACCTTGCCGACCGCCTGCATTATCGGAAGTGTTATTTTCTGTGCCATAAACGCTTCCCTCAAAGACATAGCAACAGCGGGTCTGAAAAGTCGATTTTCGTGCAAAATCGGCGCGCCCACCTGTTCCAAATCCTCAATCGCGGTAAAAAGCCGCTCAAAATCCCGCTCTGTATTAAAAGGAGTGAGAATAAAAACCGTCTTTGTTCCGTCGTGCATCTCGGGTTCAACCATTCTGTCCCTGAAATATCTGTAAGCAGCGTTACCGTCCAACCCGAGCGGCGACGTATCTATACAAAGCCTTACGGGGTCACACTCACCCTCCGCTGCCAAAGCGCCCCTTTTAAGCGCCATATTCGTCATAACTTCATTTACAAGTTCAAGACGGGAAAACTCCGCCTCGCCCTCGCTTTTCATCCACTCTGTGCACAAATCAAGTGATGCCAGAGTTAAAAACGACGGACTTGTTGAGCCAAAATCCGCCATAGCCTGCTTTGAAAAATTTATATAATCACTGTTGCCGATATTCAGCACCGCTCCCCCCGTCAACACGGGTAAAGTTTTGTGCAAAGAACAAGCAGACATATCGGCGCCCCTTGTAATCGGATGTTTGTCAAAATAAATCAGATGCGATCCGTGCGCATTATCAACGAGAAACGGTACAGAATATTTTCTTGTAACCTGAGCAATCTCGTGCACGGGACTTATAACACCAAAATAATCGGGAGTCGTTATATAAACTGCGCAGACGTCGCTATTGTCTATAAGCGCTTTTTCAACCGCCGATGCGGTAATTCTGCCGTTGAACCCCTCACCCGCATTCTGTTCGGGATAAATCCAGACGGGTTCAAGCCCCAGAAGTGCCATCGCATTGACTGCACTTTTATGAATTGTTCGCCCCGCAATAATCTTGCCGCCGTTTTTTGCACAAAGGCGCAACATCGTTTGTATACACAAAGTGCATCCTCCGCCGGAATACAGCGATTTTTTCGCGCCGAAAATATCCGCCATATTCTTTTCCGACTGCTCGATAATGTCGCCGCCGTCGTAAAGGCTTGCCGTTTCGCTCAATTCGGTCAAATCAAGTTCAGCGGTCATTATTTTATTTATAAAAGGTGCATTGGCACTGTGCCCCGGAGTATGAAAAGAACTAACCCCTTTATCCGCATATTTTCTTATTCCGTCAAAAAGCGGGGTTGTCATTTTATCACTCTCCGTTAATTATTTTAAGATTTCTGTCAATAACTGCAGCACCGCGCCACGCATACGCTTTACCCTCAAGATTTTCTAAATCGGCATACGGTGAGAATGAATTTTTAAACTCATCAATATCAGTCGGTTTTACGTCAGCGTTATGAGGGCAGACAAGTTGGCACACGTCGCAGCCCCATCCGCAACCGCTCTTTTTTATCATTTTCTTTTGTTTATCGGTTAAATCACCCTTACGTTGAGTTGCGTCCGACAAACATTTTTCACGGTCAATTCTGCCGTTTATTATTGCACCGGTCGGGCATTTTTTCTCACACAGTCCGCATTTACTGCAAAACTGCACCTGCGCACTGTCGTCAAACTTCAAGGTTGTAACAACCTCACCTATGAAAACCCATGAGCCGTAGTCATCGTTTATAAGCAATCCGTTTGAACCGATTTTCCCAAGACCCGACAGCGCAGCCGCGTATACCTCCGCTATCGGAGAGTTGTCAACAAACGGCTGAAACTCCTCGGCTTGCCACTGAGCGCGAAGTTCAGCGCATATTTCGTTGAGAGTTTTCAACGCGACGTCGTGATAATCGGCAACGCATGCATAGCGGGAAATATTCGCATTTTCATACGCTTCATTTTCAAGCGAATAAGGAAACAGTATAGTTATAACACCCTGTGCACCGATTGGTATACGTGAAGTTGCTCTGCACTGTATGAGCGAATCTTTCAGCGAAGAAAAACTGCAAAATCCGTAAGTGCTAACCCGACGTGAAATAATATAATTTAATTTTTTCATATCGGACTCAAGCATTTTCAATACCCCTATATCTCAAAAAATCCCTGTAAAAACAGGGGTTTTTGATAATTTGTTATTACTCCTCGTCTTCCCAGTTCTGATTTTCAAGTTCGCGCTCGATGTAATCCTCGAGTTCCTGCTCTTCAATCATCTCTGTATGGTTTCTTTCCTGCTGTTCACCCTCAAGGTAAGCCTTTCCCTTCGCAATCTTAACGTAAGAAACGGCAACAAAAACGGCGCAGAAAATGAATGCAGCAAGCGCCATCATACAATACTCAGATTTGAAAACAATCTCCGAAGCATCCTGCGGCGAAGTATACACAACCCCTTTTGTGCCCATAAGGGATGCAAAAATTCTCGGCAAAGACGAGATTGCCGCAAATACAGCCGCACAAGTTCCGTAGGCAAGAGCCTTACCGACGGAATGTTCTCCATTTATTCTTGATGCGATACGAGCGAAAGTGGAGAAGAACAAAATCAAAAATCCGATCATCAGAACTTCGTAGAGCAGGTCGGACATCTTTGCAAAGTTCATAGGAATGAGCATAAGATATACCGCCTTGAAAACACCCCACCAAAGCGGTGCGAGTGCAAGCACCCCGCGCTTCATATATCCCGCGGTGTTGTTGAGACAGTGAAGTCCCATAACCATAAAATAGATAACGCTGAACAGTGCAAAAATTGCACCGATAAGCAAAGCGTATCCCTGAAAAAGTTCAACCGCAATATTCGTTGTTTCGGCACGGTTCGATGAAAACAAATGAATAAAATGAGTACAAGCCTTGGAGGTTGTGAAAATTGTCATCGACGTGTAGATATCATAAACAAAACCTGCCGCGATAACGAACGACATAATACCCATGCCTTTACCACTCGGTGAAGCATCAAGCCTTTTCTGTCGGAATTTTACGAGCGGATACACAATAACTGCCACTGTGAACAATGCAAGCAAAATATTGAACACTGTTATAATTCCTTTGCCGCCCGTGTAAAAACCCGTTACCTCCTCAATATGATTATTTGCAATAATCGTGCGCAAAACAACCAAAACGACGGTAACAACCGCTACGGCGAAAAGATAAACCGTATTTATCGTTTTCTCTCTTTTTTGTTCTATATATGACATAAAATCAAGACCTTCCTTAAAATTTAGTCCTTCTTTGTCAAACGTTCTTCAATTGTTCTGTAGTCACCCGCCTGAGAAGCATCGTACTCATGCGCTCTGTCATCAATCGGGCAATACTTCTTGGGAAGTGCAACGTACTTATAAGCCGGACGGATGATCTTCTTACCCGTAAGAAGTTCCTCTAATCTGTGAGCACACCAACCCGCAATTCTTGCGATGGCGAAAATAGGCGTAAACAAATCCTGCGGGATTCCGAGCACTTTGTAAACAAGTCCTGAATATAGGTCAACGTTTGCACAGACAATCTTCTTCTCGCCTCTCTCCTGAGCCAAAATGTCGGGAGTATGTTTTTCAACAAGTTCAAGGATTCTGAAATCCTGACCATAGCCATGCTTTTCAGCAAGTCTTTTTGCGTTTTCTTTAAGAATAACCGCTCTGGGATCAGAAAGAGTGTAAACCGCGTGGCCCATACCGTAAACAAGACCGGAACCGTCGCCCGCTTCTTTACGGACAATCTTTCTGAGGAACTCTACAATCTGCTCCTCATCATCGCAATCCTCAACACCCGCTTTGATATAATCAAGCATTTCGACAACCTTGAGGTTTGCGCCGCCGTGACGCGGGCCTTTCAGCGAACCGATAGCGGAAGCAATTGCGGAATAAGTATCCGTGCCCGAGGAAGTGAGAACACGCGTTGCAAAAGCGGAGTTGTTACCTCCGCCATGTTCAGCGTGGATAATTAAGCATAGGTCGAGCAGTTTTGCTTCCTCATCAGTAAAACTGCTGTTAAAACGGAGCATATGAAGAATACTCTCGGCAGTGCTGAGATTAGGTTTAAGAGAGTGAAGGTACATGCTCTTTTTGTAGTAGTGTCTACGTTTTACCTGATAAGCGTAAACCATAATTGAGGGGAGTTGAGAAATGAGCCTGATTGACTGATTCAAAACGTTCTCAATTGAAGTATCATCGGGATTGTCGTCATAAGAATAAAGCGCCAATACCGAGCGGGAAAGTTTATTCATAATATCGGGAGACGGAGCCTTCATTATCATATCTTCCGTAAATCCCTCGGGTAATTCACGATGCTGAGCCAGAAGTTGTTTAAAACCCTCCAACTGAGCCTCCGTGGGAAGATAGCCGAAAAGCAAAAGCCATATTACTTCCTCAAAGCCAAATCTGTCCTCTTTAATACAAGCGTTGACAATATCCCTCATATCAACACCACGGTAGATGAGTTTACCGTCGGTAGGCATACGCTCACCGTCGCTCATAAAGTAGCCCTGAACACTGCACACCTTTGTAAGTCCGACCATAACGCCACTACCGTCGGGGTTACGCAAGCCTATCTTTGCACCAAATTTGTCATAATAAGACGGATTTATAAAATTACTCTTCTTTACATCCTCAAAAAAGCCGTCACTTATACAGCCCACTTCTTCTTTCTTATCGTTAAAATTATCCATCATCTGACCTCCGTTTCCGCAATTTCAAAATTATGTAAATTATCTTAATATTCTATAATAATTTAATTGTTAAGTCAAGCATTTTTGATTTTAAGATTATATTTTACATACACAAAAAATATACATTAACTATGAATCTAATCAAAAGGATTTGGTGAAAGAATGAAAAAAATAGGAATTTTATGTGTAGTTGTTGGATTCTTCCTTATTTTTGCACCGTTGTTGGCGCTGATAAATCCTCAAAAACCTCATGCACACCCCCCTCAACTTCCGGACACGTCAACAGATGAAAAAAACGAGGGAAGCGATATAAATTCGTCTGAAAACGACGACACTTTTCTCGTTTATATCAAAGATAAGGACAAAGTTGTGAGCATGAGCGCGCTTGACTACATAACGGGAGTTGTTGCCGCCGAAATGCCCGCTCTTTATAATACGGAAGCGCTCAAAGCGCAGGCGGTCACCAGTTACACATACGCTCACTATATACGCCTTCGCTCAATCGAAAACCCTGACCCGTCAATTAAAAACGCGCATATTTCCGACCAGAGTACAAGCCATCAGGCATACTACTCAAACGAGCGATTAAAGCAACTCTGGGGCAAAGATTTTGATACGTATTACAGCAGAGTTCGCTCGGCGGTCAGTGCGGTTATCGGCAAACTCATAGTCTATGAAAACGAACCGATAATGGCCGCTTTCCACGCTATGTCCTGGGGAAAAACAGAGGACTGCTCAAACGTCTGGGGTGGCGACGTTTCGTACCTCGTTTCCGTTGACTCTTCAGGAGATAAATCAAATGAGAATTTTATCAACACCTTCACTTTTTCCGAGCAAGAATTTAAAAACACGCTTTCAATAACCGCTCCAAAGGTACAAATAGGAAAAATTACCTACACAAACGCAGGAATGGTTAACACAATAACAATCAACGGCAAGGAGTATTCGGGAATGAAAATCCGCTCGCTATTCGCACTCGCCTCTCCCTGCTTTACCCTGGACGTTAAAAACGGGAACTACGTTTTCACCACAAAGGGCAAGGGACACGGCGTAGGCATGAGCCAGAACGGTGCGAACGCCCTCGCTTCAAAAGGCTACACCTGGGATGAAATTATAATGCACTACTACAACAACGTAACGATAATATAAGGCTGATTCTTTAAGTCGGAATAAACTTTCATTGGCTTACTCAATAAATTATTCAACTATTTTGACGAAAAACTATTGTAAAAAACAAAGAAATGTTGTAGAATGTTCTAAATATTGATTTTTACAACAGTTGCCGCAAGACTTTCTTTCGGCAACAGAACGGAGAATTTTATGGGAAACTCAAAGAAAAATGAAATTAACTATCGCGATGCGAGAAAGGAAAGACTCCAGAAGGAACAAAAGAATGCGAAGAACAGAACGCCGAAAGGTGTTCGCAAAAAGAAAAGAATCAAAGCGCTCATCTGGGCTCTCGTTTGCCTTGTCATTGCTTTGATCATCACGGGAACAATCCTTGTTAAAACCGGTTTTGTTCAGCGTAGAATTACTGCTTTTGAAGTTTCGGGTGAAAAGTTCACAATTGCCGACTACAACTACTGGTATCAGATGATTGCTACTCAAGTTCTCAACAGCACCTACTCCTACCCCGACAGAGAAACGGTTATGAACAACATATACTCCATTATCGGCGTTGCGAAGGCGGCTTTGGCAGAGGGCAAAGACCTCAGTGAAGAAGAAATCAAAACATTCAATGCTACCGCAGAAACCTTGCGCCAGGATTGCAAAAATTTCAACGGAAGTGAAAGAAGTTTCTACAACAAAAGTTATGGTATGGCTACAAACGAGGAAATCGTATTGAGAAACTACAGATATCAATTGATAGCCATCAAATACTATAACGATTTCTGTGACAAACTCGATTACAAGGATGCTGACCTCGAAAAATACTTCAAAGAGCACGGCAAAGAAACACTCTCTATGATTACATTCAGAGCGTGCATCTTTACACCCGACCAGCAGAACACATTCGGAATTGCTTACCCCTCCGCTGCAGACGCTCTCACAGCAGCCAACAAACTCAATGCTAAAATTACCGATGAAAAGAGTTTTGTAGAGGCGGTTAAGGACGAAGCAAAAGCATTGGGCGTTGATATGTCAAAGTTCAAGGACGAAGACACCCTTGAGGAAGATTTCAAATACAGCAGTATGAACGAAAAACTCTCTCAGGTAAGAGATTGGCTCTTCTCTGACGACAGAAAAGCCAACGACCACACTGTTATCACAGAAAACATTGACGGAAACGAAATCTCCTACCTTATTTTCGTAGTTGAGCCTCTCCACAGAGAAGATTACAACACCGTTGATATGCGCCATATCCTTATCTCCACAAATGAAGAGGGTTCATCACTCTCCGCAGACGAATTTGACAAGCAGGCAAAAACCAAGATTGAGAAGATTTGTGCAGAGTGGGAAGAAACCGATATGACTGACAAGAAGTTCGAAGAACTCGTAAAGAAATACAGCGAGGACTCAACCACTAAAGACAAAGGCGGTCTTATCGAAAAGATCACCAAAGAGCAACTTGTTGAATCCATCGACGAATTCCTTTTTGAAGATGGTCGTAAAGCCGGTGACTATAAGATTGTAAAGAGCACATACGGTTATCACCTCGTTTACTACAAGGGCGCAAATACTGAAAAGTGGAAGATTGATGCAAAATCATATCTTACCGAAAAGGATTTTGAAACAGAATCAAAGCGTCTTTGCGATGAGCACAACATCGTAATCGAAAGAAACAACCATCTCATCGATTTGTTCGCTACCGAAAAACTCGACGAGACATCATTGTATCAATAAAAAATTCAGGGCTGAAAAAACATTTGTTTTTTCAGCCCTGTTTATTTATTATTCAAACAGAGAAGTCGAAAGATACCTTTCACCCGAATCGGGAAGAAGTGCAACAATTATCTTTCCCTTATTTTCTTCGCGTTTTGCAAGTTCAAACGCCGCCCAGAGAGCCGCCCCCGACGAGATGCCGACAAGCACACCCTCACGCTTTGCCATCGCACGTGCTATTTCCAAAGCATCCTGAGTTGCAACGGTCATGACTGCATCACAAATTGAGGGATTAAATGTCTTTGGTATAAATCCCGCGCCGATTCCCTGAATACCGTGAGCGCCCGCTCTACCCTGCGTAATCACAGGCGAATCATGCGGTTCAACACCCACAATTTTAACGTCGGGATTCTTCGACTTGAGAAACTCACCTACGCCACTGATTGTGCCGCCCGTGCCAATACCTGCAACGAAAATATCAATTTTCCCGTCCGTATCATTCCAAATTTCAACGCCCGTAGTCGCCCTGTGAGCAGCGGGGTTTGCCGCATTCTCAAACTGACTTGGAATAAAACTATCCTCATACTCCTGCGCTAATTCAATCGCCTTTTCAATTGCCCCGCTCATGCCTTTGCTTCCATCGGTCAGGACAATCCGGGCGCCGTAAGCGGAAAGTAATTTTCTTCTCTCAACGCTCATTGTTTCGGGCATTGTAAAAATGACTTTGTATCCCCTTGATGCTGCAACGCTTGCAAGCCCTATTCCCGTGTTGCCGCTTGTGGGCTCAATGATAACCGTGTTTTCGTTTATAAGACCTTTTTCAGCCGCATCGTCAAGCATCGCTTTGCCGATTCTGTCTTTTGCGCTTCCTGCAGGATTGAAGTATTCGAGTTTGGCAAGCACTCTTGCCCCTAACCCATAATCCTCAGCAAGATTTTCAACCTCTAAAAGCGGTGTGTTTCCGATAAGTTCATATATCTTTTTATATATTCTCATAGTTATACCTCTTTTCTTCCAATATGGTAACACAAGATTTTAAAATACACAACATTTAAATTTTAATCGCCTTTATGCACATAACACTGAGATATACTCCCGTTGCAAGCAAACTGAAATTTGCGCCCGTTTTTACAGCGAGCAAGGTGCCCGCCAAAACAACTGCAAGCGAAACCGACACGCTGACAAGCCTCATCACCGAGCACGTCTTTTCAGCGGACATAAAACGGCTCAGAACACTTTGCAATATTCTTCCTCCATCAAGCGCAAAAACAGGCAGAAGATTAAATGCGCCCACAGACAAATTAACGGCAGATATTACAAGAAAAAGATATTCTTCAAAGGCCAGATACACAACAAAAAAAGTTACAAACAAAATTGCGTTTACAAGCGGTCCGCAAATTACAACAAACAACTCCTGCCCATAGGACAGTTTATAAGTATTGTGTTTTATTCTGACTCCGAATATTCCGAAGTATATCTCGGCGGGATGTTTTTTCAGCACCATCATTGCTGCAATATGGCCAAGTTCGTGCAAAGCAACGGAAAAGATAGCAACAATAGAAATCATTTTTTCGTCCATCGCAAAAATCACAGTCAGCATGGCAAAAAACAAAAATGAGATTTTAACAGTTGTTTTACCCACAAAAAAACTCATTATATAATCACCCGATTATATAAATATGACGTCAAAACAGGTGTAATAACAAAAAAGAGCAAGGAAAAATCCTCGCTCTTTTTTTATTAGTTGAGAGTAATAATAGTCGTATACGTACCGTATGCCCAGCAATCGTTGCGGTTTCTCACACCGACGGTAAGTTCAACTTCGTTACCGCCCTTCTGCAGTGAAACACCCGCAAGGTCTATAGTCGCAGTAATAAGGCCGCTTGAAATTGAATCAATAACTCCTTTCGGCGCAACAATCTGCACACTTCCGACAAAACCTATGCTTTCAACGCTGTATTCCGTCGGTAAATTCTTTACAGTGATGTTGCCCGTACCGAGTGAAAACTGCTCCATAGCAAAGTTTGACATATCGACCGTCACGGTGAGTTTTTCAGTGTTATCGATAACGGTGATGCCGTTGGGCGCTTTTACGTCAAATTCAAAAATATTGTTTGTGGGAGAAATTTCGCTGAACTTAATCGGTCCCACTTCAAAATACGCAAGCGACGTTATTTGGGAGTCCGTTCCCGCAACGAGAACCTCGGATTTTGAATACTTCACCGAAAGCGGCTCCGAAACGTAAAACTCAGGCGCTCCTTCAAATTCCGCCATAAATTTAAGCGGCTTTGTTTTCTGTATCGAAAGAGATACCTCTTTAACCTGTGAATCATCGTAACTGATGAACTTCGGTGTCTGACCGTCGATCGTACGCACATTCAGATTTGCCGTGATGGACGTTGTTTTGGTAAGCCTTGTGTTTACAACTGTTTCCGCAACAACTTCACTGATTTTATCAAGTTCTGCCTTCGGGCCGTTGATAGTAATTTTGTTTGCGGAATAAACAGCGCCACTGTAATGGTAACCATCCGCAGCAACTCCACCCTCGGGTTCAATAACGTTGTGAACAACTTCAAACTCCCGTGTTTCCGGGAAATCAAAGTAAACTTCTATATAGGAGGGTGAAATTGAAGTAACGTCAAAACTGCCGTCAACCGAATGCGCGCTAAGTTGCAACGTTTTGTAACCCGCATCATCAATTTTATTGATGTTCTGAACTGTTATAGCAACATCTTTCTCAGTAAGTTCACCGACTACGTAGCCCTTGCCCGAAACTTTAACGTCCAGAGTAACGTCCTCATATCCGTACACTTCCAGTCCGAGTTGTTCTGCAATTGTATTTTTAAGATCAATAGTCACCGGAACGTCTTCGATAGTCCACTGTTTATCAGGGGCAACCGTTGCCGAGTAAGTAAACCATATAATTACAGCAAGAACAAATGAGATTATAATAACAATCTTGTTGTTTGAAAAAATATTTATCAGCGGACTTCCCTTCTCCGCTTTCTTTCGTTTAACCATTCTTCTTGCCTCCCTTAAACCAACTCTTTAGTTTATTCTTTCCGGAGGACAAAACGTCTTCAACATCCTCATTATCCACATACGTTTTGGAAAGCACGTCCCTGAGATCGCTTGCGGATATATTGCGCATAAGCGTTGATTTGTAAGCGTAAGAAATTGCACCCGTTTCTTCCGAAACCACAATTACAAACGCATCCGATTCCTCACTCATACCGAGCGCCGCTCTGTGACGTGTACCAAGTTCTCTGCTGATATTGCCGACGGAACTGAGCGGCAATATGCATCCCGCTGAGAGCAACCTGCCCGCGCGGATTATAAGCGCACCGTCATGCAAAGGAGATTTCGGATAAAAAATATTTTCGATAAGTCCCGATTCAGCATTGGCATCAATCATCGTACCTGTTGCGGCAATATCCGCCAAAGGTGTTGTGGACTCAAAAACAATGAGTGCGCCTACCCTTGCTGCACTCATCGACGAGCAAGCACGACAAACAGGCTCAATCGCATCCGCCTGCTTTTTCATCTTAACATCACTTTGGGTGATAAAGTTGGCAAGTTTTGTTCTGCCCATTCTTTCAAGCGCATGACGGATCTCTGGCTGGAAAAGTACGATGACCGCCAAAACACCCCATTGAAGAACAACTTCCTGTATAATAAAAGCAAGAAGTTGGAGTTGGAAAATCTTTGCAATAAGGTAAACCACAACAAACACGATAATACCTTTTATCAGTTGCACCGCTCTGGTATCCCTGATAAGTTTTATTGCCATATAGATGATGAACGTAACAGCGAGTATATCAAGCGCATCCCAAAAACTGAACGTCGAAAAAACGCTTATGAATTGGGTGTAAATATTCCTCAGAAATTCACCCATCGCAATCACCAACTTCCTTTTTATATAATCTTTTTAATCATAACATAATCTTAAAAAAAATAAAAGAGTTATGAAAGATATTTTTTAATTTTTTTGACGATTCTTACGACGTTTTTCGCTTCGTCTACAGTATTGAACAAACTCGGTGAAAGCCGCACTGTTCCTGTACCGATTGTGCCGTAATGACTGTGAGCAAGATACGCGCAGTGAAGCCCCGCGCGCACCGCGATATTTTCTTCATCCAGCAGTTGCGCTACTTTGTCACTGCCGACCTCTGCTATATTAAACGAAAGTAATGGCGCAAATCCGGGCAGTTTGGGACGAGGCGTATAAAGTTCTATCCCGTCAAGTTTTGAAAACTCATCGTACATATACCTCACCATTCGTTGTTCGTGGTTAAAAATATTCTTGATTCCGACAGAATTTATAAACTCAACACCTGCATCAAGTCCTGCAATTGCAGGCAGATTCACTGTTCCGCTTTCGAATCGGTCAGGCATAAAATCGGGCTGGACAAGACTTGAAGACGCGCTTCCCGTGCCACCCTCAATCAAAGTTTCAAGTGGCAAGGAAGAACTGCACAACATAATACCGAGTCCCATCGGCGCAAACAGTCCTTTGTGAGCGGGCATACATAGAATATCAATATTCATTTTTTTCATATCAATATTCAGAATGCCCGCAGATTGTGCCGCATCGACGATAAAGGTTATTCCGCTCTCCCGCGCAAGTTGTCCGATTTTCTCAATCGGCAAAACGTTTCCGAAAACGTTTGAAACGTGTGTGCATACTATCGCCTTTGTATTGCTTTTTATAAGTTTTTTGAAACTTTCTACCGTTTCTTCATCGCTGTTATACACTTTTGCAACGTCGTACTCAATGATTCCACGCCTTTTCAGCGTATCAACCGGGCGCGCAACCGCATTGTGCTCAAGACAAGAAATTATAAAATGCGAGCCTTTCTTTGCAACGCCTTTAATCGCCATATTCAGCGACATTGTACCATTAAGAGTAAAAACAACGTTTTCTTCCTTTGGGCATCCGAAAAACTTCGCTACTTTACACCTACATTCGTAGACCACGGACGATGCCGCCAAAGCAAGAGAATGCCCGCTTCTGCCCGGATTTGCGCCGTAATTTCTCATAGCACGGTTTACCGCATAATGAACCGACCTCGGTTTTACGAAGGTCGTAGCCGCATTGTCAAAATATATCAAAAATAATCGCACCTCTCCGTTACCGTAAATTTGATTTCACTCTTTCTCAGTATTTCCACCGTTTTTTCAATATTTGTTTTTTCAACCTCCAACAGATACGAACATCCATCAATATCACTACTTGTCTTTCTTATATGCACACGAAATCCGTTTTCTTTCAGCACGCTCTTTGCCTTATTCGCATAGGTAACCGACCCGATTCTTATACATTTCCCGTCCATCGCACCACCACCTGTCGCCAATCGTTTACTCTTTCTATCAGAATATTCCATTCTGCATTTTTTCGTTAATCCCCTATTGATTTTTTTAAAATTTGTGGTACAATTAGTTAAATATGTTGGGTTATCTGCGCTCTGTGGGTGCAATTTTTACAACCTCAAATACACGTGCGGTTATAAATTTGTACACCTTTCACAATTATTGTTTTTTTTACCAAAATTAATGTTTTTTGTCTTGAAAAACAAAACAATATGCTGTATAATTTATTTTGTTAATCGTATCGGTTGACATAGTATTTTTCAAGAAGGGGTGGGCAAAGTGAAAAAGTCTTACGCAGAACCGATCATTTTGGTTGAAGATTTTTGCTTAAATGAGAATATTGCTGCTTGTGACATTGTCATCGATGCGGAGTTGCTTCCATGGATGCCCAATCTTAACGACCTTGGTCCCTGTGACAGCACTTGTCCGAACCTTGCGGCTGATATGTGGCTTGGTACTCTTCTTTCCTAAATAAAAATGTGCATTATAAAACCCCCGAATTATTCGGGGGTTTTTTGTTTTGCTTTTTAAACGGTGGAAACAACATTGTTTATCCACACACCTTTTTTAACGAGGATAAGTCCAAACACACTTTTGATAAGATCTGTTAACTGCACTATCAAATAAATCATCACAATGTTGAGTGACGTAAAATGCACCAGACAGAACATCATCGGAATAACGCACACCCAGTTGAATACACTGTCAAAAACAAAGGTTATGCCCGTTTTTCCGCCGCATCTTAGCACAAAATAGCAACCGTGTGAAAGACTGAACACGGGCATTAACGCGCCACAGATAACAAGAAATAACGTTGCCAATTCCTTAACCTGAATATCAGTGTTATACATTTGCGGAATGAAGGGCGAAACACAAACCATTATAATCCCGACAAATATGCACACAAAAATATTCGCCGCAAGAAGTTTGCGAACACTATCCTTCGCCTTATTAATTTCTCCCGCTCCAAGATATTGACCCGCAACAATTCCAATTACGTTGCCAATAGAGAAGAAAATTATAAAGAACAGATTTACAACCGTATCGGTAATATTGGTAGCAGACAATGCAAAGAGTCCTCGCACCGAGCAAAGTTGAGCAATCATCGCTCTGCCAAGTGCCCACAAAACCTCATTGATAACAAGCGGAGTTGACTTGATTATAATTGACGAAGCAAGTTTGCGCGGAATTTTAAGCGTTGCATATACCCCACGAATAAAGGGATATTTATCACGGTGAGAACCAATAACGATAATCGCAAGTTCGACAAATCTTGACACAACAGTTGCAATCGCCGCACCGACAACTCCCAAGGCGGGCGCACCGAATTTACCGAAAATCAAAACGAAGTTTAAAATGCAGTTGGTTGCAACCGCCGCAATACCCGACACCATTGAAAGAAACGTCTGCCCACACTCTTTAAGCGTTGATGCATAGCATTGAGTCAGCGCCGATGGAATGAGTCCGATAAGCATAATCGGCATATACTGCTTTGCAAAATCGAACGTTGCGACAATATCTCCGCCGCTCTCATTCTCGTGCAGATAGAGACTTATAAGCCCATCACTGAAAAATGTAAAAATCAAGATTGCAGAAACAGCAAACAAAAGCGAAGCATACATCTTAAATCGATGACAGTTACGCACACCGTCGTTATCTCCACCGCCAAAAAACTGCGCGCCGAAAATGCTCGCACCTCCGACAACGCCGAAAATTGCAAGATTAAATATATAAATAAGTTGATTTACAATGGCAACACCCGTCATCTGCTCTGTGCCGAGTTGTCCTATCATAAGGTTATCAAGAAGGTTTACAAAGTTTGTAATGCCTTGATGAATTACCATCGGTACAAGCAAGACAAGAACCATTTTGTAAAATGCTCTGTCGCCCACAAAACGTCTTAACATATTTTTCCGTCCTTTATTTAATTTATACAAGTTACCATTCTCTACAGGTAATCTCGTTCCACCTGTACTCAATACTTTTTGCGAACACATCAAATTCGCATTCCATATTTGTATAACGACCTTTTTTCTTATTAAAAACTTCACATTTGTACTTGACGTTCATTGGTTGATGGTATTCTTCTAAAAATTCTAACGTATACTTACCGCCATTTATCATATTCATAAATTGCTCTTCTTCAAGCCAGATTCTTCGACTAAGAAGCAATTTCCCAAACAAGCGCATGTCTTTATAAATATAAATCGGATCCATAATATCTACAAAATTTTTAAAACATACCTGCGCAGGTCCCGTTCTCAAATGGTCTTTACCATCAATATATTTACTGTTAGGGCACACCCAAAATCCATCAGGAAAATTTATAATCAAATCATCTCCATCTTTTTGAATGCTATCTGCAAAACAATCATGCAAAGAGATAAACCCCCACGCATCAGTTTCAACATATTTCCACATAACGTTCACCTCTCTCTTTTTACGGTATATCACAAAGGAATCTCATTGGCAAAAAAAATAAGTGATGTGTGCATCACGTTCCGCAAGGAACGCATCACTCAAAAAAGCCTCTTTTGTTGCGAAAGACTGACTAAAAGTAGCGTAAGCGAGGTAAGAAATACTAAAAGTAGTGTGATTACTCGTTGGAATTCTAATACGCTTGTGGCACTTTTTCTAACCGATTTTAATTAATATGTATATGTGTCAAATCCGTCAACCCAGTATGTATTATCTAAAAGACGAGGCTTAAATAAAGTAAATACTTTCCTTATTCTAAATCCGTCAACTGTATCAATAAAACCGCTTTTTGTTTTTAGCGAAGCGATTGCTTTCTCTGCGTTTTCCTGGGAACTGTATATTCCGATGTCCTTGCGCTCGATGTGATCTATAAGTTTGTATTTGTGAGATACTTTCCAACAGATCATTTCCAACATCTCCTCTTTGTCAAATTCTTGTTTATCGGTGAGTTTATTATATCACACTTTCGCAAACAAATCAAAGCGAAGCCTTGTATATCATCAAAACAATGTTTTGCATATCATCCGCAACTTGTTGCGGCATATCGTAAAGCCGCCGGAGGATGCACGCTAAAGTGTGATGAGATACAGCCCGAAGGGCTGATGATATGCACCACGCTTAGCGCGGTGATGATATGCCAAGCCTGCGGCTTGGATAAACAAAAAAAGAACTTTTGGTAGACAAAAGTTCTTTTTTTGTTGGTGGACATTAACGGACTCGAACCGCTGACCCTTTGCACGTCAAGCAAATGCTCTACCAGCTGAGCTAAATGTCCATTTGTGGTGGGAACAACAGGGCTCGAACCTGTGACCCTCTGCTTGTAAGGCAGATGCTCTCCCAGCTGAGCTATGCTCCCACAATTCAGGCCGACTTTTCATCAGCCTATGAATTATACACTATGTAGTTAAAAAATGCAAGTGTTTTTATTCGCTTTCTTTAACTTTTACTACCTTGATTGTGCCTTTCTTTTTGCTTTGCTTTTTAAAGTTCCGCAACAAAATGACAACCACCACAAGCACCACGATAAGAAGTATTACCATAATCCCCCAACCGCTGGTGAAGAACGAGCGCAATACCTCTCCCACCGACAATTCAACGGAGTTTGCACAAACAAGGTCAACTTCACCGAGAAAACGTCCGTTATACATTACTTTCGCTTTACATACAACGTCCCCCTTATTTATTGCAGCCTCCAATTTTTCAGGAATTGCTCCATCTTCAATAACAAACTCAATGTCGGAATCTTTAATATCAGACGGCACGAGTTCTTTTATCTGCGCCGAGGGCACAAGGCGCACGTAGTCAACCTTTTTACCGTTTACTACGTCAACTTCAATACCCGTAACAGTATTTTCATCAACAAGCACAAGGTAAGCAAGTTTGTCATTCGCCCACTTGAGCAAAGTCTGAGTATCCTTGAAAGAATAGTTCGTCTGTTTACCCTCGTCATCCGTTATAACCGGCGACTCCATAACGACGGAAAGATAATTGTACCCATCCTTCTCGCTTGTTGCAACAAGGCATCTGCCCTTATCGGACGCACCGGTTTTCATTCCGTTTGCGTAGCGGTAATAATACTCCGACGAACTCATAATCACGTTGTTTCCTGTTGTCAATGTACGTGCATAGTTTCTGTTTGTTGCCGGCATATTGTAAGCCAGTGTGCCGCAGATTTTCATAAAAGTTTCATTCTGCGCCGCATAAGCGGAAAGTTTTGCAATTTCACGCGCAGTGGATCGGTTGCCCTCGTTGTCAATTCCCGTACAGTCGGAGAAAACCGTCTTTTCACATCCGTGCTCCTTTGCAAAATCATTCATCATTGCAACAAATGATTCAAGTTCAGAACAGCCCTCACGCAAATTATCACTGCCGATCTGGTAGGCAAGGATGTGAGTTGCATCGTTTGCAGACTGAACGAGAATATAATAAAGCAACTGTTCAACCGTCAACTGTTCACCCGTCAGAAGTCCCGAGGCGATACTGCCAAACGGTACGGTAAGAATCGCAGTTTCATTGGCGGTGATAACCGTATCAAGTCCATCCTCACCGTAATAATCAATCGCCATAATCGCAGTAACAATCTTTACAAGTGAACTCGGCGCAGTCACCTTATCGGCATTTTTCTCATAAATCACAGTGCCGTAATCAAGGCTGACGAGCAGCGCTATCTCCGAGCCGAAATTTTCACTACCGTCAACTTCGTAAGCGCTCACACAAAATGCAGAAGCAAGCACAATCACAACAGCAATCAAAAGCGCAAGTATCTTTTTCATAGTTTTTCCCACCCGATTTTGTTTCCTTTCTCAAATTATTTTAAGTATAGCATTTTTTATAAGTTTTTAATTCCTGAACAGAATTATAACTTGATATGAAAAAATTTTCAAGTTATTGTTAATTTTTTGAAATTTTGTGTTACAATATGTCCATACCGATGTGGAGGCAGAATATATGATTTACGTAACCGGAGATTTTCACGGAGATATGCTCCGTTTTGACGACCCGAAACTCAAAAAATTAAAAAAGGGCGACACGCTCATCATTTGCGGAGATTTCGGCTTTATATGGAACGGCGAAAAAAAAGAAAAAGCCGCGCTTCAGAAACTCAGTAATAAAAAATTCAATATCGCTTTTATTGACGGAACTCACGAGAATTTTGAACTGCTCGGCACCTATCCGATTGTTCGTTGGATGGGCGCTCAGGCAAGGCATATCGGCGGTAATATTTATCACCTTATGAGAGGTCAGATATACACGATTGAGGGTCAACGAATCTTTACTTTCGGTGGTGGCGAAAGCGAAGACAAGGAATTGCGCCTTGAGGGCGTTTCCTGGTGGCGCGAAGAACAACCCACTAAAGAGGAACTGATGTTTGCGGCGGACAACCTTGAAACAATAGACTGCAATCCAAATATCGTCATCACCCATGAACCGCCCGCTTCAATACTCAACTTCCTTAATCTTCGCAACTCGGTTGGCGTGAGCATCACCCCTATCAACACGTTCTTTGACGAACTGAGCGCGTGCTGCGAATACGACCGCTGGTTCTTTGGCAGTGTTCATATCGATAAGAACATTTCGTCCCATCATATCGCGGTTTTCAAAAACATATACAACGCTTTAACAGGCGAAAAATTATAAAAACAAGTGCTGTTGGTACCAACAGCACTTGTTTTTGTTTAACTGATCTTAAGTTTCAAACGCAGTTTATCGCTTATCATTGCGATGAATTCGGAGTTGGTCGGTTTGCCCCTTGAATTCTGGATTGTATAGCCAAAGTAGGAACTGAGCACATCTACGTCGCCCCTGTCCCATGCAA
>JAFYOI010000015.1 GCA_017560255.1 Clostridia bacterium
GAGTTTAGCGTCAATTTCAAATTCATTTACGATGGAAATCGGAATGATGATTTTACCGCTCTTGCCGTCTGCCGCTGTAACGTTAACGGTAACGGTGGTGTTGCCCTTCTTAACTGCGGTAGCGGTGATAACGAGTTTGCCGCCACTTACAGAAGATGCAACGGTAGCAATGGAGGCATCGTTGCCGGAAAGGGTTGCGGTTAAACCACTTGCATTAACTTCCACACCCTTGCTGTCCTTAACGGTAAGGGTAACGGAACCGGTACCGGAGGTGGGAGCAATGATGGTGCCTGCATCTGCGATAACGTCAAGATAGTCTTCAGCACTTAAGAGTTTGAATGCATCGATGATTACGAAACTGCCTGAAACGTTAGCAGCGGTAATCTTAACCGCATACTCTCCCTCTTCAAGGTATACCTTATTGGTACCAAGCTGATAATCCTTGATTGCGGCAGTGTCAACTGCGGTCTTAAGTTCTGCGATTGTAGAACCGACCGTGTCTGCTGCAGCATCATAGTTACAGAGTGTGATGGTTGCATCGCCGAGAGCCGCATTATAAAGGGTAGCAAAGGGAACGTAATTGCCCGATGCAGGAACCTTAATCTTGATGATACCTGTACCTACCTGAGACTTACAGATACCGTAAGATGCATAGTTGTACTTAAAGTAGTTGTTTCCGCCCTGGGAATTGTCAGACTGATATGCCCAAGCAGCAGAGGGTTTCGCCTTGTTAATCTCGGCACTTGAGCCGGTTTCGGTCATAGCATAGGTGATGGACTTTAAGTGATTAACAGTGTTGGAGGTTGAGTCAATCCAACCCTTCTTAAGGTCGTACACCAAGTCGGTAACGGATGATACAGTACCCGCTTCTGTTACCTCAACGTTGCAGGTAACGGTAGCGTTGGTAGTTCCGTTTGAAACCGTAATCGTTGCGGTGGTCTTACCTGCTGCAACACCTGTAAACTTAACGGAAGCACTATTTGCGGTCTTTTCAAAAGTACCGGTAGCGATACCGTTTGTACCAAAGGTAACCGAGCCGGTAATTGTGCTAAAGTCAATCTCGCTTCCGTCCTTAAGGGAGAGGGTAAGCGGAATGGTCTTATCTTTACCTGCCGCTACCTTAACAAGACCTTCGGATGTGGACGCCTGAAGAGTTTTGCCGAGAGGTGCGATAACGGTAATATCAACGGAAACGTCTTTTGTAAGAGTGTCGTTGTATGTTACGGTGATGGTCGCACGGGTTGTGCCGGCTTTAAGACCGGTGAAGGTAACCTTAGCGGAAGATTCACTTACGGTAGCCGCCGCACTTGCAACGTCTGCAGTACTAAACGCGGTTGCAACCTTAACCTTAGAGAAGTCAACCTCGGAGTTATCGGAAAGTCCGATGGTAAGGGGAACGTCAATTGTTTTTTCGGTTTCAACTGTAACTGCACTCTGTGCAGTTGCGTTGAGGGAAGCCGCACCAAGTTCGCCCTTGTATGCAAGTTTTAAGTTGCTGATATATGTCTGACCTGCCTTGGTCTTTGACATAATAAGTTCATACTCACCTGCGGTAAGGGGAATATTTTCGTCGGAAATTGCATTGTCCCCCGCACCTGCAGAGGTGGGAAGAGTCTTATTAGATGACTCAACACTTGCACCAACCTTCTTGATCACATAGTTTGTGTCAGAAATTGAGTTGGTGAAAAGATTAACGGTAGGAGCGTACATACCGTCAACCGGAACCTTAAATCTGATGGTTACCGTACCCTTATCATAGAATACGTAGCCGTAGTTCTGGTAGAATCTTGCAAAGTACATATTCGGGTTTTCGTTACCGCTTGAGTCCTTCTTGCTGTAAACAGCCCAGGGGTCAGATGTTAAGTCGCCGTTAACCTCACCGTATGCACCCTTGGTGGAGTGTGCATAGTTGTGGGTTGAAGAGTAATTATATGCAGCCTCTGCGGTAACGCTCTTCGGCATACTCTTCAAGAAGTTAAAGGTAAGATCGCGTGCTTCAACTGTCTCTGCCTCTGCAAGTACCTGAACGTTGGTTCTTGCCATAGCAGCGCCGAGGCGTACGGTAAGGGTGATCTTGCCTTCTGCAACACCGGTGATCTTAAGTACATCGCCTGCAATCTCTGCTTCTGCAATGTCAGCTGCACTGTACTCAAAGGTAGCCTTTGAAAGGTCTGCCTGAGAACCATCGGACATAATAGCGGTAAGCGGTACGGAAATATCCTCACCTGCAACCACCTTGTAAAGGCCTTCTTCAGAGCCGATCTTAAGGTCAGCCGCAACCGCATCCTCTGCCGCAACAAGTTTAAAGCCGTCAACGATGGTAACGCCGTAAATCTTGTTAGCCTTGAACTCAAGAATATACTCGGAGTTGTCCGAAAGAGTTACAGGAGTTGTGGTAAGCGGAGCATAATGCTCTGTACCGTGGTAGTTCTGCTGGTTAATACCACGGGTAGCAAGGACATCGCCACTCATGGTCTTGAGTGTCATGTCCAAAAAGCCTGCATTTGCATAGTCTCCGGCACCGTGCATATTCACCATAGGAATATACTTGCCGCCGGTAGAAACTTTAATCTTGATAGATGCTGTGTACACGTTTGCACGGTTTCCGGTAAAGAACCAGAAGCCTGCATTGTTAGTGTCAGCAGTCCAATAAGGTGAACCTGTAGCTCCCGGATCATATCCGTAGAACGCAAAAGGTTCGGATGCTACACCGGGGTTCATTTCACTTGCACCGCCGGTAGTGGTCATATCGTATGTAATAGTCTGCATAAAGCCTGTATTACTTCCGGATGAAACCACTTTTTCGAAGTCGTAGTACAAATCGGTTCCTGCCGCATATGCTGTGAAGATCGCCATGCCGGGGAGCATACCGACTATCATGCAAAACGCAAGAAACGCCGAAAGAACACGACTTACGGAGTTTTTAGCCTTTTCTTTCATCATAAGTTTACCTCCTTATAATTTTATGAAATTAAAGACAATTTTAGACGATATTATTATACATCAATCCCCACAAATAGAAAAGGGTAATTTCAACCAAAATATGTATCATTCGTTCATTTTTGGAAATATGGCTCACAAAATATGGCTTCACTTTTTGTGCAAGTTGCTAATCAAAAAGAGCAGTGCCGTTTAGCACTGCTCTTTTTAAACTTTTACTTATTGAGTATTCTGTCAAGAACGACAGCAACCTCGGCACGGGTGGTGTTAGCCTTGGGGTTAATCTTGCCGTTTGAACCGGCGATAAGGCCTGCACCTGTAAGTGCCTCTACCGCATCCTTTGCATATGACGCAACGGAGTTCATATCGCTGAAGGTCGGGCTTTGAGTCTTATTGATCTCAACGCCTGCAACGTTGAGTGCACGGTAGATAATTACCATCATATCCTGACGGGTTATCTGTGCATTGGGTGCAAAGTCGGTTGCGTTGATACCGCCAACGATTCCAAGTGTCTTTGCAATACCGATCGGTGCTGCATAGTACTTGCTTGAATCTACGTCACGGAAGGTCGCAATATCCGCTTCAAACTTAAATGCACGGACGATAAGGGTTGTAAAGTCTGCACGGGTGATGTTCTTACC
>JAFYOI010000016.1 GCA_017560255.1 Clostridia bacterium
ATGGGACTTGAACCCGAGAGGGCTGAGAGCGCAAAGAAAAACAGTTCGGGGAACTGTTTTTCAGCGAACAGGTGCGAGGCGGGTACTGTACGCGAGGCGTACGGTCGCAGAGCAGTGCAAATTGCAAAGCGATTTGCATCAAGTCCCATCTCCGCCCGATTTGATGAAACTTTGATAGAGGTGTTTGAACCCGAGAGGGCTGAGAGCGCAAAGAAAAACAGTTCGGGGAACTGTTTTTCAGCGAACAGGTGCGAGGCGGGTACTGTACGCGGGGCGTACGGTCGCAGAGCAGTGCAAATTGCAAAGCGATTTGCATCAAGTCCCATCTCCGCCCGATTTGATGAAATTTTGATAGAGGTGTTTGAACCCGAGAGGGCTGAGAGCGCAAAGAAAAACAGTTCCCTGAACTGTTTTATAACGAAATTTGCCCTTCGGGCAAGTGAAATATCTTCGCTGTGAAATATTCGATGATGCGAATGTGGGCAAATTTCATTTCACATTCGGCGTAACCGGATGTTTCACTTTAACTTTTCTATCAGTTATGATATAATCAAAACAACAAAGGAAGTGACCGTATGAAAAAGATTTTCTCTGCGTTGAGCGAACGTGGTGATTCGTCGGATATTTTAGCGATACCTGTAATTTTACTTGCGCTTGTTTTGAGCATATTTGTTCTTATATTTTACGTTCCGATTGACTACGTAAAATATAAGCGTTCGCTTTACTGTAAGAATACAAATCAAAAGTACAGACTGTTTATGGGAACGAATCCCGAAGTCGTTTTGTATGACATCGTTTATAAAAACAGTTTACCAATAGAATATGTAGCCGCACCCGAAAAGTCAGAGCGTGAAATCGGCTGGTTTGTATATAACAATACGTTGATTATACCAAGTTGTTATGATTTTAGTTTTGATAGTGAGAAAAATCAATGGTTTTACGAGTGTGAGAACGAGAGTTTCCTCACGCTTGATGAGTACATGGAAGTTGAAATATCGGATGTCAATAAATTTTTTGACAGGATAATATGTGACAAAGCGATTGTTCTGATTAAAAGAGGACAAATTAGCAGAAGCGATACAGAACTTGCAGAAAAAGACGAAAGATTTTTGATTTACGATAAGAAGGTCGAAGACGTAATTTATGCTTTTTGTGCCTCATAATCATTGACACCACTTGTATATCTATGTTAAAATAAAAGTTAACATTTCATCAGAGAGTGGGTAGAATATAACGATGACAGAGAATGAAAAGACCTACCACGGAAAGCGTGATATAAATTACTTGTTTCTTGAGGGTGCAAAGAATTCGCCTTATCTGATTGTAATTTTTCAGGCTATCCCACCGGCAAAAAATAATTTTGAAAAAGTTTACGGTTATAAGAAAACACTTAATAAAATAAATTTCCACCGCCTCTATATTCAGGACACTTACGGACTTCTCGGTTGCTACTATATGTGTGAAAATATGGATTTCAGCATTGAGGAATCAACGGCGATGCTCATTGACGACGTTATGAAGCAGTACGGCATCAAAAGGGAAAACGTAATTACTTGTGGTTCGTCAAAGGGCGGCACGGGTGCGCTTTATTTTGCCGCCAAATACGGTCTTGGTCATGCAATCTGCGGTGCGCCACAGACAAGAGTCGGTTCGTTTATTTGCAGCGTAAATGATGAAACGGCAAGGTTTATGATGGGCGATACTCTGCCCGAAGAAAATATCGAATATCTTAACAGAATCGTGCTTCGACATATTGACAGCGATTGCAGGAGCGATATAAGAATTCTTTCGTCAACCTATGATAAGCAGTTCAACAAGCATATGGTGCCGCTTATTGCAAGGGCGAAGGAATGTAACGTTCCGCTTGATATTACGCTTGACGAGCGCGTTAAGTGCCACCACGATATAGCGCAGTACTTTCAGGCTTTTATGATTAACAATATCTTTGACATTGTGTGTAAAGACCTCAAACGAGAGAAACCGATGCTCAATTTTGACCGCAACGGCCTTACTCTTGAGGGCGCGGGCGTGAGGGATGACGGCGTGAAATTTACTGTCAGAATAGTCGACGATAACGACGTAAATCTCCTTTATACCGAGGATGTAGAGGACGATTATTACGAGTACATTACGCGTGAACTTATGTCGGGTCTTGTTTATCTTGATTTATCCGTAGACGGTGAGACGTGGATAAATTACCGCGCGGGTGACGTGATTTTTGACCAGGGATATTTCAAATATCACGGTTATGACGTGGAAGTTAATCAGGAACAGAAGACTTTGCGTATCAAAATCAACGTTGATGAGGTGCACAGTAAAGTAAGATATGCTTACAATCTCAGCCTTAACAGAGAGAAAGTTGTGCCGAGTTTTGCTTCCGACAGTAACGAGCATACTTTCGACCTGACTCAGTCCGGTACTTACCGTGTCACTTTCTCAATCAGAATGAAGGATGCGGGCAAGATTCTCAAGCGCACCAATGCAATCAACGTAAACTTCGACGAATCCACAAATAACGGATAATTTTCAAAGCACTTTGGTTTTTCCGAAGTGCTTTTTTATTAACTTATTTCAACGTCCCCGAATACAATGAAAGTAAATAAATTTGTAAATGGGGGATTCTGATGGACGAAATTTTTGAAAAAACGAGTTTTTTTCTTGAATCGTACACACCGGATGGACTGTGTTCTTTTTACGATGAACTGTATGATCCCGATACGGTCAGGAAAGCGTATCTTATTACGGGCGGTATTTCTTCCGTTACATCAATGCTTGTAAAACTTGTGGCGGATAACGTAGAGCAGCGGGGTTTTTGCGCCCAACGGATAAGTAATCCGCTTTGCACTCACCAACTTGACGGCGCATATTTTCCGCAACTTAACACCTGCATATCGAACGGCGGTGAGAGGGGAGTGGTGGCGACTAAATATCCCGTTGCAACGGAGGAAATATGCAGTTTGTCCGATTGCTTTGATGCTGATTTTTTACGTGAAAATTCACAGGATATGAAGCGACTTTTTAATGAGTGCGAAGGACTTAAAAAGAGGGCAGTCGGTTTTATGGCTGCGGCGCAGGCGCTTATGAATGACAGCAAGGAAATTGCGCGCAAATATATGAATACAGAAAAGATGTTCCGCTATGCCTCACGGCTTGCGCGGCGAGAGTTTCCCTTTGTTGAGGGACGGCAGGGGCGTGAATACAAACGCTTTCTGAGCAGTATTACTTCCAATGGAGTGGAAACTTACAGCAGAACGCTTGAAAATATATGCGAACGGTTCTACGTTTACTGTGACAGATACGGTGCCGTTAGCGGATTTTTGATGGAACTTATCAAAAATTATGCTCTGACGAGCGGCTATGACGTGATATCGTGTTACTGTACTATGAGTGGCGGCTGTACGGTGGAACATCTGATTGTGCCGGAACTGAAACTTTGCTTTTTCTCGGATAGAGTGTATCATTCGGCGGATTTTACAGACAAGCGAAAGGTGAATTTTGTCCGTTTCACCGACGTTAAGGCGCTAAGTGAATATAAAAAGCGGCTCTCTTTCAACAGAAAGGGAGTGAATGAAATGTTCGGTGAGGCGATCAAACTGCTCGATGATGCGGACAACGTGCAAAAACGTCTTGATTTCATATATTTCTCCTGTCTTGATAAGGTGAAGTTTTCCTGCGTTGCTGACAGAATAACTGCCGAAATCTTAAAAATATAAAAAACGTCCCACGAAGCCAAAGTGGCTTCGTGGGATTTTGTCAGTTTAGTTTTTTGAGATATTTTACGTCGGTTGCACCCGTTATTTCACCCGTTGGTGTCAGAGCAATAACTGCCCGAGTTCCGCTGAGTTCCCGCACAAAGAGTGCTGATTCATACACGAAATCGGCGAATTTGCGCTCGGTGCCGTATATCACCGCGTCCGACAAGAGCGATACTTCGTCCCCGACGGCAATCTGCGGCGGTTCGGGCGGCAAAACCTGACTTTGTACGATGAACCCACTATAACCGTCTTTTTTAAGATCAGCAAGCAATTTTTCGGCATATTCTCTGTTGCTGAAAGCGCCGACTTGCACTCTGTAAACGGTAGTGGATTCATCATTTTCCAGTAGTTTTACGACTTTATTCCTGAACCAGTTCATATCCTTGCTGAATTCGGAAAGCCAATTTTCAGGATCGCCGTGATTTGAAGCGTAACCTCTTGCGTGTGCTTCCTTGTGGCTGCAAATAGAATTGACAGACAGATTGAATTCCCTGCATAAAAATGCGCAGAATTCTGCCGCACAGTTGAACGCTTCGTTAAAATAGGTTTCGTCGGTCAACCCGTCCTCGCAGATTTCAAACTGGATATGCCCCTGAGGATTATAGTTGTACGAGCCTTTTGAACCGCCGCCCGCACTCCAGCAAGCGATGTTAAACGGTAAAACCTGATAGCATTTGACCTTGCCGTCCTTGTCCTTACCTATATAGGCGTGAGCGATGACGTACCAATCCTCGCGGTTTACCGAGTTATTGTATACGTTAACGCCGAGTTGACCGTCGTCGGGCTGAACGTAGCGTTTGAGGTACGGATTGTTTGCGCCCGTTGAGTGTACGACAATTCCCGATGGATTTATCGCACGCGCCTCTTTGTAGCACGGGCTTTTTGTTGCCATAACTTCGTAAAGGGTGAACGGCATTTTACTCGCCCCCGTTTTGTTTGCTGTCAACAAGCCCCTCGCCTATGATGTAAGCGATTACGCTTGCGCCCGACATAATGATGCCTGCAATTTCGGTTGCCGTGGTTTCCGATGCGCCGAAAGCGATTACAAGCGGCGTTACAAAACCGACTACGGCAACCCAGAATTTCCTGCTTGTGAGTTTATTTATTATTTTTGATTTCATTTACGAATTCTCCTTTTCTTCTTACCATAGGACCGAACTCAATATTGCCGATATGAGTCCACCTGTCAGTGCGGAAATGACCGCGGTAATAATCTGGGAAAGTCTTGCTTTGGGTTGAGCCTCAATTTCTTCGATTTTATGCTCATTCTTTATCAGGTGTTCGTTGATGTGCTTTAATTCCGAAGTGAGCGATATGAGTTGTTCGTTCATTGCTCTTATCTCGTTTGTTACTTTGCCCAAAGTATCAAGTTGTTTTTGCAGACCTTTTATCTGCTGTTCGTGTCTTTCTAATTTGACTATTGCTTCTTCCACAAGGCTCACTCTCCGTCTCCTGTGATGTTTTCAACTTTCCAATGTCGTGTAATTGCCGCTCCATCTTCATAATATGCGCTGACGTATTGCGTGTCCACGTTATACGCAGGAATATCGTCACTGATAAGCGGTTTGTATCCCTCTTTTTCTGCTAACTGCGGATGAATTTCAAGGTAACGGGGCAGATTGCTGATTGCTCTGCCATTCACAATGCCGTTCATACGGCACTTGAGCACCCTTGTTTCGTTAATAAATTTATACAGCACTAAATATCATCTCCTTTTAAAAATTCTCCGTCTCCCGCGTTGATATAGAACGGGGTTTCGGTGAGTGGACATATTGAACCGCACAGGTCATACATTCCGATAACTCCATCCGATTTGCGATAGCAGGGGACAAAATCTCTTGCAATTTCCGGGCTATCCTGTCCCCAAAATACCTGAAATGTATCAATTTTTGCTTTCGCAGGGGTGATTGTTCCGAATTGATTTGAACCAAACAACAAAATGTTGTAAGTAGAGGCATTGAAAACCTTTGTAAAACTGTTTTCTACACCGTCACAAACAAGTAAACCGCTTGAAAGTTCAATATCGTGCCAATCCTCAACAGATGTATAAAGTGCTGAATACAACTGACCGTAATATCCGACAACCTGAAACTGTGTTGAACTCACATTCTGTCCCAACATAAGCCTTACGCCAAATTTAGCGTTAGTGCTTGTTGCCGTGCCCACCGCACCAAATATAACGTGACCGGCTGTATCTGTTTTTTTACATTTGATTTTAAAACCCGGATAATTCTGGAATGGTAAGTTGGTGTCGATATATTGCGTGCCCGTTGACTCAATATATTCCACGCGCTGATACTCCTTTGGTAATGGCGAGTCCGTATTCATAAGGTGTTGCAACAATCGTCTTTGCAAAATTTCCATTATTCAACCGCTCCCTTTGGGATAACACCTACGCACCATTTCTGTGCATTGGGGTCAAACGTAAAAATGATATCAAAATAACCAGCCTTGATTTCGGGAACTTCCCCATTGTAGAAAATCACATTCTCGCCCCAGTCAACGCTCACTTCCTGCGTAAAATGCGCATAGACGAGAATAGATTTGTCGGGGAATAGAGAAAAATCGCCTGCCGCTTGCGGCTGAATGTTCGGCAGAATGAATGAACAGTCCTTGTCCGTTTCAAGCACTCTGCGATGTTTTAATGCGTTCCGTAGAATGTATGGCATATCGTCTAAATCAAAAATTGCCGTACCGTCGGTAACGGTTTCAACAAGGGGGATTATGGGAGTGACGTCGGACAAGTATTTAGTCACGGACATCTCACCCCAAATGCCGTTTATTTTGTCGTACTGTCTGCTTAAAAATTCAATCGGAGTAGATACGATCTGCATTATAATCGGTTGGTGAATCATAGTTTTTTCGTAGTCAACGTTTCTTATGAATACCGCTGTATCACGTCCCGTAAACCAACCCGTGTGCTCGCCGTTTTTGGTGTAGGCGTATTTATCCGCAAAATACAAACCTTCCTCAATTATAGCGTCAAGGAACGCATCGGGAACGTAAGTGAAGGGCTTGTTTGTAAGGTTTTCAAAGTCGGTCGCTGCGCCGAGTTTGAGATTCTTGAGTTCGTCCTTAATTTGCGAAATATGGGCATATATGTCGCTTGCTTTTTCGTTTGTTTCAACAGCGTTGCCGCCGATACTGCGCTCAATTTCAAGCACTGCCACGGACGTTTTGTCAATTATTTTTATTTCGCCGTTTTCAAATCCTATGCCCTGCACCTGTATGCTTAACTCCTTGCCGCAGAGAAGTTGTTCCCAAAGCGTGCAATTTACACGGTTTTCGTTGAGCGTGAGATTGTCCGAGCAGATTACGTCGCCGCTTCCGTTCAGAAAGAGCATTGTGTATGCGGAAATCTGCCGGGAAATTAGTCGTTCGGGTAGTATTGCCGTCAGTGAAACAGCATTGTGAGTACCCTCGCAACCTATTGCTTTGCCTTCGGGGAATACGGTTGTTTCACCCGAAAAATCGATTGTGATTGTCTTCATTTTGCACCTCCAAAAACTTGCCCTGCATCTGCCGTAATGCAGGGCGAAAAAAACAGCCCTACTTAATAGCGTAACTATGGGGTTTGGCAACCTGAAAAGGTTTACTTTTGCGTAAAAAAATAAAAATTGTACGGATTGTAGAAGTTTGCTTCGTTTTTTTGTGAACTTTTTTCGGGAAGTGAATTCAAAAATCTATTGAAATTTTCCTCGTCTGGTGATATAATCAATTCACAAGTTATGTATTCGGAGTTATGTCCCTCCGTTACCTAACAAAAAATTACTTGGGGCATTATCCCCACGGAAGGAGCACGACATCATGTCAAAGAAAATTTTATCAGTAATCATCGCTTTGGTTGTTGTTATCGCAACATTCATTCCGATGACCGCTTCCGCTGCAGTAGTAACTCCGGTAGCAGATCCGTCCCAATTCCACTCAGTTCAAGATGGCTGGTACATTGCAAGCAATGGCGGTTTCAAGTTCAACATTGGCGAATGGAAATTCTATGGCGCTTACGGCCTTGCAATCGCTGAGTCTACGATAACAGTTCCGACAAACGTTTGCGCAATAAACGTTTACGCTGCTGACAGTGAGGAAGTTTTTGAGAACAAGACAAAGGCTGACTTTGAGACCGTTCTTGGCGAATCAATCATCACTTTCACAAAGACAACAGTTGGTAACGCTAGATACACAATGTACTACGCTGAGACAGCAACCTATGAGAACTACGTTTTCCAGGCTAGCGGTCACAAGTACTTCATCAACTTCATCCACGGTGCTGGTGAGAAGGCTGATCTTCAGGCTTTCGCTAAGGGTGTAATGGATTCAATCGTTATCGCTGACGATCTTCCGGAGCCCATCAAATACGACCTTATCTACGTTGTAGACGGCGTTGAGTATGCAAGAGAGGCTTACGAAGAGGGCGAAGCAATTACTCCCATCGCTGCTCCCACAAAGGACGGCTACACATTCAGCGGCTGGAGCGAGATTCCGGAAGTAATGCCCGCTGAGACAGTTACAATCACAGGTGAGTTTACACAGGCTCCTCCCACAGGCGACAGCACAATTCTTGCTGTTGCAGGCGCTGCTGCTGTTCTCGCATTTGTAGTTCTCGTTGCTTCCAAGAAAAGAGCAACTGCAAGATAATTAAACGTTAAATAATTTTTGGCAGAAACTTTCCTTTGGTCAGTTTCTGCCAAATTTTTTTGCAAAAAATCAATTGGTTTATGCAAAACTTAAAATTGTAAATTTTTTCGCTTTTATATTGAAAAAAAGGGTGAATTATAATATAATATCGAGTGTTGAAATTAAATAAAAAAGATGTATGAACAACACTTCGAAAGGATAGGTTTTATGGGAGAATTTAATATTTTTTCAATAATAACCCTTTTTGGTGGACTTGCGTTTTTTCTTTACGGAATGAACGTTATGTCCTCCGGTCTTGAAAGATTGGCGGGCGGTAAACTTGAAGGTCTGCTCAAAAAAATGACCTCTAATCCGCTTAAAAGTCTGTTGCTCGGTGCAGGTATTACCGCCGCTATTCAGTCGTCCTCGGCTGTAACGGTTATGCTCGTCGGCCTGGTAAACTCCGGAATTATGGGCATCGGTCAGACGATCGGTGTTATTATGGGCTCCAATGTAGGTACAACCGTAACGGCGTGGATTCTTTCCTTGACGGGTATCGACGGAAAGAACGTTTTTGTCCAGTTGCTCAAACCCGAGAATTTTTCTTTGATTTTCGCCTTGATTGGTATTGGTATGTATATGATGGCCAAGTCCAACAAGAAGAAAGATATAGGCACAATTTTGCTTGGTTTTGCCGTTCTTATGTTCGGTATGGAACTTATGAGCGGTGCGGTTGAGCCGCTTAAGGATTCTCCCGTATTCAAAGAAATGATGACCGCGTTCAGCAACCCCATTCTTGGTGTGCTTGTCGGCTTGGTTATTACCGCTGTTATTCAGAGTTCTTCCGCATCCGTCGGTATTTTGCAGGCAATTGCGCGTACAGGCGGCGTAACTTATTCAATGGCTATCCCGATTATTATGGGACAAAATATCGGTACTTGTGTGACCGCGCTTATTTCAAGTATCGGTGTAAGCCGTAACGCTAAAAAGGTAGCAGTTGTTCATATCACTTTCAATATTATCGGTACAGTTGTATTCCTCAGCGTTTACTGTATTCTCAATGCATTCCTCAACTTTGCTTTCGCAGATCAGTCCATCGGTGTTGTCGGAATCGCGCTTATTCACACAATCTTTAACGTTGCTGCAACGCTTATGTTGTTGCCGTTTACAAAGCAACTTGAAAAGTTCGCAAACTTTGTTCTCAGAGATAAGAAAACAAGCGGTGATGAGGCAGAAGAATTCCTTGATTCCCGTCTTTTGAATACTCCGTCCGTTGCTATTGCTGAGTGTGAGGTAATGGCTAACAAAATGGCTGACGTTGCACTTGATACTTTGAAGATGGCAATCGCTACAGTAAGAAAGTACAAGCCCGAAAATGCCGAAAAGATTCTGGCTTTTGAAGAAAGGCTTGATAAATACGAGGATATGC
This sequence comes from Clostridia bacterium, assembly GCA_017560255.1. Classification (GTDB taxonomy): domain Bacteria; phylum Bacillota; class Clostridia; order Oscillospirales; family Acutalibacteraceae; genus RGIG7273. The sequence goes on from JAFYOI010000016.1 coordinate 9,799, forward strand.
TCGGCACCTATCTTGTAAAGATGTCCACGAGAACAGTTTCCGATACGGACTCAAAGAAAATGTCCCGAATTCTTCATTCTATTGATGATTTTGAGCGTATGGGTGATCACGCTGTAAATATCCTTAGTGCTGCACAGGAAATCAACGAAAAGGGAATTGAGTTTTCCAAGCAGGCACAGAAAGAAATCGGAACTCTTGCTGATGCACTTGAGGAGATTTTGGAAATCACAATTAAAGCGTATACAGAGAACGATTCGGAGTTGGCAGTAAAAGTAGAACCGCTTGAACAGGTAATTGACGATCTTGTTGACGTTATCAAAGCGGGCCATATCAAGCGTTTGGGTGCGGGTGCTTGTACGATTGAGATGGGCTTTGTTCTCTCCGACTTGCTCAATAACTACGAACGTGTATCCGACCACTGTTCAAACGTTGCATTGTCGATTATTCAGGGTGATTATAAAAACTTCGATGCTCACCAGTATATTCATGACGTTAAGTATAATAACGATGAGTTTACAAAATGGTATGAGAAATATACTGAGAAGTACAGTGTGTAGTTTATAAAATAAAATAGTTAATTTAAAAATTCCGCCTTCATTAGCGAGGGCGGAATTTTATAATTTTTGGTATTGACAACGCATTTATAATCAAGTATAATAATAAGGCTTGATATGGGCCATTAGCTCAGTTGGTTAGAGCAACCGGCTCATAACCGGTTGGTCCGGGGTTCGAGTCCCTGATGGCCCACCATTAAATTTTAATATAGGGGTATAGCTCAGTTGGTAGAGCAGCGGTCTCCAAAACCGCGTGTCGAGGGTTCAAGTCCTTCTGCCCCTGCCAAAAACAAAAAGCACACCAGACGGTGTGCTTTTTTGTTTTTGATTAGAGATAAGAGAAGGACTTGAACCCTTGCTACTTCCCCCTGCCTAAATCTATAAGATCCAGTTTACAAAGTGCATATTTCTTGTACTTGCCGTTGTTCCACACGCGGAGTTTCAAATTTTCCTGTTTGATTCGTCTGTAACTGCCGTCGGTTAATTCTATCTTTAAATCATCGTACGACGTATGGTGGCTAACCTTGATACGCGCAATATCTTTCCGTGATATTTCACCCTGACTTGTTTTGAATTTCAAGGATTCGCCCATAATCACGCCCTGCATCGTTCTGCCTTTTTTGAGTGAATACAATGTGTCGGCGCAAATGCATCTGTTGAAAAACATCTCCGCGTTGGAGGATTCTTCACCACTGTGTATGATATAGGTTGCCAGTTTTTCGATATTGCAAAACCAAGCAATATCGCTTTCTGCGTCAACGCTGTCGGCTGAATCAAAAAACACAACCGCATTAACCCACGCCTGTATGGGTATCTGCTTGCGTAAAAGAAATATCGAACGGTTGATTTGCTTGAACGGTGATTTGAGTTTCTTGGAGTGAACTTCGCCCGTCCATCTGTCCGTTTTGCTTTGCACGAAGGCGTTTTTGCGCTCGGTAATCATGCCTTTCCAGTTCTTGACCTCAACGGCAAAAACCTTGTTTTTATATAGAACAAGGCAGTCAATTTCGGCGTTTCCATCAACGGTGCTTATGACGACGTTCTTTTTTACCTTGCATTGCGGCAATTCTTTTTTTATCAAGGCGGTAAAATTGTTTTCGCCGAGGTTCCCGTAGTCCTTCGCCTGCGAAGTGGAGGGGAGGGATCTGCCAAATTTCCGCAGGATAATTATTTTGATTTTATGAAAGAATTTTCTGAAAATCATTATTGTCCCACCTTGCCCTTTCGTTACGGAAAATTATACCATAATATGACTACTGTTTCAATAAAAAACTCGGCTCTGCGGTTATGCAAAGCCGAGTTGATTTTTTATTTATCGGAAGAATATTAGTACATTCCGCCCTGACCTGCCATAGCAGCGGCAGCAGCGGCATCAGCCGCGGGGTCTTTTTTCTCAGCAACAAGGGATTCTGTTGTGAGAACCATTGAAGCAACGGAAGCAGCGTTCTGGAGTGCGGAGCGTGTAACTTTTGTTGGGTCAACGATACCGGCGCTCATCATATCAGCATATTCCTCGGTTGCGAAGTTGAAGCCGTAGCCCTTCTTGCCGCAGGATTTAATGTATTCAACGATTACAGAACCCTCAAGACCTGCGTTTGCCGCAATCTGACGAACGGGCTCTTCAAGTGCGCGGAGAACGATTTTGATGCCCGTTTTCTCGTCTGCGATGTCTGTGTCGAGGAGTTTTTCAACCTCACCGATCGCGTTGATGAGAGCAACACCGCCGCCCGCAACGATGCCTTCTTCAACAGCAGCCTTTGTTGCAGCAAGAGCGTCTTCAATACGGAGTTTCTTCTCCTTCATTTCTGTTTCGGTAGCAGCGCCAACCTTGATTACTGCAACGCCACCGGAAAGTTTAGCGAGTCTTTCCTGAAGTTTCTCACGGTCAAACTCGGAAGTAGTTGTTTCAATCTGGGATTTGATCTGCATAATTCTTGCTTTGATGGAGTCGGATTCACCCGCACCGTCAACGATGATTGTGTTCTCCTTGGAGATTTTAACCTGACGAGCGATGCCGAGTTGGTCAAGACAAGTGTCCTTCAGTTCAAGACCGAGGTCGGAAGTGATAACCTCACCGCCTGTAAGGATAGCGATATCCTGAAGCATCTCCTTACGTCTGTCACCAAAGCCGGGAGCCTTAACAGCGATACAGGTGAATGTGCCGCGGAGTTTGTTTACAAGCAACGTTGCAAGTGCCTCACCCTCAACGTCCTCTGCAATGATAACAAGTTTCTTGCCTGCCTGGAGCACCTGCTCAAGAAGGGGGAGAATCTCCTGGATGTTTGAAATTTTCTTATCTGTGATGAGGATTACAGCGTCGTCGATAACTGCTTCCATCTTGTCGGTATCCGTAACCATGTACGGAGAAATGTAGCCTCTGTCGAACTGCATACCCTCAACAACCTCGGAGTATGTTTCTGCGGTTTTGGACTCCTCAACGGTGATTACGCCGTCTGCGGTAACTTTATCCATAGCCTCTGCGATGAATTTGCCAATAAGTGCATCGTCAGCGGAAACAGTTGCAACTCTTGCAATGTCATCGCTGCAACTAACGGGTTTTGAACTTGCCTTAACAGCCTCAACAGCGGCGTTTACAGCCTTCTGGATACCACGCTTTACGACCATCGGGTTTGCGCCTGCGGCAACGTTTTTCATACCTTCTCTTACGAGAGCCTGAGCAAGAAGTGTTGCGGTTGTTGTGCCGTCGCCCGCAACGTCGTTCGTCTTTGTTGCAACTTCTTTTACGAGTTGTGCGCCCATATTTTCGAATGCGTCTTCAAGTTCAATCTCCTTAGCGATTGTAACGCCGTCGTTTGTGATGAGGGGTGCGCCGTACTTTCTGTCAAGAACAACGTTTCTGCCCTTCGGGCCGAGTGTAATTTTAACTGTGTTGCTGAGTTTGTCAATACCCGCCTGTAAAGCCTTGCGGGCATCCTCACCGTAAATAATGTCTTTAGCCATAAATCAAAAATCCTCCTATAATTATTCTACAACTGCCAGGATGTCAGCCTGACGGACGATGGTGTATTCATCCTTGTCAAGTTTAACCTCTGTGCCTGCGTATTTACCGATGATTACGCGGTCGCCTACCTTAACCTGCATTACAATCTCTTTGCCGTCCACAATTCCGCCGGGTCCTACTGCAACAACCTGTGCAACCTGCGGTTTCTCCTGAGCAGCGGAAGCGATGATAAGACCGCTTTTTGTGGTCTCCTCAACCTCTGTCTGTTTGAGAACAACTCTGTCCAAAAGTGGTTTAATCGTCATTTTGAAAATCCTCCTTATATGTTTTAGAAATTTTTGACAAATAATTAGCACTCGTTGGCATAGAGTGCTAATTACTATATTATTACAGTTTAAAGAAAAAATCAATACTTTTTATGGAAAAAATTACATATCCGTTCAACTGTTTTCGCTTGCAACGACAATTTTATACGAATTATCTACAAAATCACAGATATAATTTTCTCCCGACTTCAGATTTCCTTTGAGGATTTCTTCTGACAGCATATCTTCAATTTCGGATTGAATCGCTCTGCGAAGCGGTCGCGCACCGTAACTTTCATCAAAACCAACGCTTGCAATCTGCGCTATAACGCTATCGGAGAAAGAGAGGTTAATATCCATCGACTGCGCCCTGGACGACAGTTCACCGAGCATATTGCGCGCAATTTCCTTAATCTGCACTTCGGTCAGATGGTTGAAAATAATGATATCGTCAATTCTGTTGAGAAACTCGGGACGGAAAGTCTTTTTAAGTTCGGCATTGATGAGTTCGCGCGTGTGCTTTTGAGTTTGCACTTCACCGTCGTCTGCTGCAAAGCCGAGCCCTCTGCGTTTGTCGGAAATGAGTGATGCACCAACGTTTGAAGTCATTATGATAACGGTGTTTTTGAAGTCGACTTTTCGGCCCTGTGCATCGGTCAGTATGCCGTCCTCAAGGATTTGCAAAAGCATATTGAATACGTCGGGATGAGCCTTTTCAATCTCATCAAAAAGCAGTACGCAGTACGGCTTACGGCGTATTTTCTCCGTCAGTTGTCCGCCCTCGTCATAGCCTACGTATCCGGGTGGAGAGCCTATCATTTTTGACACTGTGTGTTTTTCCATATATTCGGACATATCAAGGCGTATCATAGCGCTTTCGCTGCCGAACATTGTCTGTGCCAATGCCTTGCAGACCTCGGTTTTACCAACGCCTGTCGGCCCGAGAAAAATGAATGAACCTGTGGGACGGTTGGGGTTCTTGAGGCCCACTCTGCCTCTCCTGATTGCCTTTGAGACGGCCTTGACCGCTTCGTCCTGACCGATTATCCTCTTGTGCAGTTGCTCCTCTAAATTGAGTAGTTTTTCACTTTCTTCCTTAGTAAGTTGTGAAACGGGGACACCTGTCCAACTTGACACGATTTCGGCAATCTCTTGAGCGGTGACTTCACCGTTTGAGCGCGCCGTGTTTTCTGCCCATTGACCTTTTACGGTTTCAATTTCTTCTTTGAGATGCTTTTCCTCATCGCGCAGTTTTGCCGCTGATTCAAAGTCCTGCAAATTAACCGCTTCGGATTTTTCTTCCTTTATCTTTTTGAGTTTATCCTCCAACGCCTTGATGTCGGGCGGTGCAGTAACCGCGCGCAGTCTGATTCTTGACCCCGCCTCGTCAATGAGATCGATTGCCTTGTCGGGTAAAAATCTGTCTGCAATATATCTTGCAGAAAGTTTAACTGCCGCCGTAATTGCCTCATCGGAGATTTTAACCTTGTGATGAGCCTCGTATTTCGGGCGTAATCCTTTAAGAATTTCAATCGCCTCGTCCTCGGTGGGTTCGCCTACAGTGACGGGTTGGAAACGTCTTTCAAGCGCGGAATCCTTTTCTATATGCTTTCGATATTCGGAGAGGGTAGTTGCACCAATTACGTGAAGTTCACCTCTTGCAAGCGACGGTTTGAGGATGTTTGCTGCATCAACCGCACCCTCTGCCGCCCCTGCACCGACAAGAGTGTGAATTTCGTCAATGAAGACAATTATGTCGTCACTGCCCTTGATTTCGTCAAGGATGTTTTTTATTCTGTCCTCAAAGTCGCCGCGATACTTAGTACCCGCCACCATTCCCGTAAGGTCAAGTGCATAAATTTTCTTGCCCTTGAGGGTTTCGGGAACTTCACCATGAGCAATTTTTAGCGCAAGCCCCTCTGCTATTGCTGTCTTACCAACGCCGGGTTCACCGATTAAACAGGGGTTGTTTTTAGTGCGACGTGAAAGCACCTGAATAACCCTTTCAATTTCATTGTGGCGACCGATTACAGGGTCAATAAGTCCTTGTTTTGCAAGGGTTGTGAGTTCCCTGCCAAATTTTTCAAGCGTTGGAGTTTTGCCACTTTTACGCGGCTGTTTTATGTTTGTTTGTGGTGGAGTTTCTTCGCCTGCATCCTCTGTGCAAAGCGCCTCCATAATGCTCTTCAACACAGCGCTGGGAGTAACTCCGAGTTTCTTGATAAATTTTACAGCGTAACTGTCTCCCTCTTTGATGATTGCGCTGAGCAGATGTTCCGTGCCTACGTAAGTGTGGCCAAGACGCCGCGCCTCAACAAGTGACATTTCAACGATTCTCTGACAACGTGGAGTAAAATCTTCGTGTGAAAGAGAGGTTTCGTTGCCGATGCCGATTGCCTGCGTCATAAGGCTTTCAAGTTTTTGCGCGGTAATATCGTACGTTGAGAGGATTTGCGCTGCAACGCCCGTTCCCTCTTTTGCAAGGCCATATAACACGTGCTCCGAGCCAATGTAGGTGTGTCCCAACTGTTGGGCGATACCTATTGCAAGGTTGAGAGACCTGCTTGCTTTTTCCGTAAAGCCGTTGAATTTGTACATATAAATACCATACCTTTCTCAAAACGCTGAAATTATTCAGCACACTTTTTTAAAGTGCTTCGGACAATTCTTGCCCTTAATCTGTCACGCTCTGCGGCGTAGCGAGCGTTCTGCTCAATAGTTGCCAGAGTGGCGGGCTGGGTTTCAAAAAGCAGTTTGTTTATAAGATTTTTTTCGATGGGAAACAGTTCCTGAGAAGCACCTATCATAACGAGTGACACAAGTGACATAAACTCACTACTATTGAGAATTCTTGCGTTAGTAAGTATGCCGTAAGCACGCCATACGTTGTCTTCGAAGCGCTCGTTTTCCATAAGTTCTCTGCGTGCCGCGCGTTCCTGGTTGATGATTTGCAGGGTTATGGATTTGAGATTCTGGATTGCATTTTCTTCGGAAATGCCGAGCGTTACCTGATTGCTGAGTTGGTAAAAATCTCCCTTTGTGTCGCTTCCTTCGCCGTACGCACCCCTGATTGTAAGACCCAGTTTCGATACCGTGGAAGCGAGACGGTTCATCATTCCGCGCTGTCTTATTGCGGGTAAATGGAGAAGTACCGATGCCCTCATAGCAGTGCCGAGATTGGTCGGACACTGGGTGAGGTAACCGAGTTCTTCGCTAAAAGCAAATGTGAGTTTTTCGCTGAGTTTGTCGTCAATACCGCTTGCAATCGAGAACGTGGTTTCAAGGTCAAGACCCGCCCTCATAACTTGCAGTCGGATGTGATCTTCTTCGCCAAGCATAATGCTGACGGAATCGTCATTGGTCACAATCAGACTTTTTCCCGCTCTGTTGAGCGAGAATTCCGGGCTTGTAATTCTCTTTTCAGCCATTGATACCGCGGCGGTTTGGTCAACCTTTTCCATATCAATAAATCGCAGATTTTTCTCGGTGTCAATTTCCTTGAAAGCATTGATAATAACGGTGTTAACCTGTTTTTGTTCGCTCGGTGTCAGATAGGCGGGGAAGGGATATTGAGCAAGGTTTCTGGCAAGCCTTATCCTTGTGCTGACGACTATATCGTTCTGTTCGCCCACCTGAGCGTACCATTTATTGTTATTCATTATCCGCGCCCCCTTTGCCTACCGGTTTTTTGCCTACGTGCTTAACTTTTCCGTGGATTTTTTGGAGCGAGAACTTCATGTTTTCATAGAAAGTTTCATAACATTTCTCGCATCCGACTTTGCCGTTTTTTGCAATAGTTTCATATGTGTTACTACACTTGGGACAGCGCAGAACCTGCTCTTTCGGGCCGAGCAATAAACCATCTCCGAAGAAATGGTTTAGCAGTTCGCTGAAGCCGAATGAAAAGTTTTCATTGAAACTGCCGTGGCCGAGTTTTGTGTAACATTCAAAGCAGAGATAACTTTCCTGAGTTTCACCGTTTATGGACTGCTTAATGTGAGTGTTTGCTTCGTTTTTCATACAGTTTTGACACAACATAATAATTCCTCCCTCATTACATTGTTGACATAATCATTGATTTAAATACAGTTGCACGAACTCTTTCCCGAAGTTGTGACGGAATGTCGCAGAGTGTACGTTCCATAGTCGCTGTTGCGATGAGTTTTGCCGCTTCTTCGCTGAGCACCTTGCGGTACAATAAATCGCGCAATATTATGCGGCAGGAGTTTTCGTCCAGCGTTGCGCCGATGCTATTTACAACGTGCATAATCACGTTCTGCCTTTCCGAACTTACACGTGTTATACGAATATATCCGCCACCACCCCTGCGGCTTTCGACAAGGTATCCCTGCTGGGGGGTGAAACGTGAGGTTATAACATAATTTATGGCGCTGGGTACGCAACCTATGCGCGTTGCGAGTTCATTTCTTTGAATGTCTGCAATTCCCTCGCTGTTTGCCAGAATTTCGAGTATGAGATTAGCAATTTCGTCGCTGATATTCATTTTTAGCACCTCTTTTTTATTTGATTTTGACTATCTTTGACCTTTGAATTTGATTATAGGACAAAAGACAAATAAAGTCAAAGTCAGTAAAAGTCAAAAAACACCTTATCAGATTGCAATTTTTTAAAATAACACCAGTTATCTCTAAAATACTCTCATTTTCTCCGGTTTACTAATTTTGAAATAAATCCAAATGTGTCCTCGGAGAAAAGACGAAGAGAAAAACGACAAAAAACGAGTGTCAACTAACGTATAATTTTGTTCAAAATTTTTAATCTTTTCTGCAATTATTTTACTATTATATATTGCAATATTTTGGGTTTGGGGTTATAATTGTTTACGTAAAATGGCGTAAGTGTGGGTGAAGTGCGCCTTGCGCCAAGTCAAGACATCATTTAGGGGAAGGACTTTAAAGGGTTCTTCGTGAAGGGGAGATGTTAAAATTATGGAAAAAAGAGAAAAGGCAAACAGAGAATATTATGCGGTTGACCTGCGCCATATCTTTAAAGCATTGTGGCATCGTGCGTGGTTGATTGTTCTGGTAGGATTGCTTTCGGCGGGAATAGGTTTTTCAATCGCGTCGTACGTTATTCCGGAGAAGTATTCGTCCTCGATTATGTTGTACGTAAACAACAGTTCGTTCTCGGTAGGTAACACAAGTTTCAGCATCAGTTCCTCCGAGATTACTGCGGCACAGAGTTTGGTAAAGACCTACAGTGTAATTCTTGACAACCGCACAACTCTTGAAAGGGTAATCGCAAAGGTTGGCGGTAATTACACCGACAAGGAACTGTCAAGGATGATAACCACAGCGGCTGCAAACGACACGGAGATTATGAGGGTTACAATCACAACGACTGACCCTTACGAAGCGTCAAAAATTGCCAACTGTATTGCGGAGGTTCTGCCGATAAGAATTTCCGAAATCATAGACGGTGCATCTATGGAGGTTGTTGACTCGGCTGTGCCAAAAGTTGACAAGGTTGCACCGAATATCACCAGATACACCGCGGTCGGACTTATCGTCGGCACGTTATTCATAGTTATTGTGCTTGCAATAATTGCAATGCTCGACGATACGATTCAGGACGAGGAATACGTACTCCAGAATTACGATTATCCGATTCTGGCTAAAGTTCCCGATTTGTTGAGTTCCGGTTCGAAATCAAAATCATCCTATGCCTATTACCAAAAAGGCAAAACGACGAAGTGAGGTAGGTGACAGAAATGGCAAAAGATAACAAAAACACTAAAGTAACACCTTTCGCTTCGGCTGAAAGTAAAAAGACACTTCACAAAAATCTCGAGTTCACCGCAACCGAGCAATATAAACTTCTCCGTGCAAACCTTGGTTTTACGTTACCCGAGGGCGTCAAATGTCCCATAATCGGCGTAACCAGTTCAATGAGAGGTGAGGGTAAGAGTACAACGGCGGTCAATCTGTCCTACGTTCTTGCAGAAAGCGGAAACAAAGTTTTATTGATTGACGGCGACTTGAGAATTCCCAGTATCGCAAAGAAAATGGGAATCGAGGCTACGCCGGGTATGACGGACTTTCTGATGGGTAAAGAGGTCGCAATTGACAAATTCAAGTCCGACGTGCTTGAAAACTGGTTCATCATTCCTTCGGGCGACTTGCCGCCTAATCCGTCAGAACTTCTCGGTTCGCACAGAATGGAAACCTTCCTTGACGCTATGGCTAAGAAGTTTGATTACATCGTAATCGACCTGCCCCCCGTAAATATCGTTTCCGATGCACTGGCGATTTCCAAGTATACAACGGGAATGATTACAGTTATCAGAGAGGGCTACACTGAGAAGAAGGAACTTGAAAAATGTTTCCGTCAACTCAAACTTTCAAATGTTCACGTCCTGGGATGTGTAATGAATGGCTCTAAGAGCGGCAAGGGCTCATACGGAAAGTATAAGAGGTACTACAAGTACTATCGATACTATTCCAGCCACTAAGGTAATTGCCTATGGTCGATCTTCACAGTCACATTCTTCCAAACGTTGACGACGGAAGCAGAAGTGTGCAGGAAAGTCTGCAACTGCTGACAATGCTCGCTGAGCAGGGAGTTAGTAAGGTTGCGGCAACACCGCATTTTTCTGCAGACCGTGAGAGCGTTGATGATTTTATCAGAAGGCGGCAGATTTCCTACGAAACTCTTTCAAAAGAAGTGCGTGGAGAAATGCCGGAGATAGTGCTTGGCGCAGAGGTCAAGTATTATCAGGGTATCAGTCGTATGGCTGATTTAAAGAAACTCTGCATTGAGGGGAGCAACTTGTTCCTGCTTGAAATGCCTATGGTGAAGTGGACCGAGTACGTTGTCAAAGAGTTGCTTGAACTTTCGTGTTCAAGGGGAATTACTCTCGTACTTGCTCATATTGAACGATATCTTAGACTTCAACCATTGGACGTTTGGGAAAGGTTACTCAACGGTGGCGTTCTGATGCAGGTTAACGCAACCTTCTTTACCGATTTCCGTACAAGACGGAAGGCGGTTTCACTGCTCAAAAACAGTTCAATTCATTTTCTCGGCTCTGATTGCCACCGCGCGGTTGAAAGACCGCCATACATAAAGGATGCGGTTGAAATCATTGAGAAGAAAATGGGTAGCAGATTTTTAGCGCTTATGACCGAATATGCAAACTCAATGTTTGTCTGATGTCGGCATTATATAAAAAACAAAAAATGTTTTCATAAAATGAAAGGGGAAAACAAAACAATGAAAAAAGTATTAGCAGTTATTTTAGCACTCGTAATGGTTGTTGCAACAGGCGTTTACGCTTTTGCGGCAAACAACTTCGTGTCAAGTCCGTCCGGTCGTCCGGTACCTGGTCTTATCATCGGTGAGAACACTGACGAGGACTGTTTTGCATGGCTCAAGATTACGTCCTTCCTTGATCGTCACACACTTGACGAAGAGAAGCGTGATGAGTTCGAAAATGCATATCAGCAGGTTCTTGATTCAGAAGATTTGTCCGATTTGAATTCCGACCTCAAGACAATCGCTGACGCACTCGGCATTCCGACAAGCGCACTCCTCGTAAGCGATTTCTTTGATATCAGCTGGTTCGGCTGTGATGACCACAGAGATCATGACGGTTACTTCAGAATTCAGATCCAGCCCGAACTCCTCAACAATTTCGTTGCTTTGATGCACTATTACAACGGCGAATGGGTTATCGTTGATAGCGCTGAGGTTATTGGTGACGGCGACATCCTCTCCTTCAAAGTAGACGATCTCTCTCCGTTTGCAATCGTTGTAAACGAAGGCGACAGCCCGATTGAACCTCCGTTCGGCGGTGACAACACAATGCTTATGTTGTACGTTGCATTGATGGCAGTTTCCGGCATTGCATTGGTTGTTGTTGGCGTTAAGATCAAGAGAGAGCGCAAGAATTCAAAGGTGTAATCCGATATGAAAGAAACAAAAAGCGCAAAGAGCAGACATCGTCAATATTTAGCGGCAGTTCTCGCTTTTGTTTTTATTCTGTCAGCCGTCTTGCTGTTTGTCAGCATCTGGGAGAGATCCCACGGCGGCTCGTTTATCGGAGGTGGCGACAACTTGTCGTCAACCCTTCAGTATCAGGGCGAGACTTACGTCAAAAAAGATAATATCGAAACCGTTTTAATAATGGGACTTGACAAGTACAGCGGTACGGTTGACGAATCCTACAATAACGATAAACAGGCGGACTTTCTGCTTTTGCTCGTTATTGATAACGACAACCACAAATACACCGCCGTACATATCAACCGTGACACAATGACTAACGTTCATAAACTTGGTGTCGGCGGCGGAGATGCAGGTTCCAGTATCAAACAGATTGCCTTGGCGTACAATCAGGGCAACGGTGGTCTGACCAGTTGCAGAAACACGGGCGATTCGGTTTCGGAACTTATGATGGGAATTAAAATTGACCATTATATTGCCGTTACAATGGACTCCGTTGCAATTTTCAATGATTTGGTCGGTGGTGTTGAAGTAACGGTACTTGACGATTTCACAGGTGTTGATGATACACTTATCAAGGGCGAAAAGGTAACCCTTATGGGTGAGCACGCCCTCAACTATGTCCGTACCCGTAAGGGCCTTTCGGACAGCACCAATGAAACAAGAATGGAGCGCCAGCGTCAGTATCTCAAGGCGCTTCATAAAAAGACAGTTGAACTTGCGCACACTGACGACGAGTTCATAGTTGATGCGACACTTAAAATGGGCGATTACCTCGTATCCGACTACTCTGTAACCAGATTGCAGGAAGTTTTTGAAAGAATATCTTCCTACAGTTTTGCAGAGTTGAGGTATTTTGAGGGTGAGAACAAAATTGGAACTGATGCATTCGGTCAGCAGGCGGTTGAATTCTATCCCACTGAGGAGTCAATTCAGAAAATTGTCGTTGACTTGTTTTACAGATTGGAAAAGTAATCTTCCGCTTTTAATGAGCATTAAGCACTTGTAGTTTAGGAGATTCGGATATGTTAAAAAATGAGGTCGTATCGGTTGAGGTAGGCGCTGAGCCTGCCAAAACCGAAGAAATACACGCACCCCGCAAACCGGTATATTGTTTTTTCAAGAGATGCTTTGATATAATTTTTTCTTTCTTGGGCTTGGTAGTACTGTTTGTACCAATGCTCATTGTCGCGCTGATCGTTATTATTGACAGCCCCGGAGCATCACCGATTTACGTGCAGAAAAGAGTCGGTAAAAACGGCCGTGTATTCAATTTTTATAAATTTCGTTCAATGGTGCCGAATGCTGAGCAGATGCTCGATTCGCTCCTTCATAAGAACGAGATGGATGGTCCCGCGTTTAAAATTAAAGATGATCCGAGAATTACAAGAGTCGGTAAATTTATTCGCAAGACGAGCATTGACGAGTTACCCCAGCTTGTCAATGTTCTGAAAGGCGATATGAGTCTGGTTGGCCCTCGACCGCCTTTACCAAGGGAGGTTGAGGTCTACACTGACAGGCAGCGCGCCCGTCTTGAAGTAACGCCCGGACTTACGTGCTATTGGCAGGTACAACCCAGGAGGAATAATCTTTCTTTTGATGAATGGCTTGAACTTGACCTCAAGTACATACAAGAGCGTAATTTCAAAGTCGATATTGTGATTTTATTTAAGACTTTCGCCGCGGTTTGCGGGCAGGAGGGTGAATAAATGCCCCGTAAAAAGTCGGACAAGTTGCGGATTGCAATGCTTGGACACAAGCGTATTCCTTCGCGTGAGGGTGGCGTAGAGATTGTTGTCGGCGAGTTGTCAACGAGGATGGTTGAAAAAGGGTATGAGGTCACTTGTTACAACAGAAAGGGACATCATATCGGCGGTTCTTCATTTGATGAAGAACAGTTAAAAGAATATAAAGGTGTTCGTATAAAGAGTGTATGGACTGTTGAAAAGCGGGGACTTGCCGCTATGACGGCGTCTTTTGCGGCGGCGGTACGCGCCGCATTCGGCAGATTCGACGTGGTACATTTTCATGCAGAAGGTCCGTGTGCAATGCTCTGGTTGCCAAAATTATTTGGCAAGCGTTGTGTTGCGACTATTCACGGACTTGACCACCAGCGTGCCAAATGGGGCAGATTTGCTTCCTGGTATATACGTTTCGGTGAGAAATGTGCTGTACGTTTTGCAGATGAGATTATCGTTCTCAGCGAGAACGTGCAGGACTATTTTACACAGGTTTATGGTCGGAAAACGGTGTTTGTTCCCAACGGAGTAACACGCCCCGAGATTAAACCCGTTGATGAGATAAAAAAACTTTACGGACTTGAGAAGGACAGTTATCTGCTTTATCTCGGTAGGTTAGTTCCCGAAAAAGGCGTAAAATATCTCGTTGAAGCATTCAAACAAATAAACACGGATAAAAAATTGGTTATTGCGGGCGGATCGTCCGACAGCAGTGATTACGAGGCGCAGTTAAAAGAACTTGCAAACGGTGATGAACGTATTATTTTTACGGGCTTCATTCAGGGACAGGTTCTGGAGGAACTGTACAGTAATGCATACATATATATACTGCCGTCGGATCTTGAGGGTATGCCGCTGAGTTTGCTTGAAGCGATGAGTTACGGAAACTGTTGCCTTACCTCCGATATTCCGGAATGTGCAAAAGTTACCGAGTGTTACGGTGTAACCTTCCGTAAGGGAGACGTTGATGATCTGAAGGATAAACTTCTGACACTCTGCAATAATTCTTTCGTGGTTGAAGATTTACAAAGACAATCCGCAGATTATATCTGCAATAAATATAATTGGGACGACGTAACCGCTCAGACCTTGAGTTTGTATGGGCTTAAGGATGCGGTTGCCGACGTTAAGGCGTTGGAGGAAGAGAAGAATGAAAGTCTTGTTGGTAAATAAGTTTCTTTACACCAAGGGCGGAGCGGAAACCTACGTTTTCAAACTTGGAGAAACGTTGACAAGATATGGTCACAGCGTCCAGTATTTCGGACTTGAAAACGATAAGAATATCGTTGGTAACGAGGCACAGTCCTACGTCAGCGATATGGACTTTTCAAATGGGATCAGCAAGAATTTAAAAGCACCTTTCCGTATTGTGTATTCGGGGGAGGCGCGCAGAAAGTTGCGCAAGGTGCTCAACGACTTTCAGCCGGACGTTATTCATATGAATAACATTCAGTTCCATCTGACTCCCAGCATTATCATTGAAGCGGAGAAATACCGCAAAAAGACGGGACGCAACCTCAAAATTATCTACACGGCGCACGATTATCAGCTTATTTGCCCCAGCCACGGCTTATTTGACACGGACATTCGGGTTTGTGAAAAATGCCTTGGTGGAAACTATACGCATTGTTTCAGAACAAAGTGTATGAAAAATTCCCGTGCAAAGAGTTTTCTTGCTATGATGGACGCTTACGTCTGGAAATTCAGCAAGGCTTACAGTTATATCGACACAATCATCTGTCCGTCGTTTTTCCTTAAAAAGAAACTTGATCTGCAGGAAAGATTTTCCTGCAAGACGGTTGGATTGCACAATTTTATCGAACCGAATGCCTATGAAGCACCGAAAGGGGATTACGTCCTTGAATTCGGACATCTTTCAAGGGATAAGGGCACGAATACTTTGCTTGAAGTTGCAAAACGTATGCCCGACGTGCGTTTCCTTTTTGCAGGCTACGGTAAGGCGGAGGAGGACATTAAACTTGTTCCCAATGCTGAATACGTCGGATTCAAAACGGGTGACGAGTTAAAGTCGCTGATTGCGGGCGCGCTTTGCAGTATTTACCCGTCCGAGTGGTACGAGAATTGTCCGTTTTCTGTCATTGAATCTCAGATGTACGGCACTCCTGTCATCGGTTCACGTATGGGCGGAATTCCCGAAATTCTCCGTGAGGGTGAAACGGGCTTGCTCTTTGAAGCGGGAAATGCCGATGATCTGGAAGAAAAACTCAGATATTTACTTAAACCGGAAGTGCTTGCACAGTTTACGGAAAACTGCAAGACAATAGAATTCGAAACTCCCGACACTTATTATGAGAAATTGATGAAGATTTATGGAGAAGAATAATGAAGATTTATGAGATTGGTACGGGCTACACTCCGATTCCCGCTCAGATGGGCGCGGCTACGGAGATAGTCGTTGAGGAATTGACACGTTCTTTTATCAAGAATGGAGAAGATGCACAGATTATTGATATTGAGGCAAGGGACAGAAAGCCGATTGAACTTCCGATTATGGAGGTTAAAGTTCCCGGTATGTTCACAAAGACTGACGTAAGCCTTGGTATTATGCACAAGTTAAAGAGAGTTGTTTACTCAATCAAACTTGCACGTAAACTCAAGTCAATCCTTAAAAAGACCGACGAGAAGGTTGTTTTCCACTTCCACAATCAGTACAATATGTTCTTTTTCCTCAAACTTACAAGCAAGAAACTGCGACAGAAAGCGGTAACGGCTTATACAGTTCATTCTTACATCTGGGGTACTGAGTGGGATGAGATAGAAAGCACGGTAAACAAGAAGTATTTTCAGGAAGTTTTCTGTGTTAAGAATTCTGACCTCGTATTTGTGCTTAACGATATAACAATCGACCATTTTGTAACAAAACTCGGTGTTAATCGTGACGTGATTTATAAGGTTATCAACGGCGTTAACGTTGAGCGTTATAGCGCGCTTGGTGATGATGAGGTTGCTTCTCTCAAAGAGCAGCACGGTTTCAGCGGCAAAAAACTCATTTTCCAGGTCGGCTCGGTGTGCGACAGAAAAAATCAGTTCGGCTCTGTGAAAATGCTTGCTGATTACCTCAAAGAAAATAAGGATATTATATATATGTATGCGGGCGGTATTATTGACGCCGAGTATCATCAGTCAATAATTAACTTTGCTCAGCAGAACGGAATCGCGCAGCAGGTTAAGTACGTTGGTGAACTTTCACCGGGTGAGCAACTTAATCAGTATTACAATATGGCGGATTGCAGTGTGTTTACTTCAAACCTTGAATCATTCGGACTTGTAATAATCGAGGCAATTTCATCGGGTACACCCGTTATCATCGGCAGTAACCTTATGTTTGACCTGAGCAGTGGTTACTATATGTATCACAATGCCGAGGAGTTCGTCGCGCAGGTTGATACCGTGCTGAGCGGAAAAGAACTTACTTGCGGCGACGGCAAAGAGGTTGTCGATAAATATAATTGGGATACCGTTGCATCAATGCATTCAGAACTTTTTAAGAATAACTAAAGACGGTTGGTGAGTAAAAATGGCAAAAAAATTAAATGGAACGGTTATTGTTACATATCGTTGTAATGCCAAATGCACAATGTGCAACAGATACAAAGTGCCCTCAAAACCCGAGGACGAAATTTCAGTTGAAACAATTCGCAAATTGCCCGAAATGTACTTTACAAACATCACGGGCGGCGAGCCATTTATGCGTGATGACCTTAAAGACATCGTAAGGGAACTTTACAAAAAGAGCGAGCGAATCGTTATTTCAACAAACGGCTTCTACACCGACAGAATTGTTGATTTGTGTAAAGAATTTCCGCAGATTGGTATCAGAATTTCAATTGAAGGACTTGAACAGACAAATAACGAGATAAGAGGTCTTGACGACGGCTACAACAAGGGTTATACAACCCTCAAAACCCTCGTTGATATGGGGATGAAGGACGTAGGATTCGGTATGACTGTTCAGGACAGAAACGCCCCCGACCTCGTTGCTCTTTATGATATTTCCGATGAACTCGGAATGGAGTTTGCAACGGCATCTCTCCACAACAGTTTCTATTTTGTAGAGTCAAATAACGTAATTGAGGACAGATTGATGGTTGCACAGAATTTTGAGGACCTCGTAAACAAACTCCTCAAATCAAACAGCCCGAAAAAGTGGTTCCGCGCATACTTCAATCACGGACTTATCAATTATATTTTCAGCCAAAAGCGTTTGCTCCCGTGTGATATGAGTTTTGATACGTTCTTTATTGACCCGTTCGGCGACGTAATGCCCTGCAACGGAACGAAAGAAAAAGAGGTTATGGGTAACCTCAACACTCAGACTTGGGACGAATTGTGGAACAGCGAGCAGGCGGAGGAAGTTCGCAAAAAGGTTCGTTGTTGCGACAGAAACTGCTGGATGATCGGTTCCGTTTCACCCGCAATGCGCAAGTACATTCACAAGCCGCTCTGGTGGGTGTTAAAACACAAGTTCCTTTTCTTCTACAAGAAGAAAAAATATTCAATGTATGAGAATAAAATCGTCTGTGATTACCGTGATGGCAAGGTTACGAAGGAGCAACTTGACGCTTGCTCAACCTGCGAAAAGTATCACAAAGGCGGGTGCTGAATATAAGCAAGTAGGAGGATGACTATGTTAGGTGTTTGTCTTAAATATACACAGAATAATTACGGCAGTAAGTTGCAGGCACTGGCAACGGTAAGGATGTTTGACGCTCTGGGTATAGATTACGAAATCCTCCGCTACAACAAAAAGACCCTGAAATTCTACGTTAAATCCTTGCCGAGATTTTTTAACTGGGTGTTTATTAATGATAGGTATCTGCAGTTGCAACGTGCGGTTGAGTTTAAAAAGCATCCCGAGATAAAGGCGAACGTTGACCTTAGAAACAAGTCTTTTGAGAATTTTGACGTTTATTTCAGCGACCATTTATCTCCTGTTTACAGTAGTTATGATGAACTGAGAAAAGTTTGCGGCAGTAAGTACGACTGTGTTATTACGTGCAGTGATCAGTTGTGGTCACCTTCTGCGCTCGGCTCAGGATTCTATAATCTGATGTTTGCTCCCGATAAAACCAATAAAATTTCGTGGGCGTCAAGTTTTGGTGTCAGCAGTATTCCATGGTATCAGAAGGGCAGAACCAAAAAATACCTCAAGCGCATTGGACATATCAGTATGAGAGAAAATACGGGCGCAAAGATCGTCAAAGAACTCATTGGCAGGGACGTTCCTGTACTTATGGACCCCGTATTCGTGTTCAATAAAGAGGAGTGGGAAAATCTTATTCCAACCGCTGAACCCGAGTGGGACGATTACATTTTCTGCTATTTTCTCGGTTCAAATCCCGAACACAGAGAGGCGGCTAAAAAATTGGCGGCTGAAACGGGCAAGAAGATTGTTGCTTTGCGCCACCTTGATGAGTATGTTGCACAGGATGATGACTTTGGTGACTACGCTCCCTACGATGTTGACCCCGTAAGGTTTATGAATATCCTTCGCAATGCATCGTACATCTGCACCGATTCTTTCCACGGTACAGCGTTTTCAATCATTCTTGAGAAGAAGTTTGTGGTGTTCAATCGTTATAACGATGCTTCCTCAAACTCCAAAAACACCCGTATTGATTCCGTTTGTCAACTTCTTGACCTGAGTGACAGACGCTTTAAAAATACGGACAGTATTTGTGAAACTATGGAAAAAGAAATTGACTACAACGAAGTTACCAAAAAGGTTGATGTTTATCGTCAGAACACAAAAACGTATCTTAAAAATGCGTTTGGAGTGTAAAAAGTGAGTGTGAATATGGAATTAATTACGGTAATTGTGCCGATATACAAGGCTGAAAAATTTTTGCTTCGTTGTGTTAGCAGCATTCAGAATCAGACTTATAAAAATTTGGAAATTATTCTTGTTGATGACGGTTCGCCCGATAACTGTTGGGAACTGTGTCAGCAGTTTGCCCGGCAGGACTCGCGCATTAAGATTTTTCACAAGGAAAATGCGGGACAGGGACTTGCAAGAAACGACGGTCTTGATATGGCAACGGGCGATTATGTTACGTTTATCGATTCGGATGACTGGATAAGCGAAGACCATATTGAAAATCTTTATTCGGCAATTGTTGAAAACAACGCCGACGTTGCACTCGGCAATCATACTAAAGTATTTGCCAACGGCGAAACCCAGACAAAAATGCTTTCGCTGAAAGAGGGCGTATATGAGGGGCAGAGTATTGTTGATGAAATTTTGCTTCCGCTCATAGGCGCTGATACGAAAAACAGCAAAGATATACTTGTAAATTCAAGTACGTCAATGAATTTATACAAAATGGATGTAATCAGGACAAACAACATCCGTTACGTCAGCGAAAGATACGCTGTCGCAGAAGATTTTTATTTCAACGTTGATTTTTACCATTATTCAAAACGAGTTGTTTTCACAAAGGAATGCGGATATTTCTACTTTCAGAATTTTGAATCAACGGGTGAGAAATACAATCCCAAGCGTTTTGAACGCACGCTCAATTACTATTCCGTTATTTGTGAACGTGTTGAGAGATACGGACTGGCTGATAGGGTGGGTCATCGCATTGGACGAAGTTTCCTTATGAAAATCCGCGTTGCAATCCGTCACATAACCAACTCCGATATGCCTCGTAAAGAGAAGTTGTGCAGGATTGAAGAAATTCTCACAAATGAAGTTGTGCATAGCGTTCTGTTGAGTTATCCGATTGAGGATTATAACCGTTCAATGCGTCTGCTTGCAAAATTTATGCGTGCGCAGAGAGTGCGTGGAGTTTACCGTTTGATGCGTTCACGTGAAAATGCGCGCAACAGTAAAGTGCTAAAAAAACTACTCAGAAAAATGGGTATAGGAAGATAAAAGTAGGTTATTTTATGTTGATTTTGTCTAACAGCCTTACGCAAGTTGATGATGAAGGCGGTCTTAAACTTGCTACAAGCATAGTAAAGAGAATAAAGCAAAAGGACGGCAATACCTACGTTGCAACTTTTGAGCGTGAATTTGCGCAAAGTGACGTTCATCTGACACTTAACAAATTCCACGTAAGCCGTCAACTGATTTCACTTATCAGGAAGCAGGCTCAGCCCGTTTTATATATTCCGTTTCCTGCGCCGACAACGTCTATGGCAATCCGCATAAGGCTCTTGTCACTGGTTACGAAAAAGGGACTGAAGGTGATGCTTGTCAGACAGTACCCGATGAGTAAATTTGCACAACGACTTCTCAAAGGCAGTAAGGCGGAAGTAGTTGTTTTTTCCAAGAAAGCGCAGGAGTTTTACAGTGAGATAGTTGGGGACAGGACGCTTTACCTCAAAACAGGTATTGACACCGAAAAATTTGTTCCCGTATCCTCTGAAAAATCAAAAGAGTTAAAGGTCAAGTACGGGTTTTCTCCTGACAAGCCGGTTGTTCTCCACGTCGGCCATATGAAAGAGGGACGCAACGTACGAGAGTTAATGAAAATAAGCGATAAATATCAGGTGGTGCTTGTCGTAAGCACCTTGTCAAAAGAAAGGCAGAATGAACAGTTGCGTCAGGAACTGACTTCCTGCCCGAATATCAGAATATTGGACGGCTATCTCCCGGATATTGAGGAGATTTATCAGTTGTCCGACGTATATTTCTTCCCCGTAAAGCAGGTTGGGCATTGTATAGACGTGCCGTTGTCCTGCTTGGAGGCAGCCGCTTGCAACAAACCCGTAATTACAACCGATTACGGTGAGATGAGGGAGTTTGTCGGCAAAGACGGATTTAATTTTATCGATGAGATTGAGAGCGAAACTCTCAATGAGTCAATCGAGACGGCGCTAAATTCGGTGGGTTACGATACCCGCAGCGCGGTGCTTGAATACGATTGGAGTAAAGCGGTGGAGGCTTTGACAACCTTGTAGTTTTGGAGTTTTACTTATGGAAAGTTACAATTCAGGAAAACTTTATATAAGAAAAAGAACGCTCCCCGAGTGGTTTACGGTATACATATTTATAATGCCGTTTCTACTTTCGATGTTTATGGAGTTTTTAGGTGTACCGAGTTTTATCAAGTACACTGTTGATGCCGCTTGGGTTGGTATTTTCCTTATCTTGTTTGCAAGAAAGAGAATTTTGCTTGAGAAAAAGGTTACTCCGTTCGTTGTTTTTGCAGGTATATTCCTGCTGTACGTTACGGTGGTGTATCTGTTTAACTATCAGTCGGTGTTCTATTTTCTCTGGGGTGTGAGAAACAATTTCCGTTTCTATATTGCATTCTTTGCTTTCGCAATATTCTTTGAGGAAGACGATATAAAATCTTGTTTTAAAATTGTTGACGTTCTTTTCTGGGTCAATGCTCTTGTGTCATTGTTTCAATTTTTCGCTATGGGATACAGACAGGACTATCTTGGCGGTATCTTTGGCGTAGGACGTGGATGTAACGCATACTCGATTGTTTTATTCGTACTTGTCGTGGCGCGTTCGGTTTTGTCGTATATGAATGGTGTTGAAAAACCGCTTTTGTGCTTTTTGAAGTGTGCGACAACCCTGCTTATTGCCGCTATGGCGGAACTTAAGTTCTATTTTGTTATTTTCGTGTTGATATTGATTCTTTCAGGTGCTTTCACAAAGTTTTCGTGGCGAAAGATTCTCATATTCTTTATAATGGCTATTATGATTATGCTTGCGGGCTCAATCCTGACGGTAATTTTCGGTGAGGGTGAGGCGCTGACGCTTACACGTATCTGGGAGTTGGCAACGGCTACAAGTTACGCTTCAACAGAGGATATGGGACGATTTACCGCTATTCCAACGGTTTCAAACCGATTTTTGCTGGATTTCCCGTCGCGTATGTTCGGCAAGGGTATCGGCAACTGTGATACGTCGGCGTTTGCAATTTGCAACACCCCGTTCTTTGAGGCTTATTCTGATTTGCGTTACAACTGGTTCTCAAGTGCGTTTCTTTATCTTGAAATGGGTGTTCTTGGTCTGGTTTTCAACCTTGCATTCTACGTTATCACGTTCATATTTGCGCGCGTATGTTACAAGCGAGGCACAAGCAATCCGCTTTTCTGTCAGATAGCAATGATCTTTGCGATTATCTCAATCATTCTCACTTTCTATAACGCGTCAATGAGAAAAGAGGTTGCATATATTGCGTACTTTGCTATGGCGTTACCGCTGATTGCATATAATCCCGGCCGTACAACCGGTGAACAGGAGTAATTATGGAAAAAAGTTTAATCGGTAACAGAACGATGGGGCTTGACGTCCTTAAGTACCTTTGTTGCTTTTTGATAATTTTATTGCACGTTGAATTTCCGGGCAAACTTGATGAACGTATCACCATTTTCTGCAGGATGGCAGTTCCGATTTTCTTTATGATAACGGGTTATTTTTACACGCAGACCCATGAGAGAAAAAGGGAAACGAAGCAGATAAAGAAGATTTTTATACTGTTTGTGGTTGCAAATCTTCTCTACGTCGTCTGGGTTTTTGCAAAACTTATAATGAGTGGCGAATCCGTATCAGAGTATGTCAAAGGATTTTTGAACGTACGTACTTTAATTGAGTTTCTGGTGTTCAATCAGTCACCTCATAAAAATTCCGTTTGGTATCTGAGCGCTTTGCTTTATGCGCTGGTGCTCATTTGGATTCTTGGGAAACTTAAAATAAGCACAAGAAAACTCTATCCGCTTATCCCGTTTTTAATTGTGGCAAATCTCATACTCGGTACTTATTCGGTAGCAATATTTGGTAGGGAATTTTCGGTTGTTTACAGCAGAAATTTCATTTTCTGCGGCTTACCCTATATTCTGCTCGGAGACTTTATTTACAATTACAAAGACAGATTCAAAAAGTCTGTTTTTACAGTTCTCATTCCTGTTTTTCTTTGCACGACGGTTCTGGAATATCTCATTTTATCAGGCAGATATGATTCCTTTGTGCAGGAGCAGTTTATCAGTACGTTTTTCCTTTCTTTCTGTGTTTTCAATTTCTTTCTCAAGTGCGAAAACATATTCGTCGGAAACGCGATTTTCAGAAAGATTGCGCATTTCGGTCAAAAGTACACTTTGGTTATCTACGTAATACATTCAATTGTTATTGATTTCTGGATTAAAGGTTACGGATTTATTTCTTCAAAGGTTGAAAGTTTTTCCCTTGCGCTCAATATTCTCGAGCCGATAGTGGTGCTTATCGTTTCCACTGTCTGCGCGTGGATAGCAAGTGTCATCGGAAAGAAATTATCTAAAAGGTCGTAACTGAAAGTGCTTTTAAATACTGATGTTAATCGCTACGCGATTGATATAATTTTTTCTAAGGAGGAAAAAACAGTGAAAAGATTCTTATCTATGATGTTGGCTGTATTGATGATAGTTTCAGTGCTTCCAATATCGGCACTCGTTGCTTCTGCAGGGGTAACGGACATTTCTGATTTTTCAGATGTCGGTTTGACCATCATTAGCAATGATGAATCCACCCTTGCTCCCGGCGTCACAATGAACGAAATCGTTGTGTACGACAAAAACGGGGACCGTGTTGAGATGTATCTCACAGTATCCGATACGTCCGTTGACACAGTTAAGTTTTACGCAAACTACAAAGACAATCAGAACAGTGAATGGGGCATGCAGACGCTTTCTGAGCAGGTAGCGGCTATGGAGTCCAACTACGCAGAGCCTTTCAAGGTTGTTGCAGGTCTCAATGCTTCCTACTACAACGTTACAACCGGTGCTCCCACAGGCGCATTTGTAATGGAAGGCGTTGATATGTCAACAGGCGGAGATAACTATGCTTTCTTCGCAGTTCTCAAAGACGGCACTGTAATGATTGGTGCTAAGGGCGAATATTCGTCATATAAAGGCCAGATTAAAGAGGCCATCGGCGGATACATTCACATTGTAAAAGACGGTGCAGTTGCTGCAGGTCTTGACAAGACAACAAAGTATCCCCGTCAGACAATCGGTATCACCGCAGACGGTAGAGTTATCACAATGACCGCTGACGGTAGCCAGGCTCCGCAGACAATCGGTCTCACCGTTCAGGAGCAGGCAGAAGTTATGCTTGCACTCGGATGCGTTGAAGCGCTCCACCTTGACGGCGGTAACTCCGCAACATTCGGCGCAATCCGTGAAGGTTCCGACAAGTTTGAAACAGTAAACACACCTTCCGGTCAGGCAGAGCGTGCGGTATCCAACACTCTTATGATTGTATCTACCGCAATCTCCGACGGTACATTTGACCACGCAATCATCTCCAGCGATTACGATTACTATGTACCCGGCTCAATCGCTGATTTCTCAGCATTCGGTGCTGACGCAGCAAATGGTCCTGCTGATGAGATTCCCGAGGCTGTAACGTGGGCATTGTCCGATGCATCCTTCGGTACAATCGCTGACGGACGCTTCGTTTCCAATGGTAAACTCGGTGACGTAGATGTTCAGATGGTGCTTGAAGGTGAGGTTGTCGGTTCCAAGACAATCAGCATCGTAAACCCCGAGAGCATCACTTTCGGAGCAATTGAAAAGACCGTTCCTTACGGCAAGACCGCTCCACTTACCATCACAGCAATGTACAACAACAATGAGGTTTTCTGCTCCGCGGATGACTTCAACTGGACAGTTGAAAACGCTGCTGCAGGTTCATTGAACGGATTTGATTTCTCCGCAACAAGCGATGAGAGCATCAAGTCAACAAACATTACCGCATCCTACAAGAACGGCGCTTCCATAGCGGCTGCAACAATTACCGTTAAATTCGGTAAGGGCTCAGAGGTTCTTTTCGACTTCGAGGATGGTGACGTCAGTGAATGGCGCGGTACTGATACAATCGGCGAATGGGTTGAGCAGGAAAACGCAAAATACACAGATCCGAAGTATACAATTCTTAAGCCTGAAGAATATGGTAATGACATAGGCACACAGTCATCCAGCGTATTCCTCGCAACTGAGGAAAATGGCGGACAGGTTAAGACGGGTGAATATGCTCTCGGTCTTACGCTTGAAAGACTTAACGCTGACGGCGTAGGTAGCTGGCTTTACAACTACTTGTTCTACACAGGTGAAACTCAGGTTTGGCGCGACGTTGCAAACGGCAAGAGCGCAGTACGCGTAGGTATGTGGGTCTATTTCCCCGAGAATGCTAAAAACACAGCCTTCCGTATCTGCCGTACGTTCACAAAGGATAGCAGCGGTAAACTTTATACAAACTACGACTATATGATGTCTGATTACGATGGCAAGAAGGTAAGTTACAACACCGACTATGCTATTCCGGAGGCAGGTTGGGTTTACGTTTATTTTGACTTGACAGCATACGCTTATCAGTCAAGCACACAGTACAACCCCAATGAGAACTACGCAATGAACAACGGTAAGGGCACTGACGGTGACTACTACCCCGCATTCATTCAGTTCATCAACGGTGACAAAAACGACACAATGGATAGCATCACCCTCTACATCGACGATATTACTCTTGACTACAGTGATGTTATCGATGACCGTGATGCTCCCACAATCACAAATCCGCAGGTTTCTGCAAACATTGATAATTTCGTAGCACTCAACGGACAGACAGTTTCTAACAACTTCTTGTCCTTCTCAGCAAATATTGCTGAAATCACAAACACAACAAACTACACAGGACTTGACTACTCTACCGCAAAGATTTATGTTGATGGTATTGATATGTCCAAGACTACATCTTTCATTGCAACGGGCAACGTAATCGCATTGTCCGACGTTTATCTCGTAAACGGTACACACAGTGTTACATTTGAAATCGCTGATAAACAGGGCAATTACACAAAACTTACAAAGACTTTAACAGTTGCCAGTACTGCAGCAAACCCCGTTGTTTCCGTTGTTGGTCACAATGACCTCGGCGCAACACCGAAGGCAGGCTCTGTTTACTTTATCGATATTAAGGCAACGGATGCTGCTAACGTTCAGAACGTTGTTACAACCTTGAAACTCAACGCTGCAAACAAGTTTGAGTATGAGCATATCATCACTGCTGACGGTGTAACCGTTGAGTACGAATATGATGCAATCAACTGCACGCTCACTTTGAATATCACAAGTAACGGCACTGTATCGGGCGACGCTGTTCTGGCTTCTGTTCCGGTAAGAGTATGGGCTTGGGATGAAGAAGCAACAGGAATCGCAGCGGCAACACAGTTCGCATCAAAGGCAATTCCGGTTATCGATATTGAGTGTGAAACAACCTATGGCGCAGTTACTTATTTCGACACTGCTTATGACTCCTACATTAAAGGTTTCTATTCTGCACTTGACGTTGCAACTGAAATCGATAATGCAACTGCATGGCATGTACACACTGCTACCGCTGTAGCAGATAAGGCTGCAACTTGTACACAGGACGGCTACACGGGTCGTACCTACTGTGACGGTTGTAAGTCCGTAATTGATTGGGGTACAATCATTAAGGCAACAGGCCACACCTTTGAAATTGTTGATGGTAAACTCGTTTGTGCAGATTGCGGCGAGGCAGCAGTAATCAACGGAATGGCTCAGGTAGGCGAAAATTACTATTATTTCATCAACGGTGTTGCTACAACAGGTTGGCAGATGGTTGATGGCAACTGGCATTACTTCGATCCTGCAACTTTGGCTGCTGTAAGCGGTAAAGTTAAGATTGGCGTAATTACATACGACTTTGAAATAAACGGTAAACTTGTTTCAGGAGTATGGGTTCAGACTTTGCTCGGTATGAGATATTATTACGGTCCGTCCTTCTATTCAAAGGGTTGGCAGACAATTGATGGCAAAGAGTACTTCTTCGAGGATGGCTACCGTCTCTCAGGTGGCTGGCAGTTGGTACTTGAAAGTCAACAGTACAGAAATTGGTACTACTTCAATGAAGATGGCACTTGCGACAAGACTTTGAAGCCGGCAGACGGTCTTTACACAGACAGAAATGGTCTTGCTTGTGCACAGAACGGCATCGGTCTTTCTGGTCTCCGTAATGTTGATGGTAAATACTACTACTTCAACCATCACGGCTATGCTCAGACAAACGGCACATATTCGGGCTATTTGTTCAAGGATACTTATGAAGCATACACAGGCTTCCATACTAAAGACGGCGTTCTCTACTACTACGTAAACGGTAAGACTGCAACAAACGGTTTGTACGAAATTGATGGAGATTACTACTACGTATACTGGGGCGGCGTTGTTAAGACAGATGGCAGATACTATATCGGTACAACCTTCTGTGACCTCCCCGCAGGTAACTACACCTTCGGTGCAGACGGCAAGATGCTCAAT
>JAFYOI010000005.1 GCA_017560255.1 Clostridia bacterium
AAGTCTGCACGGGTAATGTTTGCACCCGGTGAGTATGTGGTGTCGCTTGTTCCGTTAATTACACCTAATGCAACCAAACGGTAGATTGCCTCTTCTGCCCACTTGTGGTTTCCAAGGTCTGCGAACTTGCGGGTGTCGTCAACTGTTGGCTGTTCGGGTTCGGTGGGTTCTTCTTCCTTCGGCTTATCGGAACCGCCGGCACCACCGCCGCCGCCTCCGCCGCCACCGGCACCACCGCCGCCTCCACCGCCACCGCCGCCGGATGAACCGAATACGGTGATGTTGAAGGTTTCAGTAGAGTCGAATGTGCCGTTGGATGCACCTACAACGATTGCGTGTGTACCACGGTGTGAACTCTGGGGTACCCATGAAATAACGCCGGTTTCCTCATTAACGTCAATACCTGACGGACCGCTAACGAGTGAGTACTTGATGGGATCGCCTGTCGGGCTTGTAGCACGGATAGAATAGGTAAATTCTGCACCTGCTTCGGTCGTCTGATCCGGAATCGGCTCGATTACAGGGCCTGAATCACGAACGAGACTGAGCGGAATTCTTACGTCCTTACCAACCTCAACCATGTATACGTAGTCGCCATCATCATCAAGCTTGTCAACCAAGGTGATGTCGCCGATATCGAGTACGTAGTTGTTGCCGGACTTAGTAGCACCGAGGATTTCGTAAGTAGCGTTACCGGTACCGGTCTTGCTAACGTATGCATACTTACCGATGAGTTCCTCAGGATCTATAGCCTCATCAAGTGAGATAGTGAGAGTATTCTTAAACTGAACACCCTTTGTAAAGTCAACGACCTTACCGTTTGCAGATGCACGGCCGGTTACGTCGCCAACCTTGCTACCATCGTTTACATAGGAGTAGATGTTCTTGCCGTCCTTCATTGAGTATACGGAAACGAAGCCCTTCATGTTGTAAACTCCGCCGATGTTGTACTCAACGCTGGTCTTTCTTGTAAATGCAACGTAGTCTACACGTCCGTCAGTTAAGGTTACCTTAACCGCCTTAACGTTTTCATCAGCAGCGAGTGCCTGACCGTCCGCACGGGTTACCGGAACGGTTTCGATCTTCGCAATCTTGCTGTCGGTGTCATAAGGCTCAAATACGGTAGTGAAGAGGGATTCTAAGTTCTTGCCGCTGCGACGAGCGAGAACCCAAGTAAGTTCATTGGGGTTACCGTCACGTACCGGAGGTCTGCCGTTAGCGGTAGCAACCTCGGAGAGATCGAAGTCGTTAACCATGGTCATCTTGAGATGAACGTCAGGATCGGTCTCGAAGTAGTCACGGAAGTCCTGAATCTTAAAGTCAACAGTAAAGTTACCGCCTACAACATTATCATCACGCTTAACGTCCTTTAAGAAGCCGTAACCGTTCTGGTCTGCTACGTTTGTATCATAGGGAACGTCGGGACCTGCATAGGAACCGCCTACCTGCTCAACAAGGTTAAGACCTTCTGTTGTAACGCTGTTGGAGTGTGAGTGGAAGGAGTAAAGATGCTCGTTACCACCCTTAACGTGGAAGAAGTCAACAGCGTAGGAGTCTTCGTCGTCGATATCAACCGCAACAACGGTACGGCGATAAGCATCGAGTGAGTACTGGTGCTTAGCATCAGCATCCATTACCTTAACGCGTCCTGCATCGTCGAAGTGATACGGAATACCTGTTGTACGAGCACCTGCCTGACGCTTGTCGTTAACAACAACCGTGTTATGGACAACGGTGGTCTGTCCCCAACCTGCGTATCTGGGACCGGTTGTACCGTCCGGATAACCGAGATCGGGTGCCATGTCAAAGCCGTGTGCCTCGATACCGAGGTTGAGTGCGTCACGGTGACCGTGACCGGAGCCACGACCGTAGAACATCCAGAATGCACGCTGTGTATCGCGTTGGTTAGCACCGGAACCGTAGAGGGAACCGCTCTTAAGTACGGCATATCCAAAGTCGGTGAGCTGGAGTGACTTATCGTAGTTGTAAATGCCTTCTTCCTTGATAACCTTTTCAATGTCATCCTGAAGTGAGTTCGGATTTCTAACGGTTACCTCGTAGTGGAGACCATCTAACTTGTTACCGTTCTGCTGATAGAGAATCTGAGCAAGACGGGAATCCTTAGTCTGGGTATATGCCGGAACAAGGTGGAAGGTGGAGAGGTGGTAGTTGTTATCCATCGCGGTAGCACCTGAGTCACCGATAGCCGGCATCTTCTTACGACGTAAGAAGGTATCTACCTGCCATGTAAACATCTTTACAAAACGCGGGTTGTTGTAAAGGTCACCCTCGGGGTACTTGTCATAGCCTGCGGTGTAACGTGCGATATTTGCAACACCATTGAGCCAGAGTGCGGAGTAGTTGGGTGCAATTTCATCGGATACACCATTTGCGTCAACCGCATTGATAAGCTGACGTAATACGTTACCGCCGGTAATGTGGTTGTACTGAGTTGCACCGTTAATCATTAACGCTTCGCCGTCCTGGTATACCCAGTCGAGCATTTCCTTGGTCTCAGGCATTGTGTCAAGAACAACCGCGGTAAGTGCAAGAGTGGAGTGCGGCATACCGAAGTTACCCCAGATGTCGCCTATCTTCATTTCTTCGAAGATGTGACGGAGGATGTTGTCCTCGATATTGTTGCGGATCATGGTAGCATTTGCCTTGCTGTTTGCAAAGCCGTATTTTTCTGCCTTAGCGGAGAGGAAGGAGATAACCTTCTCATCTTCGTACATATCCCAGAATACGTCATATGCTTCAACCCACTGCTTAGCGTTCTGGTTTTCCCAGATGTAGTCAGAGGTCTTACCCTTCGGCGGATAGTGACCACCGTCGGTAAACTGATGACGATAAGGAGCGGTATCCATATCCGGATAAATATCTGCGATACGGTCTACCATGATAGCACCTACACGGCCGTACTTAACGTCGCCGGTGAACATGTAGGAGTACATGAGAGCGTCGATGGTATCGTAAAGGAAGCTTGCGTGCCAGATACCCTCATGGTTGTAGTAAGAAATATAGGTATGAGTAGAGTTGTGAACGTTACCCTTCATATCGGTAAACTGCTCGGTTTTGTCAACGTAGCCGTAACCATCGTCAACACCCCAGCCCTCACCCTTTTCGGGGTGAAGCTCGTTTACAAGGTATCCGGGCTGACCTGCTGCTACAAGTTTTGCGTTTTCTGTCTTTGCCTGCTCGTAATGCCAGAGGCCGTCCTCGCCGAGACCGAGAGCATAGAACTTCTCAAAGTCGTTAGACGGGAACTGCTTACGACACTCAGGACAGGTGATCTTCCAAGGATTGTTCCAAGGATCGATACGCCAGCAGGTAAGAGTTGAACCGTAGATGTCACCGATGTTAGCACCACAGTAACGGCAGTAGCCGATTCTCGGGTCAGAACGGTAACCTACGTAGTAGCTTCGGGGAAGTTCCTGTGAAGTAATCATGTTCCAGAGTTTTTCCTCTTCGCCGATAAACTTCTCAGCCTGCTTGGTGTAACTACGCATTGAAGCGTTAGCCCAGTCGTAGAGTTTTGCATTCTCACGCATAGCCGCAACTTTTTCCTTGGTGCGGTATGAGCTTCTCTGCTTACCGCCTTCGGTAACAGATAAAGTGAATGTAGCGGACTTTGTAACACCGGAAAGTGTTGCTGTAACGGTAATATCAGTTGTGCCAACCTTGTATGCTCTGATATGGCCGGTTGCGTCAACGTCTGCAACAGAAGTGTTGGATGATGCGTAAGTAACCGCATATTCCTGAAGTGCGATGGATTCAGAATCAATCTCGCGACCTAAGGTGTCAACTAATGTAACCTTAACGTCGTCAACGTTCTTTTCCGGGTTAGTGGGGTGGAGGTTGATGGTATTTGCAAGGGTGTTTGCCTTAAGTCCAAGCTTTAAGGAATCAAGAATGCTTTCCTCGGTAACGGTTACGTCCTGTGTAAAGGTGGCACGAACAGCACCGTTAAGAGTTGCCTTGATGGTAAGTTTGGTGGAACCAACGTTCTGACCGATAATCTCAAGATATACCTTCTGCTTGTTATAGTAAGGCTTAACGGACGCGATGTTCTCGTTTGTAGCGGTTATGTCAAGCTGCATACCGTAGAGGTCATCAACAGTGCCGTCAGCTAAAGCACCCTCAAGGAGAACAAGCGCCTTGGTATACTTGGGAAGTGTTGTGCTTG
>JAFYOI010000001.1 GCA_017560255.1 Clostridia bacterium
TAATTAAATAGATAAATAAAATATGATACAGAGGATAGTCACTAAACAACTTAAGAGGGTAGATGCTGTAATCGGTATAGACCCGGATGTAGAGAAAAACGGGGTTGCATACCTTGACTGCAAGACTAAAAAAC
This sequence comes from Clostridia bacterium, assembly GCA_017560255.1. Classification (GTDB taxonomy): domain Bacteria; phylum Bacillota; class Clostridia; order Oscillospirales; family Acutalibacteraceae; genus RGIG7273. Next base: position 135 of record JAFYOI010000001.1, read on the forward strand.
TGGAAGTTTCATCACTTGCATTTCCCGACTTGTTGGACTACATCCGTTATGCTATGCGTAGGGCAGAAGTAACACAGAAGAATATCCATATCGTGATAGAGGCAGGTTGGTTGAATAAATCCAATTGGCACCTGAATCCAAGAGATACGAAACAGATAGCAGCTGCCAAGGGGAATGCGGCAGGAAGAAACCATGAAGTTGGTAGAAAGATTGCTGAAATGTGTGAACACTGGAATGTTTCACATGAACTAATGAAGCCTCTTGCATTGAAGATTGGCGGCGTTCATCTTTGGAAGGGTAAGGACGGGAAGATAACGCACGAGGAGCTTGCTAAAATCACTGGCGTAACAGGGAAAACCAATCAAGAGGGCAGGGATGCGGCTCTGATAGCATGGATTTGGGCAGGGTTTTCCGTGAAATCAATGTAAAAACACCCTTTTTTAGTTTAGAAACGCTTATAATGTAAACACTTTTATGTAAATTCGCCGAAAAATAGAAAAATACTCGAATATGAAGACAGAAGAAGTAAAACTATCACAGGTGAAGGTAAATAACGAGAATCCTCGTTCAATCACCACAGAGAAGTTCGCGAAGTTGGTGAACTCAATCCTTGTATTCCCAAAGATGCTGAATATCCGTCCGGTTGTCGTTGACAACAAAATGACTGCACTCGGTGGGAACATGCGTCTTCAAGCGTTGAAAGCCATTGCGAAAATGAACAAGGAGGATGTAAACAAACGCTTGTTGGCTTTAAATGACTTCTTGAAGAAAAGCGGAGGGGAGAAGAAGAAAATCGTTGACTATTGGACTGAATGGCTTTCAAATCCTACCATTGAGATTATTAATGCAAAGGACTTGACGGAAGATGAGCGTAAGCAGTTTGTGATTAAGGACAACGTTTCCTTCGGTACATGGGATTATGATGCTTTGGCGAACAAATTGGATAACGGAAGCCTTGACGATTGGGGTATGGATGTGTGGAATGCCGCACCTACATCGTTCGCACCAATGGCACAATCACCAAGCCAACAATCATACATCCCGAACGAACCCGATCCAAGCGAGGATGACAATCCGAATGCACAATTCCAGGATGCACTACCACCGGAATTGCAGGGGCTTGACCTAACGCCCGACAAATTGCCCGAAATCAAGGGTTCGGATGAAACGGCAATGGAACGTGTTATCATCGTCTATCCGAAGGAACGGTTGCAGGAAGTATTGAATCTGCTCGGTTTGACAGCACTTGAAAAGGTTGTTTACAGACTTGAAGAAATTCTACCCGAAGCCGATAAGGAATGAAATACGAAGATTACATACGATACCACAGAAGGGGGGATGCAGGTGTAGAGGAAAGGATGATTGCTTCACTTGCAAGGCATTTCAATATGTCCCGTTGGGATAGTTTCAGATTTGCCTACTATTTCACTACAACTTACCATATCCCAAGTGCCTTGAAGTTGTTCTTCAATCCGGCAACACCGAAAAGCGAATTGAAGTTCAGAACGGATAGGCGGTATGTGCGTATCGGAGAAACCTTCCAACGGTTGATGAAACAACTTGTTCCTTCCTTGCTTGATGAACTTGACAAGGCAAAGACCACAACGGAGCAATACGAAATTGTTTCCAGTTGGTATTTCTTCGGAAGGTACGCTACATTCCTGTTTCTTGAAGTCTGGTCGAAGTTGAGCGGTAAGCAAATAATTGACGACCTCGCACTTAATTGGGAGAAAGAAGAGAATTACACAAAGGGGGCGGTAATCGTTGCAGGTACGCAAGAAAAAGAGGCTCTTACGCAATTTATCGAACGTGCAAAGAAAGATGCTGATGATAATGTATTCTCCCTTGAAACAAGCCTATGTGCCGTATGCAAGATGAAGAAGGGTACACGTTGGGAAGGTTACTACACCGAAAGACTTCTTGAAGATGTGAAGGGGTGTCAATGGGAATCTTTAATTTGGAGTTTGCTATGAATGCGAAAGTGATTTATGTTGCTGGTGTTCCTGCCTCGGGAAAGACAACATTGTTCAAGGGAATCCGTGAAAGATTCTTTTCCCGGTCAATAGAGTTCAGAAAAGGTAAGGCAAGAGGGGTTCAGAGTGAGGACGGTCGTTTCAAGATGCTTGGCGTTTTTGACGGCTCCACATTTGAAGGCACAGACCGTTTGAGCATGACGGTGATTGATGATGCTATATCCTACATCAAGGGGCAGAAGGAACGGACGGTGATATTCATAGAGGGTGACAGGCTCTTCAACTTCCGTTTCTTGAACGAGGTAAGGGCAAGCGTCATTCTGATAGATGCCTTACCGGAAATCCTTGCAGAACGCCACAAGGCAAGAGGGGATAACCAAACTGAAACATTCCTTCAAAGTAGAAGGTCTAAAGTTGAGAACTTCGCACGGAAGTACAACATCCGGAGAGCATACAATAATACACCGGAGGATGGAGAAAGAATATTGAAATTCATCATTAAGATTGCAGAAGAATATGTGGAGAGCATTTGACCGTAACAGCATGGATGATGTAAGGCTGCTTGAAAACATCTGCCGCAATAGCGGAAGTCCATCGGTAAGGAAAGAAGCTGCTTATATCAGACGGGCTATTTATCTTACGAAGGACAAGCCGCAAAACCTGTGGTGTTGGATATACGATGATTGTGCGTTCTATATGTGTACAAGATGCAAGAAACACATTCGTGGTATTCTGACCGTAGTACACAAGGATATGCACAGGAAAGGCATTGGGAAACTCATCAACAACCACAGGCTTTGGATGATGAAGCAGGTAGGGATAGATACATTCAAGTTCAGAACCAATCAGAATGAAGAAGCGGTAAATTTTTGGACTGCACAAGGGGCAAGGATTGTAGATGTGAACGGAAACGACTACGAAATGGAACTTAAAATCAAATTATAACGATTATGCCAAACAAATATTATCAAAGTCCTCGTTGGAGTAATGAGATTGCAGATTGCAGTATGCCTATGACATTTGATACATATAGCAATTGCTCATTTGGATGTCTGTATTGCTTCGCTCAATTCCAACGTGGCGTAGGTGATACGAAAGAAGCCTACTTGCATAAGGATGTCCGCAATGTTTCGGTTGAGAGAATCAAGCGGATGTTTACTGACCCGGACAAGTACGGAGGTCAGTTCAAGGAATATATCAAGCAGAGAAAGGTCATGCAATGGGGTGGATTGTCAGACCAGTTTGATGGGTTTGAGCGTCAGAGGGGCGTTACTCTCGAACTTTTGAAATTCTTTAAGGAAATTGACTACCCTCTATGCTTCTCAACAAAGGCAGCTTGGTTTACGGAGGACGACCGTTACATGAGCCTTATAGAAGGTCAGAAGAATTGGAACTTCAAGTTTTCAATAATTACGCTCGATGATAAGGTAGCACACATCATTGAGAAGGGCGTTCCTTCACCTCAAAAGCGACTTGATGCCATTGAACGTATTGCAAAGGCAGGTGCAGGAGGTGCGACCCTTCGTCTTCGTCCGTTCATCATCGGCATTTCTGACAAGACATACCTTGACTTGATTCGTGAGGCACACAACAGGGGTGCTGATGCAATGAGTACGGAGTTCTTTTGTGTTGAGATGAGAAGCCCGACCTTAAAGGCGTTCATGCCTACTTTCAATGAGGTGTGCGGATTCGATGTGATGAAGTTCTACAAACTCAATTCCGTTTCATCTGGCTATCTCCGTCTGAACAGGAAGGTTAAGGAGCCTTTCATGCGTAATATGAAGAATCTTTGCGATGAGTTGGGTATGCGTTTTTACGTTTCGGATGCTCACTTCAAGGAATTGTGCTGTAACGGTTCGTGCTGTGGACTTCCGCCGACATGGAATTATTCGCGTGGTCAATGGTGTGAAGCCTTGCAGATTGCCAAGAACAGCCCGGATAGTCTTGTACGTTGGGCTGATGTAAAGACTGACATCATGGGGCTTATCTCCCAATTCCAATGGATTCGTGCCAACGGGTTCAATTGCAATAGTTCTGAAAAGCGTGCCAAGTATGAAGGTATGACTATGGCGGATTATATGCGTTGGTTATGGAACAACCCTCAAAGCGGTCAAAGCCCGTACAAGTTGTTTGAAGGTGCATTGGTGCCAGTCGCAAAGGATGAGGAAGGAAACCTGATTTATAAATTCAATGGGGCAAGATTCTGATTATGGGAGCACCTGGAAAGAAGATGAAGGACTATCGGCAAGCACAGATCGTTCGTCTTGACATCATCGCCGGGCTTTACAAGCGTGGGTATTCCTACCGTGCCATCCGTGAGGAAGTCATGGCAAGGCTTGATTTGGAAGCCTATTCGCTCCGCACCGTACACAAGGATGTTAATACGCTCCTTGAAGAATGGAGAAGGACACGGATTGAAAATTTCGACCTTTCCGTACAATTGGAACTGGAGCGTATCGATGATATGATTCGTGAGGCATGGGCGGCTTGGGACAAGTCAAAGACCGACTATGAACGCAAGAAAGCGAAACAGCAGGGCGTTCCCGGCGGAGGTGATGATGGTGAAGGTGTCGTGACCGTGAAAATGGAACAGCAGAAGGAAGAAGTCATTTGCTACGGCGACCCTCGCTATCTTGAACTTGTGCATAAACTATCACAGGAACGCCGAAAGCTGCTTGGCTTGTATGCACCGGAGAAGAAAGACATCAAGAATGAGTTTTCATTTGCAAATATGTTGAAGGAAACAAGCGTAGATGAAGAATAGAAGGAAACAGGAATCGGATATGCGTAAGAACGCAAAGAAATTGTTTGCGGCTTGGCGTAAGGATTGGAACTTGTTCATACGGGATGCCCTCGGGGTTACTCTTGACGACGAACAGAAGGCAATCGTATCGGCAGCACAAAACAGCAAACTCGTTTCGGTGCGTAGCGGTACGGCACGGGGTAAGGACTTCGTGGCGGCTTGCGTTGCTGTTTGTTTCCTGTACCTAACTCCGAAGTGGAACAAGAAGGGGGAATTGATAAGCAATACCAAAGTGGCTCTAACTGCTCCGACAGACCGACAGGTAAAGAATATCATGATGCCGGAAATATCACGCTTGTTCAACAGAGCAAAAAGAAGGGGATTTGAATTGCCCGGTAAACTTAACACATACGACATCAGAACAGAAAACGATGAATGGTTTTTGACCGGATTTAAGGCTGACGAACACAACCATGAAGCGTGGTCGGGATTCCATGCCGTGAATACAGCATTCATTGTAACGGAAGCAACGGGTATCCTTGATGATACCTATTCTGCTATTGAAGGTAACTTACAGGGTAATTCGTTGCTTATGCTTGTGTTCAACCCGAACACTACCGTAGGATATGCGGCAAGAAGTCAGAAGTCAGACCGTTGGAAGAAGTTCAGACTTAACAGCCTTACGGCTCCCAATGTGGTAGAGAAGAAAATATCATTGCCCGGACAAGTGGATTATGATTGGGTGAAGGACAAGGTGGATAACTGGTGTGAACCAATTTCAGAAGATGATGTGAAGGAGAGCGAAAATGACTTCAAGTTCGAGGGTCAATGGTACAGACCTTCCGACCTGTTCAGAAAGAAGGTGTTGGGCGAGTTTCCGAAAGTTGATGAAGATGTGCTTATTCCTCAGACTTGGATTGAACTTGCACAGGAGCGTTGGAAGGATTATCATCTTGAATCTCACAATGATGCTTCCGTAGGTGTCGATGTGGCAGGTATGGGGCGTGACTGCTCCGTTTTCTGTTACAGGTACGGGAATTATGTTTCGCGATTCGAGAAACAAAATTCGGGAGGAAAGGCAGACCACATGAAGGTTGCAGGAAAGGCATTGAACTTCATCAAGGCTCATTCCGGTTGTACGCTCTCGATAGACACTATCGGGGAAGGGGCAGGTGTTTATTCCCGTATCGTTGAGGTGTACGAAAATGAAGAATACATCATCAGTTGCAAGTATAGTGAGGGTGCAAAGGATTCAAGCGAAAACGACCTCACGGACATAACAGGGGAATACACATTTGCCAACATGAGGGCTTATCTTCATTGGTGCGTCCGTGATTGGCTTAACCCGGATAATGGTATGAATGCCATGCTTCCGCCTGGTGGCTCGTTTCTTGAAGAAGCAACAGAAATCAAATGGAGTTTTCTTAGCAATGGGCGAATAATCATTGAACCGAAAGAGGACATCAAGCAGCGTCTTGGGCATTCGCCGGATGAATTTGACGCATTGGCAAATACGTTTCACCCGGATGCGGTGAGGATGACCGGAAAAGCAGTAGTTGAAGAAATGGACTACGAAGAATTGGAGGATATGTTATATTAAATTTGATTGGATATGGATATAAACGAAATCATCAGTGCCGAAAGGAACGGGAATGACATCATTTCCGACCTCAAAAAGAAAAGTATCGTGGTTCCTTCTTGGGATAAGTTACGCAAGGAGTACGAACCAAAGGAACATCCAGTAATGGATAAGGCTGCCTATCCCGATAAGACAAGCAAGAATGGGAAAGTTGAAAAGGTTACACGTATAACCCTTTCATTGCAGAAATTATCGGTGAAGCGTATGACCGAATTAATGTTCACGATTCCTGTTCAACGCATCTACAAGCCGGAGAATGAACAGGAAAAGAAGGTTGCGGAAATAATGGAAGCAATCTTCACGAAAAATCGTATTAACAGCATCAATATTGAGCGTGGAAACAACCTGTTTGCGTCATGTGAAAACATCACTCTTTGGTACAGCCAGGAACAGGATACGATATATGCCGGTAATACCAGTAAATTAAAGTTGCGTTGCAAGAATTATTCACCGAAAAACGGAGAACGATTGTACCCGTTGTTTGACGAATACGATGATTTGATAGCACTTTCTGTTGAATATAACAGAGTTGAGGATGGTAAAACAACCACATATTTTGACACATATACGGATAGTTTTCATATCCGTTGGGCAAAAGAAGGTGCTAATGTAATTGAAGAAGTTCGCGAAGAAATCAAGATCGGCAAGATTGCAGGAATTTATATTCACCGTCCTACTCCTATATGGGAGGATGAATCGGAAAATGTTTATGAAGCAGAGTGGACGCTTTCAAGACAGGGGAACTATATCCGTAAGAATGCACGTCCGAATTGGGTAGTCTTTTCTGACAATAAAATCAAGCATGGAAAGGAGAACAACAATGATAATGAAGGTCGTAATGTAATGCAATACGGCAAGGAAGACAAGGCAGGTTATGTGACTTGGCAACAGGCTGCTGATACGGTCAAGTTCCATATTGACGAAATCAAGCGAAACTTCTTTATGTCTTTGCAGCTGCCCGATATGTCAATGGAAAACATGAAAGCAACTCCTATGTCCGGCGAAGCCCGTAAAATGATGTTTATTGATGCTCAATTGAAGGTTACGGATGAAAGTGGTGCATGGCTTGAATTCTTCGACCGTGAAATAAATGTATTGCGTGCTTTCATGAAGAAGATGTTCCCTTCATTGGGTTCTGCGATTGATAGCCTCATTGTTGAAACGAAAATTACAAAGTTCCAAATTAACGATGATTCAGAGAAAATAAGCAATCTCACCAATGCTGCTGGAGGCAAACCTATAATGAGCCAAAAGACTGCAATCCGTGAACTTGGTTATGTGGAAGATGTGGACGATGAACTTCAACAGATAAATGAAGAATCATCGATAGGCGTGTTCAATGAACCTACCATTTGACAATGGCGAAGAAGTTAGCAAAGATTGTTTATAACTGCGAAGAATGTACGCATTCCTATGACCTGCATGAGAAGGGGGCTAACGGGCTACCTTTCCTGTGCAGGTGTAGAGTGAATCCCGTGCGTTCCCGGTTTCTTAAAAAGGACGGTTGCAGCCAATTCAAGAAAGGGCTTTTGATATGGCAAAGGGAACAGATATGAAAATAAATGTTGGAATATACGACAAGAAGCATTTGAATAACCTTCTGAAAGCAACGGAGAATCAGATAAAGTTGATTGATGATGCGGTCAAGAAGGCTTCAAGGATTGGTGAAACATCAGGTTTCAAGGACAATGGAAAACCGTTTTTATTTGACGATTATCCGGTTGTCAAGGCTCGTATTGACGAGTTGTTGCAGGAACTTCACAAGAATTTAGTAACATCCATAGAGGAAGGGAACAAGGAAGAATGGCTTCTTTCTTGCGAGAAGAATGATAAAATGGTTGATTCAATCATCTTGTCAAGCGGTGTATCGAGAACGCAAATTTCGCAATGGAAACAGCCTAATTTGTCGGCTCTGAATGCTTTCCAAGCCCGAAAGGTGGAAGGTATGGGTCTTTCTGCAAGGGTATGGAACATTACAGACCAGTTGAAGGAAGAATTGGAATTGGCACTTGACATTGGCTTGGGCGAGGGTAAGAGTGCTGCTGCATTGAGCCGTGATGTGCGTAAGTTCCTAAAAGAACCCGACAAGTTGTTCCGTAGAGTTAGGGATAAACATGGCGTACTTCGCTTGTCAAAGGCTGCAAAAGCATATCATCCCGGTCAAGGGGTTTATCGTTCTTCATATAAGAATGCGATGCGTCTTGCCGCAACAGAAAATAACATGGCTTACCGTTCGGCAGACCACGAGCGTTGGAAGCAGCTTGATTTCGTTATTGGAATTGAAATCCGAACATCTAACAACCATCCTGTTTACGACATTTGTGATGAATTGAAAGGTGAATATCCGAAAGATTTCAAGTATGTTGGTTGGCATCCTAAATGTCGGTGCTATGCTGTTGCTGTACTTCCTACTATGGAACAATTCTTGGAGTATCAAAACAAGAGGCTTGCAGGAGAGGATGTTTCGGATTTCAAGTTTGACGGAGAGATAAAAGACGTTCCGGATAATTTCAAAGGGTGGCTTGATAGGAATAAAGAACGTGCTAAATATCAGAAGAATCTTCCGTACTTCATCAAGGATAACGGCAAGTATGTACCTAAAAAGTGGATTGATGAATTTGGATCGCTTGCGAAGAAATCCGACAAGGGTATCGTTACGGATGTGAAGGAAGCTCTTTATAAATTGAAGGAACCGACCTACGTAACAGAAAAGGAAGTGCGTACAATGATTGAGAATTTCGCAAAAGCTGAACCGGATTTGTTCTACGGCGGTCTTTCCAAAGTGAAGGTCTCAAAGACTGGTGGGGCTTTCATGTCTTGTGGCAGAGCATATATGAAAAAGGACGGTTCATACTACAAAAAGGATGGAAACATATTGACGATACATAATTTTGATTTCAAGCAAAAGGATGCTTTGGGCAATGAAACCATATTCAATCCGCTTCACGAAGTAAAGGAGGCAATGAAATCTATTTCAGCAAATAGGGATTTGACATTCAATCAAGAATACGCCATAGAAAGCATTTGGCATGAAATACGCCATGCAGGAGCAATGGGATGGAAAAACGGTCTTAAAAAACACCCGGAAGACGTGCGTGCTGCAATGGAATGTATCAATCAATTTTGTGCAAGGCGTTCTTACGGGAAATTCCTTCGTGCGATAGGTGGAAATGTGAAGAATAAGAAGGAAATTATCGAACACGGGTATGGTTATTATGGATATTTGAAAAACTGGGAAAAACTTTTGAAGACTATCAATGTTTCAAGTTCTGAAGCCTATGCCCATTTTAATAGATTGATAATGGTTGAACCATATGAAAACATCTTCGGTTGTATAGTTGATTTTTTAGTATCAAAAGGAGTTAAGAAAACTAAAGCCGAAGTGATTGTTAAGTCACTCCGGCATACAGAAGTTGTTTTTGATTCGGCTCTTATGGGTGTGTAATAGTACGCCAAAAATCATTTTTCATATTGAGAGGGAGTTTATCGGCATATTCCTTTGCCTTCTCCTTCTCGTTTCTCAAATAAAACAATGATGCTAAATCAAGATTTGCATCATCTTCCGTTGCATGTGCTAAATAGAAATCCTTGTCAAGCATTCCTATCATTCTGCACTCTTCTTTGGTTATATTATAATCAAAAACCGTTTTCATGGCACAAAGATATTATTTATTCTGCTGTTTTCGGTAAATATTATGCTTGGAAATTATACATTTCCGTGTTTTCTTCGGCTTACCGACCTCAATCTTGTATGACCAAAGGCTTGCCAATGTGCATCCGACCTGTTCGGGTGTGAACACTTCGTATATTGCAGCCAATGAACCGAAATAATGCTCTCCCTGTTCGCCGGGAAATTCTACCTTGACAATGTTTGATGTAGTTATTTTCTTCATTTTTCAAGCGAGTTTGACGATTGTTCCACTTTTGATAAACCCTTTGCCGCAATTGTTGTTCTTGCGGCTAAAAGGCTAATTTTGCTTTGCCAAATCCTGTTCACAGCAGAATGATGTGATTTCACGCTCAACCTGTTCGCGGCTAAGGCTTATTCTTCGGCTTCCTGCATAATGTTTTCCGTCATAGGCAAAACATAATATGTAGTATTCCTCACCCGTTTCTAAATCGTCAGAATCCGGCTCACCCATGAAGAACCAACCACCGTTGCAATACGGACGGTTCCACCTAACAGGAGGAACACCGTTTAACAATTGGTTGTACCATTCATTTGATATTTCCTCAAATGGTGCGTTCTGTTCAAGTTTCAAGCATCCGTTTATGATTGCCATATCAGTTTTCATTTAGAAGGTTGGTAATGAATTCACTTCGTTTCTCGTTGTTTATGTCCGTTCCAAACAGGACACGGGCAGCACCGTAAACGGCGTTGTTTGTAAGTTGGCGTTGCCAACATCCATTATTCCTTGACCATTTGAACCCGTTATGCTTCAATGATGAAATGATATCAGAAGAAGGTTTTGAATCGTGGAAAATCTGCAAGCGGTCTTCTGAATAGTTCTTTACGACTGAACCACCTTCAAATTCCAATTCGTAGTTTTCCTTTTCCTTGCTTTCTTCCTGCTTCTTGATGATTGCTTCTGCTACTTCTGCAAGTTTCCAAACCTTGTGTCTGCTTGTGAAAATAGGTTTCTTCATTCCTTCGTTGAGGGATTTTACAAGTTCCATAGCCTTTAATAGAAGGGTTGACTTCCCATTCTTGGCAAGGGTTTCAAGTCTGTTGTAAAGGTTGGAAACAATCAAGGATCGATGAAGTATAAGGACACCTTCATCAATACCGGAAACGGTCTTTGCGGTGCTTCTGATGTCTGATTCAATACGCTTCCATTCTTCATTTTCCTTTTCTTCGGGGCTTTTAGCATTCTCAATGCGTTTTGCGGCATTCTTTGCATATTTTTCACGCCATTCGTAGAAATCTCTTGAAGCCTTGTCATAGACATTGTTATGCTTCTGTTGGCTTGCAACAGGGAATTTTGCAGGTCCCGTGATTGCCGCACTCATTATACGGGAATGCTTTGCGTATAGGTCGCTTACCTTTTCCTTGAATTTTTGAATGTATGTTTCGTGTTCTGATTCCGGGATTTCTTTCAAGTCTTCAAGAAGACATCTTTCGTAGTCAATGATACTTCTCAATGCCCGTTCGTCAGGTGTGAAACTTGTAGAATAATAGGCACGGTAAGCGGAATGGTACAAGTCTTCAAGTGAAAACGGGTAAGACCATGAAACGACCTCCCATTTTTCAAGTTCGATATTGTGGTTTTTCACAATGGAAGCATTATTTTCTCCTTGCTTTGCCAAATGTGCAAACTCTGGGCGGATGATACTTCCGATGTTTGTTCCTCTGTAAAACCAATCCCATTCGCCCAAAGAAGGGTTTCCAATCAGTCTTACTTTTGCTGCACGGTGGCAGTTCTTCGTTGATAAAATTACTTGTTCACTCATGTTGTTGTGGATTTAATTGTTTATTAAATAGTCTATCTTATCCTTGATTGACAGGGCAAATGCAAGCCCGTTATTTCCGAATGCCTGTGCTTCTGTACAGATATTGTCACGATAAGTGAGAAAACAGGATGTTCCGCTTGGAAGGTCAATTCCCAATCTCGGTTTTCCAAAGTGCATATCAATTTCAATCTTCGGTCTTCTGCTAACCTTTTCACGGTCTTCTTCAAACATCGGGATGATGTATTTACATGATTCAACCGTAATGGAGCGACCTTCCATCATCGCCTTTACACCCAAATAATTGTTTCCCCAAAAGTTGTCTTTCATAGCGTCAATGGTACGCTTTCCAACTTCAATGTAGCCGTATTCCTTTGCGGTATTTTCGGCTACCAACAGCATTGCTTGATTTGCATCCATATTAGTTTCTTTTTAGATTGTTCTTTGAAATCCATTCGTTACGCTTACGGCGGCAGTCTTCAAGGTTTGTACCTATGCAACTGAATAGTTCACCTTCGAGGGTGCGGTAATCATACTGCATACGCTTTACATTCTTTCGACCTATTTTTGTGTTGAAGGTCGTATAGTTCTCCTTCCCGGCTGCACAAACGCTGCAACCGTTGACGTTGATTGTACCCATAGTTATTTGCAATAAAATGAAACCTGTAAACCTCTTCTCAACTTGCATACGCATTTGTCAAGACCTGCATTCAGTGCCCGGTCAATGAACTTATTGAGAAGGTCAATTCCGATAAGTGCGATTATACCTGCTACACCAACAAGTTTATTGATTCTGTTGCCTTGTGCGTCCAATCCGTAAACCTTGATGCGAAAGTTTCTGTTGATGAAACTCTTTGTGAATCTTAAAATGCTACTCTTTTTCATAATTCTAAAATTTTGTTGTTGTTTTTAAGTGCTTACGATGTAAGCACACTACGAAGATAGCCCGTTATTTTAGAATAACAAAATATTTTTGGAGAAATTTTATAAACTTTTCTGTTGATATTCTGTAATAGCCAAGTAGTTTGATGTTTAGCGTTTTGAGAAAATCTAAATGAAAAACCGTCTAAATATACCTTATTAAAAGAAATTTTATGCTTATAACATAAGCGCAATTAAAATTTTCACTACTTTTGCGGTAAACTAATTGGTTTATCATATGAAAAAACAGATTTTAGATGCACTGAAAGCCAAATTTGTGGGGGTCAGTGAAGCGATTTTGAACAGGATTGCCGATAAAATCGCCAAGACTGTAACAACCGTTGAAGAAGTTGCAACCGCAGTTGAGGGGGTGACATTTCAACAAGTTCTCGAAAGTTACGGTGACAGCAGGGCTACAGAAGCACAGCAGAGTGCAGTAACGAATTACGAGAAAAAGCATGGTCTTAAAGACGGAAAGAAAGTTGAAACAGGCGAAGGCGGTAAGCCGGGCGGTGAAAACAAAGTGGGTGCAGGTGAAGAAGGAAAAGGCAGTGACCTTGCAGCACAGATTTCGGCAGCAGTAAGTGAAGCAATCAAGCCTTTGAACGATAAACTTGCAATCTTGGAAGGTGAGAAAACGGCAAACAGCCGTAAGACAGCCTTGAACAAGATTTTGGAAGGAGCACCCGAAAAAATCCGTCAGCGTTACGAAAAGGACTTTGCTCGTATGAATTTCAAGGATGATGAGGATTTCGGTGGTTGGATTGATGAAATCACACCCGACATTGAAACCATCAAGAATGATTACGAATCGAAGGGTGGAGTAGTAACCGGGACAAAGGGCGGTAGAGCAAAAGGTGCAGGTGAAGGTAATGAGAACCCGTATATCAAGGCTCGTATCGCAAGACAAGAGGCAGCGAAGCCAGCCCCTGCCATTATTGGGCTGCAATCTGAAACTAATTAACCAATATGGACGTGAATTTCAAGCATCAAGAAGCGGCTAAACAGGAACCTATTCGCATTGAACAGGTGTTTGCCGAAAAGCCGGGCGGCGGCTTGGTGGAAAATCCCACCTTTGACGCTCCTGCCACAACTGCCGTTGGTGAAAAGGACGGGAAATTTGCTCTGATTAAGGCTTACAGACTTGTTGCAGCCGTAGCATCAGGCGACACTACCATTAGCATTGCGAAGGGTAGCGGTGTTGCGGAAGGTGATGTTATCGCAACAGGTAAGAAGGGTGTTGCTTGTACGAAGGTAGATACATCAGCCGAAGACAAGGATGTAGTAACCGTGACACTCGGTGTTGACATCCCTAACGGTAAGGTACTTTATCAAGCCAAGGCGGCTGACGCAAGCAATGCTGAACCGTTGCTCACTCCTGTTTACGTAACAGGCAACTATGTATATGCTAATCAAGGCGACCAAGGTGTACGCTTGATTAACGGTGCAAATTTGAGAAAGGAAACAGCGAATATCGCAAGCGAGGTAGCCGCATTGCTGCCAATGATTCAACTTGTATAAGGAGGATTGACATATGGCAATGAATAAACCATTATTTGACATTGACCAACCGGGAATGCATGTGACCGTGAATTCTTACAAGCCGGGTAACGGTTTGGCATGGCAGCAACTCTTCCCGTTGAAGTACAGCCCGAAATTTGACATTAAGGGTTTGGAAGGTAACGAAGGTATTCCAGTAGCCGCAGACCGTGTAGCCTTCAATACTAAGGCTCCGAAGAAAACCCGTAAGACGGTCGGTACTTGGAGCGGTAAACTCGGCAAATATTCAGTTTCCCGTGAAAAGGACGAAATTGAAATCAATGAGTACCAGGATTTGCAGGTAATCGCCGCATCCAATACGGAAGATGCTGCAACAGCAAAACACCTCGTGGATATTGTTTACGATGACCTCGACTTCTGTAACAACGCAATGGACTACAAGGTGGAAATTGATGCTATGCGTATCGGCTCATCCGGTAAACAGACCTTCTCAAAGAAGATTGACGGTGATTTCGCAACCGAAGACATCATCAATTTCAACGTTCCTACCGCTAACTTCAAGGGTGCATCTGTCGTTTGGTCAGATTCAGAAAATGCGGACGGCTTGAAGGATATTGCGGACGCACAGGATGCTATTGCAAGCAAGGGCGGAAAGAAGCCTCGTTTCGTGTTCATGGAAAAGAAGAAGTTCCAACAACTCTGCAACCAAGCATCCGTAGCAAGACGATTGTATCCGCTTGCAAAGGAAAATACGGTTACTTCTGACATGATTACGCTTGCCGCAATCAACAGATACATGACCGATGAAAGTAGGGGTTGGCCGCAGATCGTCATTCTTGATACCTACGCGACTATCCAATACAAGGACGGTAGCGAAGAAACTATCAAGCCTTGGAATGTGAATGTCGTAACCCTTGCACCTGTTGCACAATTGGGTTGGACTTACTACAAGCCAGTTCCGAATGTTCCAAATACGGAAGCATTGCAGGAACAGGGTTCGTACTACAAGATGACCCGTTATTCTGACATCAATCCGATGTTGGAGGTGACTATGGCAGAAGCATATGTACAGCCGGGATTGATTAACCGTGCATCGCTCGTGTTCATTAATACGGCTGCAACAACTTGGAACAACGGAGACGCTAAGTGATGAATGTACTGCAATCTTTGAAGAGCCTATCAAGTTACCCTATCCCTACGGCTACGGTTGAAGATGTAGCCGAGGGTGTGGGCTTGAAAATTGATTCCGAAATGAGTATGGAACTTCGTAACGGGAAAGAATACAAACGTGCGAAAGCAGGTGTTTTTCTTTTCCTTTCAGAAGCACCGAATGTAACGCAGGGAGGAATCAGTTATAGTTTTTCCGAAAGCGAGAGAAAGCGTTTTCGGGATAGAGCCAACAATATCTTGTGCGAGTTGGGTGAAAGTAGTGATGATGCTGCCTTGCCCGAATTTGGTTATAAAGGAGAAGATTTATGATTATTGAAAACGGAAAATTGCAGGTGATTACAAAAACGGGTGGAGGTGTGAGAAACGGAATGCCCGTGAAAGTTTCTGAAACGCCCGGAAGCCCAATTCCCTGTAATATCAAAACTAATACCAATGACCATAAGGGTAAAGTGGTTGACGGTGAGTTCACTCGTTCTTCATTTGAAATTCTTGTGGATTCTGTTTATTTCCCTCATTTTACTGCTGAGTATGTCATTCTGACAGATAACAGGGGAAACGGTATTGGTAAGTTCCGTGTGCAGGATATTCAGCATCTTGATTGTGTAGGAGCCGTTAAAATTACCGTCTGATATGCCTATAAGACAAGTTACGCCGCAATCTGCGGTTAAAGGATTCTTGAATAGAAAACTTGACCTCGTGAGAGAAACGATAATAGGAAACCTCGCTTTTGTCGGGGAGCAAGCGTTGAAACAGGCGAGAACTGGACACAGGTATAAAGACCAAACAGGAAACTTGACAAGTTCCATCGGTTATTGCATACTTGATAATGGAAGGGCGGTTTTTGAAAGCGACTTTGCAACGGTGCTGAATGGCAAGAAAGGTTCGGAAGAAGGACGCAAGTTCCTCCGTAGGCTTATCTCCAAGAACTCGAAGGGTATTGTGTTCATAATGGTTGCAGGTATGCCGTATGCGTACTATGTGGAGGCGATGAGCCTTGATGTGTTGGAATCGGCGGAACGCCTTGCAAAGAGGATGGTTCCGCAAATTATGAAGGCATTAAAACTTTGATTATGGCAATAAAGACAATATTACAGATTGAGCAGATGATATATGGAGCATTGGAAACATTCTTTGAAGGGGAAATTTCCGGATTGCTTTATACAAGCGGTTTGCGTCCGTTGGATTCTGAACTTGAAGATGCTGTAATCAATGTAGGTTCTACATCTGCTGAACAGATTCAAGAGGGTAGTGTTAATCTGAACATTTATGTTAAGGATATTGACAACAACTCCGGTAGGCTTGTGCCGGACAAGGGAAGGTTGGATGAACTTTCTATGTATGCGGAAGATGTTGTTGAAATTCTTAATGGTGCAGATACAGACTTTGAATTTTGGAGGGGTAGAGCAGTTGAATACATTGCTGAACCGAACATCAATCAGCACTTCGTCAATATCAACTTGAATTTTAAATGTATAACTTTTTAAAGATTTAAGACTATGGCAAATAAGAAAATAATGGCTTGGTCTAAGTGTACCTTTGAAATCGGCAAGACTGGCGAAAACGATGCTATGGCTACCGAATTGACGAGTATCGGTACAATTAAGAACCAATCAAGTTCTCTCGAACCGTCAGAAGGTGAAGCACTCGAAATGAAGGCTACTGGAGGTGAAACCGTAGCTAAGGAAGTGCAGGAAGGAGGATTCAAAGCAACAACAAGAGTAATTGAACCTACCGATGAACTGGAAACCATGCTTGGCATCTCAAAATCAGGTACAGACGGGGAAACACAAGTGAATACACATGTCGTTTCGGGTGATTGGTCCTTGAAAATTACTCCTAAAAATGTCGGAGCAAAGGGTATAAAGGCTCCTAAGTGTTCAATCACCTACAAGCCTGGATGGGATGAAAAGGAAGGTAACTATGCGGATATTGAATTTGAAATCCTCAAGGGTGATGCTGGTTATTGGTATTCACGATTCACCAAAAAAGCGTAAGACTTTTTTGCTTTGTTCATAATGGCGGGC
Organism: Clostridia bacterium; assembly: GCA_017560255.1. Classification (GTDB taxonomy): domain Bacteria; phylum Bacillota; class Clostridia; order Oscillospirales; family Acutalibacteraceae; genus RGIG7273. The sequence goes on from JAFYOI010000001.1 coordinate 17,553, forward strand.
TTTCGTCTATCGGTTAGGACACGCTCCGTTAGGAGTGGAGCCGGGTTCGATTCCCGGAAGCCTTCAACTAAAAATTATCTCTCATGGAAAGCATAGAAAAGAAAGTAACGGATGCTATACTTCAACGTGCTTCTGACAGCATTGAAATTGAAGGTGTGAAATACGGGATTGCTCCTGCAACTCCGGCAACGCTTATTTTGATTTCTGAAATGGTAGCAAGTTTCCCGGATTTTGATTCGGATAGTGAAAACATGCTAAAAGAAGTGTTAAAGACAGCCAAGGATTTATCTGTAATAGGTAGGATTGCCGCAGTATTGATATTGGGTGCAAAAAGATTAAAGGAACATCGTTTGGTAACGGTAGAAAGACAGGTCGTGTCAAAGCGTTTTTCTTTGCGTAAGTTCGGTTTTGTCAAATGTAATAAGATTGTCAAGGATGAGGTGGAAGAAGTGGAACGATTGTCGGAATTGATTCTTGACAATTGCGACAACAGCAATCTTCGGAATATCATAATGTCAAGGCTCGTAGATATGCAGGTCTTGGATTTTTTCGCTATTACCACTTCCCTAAGCGTGGCAAATCATCTAAAACCAACAAGGGAAGTGGAAGCGACAGCGACAGCATTTGGGGGTTGATATATTCATGGGCGAAGATATTCAATGTTACTCCCGATTATGTCCTGTTCGAAATGAGTTATGAGAATCTGATTATGTACGGTTGTGCTGCACCGCACCATGATGACGAGAAGGATGATTGGGATGCTTCAATTGATGCAAACGACCCCAATAATTTCAATAATGGCAACGATGAAGAAGTATTTGTAAGATGAAGAACGAAGAAGGAAAGAGTTACTATGAACTTTTGTTGAATGTCGATAAGACAAGCGTCAATAAGGCGATGCAGGAGTTTAGCCGTATTGGTAATCATGCCGAGGTGGAGGGCAAACGCATTGACAACATCTTCAAGAAGGTTGGAGCAGGTATGGCTGCTTACTTTGCCGTTGATACGTTGACCGGGTTCGGAAAGGAAGTCATCAAAGTAAGGGGGGAAATTGAAAGCCTTGAAGTTTCCTTTGGTGTCTTGTTGGGGAGCGAGGATAAGGCTAAGAAATTCTTCGGCGAATTGAGGGAGTTTGCCGTTGAAACTCCTATGGGATTGAACGACCTTGCCAAAGGGGCACAAACCATGTTGGGGTTCAATATGGCTGCTGAAAAGGTGATGCCGACATTGAAGCAGATTGGCGATATTTCTATGGGTAATTCCCAACGGTTCAATTCGCTTGTACTTGCGTTTGCACAAATGCATTCCGCAGGGAAACTTATGGGAACGGATTTATTGCAGATGATTAACGCAGGGTTCAATCCGCTTTCCGTTATTGCTGAAAAGACAGGTAAGAACATTTCCGTACTTAAAGATGAAATGTCGAAAGGAGCTATTTCGGCGGATATGGTTGCTGATGCCTTTGCTTCTGCTACGGCAGAAGGTGGGAAGTTCCATAATATGCTCATGAAGCAATCGAAAGGCATTGAAGGTGCGAAAGCCAATTTTGAAGGTGCAATCCAGGATGTGATTAACGGAATCGGAACGGATTTACAACCAGTGATCGTTGATGCGTATTCGCTTGGCACAAAGTTGGCAAAGAATTATGAAACGGTAGGCTCCGTTCTTCTTTACTTGATTTCCACCTACGGCACATACAAGGCTGCTTTGATTGCAGTGAACACCATTGAGAAAGTGAACATTGCCATATTGAGACAAGCCATAGTTGAAAAGCGTTTGGCGGCTATGTCTAACATCACCTTGTCAAATTCGGCTGCAATAGCAGCAGCTAAGACAAAGTTACTTTCCATTGCCCAAAAGGGGCTTGTTACATCGTTGAAGGGATTGGGAAAGGCTCTTACGAATCCTTATCTGCTTGCCGCTACTGCAATCACTACGGCAGGATTCGCATTATATGAGTTTATCAACCGTGAAACGGAAGCGGAACATATGCAGCGTACCTACAATGATACAAAGCAACGTGCCGCAGAACTGGAGGAAGAACACAAGGAAAAGGTGAATGAACTCATTGAGAGCATAGAGGATGAAACGGCGGCTGAAATGGAGCGTGCCGGAGCAATGGAAACCTTGAAGCAGCTTTATCCCGGTATCATTGAAAAGTACATAGACGAAGAAGGGCATCTTAAAAACCTTATCGCATTGAAGAAGGAACTTGCAGGGGTGGATGCTGAACGCAAGCAACAGGACAACCGTAATGAATTGGCGGAACTTGACAGACAGATACGGGAGCGTGAAGCGTATTTGACTAATATGAGAAGTGGCGACCAATCGGCTTATGATGATGAAGCGAAGGTTATTGAAGAACTTCGCCGACAACGGGAAATTGCCCGGCAGAATGTCGCTTCTGATTACATTAACAATGCCATTTCAAAGGCAAAGGGAAAGAGCGATGCGGAACTTCAAGCGGAGATTTCCGCTTATCAGAAAGCATTGAGCGATAATCAAGGCGGTGAATGGTTCGGTAGTGGAAAGGACTTCAAGACAGAGGAAATACGCAAATACATCAGTGCGTTGGTTGACCTGCAAGCGGCAAGAGCCGGGGTTGTTCAAAACAAGGACTACTGGAAGAAGCAGAAGGAGGATGCCGAAAAGGCTCTTGAAGCAATGGCGGTAACTGAAAAGGGTTCGTTGAAATGGAATCAGACCGTCAGCAGAATCCGTGAAGCGGAAAAGAACTTGGATATGTATAGCATTCCTTCGGGTAAGTCAGGCGGAAAGGCTGACAACAATCAGCAACAAATGGCTGATGAACTCCTTTCAATGCGTAGAGCCAACCAACAAGCGGAAATTGACTTGATGAAGGAAGGTTCAGAAAAGAAACGTGCCCAAATCGAACTGAACTATCAGAAAGAGATAGACGAGGTGAAGAAGCAGAAAAAGGCTTGGGAGGACGAGCAGAACGGTATTCTTACAGATGAACAACGCTCTGCTTTGGGTGCGAAAGCCGCAAACGCTATGAAATCGAGGGAAACCGGGCTTGCAAACATCACCAAGGAGGAAACGGAAGAAGCCAACAGAGCCATGAACGAATACCTTGCCGAATACGGTTCCTACCTTGAAAAGCGTAATGCCACTATCGCACTCTATGACGAACGGATAAAAAATGCAGCAACGCAGGGTGAAAAGGATACGCTTGCAGCCAAGATGCGTGAGGAACTATCCGCACTGGATATGGAAGCCAACAAGACCACATCCGCAATTGCAAGGCTGTTCGATGACATGAGCAGCAAGACGGTGAAGGATATGCGTGAAATAGCCGCAATGGGCGAAGAAGCGTTCCAGTTTCTCATGTCGGGCGAATGGGATGAGGAAAAGGGTATCAAACTCGGAATTTCCAAAGAAACATTTGAAACGCTACGCAAATCACCGGAAGAACTTGAAAAGATACGCAAGGGCATCAAGGATGTAACGGATGCGGCAGACAAGTCGGAAAACGCTTTCGGCAAAATGGCAAAGGGCTTGGAAAAGGTGTTCAAGGCAGGGGAAAGCAGAAAGCAACTTCAAGAAGGGTTGGAACTTATTGAAGGAGGCTTGAATGACTGCCTACAAGTGGGCGGCTTCCTTTCTGATACGCTTTCTTCACTCGGTGACGCTTTCGGTTCGGGTACTTTGAGCGGAATCGCAGAAGGTCTGAATGTCGCTATGGATGCAGCAAGTTCGGCTATGTCCGGTGCTGAGGTCGGCAAGATGTTCGGTCCAATCGGAGCGGCTATTGGCGGTGCTATCGGATTGGTATCATCGCTTGCAGGTTCGTTCGCAAAGCTGCATGACAAGAAGCATGAAAAGCGTATTCAGAAAATCCAAGAACAAATAGAAGTTTTGGAAAAGAACTATGACAAACTTTCCCGTTCCATTGAGAAAGCCTATTCAAAGGACGCTTCAAAACTCATCGAAGACCAGAATACACTACTTCAACAGCAGAAAATACTCATCCAACAGCAAATCAAGGAGGAAGAGGACAAGAAGAATACCGATAATGGAAGAATCAAGGAGTGGAAGGCTCAGATAGAGGAAATCGACCAACTCATAGCCGACAACAAGGAAAAGGCTATCGATGCGATATTCGGTGAGGACGTGAATGCTGCTATTGACGATTTCGCATCATCCTATGCCGAAGCGTGGGCTTCAAGCGAGGACAAGGCAGAATCAGCCAAGGACACCGTAAAACGCATGATGCGTCAGATGGTGACAGAATCAATCAAGGCGGCTATCCAGTCTTCGGGAAAGATGGAGCAGATACGGCAGAAGTTACAGCAGTTCTACGCTGACAACGTGCTTTCCGGTTGGGAACAGGATTACATTTACCGTATGGCAGAGGAACTGCAAAAGCAACTTGACAGCCAGTTCGGGTGGGCTGATTCACTCATGACCGACCCGAAGGATGATGAGGAAACGGAACGTGAGGGAGTGAAGAAGGGCATCGCAACGGCTTCGCAGGAAAGCGTGGACGAGAACAATGCAAGGCTTACCACCATCCAAGGGCATACGTTCGGTATCAAGGCTGATACGGAGGCTATGAGGAAGGAAATGGCTGCTGCAAGGGAAATGCAGCGTGAAGTTAGGGACTTGGCTTATACGGCGGTGGAACACCTTGCGGAAATATCCAAGAACACCCGTGAACTTTACGAAACCAACAGGCGATTGAAGTCGGTAGAGGAAAGTTTGGACGACATTAATACAAGAGGAGTAATCATAAGAAAATAATTATACTATGGACATCGTGGAAGCAATGACAGAAGGAATCAAGGCAAACGGAGCGTGCAAGGCATTCAAGGGCGGTACGCTTGAACAGCTTGCGGAACAACTATTCACCCCACAAGGGGTTGAGTTCGTAATGAAGACCGGGTACCCACGTCTTTACGAGTTCCGTGAAATACAGAAGCAGACTGACTTGAAGAAGTACGGTATCTATGTGGATGCAGGGGAAATCAGCCTTACGGAGAAACGCAAGGTATTCCTTATAGGCAATACCGTAGCCAAAATAACATATCGTGAACTGGCTAAGAACAACGTATATCTGCTTCATGGTGCGAAAGCCGACATAAAGGCATCGGGGTATGCGGTAATCAAGGTTGAGCAGGATTCCAGTTCATCCGTTGAGAGTGAAGCGACTGAAAAGGCTGTTATCTTATGGTAGGCAAACTTTTCATAGACGGTAAGGATGCTTTCTCCGAATATGGGGTGTTCGTTGAGCAGTACGGATATAAGGCTTTGATTCAAATGCCCGGCTTCAAGAACGTCACAACCACGGAATGGGAAGAATATGACGGTGAGGAAGCGGATCTAATGAATCCGTTGCTTGATTCAAAGACGTTCGGCATCCAGTTCTGCATTACGGATGCCGTTGGTGCAGGTGACCTATACGAACTGATTTCGGACAAGGCATACCACATCTTCGAGTTCAAGGAACTTGCAAGGTCGTACAAACTCCGTTTGGTAAGCAATCCGTCATACAGCACGTTCATCAAGGCAGGGAAATTCACTCTGAACTTTTCGGATGACTTCCCTCCAGTCGTGCCGAGCGATGAAACTGACACGGAAGCACTGGATGAATACAACATGCTCCTGAATGAATCACCGTTATCATCCGCACCAAGCGGATTCAAGCAGAAGGGTTATACACTGGATGATGTGGATTTTTCCCTTTTCGGGGTATATCTTACGGAAGGTACGGTTGACAATCTCCACAAGGCACCGGAAGTAAGAAGCAATCTGAAAACGGACAGCAAGAGCATTGCAGGGATGAAGTATGACGATGAGAACGTGAATTACCGGGCAAAGGATACCGTACTCAATCTGTTCATCCTTGCGGACAACATAGGTGACTTTTGGAAAAGGTGGAATGCCTTGTTTACCATACTTCTGCAACCGGAGCAAAGGAGCATCTACATGGAAGATACACTTGAGGAATACGAATGCTACTACAAGAGCAATTCAGTTACGAAGTTCGACATCCTGCCAAACGGCAAGATTTGGTGTGAGTTCACGGTAACGATGCGTCTTACCAATACACGACCAACGGGCAACTATCTTGTATTGGCTACCGAGGACGGGGAACTGGTGATAACAGAAGAAGATGAAAGCGTAATCGTAATCAGAGTATAAAAATCAAGGACTATGGCAACAAAGAAACGTATATCAGAACTTCCCGAAAGTACCGACTTCAAGGGATTATGGACTATCGGTGTGAACGCACTGAACAAGAGCGTGAAGGTATCGCTTGAATACATTTCAACGAAGGTAAGCCAACTTATCACTTCGGTGAACAGCGTAATATCAAGTGCAACAACTGCAACCGATTCGGCTAATAGTGCGGCTTCTTCCGCTAATACGGCAGCATCATCAGCCAATACAGCAGCATCATCAGCCAATACAGCCAAGAAGAATGCGGACACCGCTACGGCAAATGCCAATGCTGCAACCAAGAGTGCGAACGATGCGGCGGCTACTGCAACCCAAGCGGCAACAACCGCTACCAATGCGGCAAAAACGGCTGATGAAGCAACCCAAGCGGCACAGCAAGCCAAGAAGAATGCGGACACCGCTACGGCAAATGCCAATGCTGCAACCAAGAGTGCGAACGATGCGGCTAAGGAATGCCAAGAAATCGTTGATGAAGCACAGAATACCGACAGCTTGAATCTCGTTCCTAAATCTATGGATTTGGAATATCCGAAGGAAATCACCTACGGAAACCTTGCGGAACTTTTCATCAAGGCTTACTTATACCCTGCAAGCGTGAGGGGAAACGTGCTTTTTCTCGGTGACAACAAGGCTGTTTCGGTAACTCCGGACGGTCGCATTACCGTACTGGAAGCAGGATTGAGCACAATCCATGTAATCCCAACCGGAAACACAGCGATATATCGGAGCATCCAAATCAAGGTGAGCAATCCTACTTTTCGGATGGTTCAGACACGGGCACAATTGCTGCTTACCGGAAGCGGAGAACTGATTTTGAACTAATAAAATTTTAATCTATGGCATTAACAGCAGACCAAGAAGCGGTTGTAATACAGATTATAGCCGCATTTCAGAACGGCAAGCGACTATCAGACTTGCCACACGCAAAAGGTGAAGACCCGTTCTCGTTCATCGTTGGTGTAATGGAGGAAGGGGAAAGCAAGCAGACAAACATGTCCAAACTTCTGCCCTATCTTGAAGATGAATGTGCATACGGAATCCAGTTCGACACTTCGGTATCTTCACCGACTTGTACGAGAATCGGGAATACCGGACTTCACAAGACCTTGCCGATCCAAAGCAGGATGAAGGGATGCTTGCTCGATGATGACGGTAAGGTAGTGGAATATCTCAATCCGAAAAGTTGGGAAGGTCATGTCCGTGACGGTTCACGTGGGCAGGTCATGGTTGAACTTCCTGCACATTACAGAAAGTTTGAAACAAGCGGAACAATCAGACGTGTCCGCATTTCGGAATATCCATTGCCAGGCTATCATCTTGTACCGAAGCAATACGTTTCTGCATACGAAGCAACCGTACAGCGTTCAACAACGAAGTTATGTTCCGTAGCTAACAACGATGCGGACTATCGAGGAGGTGGAAACCAATCGGATTGGGACGGTACATATCGTTCCGTATTAGGTCGTCCTGCTACTTCAATCAGCAGAACGAATTTCCGTTCCTATGCAAGAAAACGTAAGACATCTACAACGGAATGGAACTGCATGACGTATGACATTCAGAAGGAATTGTACTGGTTGTTCGTAATTGAATACGCTACACTCAATTCGCAAGCGGCATACAATGCGGCTAAGGATGCCAACGGATACGCACAAGGCGGATTGGGTGACGGTGTAACCACTTGGGACGGTACATCCTGGAGTAACTTCAACGGCTATCATCCGTTCGTTCCGTGCGGTCATACGGATAGTTTGGGAAACAATTCGGGAACGGTTTCATACAACGTACTTGATTCAGCAGGTGCTACATTGAAAACATTCAGCGTACCTCGTTATCGTGGTGTTGAAAATCCTTTCGGGCACATTTGGCAATGGACAGACGGTGTCAATGTTCGTATCAGTCCGACATCGGCAAACGGGGGTGACGATTTGAGCAAGGTTTTCGTATGCTCCAACCCTGCATCATTCACCGATAGCAGTTATACTGGTTACAGCCATGTAGGCAATGAAGCACGTGCGGAAGGATATGCAAAGAGCCACATCTTCGGGGAATATGGGGAAATCATACCGGATGCTATCGGTGGCGGTTCCACTACCTACCTTTGCGACTACCATTATACCAACATTCCCACCTCGGAAACATTGCGTGGGGTGCTGTTCGGCGGTGATGCGACTAACGGTGCGGCTGCGGGCTTCGCCTATGCGTATTCGACTGACGTCCCCTCGACTACGGCTGCGTATATCGGTTCTCGCCTTTGCTTTATTCCTTCGAACTAACGGAGCGACACGACCTATCTGCCCGATTCATGGCAGATAGGTTTGGCTCTTTAATGAATTGTATAACAAAATAGAAATAATAATATGAACAACAATGTAGAAAACATGGAAGATGACGGAAGTTTGGGTTTTCTGAACATTCCACGTGATGAGAACAGCAGAAGTTTCAATTGCGATGAGACAACACAATCGAAGTTGGTGAACACCACGTTTTGGGTTGTGGACTTCATAGAGGATGTTCAAACCAAGTTCAGCAAGCAGAAAGGAACGAAAGGTCAGACGCTTGTCAAAATCAAGCCGGAAAAGGATAGTCCGGAAGGTCATGCCAAAAAGTTCTTCACTGGTTCGGCTGATATTCTTTACGTCTTGAAGAAAATCAAGGAATTGGGCAAGTTCCCAAGAAAGGTGACTTTGAGAGGTAACGGAAACAGATTCTATTTTGAGTAAATGATATTTGGGTTGGTTGCTCTTGTGGGGTGCTGTTCGGCGGTAATGCGAATAACGGTGCGAATGCAGGCTTCGCCTATGCGAATTCGAATAACGTCCCCTCGAATACGAATGCGAATATCGGTTCTCGCCAATGATTTTCAACGGTTAAATTATTTTTCGGAGCAACGACCTTGCCACTCGGCAAAAGATTTCAAACCATCAGAAAGGGGTTGGTAGGCTAAAGCCGAACATCCCGAATATGAAAAGAAAAGCATACGGATGAAAAGGATAGGAAACTTATACGAACGGATTATTTCGATTGACAATTTGCGTCTTGCCGATGAAAAGGCAAGGAAGGGCAAGTTGCAGTCATACGGTGTGAGGGTTCACGACCGCAACCGTGAAGCGAATATCCTTGCTCTGCATGATACGCTTAAAAGAAGGGCTTTCAAGAACTCGGAATATTCTACGTTTACGATATTCGAGCCTAAGGAACGGCTTATATTCCGACTGCCATACTATCCCGACAGAATATTGCATCATGCAATAATGAATGTACTGGAGCCTATATGGGTTGGAGTGTTTACGACCGACACGTATAGTTGCATAAAAGGACGGGGTATTCACGGTGTAATGCGTGGAGTGAAACGGGCAATGAAAGACAATGAGAAAAGCCGATATTGCTTGAAGCTGGATGTACGAAAGTTCTATCCAAGCATAGACCATGACATATTGAAGACCATTATCAGACGTAAGATAAAGTGCAAGGACACCCTACGGCTACTTGATACTATCATTGATAGTGCGGAGGGTGTGCCAATCGGCAATTATCTGAGCCAATATTTGGCGAATCTGTTTCTGACTTACTTCGACCATTGGATAAAGGAGGTAAAGAAGATTCGGTACTATTTCCGATATGCGGATGATATGGTTTTCCTATCTGACAGCAAAGAGGAACTGCACGGCTTGCTTGCCGACATCAAGTCTTACCTATCCTCTCTCAACCTTTCACTGAAAGGCAATGAGCAGGTTTTCCCGATAGCATACAACCGGGAGGACAAGCACGGAAGGGGGCTTGATTTCGTGGGCTTTGTGTTCTATCGTAATCAGACACTTATCCGCAAGGGTATAAAGAAGACGTTTTGCCGCAAGACAGCCAAACTGAACAGACGGAATGATTTGGATGCGAAAGCGTACAAGCAGGAAGTCTGTTCCTGGCTCGGTTGGGCGAAATACAGCGATTCTAAGAATTTATTGAAGAAAACCATTAAACCCAAGTATTATGAAACGTGCGTATTACGACATTAAGCCCTCAAACTATGAGGCAGTGGGCAACGGTAGCCATATGTACCGTTGGGACATCAAGGAAGAAAAGGTCACAGACCAAATGGCGGTTGCTGAAGGTGATGAACATCAGCCGGGCGAACGGATTCAGTATTCATGCCTTGAAGTTGTTGTTTGGGCACCAGTAACGAGCAACGGAATCCTGCAAGCGGTTCTTGAAGCTAAGTTCCCGAACAACCGTGAACAGAAGTACATCAACGAATATAATGCCGCATTGCTCGGCTATTACGGTGATGAGGGAAGCGATGAAGCACAGGAAAAAATCAATGCTTACAAGGAGTTCCTTTATCAACGTGCCTTGCTGAAAACGCAAGTTGATGAGGACTGCAAGAAACTTGGTATCATCTAAAAACTAATTAAGAGCCATGATTAAGTTACATTTCAATGGAACAACGCTTGAAGTGCATGAGAGCGATAGCAGCTACCGTTATCGCTCCCTCATGGCTAAACCTCAACTCGTTCTGAAATTCTCCCTGCCAGAATACAAGGAAATCCCTATCGGTACATGGTGTGAATTCATGGGGAAGCGGTACACCCTGCCATCCCCACAGAACATAAAGAAGCACGGAAAGCGTAACATCGACTATACATTGATAATGGTCGATGATGAAGACAATTTGGGTAATTTCAAGTTCCGTAATCCGGTGGACGGTCGCTTGAAGTGGTCGATGTGTGCCAAGCCGAAAGAATTTCTTCAAGCGATTGTAGATTGTATGAACAAGCGTGATAGCGGTTGGTCGGTAGGCTCATACATTGATTCAACTGAAAAGACAATCGAGTTCAACCATGTCTATTTGGATGAAGCGTTGCAGGATGTAGCGGCTACATTTGATACGGAATATGAAGTGAACGGCAATGTGATTTCTCTCGGCAAGGTGGAGTATTTCAAGGATTCTCCGCTAAATTTGTCATACGGCAAGGGAAACGGATTCATGCCGGGTGTAGGTCGTTCCACGTTGAGCGATGAAAAGCCTATCAAGATTCTGTACGTTCAAGGTGGGGAAAAGAACATAGACCGTTCCAAGTACGGTTCCCCAACGCTTCTTCTGCCAAAGAGCCAATCACTGGAATATGAGGGAAGGACTTACGGAACAGACAAGGACGGACTTTATATCCAACGCACGGACAAGGTATCGGATGCGGTCAAGGATGATAGTTTGGATTGTTCGGAAATCTACCCTTCAAGGGTGGGAACGGTTTCATCCGTAAAGGTTGTGGATGCAGAAAGCAACTTCTATGATTTCACGGACAACACCATTCCCGATGAACTTGATTTCAATGACTATATCATTGAGGGGGAAACTCCAGTAATCCGTTTCCAGTCGGGTATGCTTGCAGGGGAAAAGGATTTTGAGTTCAAGTATATCCATAAGGACGAGGAAGGCAATGCCGTAAGACGGTTTGAACTTGTTCCGCAGGAAATAGACGGTCAGACGATGCCGAATGCGTCCTTTGCTCCAGTTGTAGGCGACAAGTACGCAATATTCGGAATCATGCTTCCCGATGCTTATATCTGCAATGACAAGGACAAGTCGGGGGCTTCATGGGATATGTTCCGTGAGGGGGTGAAGTACCTTTACGAGCATGAGGAACAGAAGTTCACATTCAGCGGTGAACTGCAAGCGTTATGGGCGAAGCGTAATTGGGAGAATGTGGGCGGTAAGTTGGTTGTTGGCGGCTATGTTATGTTCCGTGATGAGCAGTTCGCTACGGAAGGTGTTCTTATCAGAATAACCGGAATCAAGGAATATTTGACTTCACCATATTCACCTACTATTGAAATATCCAATTCGGTAGCAGGGAAAAGTTTCTCATCAACGATGCGTGACATCGAGAATACGGAAGTTAAGATAGATGACACAACGAAGTATATCATCCAGTTCACGAAAAGAAGATTCCGTGATGCCCAGGAAACGATGCTCATGCTTGAAGATGCGATGCTGAACTTTTCGGGTTCAATCAATCCGGTTACCGTTCAGACAATGGCGGCTCTTGTAGGCGATGAAAGCCTCCAGTTCCGTTTCGTATCATCCAAGACCAGTTTGAAGCAGGTAGCATACAGCATTACCTACGATACAGCGGCAAAGCAGCTGCATTGTCCTCACGGATTCCTTCAGCACATGACATTGGGCATAAAGTCTATTGCTTCTGAACACAAGGCAAGCGAGTACAAGACTTGGGAAATGAACGAGTTCCTTTCGGGTGTTCTGAACGAACCGAAGAAGAAATACTATCTGTACGCAAAGGTGAGCAGCACATCCACCGATACGCAGGGTAACTTCATTCTTTCGGAAACGGCAATAGATATGAATGCGGTGAGCGGATATTATCATTTGCTTACAGGTGTTCTGAACAGCGAATACGAGGGGGGACGGTCGTTCGTCACCTTATACGGGTTCACGGAGATATTGCCGGGCAGAATCACTACGGACAAGATTGTATCAACGGACGGTAATACCTACTTTGACTTGTCGCTTGGAGAGATCGGCGGGAACATCAAAATCAAGGCAGGTTCTTCCGGATTGAATAACTTTGAGGAATTTGAGGAATTGAGCAACCAAATTTCTGCACTTGACAAGGCTTTGGGTAAAACGGACGGTGCAATTGAGGATTTGGAGGACTATATAGACGGTGCATTTGCGGACGGCATCATCACGGAAGCGGAAGCAAAGGCGATTGAAAAGTACATCAATACGGTAAATAGCACCAAGGCAGGAGTTGAAGCGACCTATAACAAGTTGTATGCAAACTCCTATTTATCGGGTACACCTAAGACAAACCTTTTGAATGCCAAGATTACGCTTTTCGGTGCTATTGATGATTTGCTTTCCGCTATTAATACAGCCATTGCGGACGGTGTGGCAACGGTGGCTGAAAAGAACAATGTAGATTCCAAGTTTACATCGTTCAATTCTGCCTTATCATCATTTAATACGGCAGTAGAAGCAGCGAACAAGGCTATACAAGACGAGTTGAAGGATAGTGCGGATGCCCAATTTGAGGTGTTGAGCAACCAAATTTCTGCACAGGTCACACGTATCGATACGATAAACAATACTATATCAAGTGCCGGGTGGATTACTAAAGCGGACGGTAATACCTTTTGGGCTTCAAAGACTATGGAGAATGGAGACACATTGATTTCCTATATCAATCAAGCGGCAGGCTCCACTACCATTGCATCGAGCAAGATTAACCTTGTCGGTGCTGTTACGTTCAATTCATTCAGTACAGCATTGCAGGGAACAATCAACGGAAAGGCAGATTCTTCTGACCTTGGCGACCTTGCAAGTAAGGATTCTGTTTCAAAGGCAATGCTTGACAGCGTTTTGAGTTCTCTTATTGACGGGAAAGCGGATGCATCCGGATTAGGTTCTTTGGCTTATAAAAGTGCAGTTGAATCCGCTATGCTTGGGAGTACGATTATTGTTGGCGGCTATTTGAATACGGATTACATCAAGGTGAAGAAGATTGAAGCCATTGAAGGAACGATAGCCGGATTCCATATTAGCGGTACTGGGCTTATCAATACCGGATTTGATAACGATGCTTATCTGATATTCCGTAATGACACACACAAGACCTTTGCCGGAATTGGTGGTAATGTGCTACCTTCTTCAACCGGGTTACGTGCTGTTGCAAGATTCGAGAATCATGATACGGAGGATTTTTGGTACATGGGGGCTAATTATGCCATGCTCGTTTCGGCACAAGGTGGTCGTGAAAATGTGGCTATACAATTGAATGGCGGGTCAGTGGCTTGCTTGGCTCTCAAAACACAGATTATTGGTCACGATAACATAGTCCAGAGCACAGCTCCCACATCTAAATATATTACTTTAGGGAGGGATGTAGGCAGTCTATATGTCTCAACACATTTCAACTGGAAGTCAAGTTCGTCAGCAACGTCTTATGAATCAAAGGCGAGAGATATATACCTGACACTTCCAACGATGGATGTCTATGATGATGGCCATACCATTAAAATTAAACGAGGGTCGAATAATAGTAAATGGGTTTATATCTCTCCGGGTGGGAGCTATAGAATGGTCTATAACTCATCAACAGGAACGTATGTCCGCACATACGGGACAACATATATTATGTACGACGGAGCTTCATATGCAACAACTTCCGATAAATTAGGCATAGAAAGTGAAGGTGATGCTATGGAACTTGTCTATCATCGTGACTTGCAGATAACAATAAACAACATAACTTATTACGGATGTTGGATTCAGCATAAACATCCAAGAAGCTGGTAAATGTTCAACCATTAAATATATGATTTTATGAAAGTAAATTTTAATCAGAAGGTCAAAGACCACAGAGGTAAGGAAGTGGATATTGTTATCTCTGAAAAGTTGAGTGAGTTAATGTGGTATGCAGGTTCGTCGGCAGACCACCAGTTTACCCGTGAAGAGAAATTCCGGGCATACAAGATTTCCCAAAAGCTGATTGCACATGACGGGAATATCGAAATCGATGTGGATGAAGCATCGTTCATCAAGGATATGGCAAGCAAGTACCTTGCAGCAGGGGTATTCGGGCAAGTTTGCGATATTATAGAAAATGTCGAACTTAAAGACTAAGAATCATGGAAATTATCAAGAGTACCAATCAAAGTGGTGTATCAAAAATAAACGATACACTGAAAATCAAGTATTCGCTTTCAGTCAAGGATGATAAAGTGAAGTCCTTTACCGGGCAGATTGTGAAGGAAGACAATATCGTAGGGTTCTGTAATGCGAACGCAAACGGTGTAATGGGTTTTTCGTTGAATGAGGAACACGGGCTAACCAACGAAGAAATGACAGCAACTATTCAGCAGTTCGCAAGTGATACAATCAACACGTTCGGAGGATAAGGTTATGGAAGTTTCAACATTACTGACCTCAATAGGCGGTGTTCTTATGGCAATGGGTGGGTGGGAGTTCGTGAAATGGCTTCTTACGGGCAAGAGCAATTCACGAATCGCAAAGTCAAATGCAGATTTGGCTGAATTGAAAGCCGACACGGATGAATATCATCTGCTACGTGAGCGTTTAGAAGTTTCGGACAAGCATCTTTTGGAAAAGGAAAAGCAGCTTTATGATAAGGAACAGCGATTCCATGAACAGACCTTGCTTGTGCGTGATTTACAGAAGCAGCTATTGGAAAAGACGCAGGAAAACGGGGAACTGAAAGCGGAAATCAGTGCCTTGAAAGCCGAACGTGCCATGAAGTTGTGCGAACGTAAAGGATGTAACAACAGACAACCGCAAAGCGGATATTGAATCTGAATCTACTAACATCGGGGGTGTGTGGTTTTCTGCACACCCTTGAAGAAATCTATTTGCTATGAAAATTTTGATTGATAACGGTCATGGGGAGAATACACCGGGGAAACGGAGCCCGGACGGTATTTTCCGTGAATACAAGTATGTGCGTGAAATTGCAGAAGCGGTGGAACGTGAATTGAAGTCCAAGGGATATGATGCCGAACGCATCGTGCGTGAGAATGTCGATGTTCCTTTGGCTGAACGTACCCGTAGAGTGAATGAAATATGCGGCAGAATCGGAACGTCAAAAGTGGTGCTTGTTTCCATTCACTGCAATGCGGCAGGGAACGGCACGGAATGGATGAACGCAAGCGGATGGAGTGCGTACACGTCCAAGGGGATGACGAAATCCGATACTCTGGCCGAACTAATGTACAAGGAAGCCGAACGGAACTTTGCAGGGCGGAAAATCCGGAAGGACTATTCGGACGGTGATGCGGATTGGGAAGAAGGGTTCTACATCTTGAAGAAGACGAAATGCCCGGCTGTTCTGACTGAAAACTTCTTTATGGACAACAAGCAGGATGTTTCGTATCTGTTATCACTGGAGGGAAGAAACCAAATCGTAAAGACCCATGTCGATGCGATTATTAAATACGTTGGGCAGTATGAGTAAGTCAAGTAAGGTTCTTTGGGTAGCATGGGTTTTGTTGCTCATTGCATGGATCGTCAATTTTGGTACGAAGAATGACTACCAGGAAAGTACTGAAAGACAGACATTCGTAGATACTATTCCGTTTTACAAGCCAGTTCCTAAGGATAGTTTCGTTATTCGATACGTCACGGCAAAATTGCCGAAAACGGAATCAAAATTGCCTAATGATGTGAAAGAATCACATGAAAGCGGTGAAATATTGCAGAAAACACACAAAATCGGTAAAATTTTATTCGATAGTGTAAATCTCGGCAATGATTCATTTGCTCACGAAATTGATTTCGGGAACAAACCGGACAGCGTGGATGTGGATGTACCAATTACGCAGAAGGTTTATAGCGATGATAGTACATATACTGCATACGTTAGCGGTTATCAAGTACAATTGGATAGCTTGATTTTCCAACGGAAGCGTGAAGTTATAACTATTACCAAATGGGAGCCTCCGAAAAGGTGGAGTATCGGAATACAGGCAGGATATGGAATGTCAAGGAACGGGATGCAGCCATACATCGGAATCGGTGTATCATACAACTTGTTTTCCTTTTGATTGGATTTTCTGTTGTGATTTGCTTTCATTTTAGTAACTTTGCATCGTTGTTGTGGAACGGGGAGAAATCCCTAATCCGAAAAGCGTACCCCATGCTACTCTTTGGGTACGCTTTTTTCTTGCGTTCTCGCAACGATTGATTTCAAGCCAAAGAAGGTTTCAACGGCGGAAAGTTCGTTGCGAGAACGCAAAATTTGAAGAAAATAACTACCGTTTTCCGTATAAGACCCAATCTAATACCTTTCTATTGGCTGAATCAACCTTTTTCCGGTCAAAATCAATGTAGATGTCAGTAACGGTATTACCTCCGTGTCCGAGTGCTGCCGCAATCGTTTCTTTCGGTATTTCAAGTTCGGCGGCAATCGTAGCCCATGAATGTCTTGCCCAATATGTAGTTATACTCGGGTAAATCGGTTTGAATGTTTTTGCTCCATATTTTCCGATTGTTGTTTTTCCGATTCTCTGCAAGGCTTTATTAAGACGCTTTGCATAATAATGGTGGTTGTTACAGGTGTCGTGCATATTCAGCAAGAAGGATTCTCCACGATATTTGTCTATCAGTTCCATTGCCTCGGGTTCTATCTTGATTGAATACAGGCGACCTGTTTTGGCTCGGTAATATTCTATTCTTCCATCATTGTTGATTCCTTTCAAGTTGAATAGGTCAATCGTGTTTATTCCCATAAGGAAGAAAATCAGTTTGAACATATCAAGATGTCGTTGTGCGTAATCTTCAACAGGATAATTGAACAGGGTTCTAAGTTGTTCAGCCGTTAATGAACGCTTTGCCGTTGGAACAGGGCGTATCTTGAATCGGCGGAAAGGGTAGGAGTTTGTCACTTCGTCTTCAATCGCATCATTGAACACAGCACGGATGTTTCGTAGGTGAATGTTACGTGCATTCTTTGAAGGTGCTGTTTTTGCGAGGAACGATTCAAAGGAAACGAGCCATTCACGGGTGATGTCCTCAAATGTCAACTTATCCAAATTCGGGTCGAACACCTTCATCCGGTTGTAGGTGTGAAGATATACGCCTTTAGTGCTTTCCTTCTTGTTCCCGGCGAACTTCTTTAGCCTGTAAGAAAAAAGACGATCCACGGGGATTGATTCTTCTTCCGGCTTTCCCTTGTATAGTATTTCGATATGGTTCTTTAAGTCGAGAGCCTTCATCTTGGCATATTCTCCCGATTCAATCAGTTTGAGAAGTTCGGAATCCGCATCAAGTTTCCTACGGGTGATGTAGGTGTTTAGGAACATCTTGTTAGGGTGGTTGCTAATCTTCCCTGTCTTTTTATCCCATTGTTCCGGTAGAAGGGAGATATTCAAATGGAGTAGAGCAGTCTTGCCGTTCTTTGTGATGGCAAGTTTAAGCGGAGCAGGTTTCCCTTTCGCTGTTGCTCTTGTATCAAGGTAGAATTTTGTTGTTGCCATAAAACAATTGCCTACTTGCAGGTATTTTGCAGGTGAGAATATGCGGAAATGTGCATCACTCATCCGAAATGTGCAAAACAGGACTTTTTTTTAATGGCGTTTCAAGCGTATGGGAATAAAAAAATCAGGTAGCATCTGATGATTACTATCTGATTTCTTTGTGGGCAAAGATGGATTCGAACCACCGAAGGCGTAAGCCAGCAGATTTACAGTCTGCCCCATTTGGCCACTCTGGTATTTGCCCGTCCGTTTAGGATGTTTTTTAAAGAAAAATCAGATAGACTCTTGCGAAAACTATCTGATTTTTGTAGAGCGGAAGACGGGGCTCAAACCCGCGACCCTCAGCTTGGAAGGCAAATTCCATTCGCTCTGAACGCTCTTATTATCAGATAGTTATTCTTTGTTCTCTTTCTCTTTGCAGGTTTTTTGCAGGTTTTTCACTATTTCGGCATCATATCCGAACTCAAAGAAAGAGCCTTGTCCGGTCAAGAGCCAAAGGGGCGAAATCTTGTAGTCCCTCACGAGGTTTTCAAGCCATGCTACCTGGAATATGTCCCTTTCGGGTTGTTTTTCGCAAGTATAGAAATTACGGCGGTTAATTTCGTACCTACGGGTAAATGTCTGTTTCCCTCTAATTATCTTGTTTGCTTTAAGCAACTGGATTGCTTCAAAGAAACGAAGGACTATTTTCACGCTTTGTTCCGTTTGCATAATTCTTCCTGTTTTTGATATGCCGCTTTGAATCGGCTTGCTATTTGTTCGTTCCTTACCGAAAGAAGTCTTTCCCACTTCTCGATTACTTCTTCATCGAAGTTTACCTTTCCGTCTGAAAGTTCCCGTAATTCGTCCGGTGCCATTACTGGCATGTACTTTTCAAGTTGGAGAAGACGGAAGATGTGGCTTTTCATTATATCATAGCCGGAATCAATCATTACTCCCTCTCCGAGCAGAAGCCAACGTGCATTGAGTTCGGGGAACTTTTCAAGCAGTGCCGTTATAGGCTTGATTCCCATGCTTCCCTCACGGATGAGTTTGTTCAGATATTGCGGCGACCAGCCCATAAGTTCGGCGAAGTCTGCCTGTATTCCGTTTGTCTTATATTGTATGAGTTCAAGTAATCTGTTCTGCATATCAATTATTGTTTAATCCAAATGAATTAGTACCTAATTTTCGTTTGAATAGTTGTTCCTTTCGTATGGCTTCTTCGGCTGTAACCGTTTTTGGGAGCAGCATCAATATTGAGAATTGGAAATACTTACATGCGTAATCCCATTCCTTGTCAATCAATTCTTTCAATGATTTGTTTCCACCATGTCCGTTTGTTGCAACATATTCCTTCCACCTTCCCCAAAAACCGTCATCGCCATAAGCGGAGCCGATGTATTGTTTCCCGGTCTTGGTGTCGCATATCAAATAAATGCCCTTTACGACAGAAAGGACATTACGCCAGTCTTTGTATTCGTTTACGATAATTTCTTGAAGTTCGTTGAATTCAAGAATCAAGTCGAAATAGTCAGTGAAACGTTTATAGTGAAGACCGGGTGAAATTTCCAATACTTCCATTTCGTTCTTTATCCATTGATGCCATGAAATGGCATTCTCCCAACGGATTATAACCCGTTCCTTCAAGTCGTCATATCCTCCAACTTCTGACATTGAATATTCATATCCTTCATGGATCGCCTTTTTCCCATTCACTTTGTAAACACCTACAAACCTTGCTTGCAGACCTTCTTCGCCAATAAAGGAAACTATGTAATCGACCTTATTAAAAACATCCTTTTCCTGTTTGTTCTGATATTTCAAGAATGCTTTCCTGTCAGTTCTATACATATTATATAAGTCCTTACCCTTTTCTTTATGGCGTACAAGTTTTATTGCGGCACATTTATCAAGACCTCTATTGTATAATAGTTCTTGAATGGTTATCATTTATTCCTTACCTGCTTCTACGATTGCAATCAGCCGTTCTATTTGATTGTCCTTCCGTTCTATGGTTGCAAGTAAACGGTCTATCTGTTCATCCTTCTTTTTCAATAGTTCAATAAAGGAATCGGTTTCATTCTTGTTTACCGTCACAGAATGCCCGTTTATATTATCACCATTTTGGTTGTTTTGAATAACCTTGTCGTTTAGGAATTGTTCTCCTTCACCAGTCAAAACCCATTCCGGATTTATGTTAAGTTTATCTGAAATTAAATTCATAAAGTTTTCACTTAACTTTAACTTTCCATTTATTACAGATGAAAAGTGAGGGCTTGCGTAGCCTAAAAAATCAGCCATATCTGCCTTTTTATAGATTCCTATCTTCAAAAAGGCTGTTTTTAGCACTTCATTAAGTCGTTCTAATTCAGACATATAGAAATAAATTTTAATTTAATGTGAAAAATAATTCATAAAATACTTTCGTATATGAAAATAATTTAAGAACTTTGTACCGTGTTTATAAAACGATTTATAAAACAGCGGTAAAAGTAATAATAAAAATCGAATAAACTAAAAAGTTGATTGAAAAATTATGGAAGTAGATGTAAGAACGCCGATTGAAAAGGCGAGAGATGAAAGACATGAGAAGATTTGCAACCGTTATCTTCAACTGACTGCCGAGAACAGGGATTGCAAGCCGCATAGAATTTTTGCGGTAATAGCAAGAGAATTATGCATGACGGTTCCGGGCGTGAAGAATGTGATTGTTCAGAAGGGCTTGTATCAGACTGCAAGCAAGTAATAACCTTAAAATTCATTGTCATGATTAGAAGAATTTTCCTTTGGTGTCAAGTGGTGTTTTCCGCAATGCTCCTGTTATGGTCATCGTTGATGTGCATCGGCTGTATCTTCAGTGACGCACATAGATTCTATGTTGTCGTTCTTGCCTTGTTCGCTGTACTTGCGTACAAGTTGCTTGAAGTTACACGTTCAGAACTGAAAGGAGGCGGATTATGATTACGGCGGTTGAACCGAAAGTGGAAGCGGCAGGGCGTTACTCCGTGGCACAGGCTTCGGAAGCCCTCGGCATCCATCGGAACACGCTCCGCAACTACACGGAGCAGGGACTAATCAAATGCGGATTCAGAAGACAGACCGCACGGAAATTCTATCTCGGCAGTGAAATATTGAAGTTTTGGAGGGCACAACTATGACAGCGAAGGATAAGGAACTTATAGAGAAAGCGTGGGGGATTCATTGTACGCAATGGTATATGATAGAAGGCATGATTGATGAAGCGGAATCGGATGAAGCGAAAGAACGTCTAAGAGTTATTGCCGTTTCCAAGTATCATAGGGAAGAGGCTATGGCAGGTTGCTTATGATAGTTGGGATAACAAGAGGTGAATACCTTGAATATTTACAGAATGGAAGTATCTGTATCAAGGATTACCCGGTCAGTTTCCCTTCACGTTGGCAAACTGGTTATAGAATGATAAATTTTGAAGAAGTGCTTGAAGCATATCGGATAGCAACGGAATTATCACCTTCCGCAAGTTATAGGAATTCGAAAAGATTGATTGCGGCGGTTGAGTTCGGTTTGATACGAGTTGAGGATTTTGGAGAGAATTACATTCTTGAAGCAAGGGAAAGGGAATATAACAAGGCGATAGTTGAAAGATTGAGAACACACGGATATGAAGCGGAAGAAGTTGGTTGTTTCCGGTTGATTGACGTGAAAAAGAAACCAAGGTAGGATGATTAGTTCAACGGTAGAACGACGCAGGTTAGAGGTAAAATGGTTGGAGAAGGATAATGCAAGCAAACTTTAACTCATGGTATAAATTTAAGGTTAACTAAATCAATAGGTGCGTAAGTATGGGTTCGAATCCTGTATCATCCACAAAGCAATGCCGGAAGCTGTAAGAAGGCGAAAACAGAACAGCAATATGAGTGAAATCATTGAAATCAAGCAAGCGGAAGTCTTGCAGGCTATCAATCGTAGCGAGATTGATATGCAGGTAGCAACAGCGAAGCAGTATCCGAGAAACCTGCCGGAAGTCTTGAACAAGATTGCGACATACGCAACTATGGACATTGAAACTGCGGAAGATTGCTTCTATGCGTTGAGACGTAAGGGTAGTAACGGCGACCAGTTGATTGAAGGTCTTTCAGTAAGAATGGCGGAAATCATTGCAGGGGCTTGGGGAAACCTCCGTGTTCAGACAAGAATTATCGGTAATGACGGTAAGACAATCACGGCACAGGGCATCTGCCACGACCTTGAAACGAACTTGGCGGTATCGGTTGAGGTGAAGCGAAGAATCACCGACAAGTACGGAAAGACATATTCGGAAGATATGCAGGTAACAACCGGGAATGCGGCATCAGCGATTGCTTTCCGTAATGCGGTGTTGAAGGTGGTGCCAAAGGCTGTAACGAAGAAAGTCATTGCGGATGTGAAACAGGTTGCGTTGGGTCAGTCGCTTGACCTTGAAACGAGCCGTCAGAACATGATCGCTTATTTTGCCAAGTTGGGCGTGACGGAAGATATTATCCTTGAATATCTCGGCATGAAGAAGCGTGAGGAAATAGACAAGGAAGCGGTGTTCGAACTTCGTGCAACGGCGAACGCTATCAAGGAGGGTACAACTACCGTACAGGATAGTTTCTTCAAGCCTATCGATGAACGCCGACAGGCGGAAGCGGCAAGGAAGAAAGCCGAAGAAGCCAAAAACAAGGCACAGGAAGCAATGAGCAAGCAGCGTAAGGGGTCTGCCAAGAGCGATGAAGTTCCGGCAAACGTAGATGCTGAAACAGGCGAAATAAAACAGTAATTAACAGGAACCGTGTTCCACAACAACAAATAATATGAGTTATACCATTATCAAACCAAAAGACCGCAAGGAATGGTTGAAACACCGTGAAAGCGGTATCGGGTCTTCGGAAGTCGGTACGATTCTCGGATTGAACCCGTTTGAAACGCCGTATCAGTTATGGCGTAGAAAGAAGGGATTGGATGCACCGAAGGAAGAAACCTTTGCCATGAAAGCCGGGCATTATCTCGAAGATGCCGTTTCCTGCTTCTATCATGATGCAACAGGCAAGGAAATAATCAAGGCTTCGGCAGGTGATTGGCTTATCGTGAATAACGAGAAACAATATCTTAGAGTTTCGCCAGACAGAACATATTGGATTCCAGGTATGCCTAAGACTAACCATAACAAGGGAATATTGGAATGCAAGACTACCCAACTGGAAGTGGATGCGGATAGTTTGCCGCAACATTGGTTCTGCCAACTTCAATACCAATTAGGGGTTGCGGAACTTGAACAGGGTGCATTGGCGTGGCTTACTATGGGGCGTGATTTCAACTACCGTGACATCACATTTGATATAGAGTTCTACAATTGGATGATTGAGGGTGTCGATAAGTTTTGGATTGACAATATCCAAGGTAATCAAGAGCCTTTGCCTATGAATGTCAATGATATTCTTTTGAAAAATCCTCGCCATATTGTAGGCAAGACGGTAGAAGCGGATGAATCACTTGCTTTCCATTGCCGCAAGTTGAAGGAAATCAAGGAGGAAATAAGCAGTCTTGAAGGAGTGAAGAAGGAAATCGAGAACGAGATAAAGATGGTTCTCGGTGATGCGGAAGCACTTGTTGCACCGGGTAGTAATCCGGGGAATCCTACAATCCTCGCTACATGGAAGTCCGCTAAGGACAGCGTGAAATTTGATGAGAAGAAGTTTGCAAAGGATAATCCGGAACTCTATGCAAACTATCAGAACACCGTTCCGGGGTCAAGAAGATTTTTAATTAAGTGATATATGAAGAAAGGTAATTTTTCGGGCAAATTGAATTTGCTAAAATTTAAAAGTGCTTGCATTGTAAGTGTAAAGGGGAAGACTGCTACAAAGAGAGGTGTTTTCATCCCTATTGAGGATAACAATATGTTTATTTCGGCTGACGAAGAAATGAAGCCGAAAGGGGCGTATGTAGATTTTATCGCATTCGAGAATACGGAATTAGGAAGATACGGTGACACACACTCAATCCGTCAGTCTGTTGCAAAAGAAGTAAGAGATAGAATGTCAGAGGCGGAAAAGAACGCTATCCCGTTCCTTGGAAACATGAAGCCTTACGAAATTCAGAATGCCGCACAGGATGCGAATGCACCGTATGTTGAAACCGTGCCGGATGAATGTTATGAAGATTTGCCGTTCTAAATGACGTGAAATGTATCTTATCAGCAATCAGCAACGGCGTGAAATAACGGACTTCCTTACTGCATTCGTTGAGTTGACAGCCGACAATGGTAGCAACCGGATATTCAATATGAAACGCCGTGCCGGGTTGCTGATTAAGAAACTCAACAGGAAGGAAGAAATAGACATTAAAACATTAAAAGCAATAAAAGATGGATTCAAAAATAGAAGTGAAGAAGGAGGACTTGAAGAAGTTGTTTGATACACTTACAAATTATCCTCAAATATCAAAAGAACAGGTTGAACATGAAATGAAGAAGACATTCGGCGATGATGTGTTCAAGCCAAAGGACATCAAGGAGCGTGTTAAGACATTCGAGGACGCTTGCCGTGAATTGGGTGATGAACATCCGTTTGTAAAGGAATGGCATTTGGGAGAAAATTTGAGTGAAGACCTTGAAGCGTATTTGAAGTTGAGAGTAATTGTAGCTGCTATCAATGAAGGTTGGAAACCTGAATTTACGGAAGACGAATGGCGTTATTATCCTTGGTTTTGGCTATACACACAAGATGAAATCAACAATATGCCGTGTGAAGAGAAGGTACGCAGAAACTTGCAAATCAAACAAATCGGACATTTTGCGGGCTTCGCCTCTGCGTATTCGAATAACGTCCCCTCGAGTACGGATGCGAGTTTCGGTTCTCGCCTTTGCTTGAAAAACAGCGAACTCGCCACGTATTGCGGAAAACAATTCATTGAACTTTGGATGAAATTCACCACCGTTCAAACAGGAAAATAACATTAACCGGGGAGGTGGAATCTCCCCACAAATCAAAGAATATGGAACAAGTATTAGGACAGGAACTTGAAGGAATCCAAAGAGTGAATTTCCTTCGTGACAACTGCGATGTAGTTGAAAATTTGGGTTACACCAAAGCAATTCCGAGTGAAAAACTGGAAGGATTGAAAGAAAGATTGGTTGAGAACAACATCCAACTTCGTGATGTGAGAGCGGACAAGAAGGCTGCTAACAAGATTTACAATGAGCAGATTAAGCAGCTTGAAGAAAGCAACGATGAAGTTACTGCAAAGTTGAAGGAGAAGAGTGAATACGTGATGGAAGAGTGCTTTAAGTTCGTTGACCATGAAGAACGTAAGGTAGGATATTACAACCATGAAGGTTTGCTTGTCTTCTCCCGTCCTGCAAGACCGGAGGAATTACAGAAGACAATCTATCATATGCAGAGAACAGGAACAGAAGGTTAAATCATTAAATTTTAAGAAAATGGAAGCGAAAATCAAAGAAGAAGTGAAACAGCAGATTGCTGAAATGTTGGCAAACGGTCTTCCGCAAGGTTGCGGAGAAATTATCATCCGTGAAGGGAAAGCGTTGGAAGTGAAAGAGCCTGTAAAGGTTGCCATAGCAGGTACGATTGATGCTCCTGCACGTTGGTTGGAAACTCGTTTCGACTGCTTGAAGGAAAAGTCGTGTCATGTGATTGTAAATCGTGAGAAGATGCTAATCCTTCTCCAATGCAATGAGAACAATCATTACGGAAGTAGGATTCTTGGAGAATTGGAAATCTCACCGGAAATCAAGAAGTTCAGAATCAACGAAGGACATTACATAAGCAATTTTGAAATGGCTGAACTCTTCAAGATGAACCGTTCTCATTTTGAGAACAAGACCACAGCGATGAATCTTGTATCAGAATTGCAGAACTTCAAGGCTAAGGTTGACAAGGAACTTGAACAGAGCAACAATAACCGTGGCGACAGAAGAATCCTCATTAACCAGGCGGTTGAACACAACTTGCCGGAAGCGTTCAACCTCTGCTTGCCGATCTTCAAGGGAACACCTAAGCAGACCATTCAAGTTGAAGTGTATGTGAATCCTTCGGACTTCACTTGTACGCTTGTTTCACCGGAATGTAACGACCTCATTGAAGAAATGCGTGATGCAGAGATTGATTCAGTCTTGGAACGCATCAAGGAGCGTTGCCCTAACATCGTGATTATTGAACAATAATGTTTGACCCGTTCCCCCTGTGCTTTTCGTGGTTGCGGTGCAGGGGGAACAAAATTTCGCAAGATGTACGAGTTAAGAGATTATCAGAAACAGGCGGTTGATTCTGCGGTGAGATTCTTTGCCAATCCGGTTAAGAGGAATGGCGTTATCGTATTGCCTACTGGAGCCGGGAAAAGCCTTGTGATTGCTAACATAGCCATTCAGCTGAATGCACCTGTCCTTGTCTTTCAGCCATCCAAGGAAATCCTTGAACAGAACTATGAAAAATTATGCTCATACGGTGTTATGGGTGTCGGCATCTATTCTGCGTCCTTTGGACGTAAGGATGTGCAACGGATAACATTTGCGACAATCGGCAGCGTGAAGAATCACAAGGATTATTTCAGACGGTTCCAGTATGTGATTATTGACGAATGCCACTTCGTGAATGCGGAAGCCGGGATGTACAAGGATTTCATCGATACAATCCAATGCAAGGTGTTGGGATTGACAGCAACGCCTTACAGATTGTATTCTACCCGTTTCTATGGCTCTATGCTCCGTTTTATTACAAGAACGAAACCAAGGATATTTGACGAACTGCTGTATCATGTACAGGTGAAGACTTTGTGCGATAGGGGGTATCTTTCGCCGTTGAACTACTATCAGATGAATGTGGTTGATACAAGCAGGTTGAAAGTGAACAGCACGGGTGCGGACTTTACGGATGCAAGCGTTAGAAGGCTATATAGGGAAATCAAGTTCAACGATAGCCTTGAAAACATCATCCAACGCCTGCTGGTCGCCGGAAGGACTTCGATTCTTGTCTTCACACGGTTTATTGAAGAAGCGGAATACATAGCCCGTGCTTGCGGCTCGAATGCGGCAGTAGTTTCAAGCGATACAGCAAAGAAAGACCGTGAGGCAATACTTTCCCTGTTCAAGCAGAAGAAAATCAATGTAGTGGCAAATGTGGGTGTCCTAACAACGGGTTTTGACTTCCCGCAACTCGATACGATTGTTGTAGCCCGTCCTACGATGTCGCTTGCACTTTGGTATCAGATGGTCGGTAGGGCAATCAGACCTTATCCCGGCAAGTTGGGTTGGATTGTTGATTTGTGCGGAAATTACAGGCGGTTCGGTCGTGTGGATGATTTGACGCTCAAACAGACAAGACCGGGCATTTGGGCAGTCTTTTCGGGAAACAGACAACTCACGAACGTATTTTTTAACAAATAAGTGCTTATAATGTAATCATTCAGATATGGAAGGTTGGATAAGAATACAGAGGACGATTACAGAGCATTGGATTTGGAATGACCCTGTAAAATTGAAGTGGTGGCTTGACTTGTTGATGTTGGCGAACTACTCCGAAACCAAGGTCAATGTCGGTTTGCAGATATATGAGTGCGGAAGGGGTGAGGTGATTTCAAGCCTTGGAGGACTTGCCAAGCGTTGGGGTGTGACAAAAGACCGTGTGAGGAACTTTTTGGTACTTCTTGAAAAGGATGCTATGATTTCACACGAAAGTTACACGAAGTTTACACGAATAACTATCTGTAATTATGATAGTTATCAGACTGATTTACACGATAACCAAACGATTGCCAAACGCTCGCCAAACGATTGCCAAACGATTGCCAAACGCTCTATATATATTAAAGAAAAAAAGAATATTAAAGAAAACCCCTTATCTAAAGATAAGGGTCAAAAGAAAGTTGACGAGCAACTTTCTCCTTCAAATTCGGCTGAATTTGAAGCCTCTATTCAAAGGGAAAAATTGCCGTCAAAAGAAATCAAGGATATTTGGAATGAGTGCTGCCCGAGTTTCCCGAAACTTCTCACAATATCAGAGAACCGTAAGAACAAGATGCGTAACCGCATCGCCGAAATGGGAGGAGCGGAAAAGGCGTTGGAGATTCTGAAAGGCATTTTCCAAAAAATGGAATCATCCGCATTCTTGAAAGGCGATAACAAGCGTGGTTGGAAAGCATCCTTTGACTGGCTTTTCGAGAATGACAAGAATTGGGTAAAGGTTTGGGAGGGGAACTATGACAGCAACAACCATTCATCCGGTAGTAAACAATCATCAGACGTAAACGACATATGGAACATTTGAAAGACATATTGGACAAAGTGAAATCCCGAGGGTTGTTCAATTCAATCGAACGGTTTACTTACAAGCCTTATGATATGGATTATGCCTTGAAGGTCGTGAACGGGTTGGGAAGGAGCCGTACACCGAAATTCAAGATAGACGAAGAGAACAGATTCACTTACGAAAACCTTATCCGTTGGGTTCACGGCGACTCTGAAATGCTTTGCTTGAATCCGGAAACGAGGGAGCCAATGAAGGGAAGGTTGAATGCAGGAATCTACATTGCAGGAAACACGGGTACCGGGAAGTCTTGGGCTTTGGAGATAATGACAGCATACAGCCTCATTGACAATGTCCAGTTTAAGGTGGATGACAATAACTGGTGCTTGCATTGGGAAAATGTAAGGGCTGATTCGATTTGCGAGGAATTTGCACGTGAAGGCTCCGTTGAGAGGTTCAAGAGAAGATGCATTCTCGGCATTCAAGACTTGGGGGCTGAACCTGTTGAAAGCCTGTATATGGGAAACCGTCTTGAAGTTCTTCGCTCTGTTCTTGAAAGCAGAGGTGACCGTACGGACCGCATTACGCTGATAACTTCAAATTTCCCTATCAGTCACGTGAAACTGGCGGAGCGTTACGGGGATCGGGTGGCAAGCCGACTGGCTGAAATGTGCAACTACTTTGAAATAAGGGGGCGTGACAGGAGGAAAATTGAATTAAACAACGGAGAGCAACGAAAAGACTTGCCGCCAAACAAGGCTTCAAATGCAAGAAGATAATTGCACTCGATTGAATTTTGAAGAAAATAACCGATAAATCCACAGCAACAATGGTAGCAGTAAAGAGAGAGGCGTACTTGAAACGCCTTGAAGAATTAAGAGAAAAGCAAAAGACCGTTACGGATGCGGAAGAATTGAAGAAGATTGCAGGGCAAATCAAGTATGTTGAGAAAATGATTTACCGTAGCAGCTTTCCGCCGGAGCGTAAGGATTACACCGTAAAGGTGAAGTTAGTGTTTGAAGGTGAACTGACCGTATATACTCCAAGCAAGAAGGAGGCTTTGGAAACCGTAAAGAGAAATTTCAATGCAAGGCTCGGTGAAGTAACGGCATTTACACCGGAAATATTAAACTGGGATATTCCCGTTAAACCTCAAATGATTTTACGATGAAGAATCTGTTATACATAGACTTGTTTTGCGGAGCCGGGGGGACATCTACGGGCGTAAACTCCGCACGAATGAACGGCGAACAATGTGCCGAAGTGATTGCTTGCGTCAATCATGATGCCAATGCGATTGCATCCCATGCATCGAACCATCCCGAAGCACTCCATTTTACGGAAGACATACGAACATTGGAACTTTCGCCGCTCGTTGAACATCTTGGAAAGTGCAGGGACGAGAATCCGGGAGCGTTGGTCGTTCTTTGGGCTTCGCTTGAATGCACGAATTTCAGTAAGGCAAAGGGCGGTCAGCCGAGGGATGCGGATAGCCGCACATTGGCGGAACATCTGTTCAGATACATCGAGGCTATCAATCCCGACTACATTCAGATTGAGAATGTCGAAGAATTCATGTGTTGGGGTGAAGTTGATGAGAACGGGAAACCGATTTCGAAGGATAAGGGAAAGAGTTATGTCCGTTGGGTCTGTAATGTGAAGAAGTATGGTTACAGGTTTGATTACCGCATATTGAACGCTGCCGATTATGGGGCATATACAAGCCGCAAACGCTTCTTCGGTATATTCGCTAAAAAAGGGTTGCCGATTGTTTTCCCGGAGCCTACACACTGCAAGGACGGTTCGGAAACGTTGTTCGGGAAATTGAAGAAGTGGAAACCAGTAAAGGATGTTCTTGATTTCAGCGATGAGGGTAATACGATTTTCCGCGAAAAGCCTCTTTCGGAAAAGACGCTCGAACGCATTTATGCCGGGTTGATAAAGTTTGTTGCAGGTGGAAAGGATGCTTTCTTGGTGAAATGGAACTCAATGAACCGTAACGGGAAATACAATGCACCTGGAATAGATGAACCGTGTCCGGTTGTGGCTACACAAAACAGGCTTGGGCTTGCTAAGGTCTCATTCCTGTCAAAGCAGTATAGCGGTAGCCCGGATAGCAAGAACATATCCGTAGAAGAACCTGCCGGAACAATTACAACGATAGACCACCATGCGTTTGTTTCAGCATACTATGGGAACGGTCATAATCATTCTGTGGATGTTCCTTCGCCTACATTGACAACAAAGGACAGGTTGGCACTTATCCAGTCGGAATGTTTCATAGATATGCAGTACGGGAACGGCACGGCATCTTCCGTAGATACACCTGCAAATACCGTTACGACAAATCCGAAGTTCAATCTCGTAACCGTCAAGAGGCATTATCTTATGAACCCTCAATTCAAATCGGCGGGAGGCTCGATTGAAAAGCCGTGCTTCACGCTCATTGCCCGTATGGACAAGATGCCACCTTATTTGGTCTCTACGGAAAGCGGAGAGGCTGTTATTGAGGTCTATTCAACGGACAGCCCGATGACTGCTAAAATCAAGGAATTTATGGCTCTATACGGCATTATTGACATCAAGATGCGGATGCTGAAAATTCCCGAACTGAAAAAGATTATGGGATTCCCCGAAGACTATGTGCTTGTTGGTTCACAGGCAGACCAAAAGAAGTTCATTGGGAATGCCGTTGAAGTGACGATTGCCCGTGCTTGGTGTGAGGCTCTATGTATGAAGTTAACAAATGAAATCAGAAAGACAGCATAATGGAAAGAGTTGAATTGTATAACGACCATTTTCAGAATTTCAAGGTTTACGGGATTCCGAAGGCACAACTTATCATTGCTGACCCTCCGTATAATCTTGGGAAGAACGCCTACGCAAGCAATCCGGCTTGGTACAAGGATGGCGATAACAAGAACGGCGAAAGCGAACTTGCAGGAAAGGAGTTTTTCGATACGGACAAGGATTTTCGCCCGGCTGAATTTATGCACTTCTGTTCGCAGATGTTGGTGAAAGAACCGAAGGAACCGGGGAAGGCTCCATGCATGATAATCTTCTGTGAGTTTGAACAGCAGTTCAAGTACATAGAGCTTGGAAAGCGTTACGGATTCAATCACTACATAAACCTTGTGTTCCGCAAGAATTTTTCGGCACAGGTGCTGAAAGCGAATATGAAGGTGGTTGGGAATTGCGAATATGGGCTGATTCTCTACCGGGATAAGCTGCCGAAGTTCAACAATGAGGGCAGGATGATTTTCAATTGCATGGAATGGGAACGGGATAATGATACGCCGAAGTTTCACCCGACACAGAAGCCCGTCCCATTATTGAAACACCTGATTCGGACGTTCACCGATGAAAACGATGTCGTGATTGACCCTTGCGCCGGAAGCGGTTCAACGTTGAGGGCGGCGGCAATGCTGAACAGGCGTGCATACGGCTTCGAGATAAAGAAGCAGTACTACAAGGAAGCGAAAGAAAAGATGCTGAATAACATTCAAAAGACATTGTTCTGATATGAAGAAATGTAGGCATTGCAGATGGCTGAACTTCGACTTCTTTCGTTTAAGATACGAATCCTTTCAAAAGTCTGTGTGCGGTATTCATGGAATGTGTACGGTTGATTTGGATTCTGACAAGAAAGAGAATTTGAATGGTAGAGGAAGCTGTTCATATGAACCGAAAGGAAGAGCCGTTCAGTTGTCATTGTTCGATTGACAACATGATTTTAAAGATATAAAATTATTACCTATGGACAAACAATTTGTAGCAGCAGTAAAAGAAATGCGGATTGCACAAAAAGAGTATTTCCGCACGAGAGACAAGAAATCATTGCAAAGGAGCAAATCATTGGAAAAGATGGTTGATGAACTCTTGGCAAAGTATGATAATCCACAAAAAGAATTGTTTTAATCAATTAGTTGGTATGATACAAATAGATTCAAAGTATAAAATTCCGTTAGTTGGAATTTATAATGCAGGGGTTTATGAATGCCCTTACTGTGGTCATAGTGTGTTGGAAGATTTTTTCAAACATATATGCGGTTTTTCAGAAGCATATATAGGTGTTGTCAAGATAACGGAGTGTCCTAAATGCTTTAAAAAATATTATAGCCATGCTTCTGAAGGTGATTATAGTCTTTTTATTTCAGAAGTTAAAAATCAGACAAATGTTCATTTCAAGGAAGGAGGTGCACAATGAAAATAGACAGCAAAGGTTATATAATCTTGACACCGAAAGAGAGTGAAGAAATCTCGGATTTATTGGCTACGCTTGAAGCGATGCGTGGTGCATATGACGAAGACTTTACAAAAGATTGCATAAAAGCCGGTAGATATTCTGACAAGATACTAAAATTAAAAGAAGATTTATCATGAAGTTAGGAAAAAGATTTTCCCGGTTGAAGCGAAGATGCAATGCAGGGGCAATAAATATGACATTCACAAGAAAAGATGACGGTTCGGAGTTGAAACCGCATAGAAAACTGAATATGCTGTTGGTGTTGTCTTTCCTTGGTAATGTGAGCAAGAAAGCAATTGATAATGAATTTAACAAAATGAATCGAAGATATGGAAAACAAAACAAGTAATGCACCAATCGCAATGGCGGAAGACTATTGGGCTAACAGCCATTTCAGTGTAGCTCGTTATAGTGGTGGTATTAAGGCGTTCGGACATGAATATCAAATAGTGAACAAGGAAGGTATAACAATCTTTGAGTTGAGCGATTCCACAAGCAAGTATTATGTCGGGGACGAAAACATGGCAATTGAGCCGGGCGAACCTGCCGACCTTGTACGGGTTGAATGGATTCCGGTTTACAAGGCGTTGAAGCGTGAAGCCTTCATAGAGTACTTGAAAACAAATCCGACATTGGAACAGGCTTTGGAATACATCGAAAACAAGAAGGGAGGTCAAGCATGAAAACAACGATCTTCGTTTTGGTGCTCCTGTTCGTGTGTGCTTTCGTTGGAGGTTTGGAAGTCTCATTCAGCCCGTTCTATGTACGATTGAATAATTGGGAAAGCCTTGTAGGTTACATCTTGGTATTCCTTGCGTTCCTGTTCATGAATTTAGGGGCGTACAGGAATGGATATGAACTTGGATGGAAAAGAGGTTCTGAATACGTGATTGAATATCTGAAAAAACTTTCGGAACAGAAGAAAACAGAACAAAGCAATGAACACGTTTCACCAGGAGCCGAGATTTGATTGCGTGAACTTTGCTCTTTGCGGCATACACTCGTTGAGCAAGTGCCGCAGGTACAAGGGGGAGTTGCCGGAGTGTGCCGGATGTAATCTTGTACGCAGGAAATCGAAAACGCTTAACGGTGTAGAGCCAAACAGGAAGGTTTGTCCGCATTGCGGAAAGGAACTGAACATTACGATGTTCGGGTTACGCAAGGTTCATCGTAACGGGAATGAATACATTTATCGGGCTTCGTGGTGCAAGTTGTGTACTGCCAAGAAGCACTTGGAGAGGTATAGAAGAAAGAATTTATTAACAACAAGTAAAGAGTAGCGATATGAAACTAAGTATCAAAGTAATCAAGGAAGTGGATGCAAAGTACATTCAAGTTAATACCGCAATCCGTTATTGGCATTATACGGAAGTGAACGGTGAATATGATATAAACTTCATGGAAACGAAAGGGGAGGGTGAACCGAATATTCCATGTGCCGTAAAGGTCAAGGATGAGCCGGAAACGCATATTTGTTCAGACCATTGGCATTGGAAACCTCTAATCAACATCGAAACGGGTCAGATTGAAAATTGGAAGAAAGGAGTTACAGGAAATGTGCTTTACAAGGTCTGTGACGAGTTCGCCTGTGATGTGCTTGACGGTGAAAAGAATGTTGTTCACTCGTATGAGGGTTATGTACCCGATTTCATGTGTCCGAGAGAGGCAGGATACGGAGATTACATCGATATGTGGATTGATGAAGAAGGATTCATCGAGGATTGGGATAAGTCAGAGGTTGAAGAATTTTTCAATGCGGAGGATGAGGAATGACAAAGTTATATAAGTTCAGTTTTTTCGGGAAAAAGTTTCTTGTCGGTTGGTTTTCCAATGCGTGCAGTGTATGGAAATTGAGAATTTACACATAAAGACCAAAGTATATGGATTTGAATAAAGCAGCAAGACGGGCATACAACAATGCTGTTGCCCGTAAGAAGATAACAGGCAAATTGAACCACAAAGAGAGCGTGCGTACATTGAAGGATGAATTTGATGAGTTCGAGAATGCGGATGAGAATCTTCCGAGCAATCATCTTTCGGAATATTCAGAAGCAGTTGAGGAATTGACAGATGTTCTGATAGGCTCAATGACAGAACTATATCTCCGTGGTGTCGATTTGGAAGCCGTTGTACACGCAAAGTTGAAGTATAATGAGAACAGATTAAATCAGAGAAGATGAAAGCACTTACTATTAAGCAACCTTGGGCGAGCCTTATCGCCCTTGGTTTGAAGAATATAGAAAACCGTACCTGGAAAACCAATTATCGTGGTAGAATCCTAATCCATGCGGCTTCCAAGCCCGTAAAGGAGGGTTGGGATGCACTCAATGAAATGCAGTTGGCAAAGACTTTCGGGAGCAAGTACAAACTTTATGGTGATAATGAAGAACTTCCTATGGGTGCCATTGTCGGTAGTGTAGAGATTGTGGATTGTGTTCAGAACCATCCTTCCATTTGGGCGGAAGAAGGTGTTTGGAATTGGGTTTTGGCGAATCCTGTAATGTTTGATGAGCCGATAAAAGGCGTGAAGGGCAAACTTTCGTTTTGGGAGTATGAAGGTGAACTTCCCAAGAACAGAGAAAGCCAAGAACAGAGAAAGCCAAGAACAGAGAAAGCCGTTCCAAGTCTGAATGAGGTTAATGAGGCGGCTTTCTTGAAGAAAGTTTCTGACGGTGTTCAGCAGTTGGTTGACAATCTTACATTGAATGAACAGATGAGGGTTGCACTTGTTCCGCTGATTCTTGAACAGATCGCCTGGATTTATGCAGACAAGGCGATGTCCTGTGCTGCACGTGATAAGGTAAGTTTATTGAAGAAATTGAGCCGGGTGCTGAAACTCGTTCATCAGAAATGGAATGATGAATTGAGGCGTGACCTTGATTTTAATCACATGAAGAATGTAGATGAACAGGTAAAGATGTGCGTTGAAGGGCATTTGGCACATGACTTGACGATTCTTTATTGGACGGTAAATCGTGAGTTCAAGAGAGCCGTACCGGAATATCCGCACGAGGAATTGAGGACTTACGCAATCATTTCAACGCTTTTCATAGACCTGCTGAAAGAGTACAATTTGAAGATTGATGCCTTGCTTGCTGAGAAATTGAACAATAAGGACTTGGAGGAAAGCGTAATACCGCCAATCATCAAGGAACTACGCAAGGGTATGGTAGCATTTGCAGGGGTTGAAGGGAAGTTCAATTATGACAATAAAGATGTGAAGTTGGGAATGGATATTATTGGCAAGAAGATTGAACGGATTGAATTTGGAATATTTAGGAAGGATGATGAGAGATGAATATACAGAATACGTCGTGTATGACATCACGATGAAGGTTTACGGAGAATATGAAGATATAATCGTAAAACAGCAGGAGAAGGAATACAAGCCTTACAGGGAAAGACTTCATCCGTATGACAAAAAAAGGTGTTTCAAGCCGAAAAACTATTGGAAAAGAACCCGGTCAAACCCTCGCTGATTTTGGGGAAGGGGGGATTATAGGGGGGAAGGGGGTGTTGAAAAAATACCTCCTTTTTCCCGTCTATGAAAATGAAGATGAAATGAAGATGAAAAAAAAGTGCAATAATGTGCAAAGAGTAATTATAACTAATTGATAATTAAATAGATAAATAAAATATGATACAGAGGATAGTCACTAAACAACTTAAGAGGGTAGATGCTGTAATCGGTATAGACCCGGATGTAGAGAAAAACGGGGTTGCATACCTTGACTGCAAGACTAAAAAACTGGAAGTTTCATCACTTGCATTTCCCGACTTGTTGGACTACATCCGTTATGCTATGCGTAGGGCAGAAGTAACACAGAAGAATATCCATATCGTGATAGAGGCAGGTTGGTTGAATAAATCCAATTGGCACCTGAATCCAAGAGATACGAAACAGATAGCAGCTGCCAAGGGGAATGCGGCAGGAAGAAACCATGAAGTTGGTAGAAAGATTGCTGAAATGTGTGAACACTGGAATGTTTCACATGAACTAATGAAGCCTCTTGCATTGAAGATTGGCGGCGTTCATCTTTGGAAGGGTAAGGACGGGAAGATAACGCACGAGGAGCTTGCTAAAATCACTGGCGTAACAGGGAAAACCAATCAAGAGGGCAGGGATGCGGCTCTGATAGCATGGATTTGGGCAGGGTTTTCCGTGAAATCAATGTAAAAACACCCTTTTTTAGTTTAGAAACGCTTATAATGTAAACACTTTTATGTAAATTCGCCGAAAAATAGAAAAATACTCGAATATGAAGACAGAAGAAGTAAAACTATCACAGGTGAAGGTAAATAACGAGAATCCTCGTTCAATCACCACAGAGAAGTTCGCGAAGTTGGTGAACTCAATCCTTGTATTCCCAAAGATGCTGAATATCCGTCCGGTTGTCGTTGACAACAAAATGACTGCACTCGGTGGGAACATGCGTCTTCAAGCGTTGAAAGCCATTGCGAAAATGAACAAGGAGGATGTAAACAAACGCTTGTTGGCTTTAAATGACTTCTTGAAGAAAAGCGGAGGGGAGAAGAAGAAAATCGTTGACTATTGGACTGAATGGCTTTCAAATCCTACCATTGAGATTATTAATGCAAAGGACTTGACGGAAGATGAGCGTAAGCAGTTTGTGATTAAGGACAACGTTTCCTTCGGTACATGGGATTATGATGCTTTGGCGAACAAATTGGATAACGGAAGCCTTGACGATTGGGGTATGGATGTGTGGAATGCCGCACCTACATCGTTCGCACCAATGGCACAATCACCAAGCCAACAATCATACATCCCGAACGAACCCGATCCAAGCGAGGATGACAATCCGAATGCACAATTCCAGGATGCACTACCACCGGAATTGCAGGGGCTTGACCTAACGCCCGACAAATTGCCCGAAATCAAGGGTTCGGATGAAACGGCAATGGAACGTGTTATCATCGTCTATCCGAAGGAACGGTTGCAGGAAGTATTGAATCTGCTCGGTTTGACAGCACTTGAAAAGGTTGTTTACAGACTTGAAGAAATTCTACCCGAAGCCGATAAGGAATGAAATACGAAGATTACATACGATACCACAGAAGGGGGGATGCAGGTGTAGAGGAAAGGATGATTGCTTCACTTGCAAGGCATTTCAATATGTCCCGTTGGGATAGTTTCAGATTTGCCTACTATTTCACTACAACTTACCATATCCCAAGTGCCTTGAAGTTGTTCTTCAATCCGGCAACACCGAAAAGCGAATTGAAGTTCAGAACGGATAGGCGGTATGTGCGTATCGGAGAAACCTTCCAACGGTTGATGAAACAACTTGTTCCTTCCTTGCTTGATGAACTTGACAAGGCAAAGACCACAACGGAGCAATACGAAATTGTTTCCAGTTGGTATTTCTTCGGAAGGTACGCTACATTCCTGTTTCTTGAAGTCTGGTCGAAGTTGAGCGGTAAGCAAATAATTGACGACCTCGCACTTAATTGGGAGAAAGAAGAGAATTACACAAAGGGGGCGGTAATCGTTGCAGGTACGCAAGAAAAAGAGGCTCTTACGCAATTTATCGAACGTGCAAAGAAAGATGCTGATGATAATGTATTCTCCCTTGAAACAAGCCTATGTGCCGTATGCAAGATGAAGAAGGGTACACGTTGGGAAGGTTACTACACCGAAAGACTTCTTGAAGATGTGAAGGGGTGTCAATGGGAATCTTTAATTTGGAGTTTGCTATGAATGCGAAAGTGATTTATGTTGCTGGTGTTCCTGCCTCGGGAAAGACAACATTGTTCAAGGGAATCCGTGAAAGATTCTTTTCCCGGTCAATAGAGTTCAGAAAAGGTAAGGCAAGAGGGGTTCAGAGTGAGGACGGTCGTTTCAAGATGCTTGGCGTTTTTGACGGCTCCACATTTGAAGGCACAGACCGTTTGAGCATGACGGTGATTGATGATGCTATATCCTACATCAAGGGGCAGAAGGAACGGACGGTGATATTCATAGAGGGTGACAGGCTCTTCAACTTCCGTTTCTTGAACGAGGTAAGGGCAAGCGTCATTCTGATAGATGCCTTACCGGAAATCCTTGCAGAACGCCACAAGGCAAGAGGGGATAACCAAACTGAAACATTCCTTCAAAGTAGAAGGTCTAAAGTTGAGAACTTCGCACGGAAGTACAACATCCGGAGAGCATACAATAATACACCGGAGGATGGAGAAAGAATATTGAAATTCATCATTAAGATTGCAGAAGAATATGTGGAGAGCATTTGACCGTAACAGCATGGATGATGTAAGGCTGCTTGAAAACATCTGCCGCAATAGCGGAAGTCCATCGGTAAGGAAAGAAGCTGCTTATATCAGACGGGCTATTTATCTTACGAAGGACAAGCCGCAAAACCTGTGGTGTTGGATATACGATGATTGTGCGTTCTATATGTGTACAAGATGCAAGAAACACATTCGTGGTATTCTGACCGTAGTACACAAGGATATGCACAGGAAAGGCATTGGGAAACTCATCAACAACCACAGGCTTTGGATGATGAAGCAGGTAGGGATAGATACATTCAAGTTCAGAACCAATCAGAATGAAGAAGCGGTAAATTTTTGGACTGCACAAGGGGCAAGGATTGTAGATGTGAACGGAAACGACTACGA
This sequence comes from Clostridia bacterium, assembly GCA_017560255.1. Taxonomy (GTDB): domain Bacteria; phylum Bacillota; class Clostridia; order Oscillospirales; family Acutalibacteraceae; genus RGIG7273. The sequence goes on from JAFYOI010000001.1 coordinate 56,895, forward strand.
AATGGAACTTAAAATCAAATTATAACGATTATGCCAAACAAATATTATCAAAGTCCTCGTTGGAGTAATGAGATTGCAGATTGCAGTATGCCTATGACATTTGATACATATAGCAATTGCTCATTTGGATGTCTGTATTGCTTCGCTCAATTCCAACGTGGCGTAGGTGATACGAAAGAAGCCTACTTGCATAAGGATGTCCGCAATGTTTCGGTTGAGAGAATCAAGCGGATGTTTACTGACCCGGACAAGTACGGAGGTCAGTTCAAGGAATATATCAAGCAGAGAAAGGTCATGCAATGGGGTGGATTGTCAGACCAGTTTGATGGGTTTGAGCGTCAGAGGGGCGTTACTCTCGAACTTTTGAAATTCTTTAAGGAAATTGACTACCCTCTATGCTTCTCAACAAAGGCAGCTTGGTTTACGGAGGACGACCGTTACATGAGCCTTATAGAAGGTCAGAAGAATTGGAACTTCAAGTTTTCAATAATTACGCTCGATGATAAGGTAGCACACATCATTGAGAAGGGCGTTCCTTCACCTCAAAAGCGACTTGATGCCATTGAACGTATTGCAAAGGCAGGTGCAGGAGGTGCGACCCTTCGTCTTCGTCCGTTCATCATCGGCATTTCTGACAAGACATACCTTGACTTGATTCGTGAGGCACACAACAGGGGTGCTGATGCAATGAGTACGGAGTTCTTTTGTGTTGAGATGAGAAGCCCGACCTTAAAGGCGTTCATGCCTACTTTCAATGAGGTGTGCGGATTCGATGTGATGAAGTTCTACAAACTCAATTCCGTTTCATCTGGCTATCTCCGTCTGAACAGGAAGGTTAAGGAGCCTTTCATGCGTAATATGAAGAATCTTTGCGATGAGTTGGGTATGCGTTTTTACGTTTCGGATGCTCACTTCAAGGAATTGTGCTGTAACGGTTCGTGCTGTGGACTTCCGCCGACATGGAATTATTCGCGTGGTCAATGGTGTGAAGCCTTGCAGATTGCCAAGAACAGCCCGGATAGTCTTGTACGTTGGGCTGATGTAAAGACTGACATCATGGGGCTTATCTCCCAATTCCAATGGATTCGTGCCAACGGGTTCAATTGCAATAGTTCTGAAAAGCGTGCCAAGTATGAAGGTATGACTATGGCGGATTATATGCGTTGGTTATGGAACAACCCTCAAAGCGGTCAAAGCCCGTACAAGTTGTTTGAAGGTGCATTGGTGCCAGTCGCAAAGGATGAGGAAGGAAACCTGATTTATAAATTCAATGGGGCAAGATTCTGATTATGGGAGCACCTGGAAAGAAGATGAAGGACTATCGGCAAGCACAGATCGTTCGTCTTGACATCATCGCCGGGCTTTACAAGCGTGGGTATTCCTACCGTGCCATCCGTGAGGAAGTCATGGCAAGGCTTGATTTGGAAGCCTATTCGCTCCGCACCGTACACAAGGATGTTAATACGCTCCTTGAAGAATGGAGAAGGACACGGATTGAAAATTTCGACCTTTCCGTACAATTGGAACTGGAGCGTATCGATGATATGATTCGTGAGGCATGGGCGGCTTGGGACAAGTCAAAGACCGACTATGAACGCAAGAAAGCGAAACAGCAGGGCGTTCCCGGCGGAGGTGATGATGGTGAAGGTGTCGTGACCGTGAAAATGGAACAGCAGAAGGAAGAAGTCATTTGCTACGGCGACCCTCGCTATCTTGAACTTGTGCATAAACTATCACAGGAACGCCGAAAGCTGCTTGGCTTGTATGCACCGGAGAAGAAAGACATCAAGAATGAGTTTTCATTTGCAAATATGTTGAAGGAAACAAGCGTAGATGAAGAATAGAAGGAAACAGGAATCGGATATGCGTAAGAACGCAAAGAAATTGTTTGCGGCTTGGCGTAAGGATTGGAACTTGTTCATACGGGATGCCCTCGGGGTTACTCTTGACGACGAACAGAAGGCAATCGTATCGGCAGCACAAAACAGCAAACTCGTTTCGGTGCGTAGCGGTACGGCACGGGGTAAGGACTTCGTGGCGGCTTGCGTTGCTGTTTGTTTCCTGTACCTAACTCCGAAGTGGAACAAGAAGGGGGAATTGATAAGCAATACCAAAGTGGCTCTAACTGCTCCGACAGACCGACAGGTAAAGAATATCATGATGCCGGAAATATCACGCTTGTTCAACAGAGCAAAAAGAAGGGGATTTGAATTGCCCGGTAAACTTAACACATACGACATCAGAACAGAAAACGATGAATGGTTTTTGACCGGATTTAAGGCTGACGAACACAACCATGAAGCGTGGTCGGGATTCCATGCCGTGAATACAGCATTCATTGTAACGGAAGCAACGGGTATCCTTGATGATACCTATTCTGCTATTGAAGGTAACTTACAGGGTAATTCGTTGCTTATGCTTGTGTTCAACCCGAACACTACCGTAGGATATGCGGCAAGAAGTCAGAAGTCAGACCGTTGGAAGAAGTTCAGACTTAACAGCCTTACGGCTCCCAATGTGGTAGAGAAGAAAATATCATTGCCCGGACAAGTGGATTATGATTGGGTGAAGGACAAGGTGGATAACTGGTGTGAACCAATTTCAGAAGATGATGTGAAGGAGAGCGAAAATGACTTCAAGTTCGAGGGTCAATGGTACAGACCTTCCGACCTGTTCAGAAAGAAGGTGTTGGGCGAGTTTCCGAAAGTTGATGAAGATGTGCTTATTCCTCAGACTTGGATTGAACTTGCACAGGAGCGTTGGAAGGATTATCATCTTGAATCTCACAATGATGCTTCCGTAGGTGTCGATGTGGCAGGTATGGGGCGTGACTGCTCCGTTTTCTGTTACAGGTACGGGAATTATGTTTCGCGATTCGAGAAACAAAATTCGGGAGGAAAGGCAGACCACATGAAGGTTGCAGGAAAGGCATTGAACTTCATCAAGGCTCATTCCGGTTGTACGCTCTCGATAGACACTATCGGGGAAGGGGCAGGTGTTTATTCCCGTATCGTTGAGGTGTACGAAAATGAAGAATACATCATCAGTTGCAAGTATAGTGAGGGTGCAAAGGATTCAAGCGAAAACGACCTCACGGACATAACAGGGGAATACACATTTGCCAACATGAGGGCTTATCTTCATTGGTGCGTCCGTGATTGGCTTAACCCGGATAATGGTATGAATGCCATGCTTCCGCCTGGTGGCTCGTTTCTTGAAGAAGCAACAGAAATCAAATGGAGTTTTCTTAGCAATGGGCGAATAATCATTGAACCGAAAGAGGACATCAAGCAGCGTCTTGGGCATTCGCCGGATGAATTTGACGCATTGGCAAATACGTTTCACCCGGATGCGGTGAGGATGACCGGAAAAGCAGTAGTTGAAGAAATGGACTACGAAGAATTGGAGGATATGTTATATTAAATTTGATTGGATATGGATATAAACGAAATCATCAGTGCCGAAAGGAACGGGAATGACATCATTTCCGACCTCAAAAAGAAAAGTATCGTGGTTCCTTCTTGGGATAAGTTACGCAAGGAGTACGAACCAAAGGAACATCCAGTAATGGATAAGGCTGCCTATCCCGATAAGACAAGCAAGAATGGGAAAGTTGAAAAGGTTACACGTATAACCCTTTCATTGCAGAAATTATCGGTGAAGCGTATGACCGAATTAATGTTCACGATTCCTGTTCAACGCATCTACAAGCCGGAGAATGAACAGGAAAAGAAGGTTGCGGAAATAATGGAAGCAATCTTCACGAAAAATCGTATTAACAGCATCAATATTGAGCGTGGAAACAACCTGTTTGCGTCATGTGAAAACATCACTCTTTGGTACAGCCAGGAACAGGATACGATATATGCCGGTAATACCAGTAAATTAAAGTTGCGTTGCAAGAATTATTCACCGAAAAACGGAGAACGATTGTACCCGTTGTTTGACGAATACGATGATTTGATAGCACTTTCTGTTGAATATAACAGAGTTGAGGATGGTAAAACAACCACATATTTTGACACATATACGGATAGTTTTCATATCCGTTGGGCAAAAGAAGGTGCTAATGTAATTGAAGAAGTTCGCGAAGAAATCAAGATCGGCAAGATTGCAGGAATTTATATTCACCGTCCTACTCCTATATGGGAGGATGAATCGGAAAATGTTTATGAAGCAGAGTGGACGCTTTCAAGACAGGGGAACTATATCCGTAAGAATGCACGTCCGAATTGGGTAGTCTTTTCTGACAATAAAATCAAGCATGGAAAGGAGAACAACAATGATAATGAAGGTCGTAATGTAATGCAATACGGCAAGGAAGACAAGGCAGGTTATGTGACTTGGCAACAGGCTGCTGATACGGTCAAGTTCCATATTGACGAAATCAAGCGAAACTTCTTTATGTCTTTGCAGCTGCCCGATATGTCAATGGAAAACATGAAAGCAACTCCTATGTCCGGCGAAGCCCGTAAAATGATGTTTATTGATGCTCAATTGAAGGTTACGGATGAAAGTGGTGCATGGCTTGAATTCTTCGACCGTGAAATAAATGTATTGCGTGCTTTCATGAAGAAGATGTTCCCTTCATTGGGTTCTGCGATTGATAGCCTCATTGTTGAAACGAAAATTACAAAGTTCCAAATTAACGATGATTCAGAGAAAATAAGCAATCTCACCAATGCTGCTGGAGGCAAACCTATAATGAGCCAAAAGACTGCAATCCGTGAACTTGGTTATGTGGAAGATGTGGACGATGAACTTCAACAGATAAATGAAGAATCATCGATAGGCGTGTTCAATGAACCTACCATTTGACAATGGCGAAGAAGTTAGCAAAGATTGTTTATAACTGCGAAGAATGTACGCATTCCTATGACCTGCATGAGAAGGGGGCTAACGGGCTACCTTTCCTGTGCAGGTGTAGAGTGAATCCCGTGCGTTCCCGGTTTCTTAAAAAGGACGGTTGCAGCCAATTCAAGAAAGGGCTTTTGATATGGCAAAGGGAACAGATATGAAAATAAATGTTGGAATATACGACAAGAAGCATTTGAATAACCTTCTGAAAGCAACGGAGAATCAGATAAAGTTGATTGATGATGCGGTCAAGAAGGCTTCAAGGATTGGTGAAACATCAGGTTTCAAGGACAATGGAAAACCGTTTTTATTTGACGATTATCCGGTTGTCAAGGCTCGTATTGACGAGTTGTTGCAGGAACTTCACAAGAATTTAGTAACATCCATAGAGGAAGGGAACAAGGAAGAATGGCTTCTTTCTTGCGAGAAGAATGATAAAATGGTTGATTCAATCATCTTGTCAAGCGGTGTATCGAGAACGCAAATTTCGCAATGGAAACAGCCTAATTTGTCGGCTCTGAATGCTTTCCAAGCCCGAAAGGTGGAAGGTATGGGTCTTTCTGCAAGGGTATGGAACATTACAGACCAGTTGAAGGAAGAATTGGAATTGGCACTTGACATTGGCTTGGGCGAGGGTAAGAGTGCTGCTGCATTGAGCCGTGATGTGCGTAAGTTCCTAAAAGAACCCGACAAGTTGTTCCGTAGAGTTAGGGATAAACATGGCGTACTTCGCTTGTCAAAGGCTGCAAAAGCATATCATCCCGGTCAAGGGGTTTATCGTTCTTCATATAAGAATGCGATGCGTCTTGCCGCAACAGAAAATAACATGGCTTACCGTTCGGCAGACCACGAGCGTTGGAAGCAGCTTGATTTCGTTATTGGAATTGAAATCCGAACATCTAACAACCATCCTGTTTACGACATTTGTGATGAATTGAAAGGTGAATATCCGAAAGATTTCAAGTATGTTGGTTGGCATCCTAAATGTCGGTGCTATGCTGTTGCTGTACTTCCTACTATGGAACAATTCTTGGAGTATCAAAACAAGAGGCTTGCAGGAGAGGATGTTTCGGATTTCAAGTTTGACGGAGAGATAAAAGACGTTCCGGATAATTTCAAAGGGTGGCTTGATAGGAATAAAGAACGTGCTAAATATCAGAAGAATCTTCCGTACTTCATCAAGGATAACGGCAAGTATGTACCTAAAAAGTGGATTGATGAATTTGGATCGCTTGCGAAGAAATCCGACAAGGGTATCGTTACGGATGTGAAGGAAGCTCTTTATAAATTGAAGGAACCGACCTACGTAACAGAAAAGGAAGTGCGTACAATGATTGAGAATTTCGCAAAAGCTGAACCGGATTTGTTCTACGGCGGTCTTTCCAAAGTGAAGGTCTCAAAGACTGGTGGGGCTTTCATGTCTTGTGGCAGAGCATATATGAAAAAGGACGGTTCATACTACAAAAAGGATGGAAACATATTGACGATACATAATTTTGATTTCAAGCAAAAGGATGCTTTGGGCAATGAAACCATATTCAATCCGCTTCACGAAGTAAAGGAGGCAATGAAATCTATTTCAGCAAATAGGGATTTGACATTCAATCAAGAATACGCCATAGAAAGCATTTGGCATGAAATACGCCATGCAGGAGCAATGGGATGGAAAAACGGTCTTAAAAAACACCCGGAAGACGTGCGTGCTGCAATGGAATGTATCAATCAATTTTGTGCAAGGCGTTCTTACGGGAAATTCCTTCGTGCGATAGGTGGAAATGTGAAGAATAAGAAGGAAATTATCGAACACGGGTATGGTTATTATGGATATTTGAAAAACTGGGAAAAACTTTTGAAGACTATCAATGTTTCAAGTTCTGAAGCCTATGCCCATTTTAATAGATTGATAATGGTTGAACCATATGAAAACATCTTCGGTTGTATAGTTGATTTTTTAGTATCAAAAGGAGTTAAGAAAACTAAAGCCGAAGTGATTGTTAAGTCACTCCGGCATACAGAAGTTGTTTTTGATTCGGCTCTTATGGGTGTGTAATAGTACGCCAAAAATCATTTTTCATATTGAGAGGGAGTTTATCGGCATATTCCTTTGCCTTCTCCTTCTCGTTTCTCAAATAAAACAATGATGCTAAATCAAGATTTGCATCATCTTCCGTTGCATGTGCTAAATAGAAATCCTTGTCAAGCATTCCTATCATTCTGCACTCTTCTTTGGTTATATTATAATCAAAAACCGTTTTCATGGCACAAAGATATTATTTATTCTGCTGTTTTCGGTAAATATTATGCTTGGAAATTATACATTTCCGTGTTTTCTTCGGCTTACCGACCTCAATCTTGTATGACCAAAGGCTTGCCAATGTGCATCCGACCTGTTCGGGTGTGAACACTTCGTATATTGCAGCCAATGAACCGAAATAATGCTCTCCCTGTTCGCCGGGAAATTCTACCTTGACAATGTTTGATGTAGTTATTTTCTTCATTTTTCAAGCGAGTTTGACGATTGTTCCACTTTTGATAAACCCTTTGCCGCAATTGTTGTTCTTGCGGCTAAAAGGCTAATTTTGCTTTGCCAAATCCTGTTCACAGCAGAATGATGTGATTTCACGCTCAACCTGTTCGCGGCTAAGGCTTATTCTTCGGCTTCCTGCATAATGTTTTCCGTCATAGGCAAAACATAATATGTAGTATTCCTCACCCGTTTCTAAATCGTCAGAATCCGGCTCACCCATGAAGAACCAACCACCGTTGCAATACGGACGGTTCCACCTAACAGGAGGAACACCGTTTAACAATTGGTTGTACCATTCATTTGATATTTCCTCAAATGGTGCGTTCTGTTCAAGTTTCAAGCATCCGTTTATGATTGCCATATCAGTTTTCATTTAGAAGGTTGGTAATGAATTCACTTCGTTTCTCGTTGTTTATGTCCGTTCCAAACAGGACACGGGCAGCACCGTAAACGGCGTTGTTTGTAAGTTGGCGTTGCCAACATCCATTATTCCTTGACCATTTGAACCCGTTATGCTTCAATGATGAAATGATATCAGAAGAAGGTTTTGAATCGTGGAAAATCTGCAAGCGGTCTTCTGAATAGTTCTTTACGACTGAACCACCTTCAAATTCCAATTCGTAGTTTTCCTTTTCCTTGCTTTCTTCCTGCTTCTTGATGATTGCTTCTGCTACTTCTGCAAGTTTCCAAACCTTGTGTCTGCTTGTGAAAATAGGTTTCTTCATTCCTTCGTTGAGGGATTTTACAAGTTCCATAGCCTTTAATAGAAGGGTTGACTTCCCATTCTTGGCAAGGGTTTCAAGTCTGTTGTAAAGGTTGGAAACAATCAAGGATCGATGAAGTATAAGGACACCTTCATCAATACCGGAAACGGTCTTTGCGGTGCTTCTGATGTCTGATTCAATACGCTTCCATTCTTCATTTTCCTTTTCTTCGGGGCTTTTAGCATTCTCAATGCGTTTTGCGGCATTCTTTGCATATTTTTCACGCCATTCGTAGAAATCTCTTGAAGCCTTGTCATAGACATTGTTATGCTTCTGTTGGCTTGCAACAGGGAATTTTGCAGGTCCCGTGATTGCCGCACTCATTATACGGGAATGCTTTGCGTATAGGTCGCTTACCTTTTCCTTGAATTTTTGAATGTATGTTTCGTGTTCTGATTCCGGGATTTCTTTCAAGTCTTCAAGAAGACATCTTTCGTAGTCAATGATACTTCTCAATGCCCGTTCGTCAGGTGTGAAACTTGTAGAATAATAGGCACGGTAAGCGGAATGGTACAAGTCTTCAAGTGAAAACGGGTAAGACCATGAAACGACCTCCCATTTTTCAAGTTCGATATTGTGGTTTTTCACAATGGAAGCATTATTTTCTCCTTGCTTTGCCAAATGTGCAAACTCTGGGCGGATGATACTTCCGATGTTTGTTCCTCTGTAAAACCAATCCCATTCGCCCAAAGAAGGGTTTCCAATCAGTCTTACTTTTGCTGCACGGTGGCAGTTCTTCGTTGATAAAATTACTTGTTCACTCATGTTGTTGTGGATTTAATTGTTTATTAAATAGTCTATCTTATCCTTGATTGACAGGGCAAATGCAAGCCCGTTATTTCCGAATGCCTGTGCTTCTGTACAGATATTGTCACGATAAGTGAGAAAACAGGATGTTCCGCTTGGAAGGTCAATTCCCAATCTCGGTTTTCCAAAGTGCATATCAATTTCAATCTTCGGTCTTCTGCTAACCTTTTCACGGTCTTCTTCAAACATCGGGATGATGTATTTACATGATTCAACCGTAATGGAGCGACCTTCCATCATCGCCTTTACACCCAAATAATTGTTTCCCCAAAAGTTGTCTTTCATAGCGTCAATGGTACGCTTTCCAACTTCAATGTAGCCGTATTCCTTTGCGGTATTTTCGGCTACCAACAGCATTGCTTGATTTGCATCCATATTAGTTTCTTTTTAGATTGTTCTTTGAAATCCATTCGTTACGCTTACGGCGGCAGTCTTCAAGGTTTGTACCTATGCAACTGAATAGTTCACCTTCGAGGGTGCGGTAATCATACTGCATACGCTTTACATTCTTTCGACCTATTTTTGTGTTGAAGGTCGTATAGTTCTCCTTCCCGGCTGCACAAACGCTGCAACCGTTGACGTTGATTGTACCCATAGTTATTTGCAATAAAATGAAACCTGTAAACCTCTTCTCAACTTGCATACGCATTTGTCAAGACCTGCATTCAGTGCCCGGTCAATGAACTTATTGAGAAGGTCAATTCCGATAAGTGCGATTATACCTGCTACACCAACAAGTTTATTGATTCTGTTGCCTTGTGCGTCCAATCCGTAAACCTTGATGCGAAAGTTTCTGTTGATGAAACTCTTTGTGAATCTTAAAATGCTACTCTTTTTCATAATTCTAAAATTTTGTTGTTGTTTTTAAGTGCTTACGATGTAAGCACACTACGAAGATAGCCCGTTATTTTAGAATAACAAAATATTTTTGGAGAAATTTTATAAACTTTTCTGTTGATATTCTGTAATAGCCAAGTAGTTTGATGTTTAGCGTTTTGAGAAAATCTAAATGAAAAACCGTCTAAATATACCTTATTAAAAGAAATTTTATGCTTATAACATAAGCGCAATTAAAATTTTCACTACTTTTGCGGTAAACTAATTGGTTTATCATATGAAAAAACAGATTTTAGATGCACTGAAAGCCAAATTTGTGGGGGTCAGTGAAGCGATTTTGAACAGGATTGCCGATAAAATCGCCAAGACTGTAACAACCGTTGAAGAAGTTGCAACCGCAGTTGAGGGGGTGACATTTCAACAAGTTCTCGAAAGTTACGGTGACAGCAGGGCTACAGAAGCACAGCAGAGTGCAGTAACGAATTACGAGAAAAAGCATGGTCTTAAAGACGGAAAGAAAGTTGAAACAGGCGAAGGCGGTAAGCCGGGCGGTGAAAACAAAGTGGGTGCAGGTGAAGAAGGAAAAGGCAGTGACCTTGCAGCACAGATTTCGGCAGCAGTAAGTGAAGCAATCAAGCCTTTGAACGATAAACTTGCAATCTTGGAAGGTGAGAAAACGGCAAACAGCCGTAAGACAGCCTTGAACAAGATTTTGGAAGGAGCACCCGAAAAAATCCGTCAGCGTTACGAAAAGGACTTTGCTCGTATGAATTTCAAGGATGATGAGGATTTCGGTGGTTGGATTGATGAAATCACACCCGACATTGAAACCATCAAGAATGATTACGAATCGAAGGGTGGAGTAGTAACCGGGACAAAGGGCGGTAGAGCAAAAGGTGCAGGTGAAGGTAATGAGAACCCGTATATCAAGGCTCGTATCGCAAGACAAGAGGCAGCGAAGCCAGCCCCTGCCATTATTGGGCTGCAATCTGAAACTAATTAACCAATATGGACGTGAATTTCAAGCATCAAGAAGCGGCTAAACAGGAACCTATTCGCATTGAACAGGTGTTTGCCGAAAAGCCGGGCGGCGGCTTGGTGGAAAATCCCACCTTTGACGCTCCTGCCACAACTGCCGTTGGTGAAAAGGACGGGAAATTTGCTCTGATTAAGGCTTACAGACTTGTTGCAGCCGTAGCATCAGGCGACACTACCATTAGCATTGCGAAGGGTAGCGGTGTTGCGGAAGGTGATGTTATCGCAACAGGTAAGAAGGGTGTTGCTTGTACGAAGGTAGATACATCAGCCGAAGACAAGGATGTAGTAACCGTGACACTCGGTGTTGACATCCCTAACGGTAAGGTACTTTATCAAGCCAAGGCGGCTGACGCAAGCAATGCTGAACCGTTGCTCACTCCTGTTTACGTAACAGGCAACTATGTATATGCTAATCAAGGCGACCAAGGTGTACGCTTGATTAACGGTGCAAATTTGAGAAAGGAAACAGCGAATATCGCAAGCGAGGTAGCCGCATTGCTGCCAATGATTCAACTTGTATAAGGAGGATTGACATATGGCAATGAATAAACCATTATTTGACATTGACCAACCGGGAATGCATGTGACCGTGAATTCTTACAAGCCGGGTAACGGTTTGGCATGGCAGCAACTCTTCCCGTTGAAGTACAGCCCGAAATTTGACATTAAGGGTTTGGAAGGTAACGAAGGTATTCCAGTAGCCGCAGACCGTGTAGCCTTCAATACTAAGGCTCCGAAGAAAACCCGTAAGACGGTCGGTACTTGGAGCGGTAAACTCGGCAAATATTCAGTTTCCCGTGAAAAGGACGAAATTGAAATCAATGAGTACCAGGATTTGCAGGTAATCGCCGCATCCAATACGGAAGATGCTGCAACAGCAAAACACCTCGTGGATATTGTTTACGATGACCTCGACTTCTGTAACAACGCAATGGACTACAAGGTGGAAATTGATGCTATGCGTATCGGCTCATCCGGTAAACAGACCTTCTCAAAGAAGATTGACGGTGATTTCGCAACCGAAGACATCATCAATTTCAACGTTCCTACCGCTAACTTCAAGGGTGCATCTGTCGTTTGGTCAGATTCAGAAAATGCGGACGGCTTGAAGGATATTGCGGACGCACAGGATGCTATTGCAAGCAAGGGCGGAAAGAAGCCTCGTTTCGTGTTCATGGAAAAGAAGAAGTTCCAACAACTCTGCAACCAAGCATCCGTAGCAAGACGATTGTATCCGCTTGCAAAGGAAAATACGGTTACTTCTGACATGATTACGCTTGCCGCAATCAACAGATACATGACCGATGAAAGTAGGGGTTGGCCGCAGATCGTCATTCTTGATACCTACGCGACTATCCAATACAAGGACGGTAGCGAAGAAACTATCAAGCCTTGGAATGTGAATGTCGTAACCCTTGCACCTGTTGCACAATTGGGTTGGACTTACTACAAGCCAGTTCCGAATGTTCCAAATACGGAAGCATTGCAGGAACAGGGTTCGTACTACAAGATGACCCGTTATTCTGACATCAATCCGATGTTGGAGGTGACTATGGCAGAAGCATATGTACAGCCGGGATTGATTAACCGTGCATCGCTCGTGTTCATTAATACGGCTGCAACAACTTGGAACAACGGAGACGCTAAGTGATGAATGTACTGCAATCTTTGAAGAGCCTATCAAGTTACCCTATCCCTACGGCTACGGTTGAAGATGTAGCCGAGGGTGTGGGCTTGAAAATTGATTCCGAAATGAGTATGGAACTTCGTAACGGGAAAGAATACAAACGTGCGAAAGCAGGTGTTTTTCTTTTCCTTTCAGAAGCACCGAATGTAACGCAGGGAGGAATCAGTTATAGTTTTTCCGAAAGCGAGAGAAAGCGTTTTCGGGATAGAGCCAACAATATCTTGTGCGAGTTGGGTGAAAGTAGTGATGATGCTGCCTTGCCCGAATTTGGTTATAAAGGAGAAGATTTATGATTATTGAAAACGGAAAATTGCAGGTGATTACAAAAACGGGTGGAGGTGTGAGAAACGGAATGCCCGTGAAAGTTTCTGAAACGCCCGGAAGCCCAATTCCCTGTAATATCAAAACTAATACCAATGACCATAAGGGTAAAGTGGTTGACGGTGAGTTCACTCGTTCTTCATTTGAAATTCTTGTGGATTCTGTTTATTTCCCTCATTTTACTGCTGAGTATGTCATTCTGACAGATAACAGGGGAAACGGTATTGGTAAGTTCCGTGTGCAGGATATTCAGCATCTTGATTGTGTAGGAGCCGTTAAAATTACCGTCTGATATGCCTATAAGACAAGTTACGCCGCAATCTGCGGTTAAAGGATTCTTGAATAGAAAACTTGACCTCGTGAGAGAAACGATAATAGGAAACCTCGCTTTTGTCGGGGAGCAAGCGTTGAAACAGGCGAGAACTGGACACAGGTATAAAGACCAAACAGGAAACTTGACAAGTTCCATCGGTTATTGCATACTTGATAATGGAAGGGCGGTTTTTGAAAGCGACTTTGCAACGGTGCTGAATGGCAAGAAAGGTTCGGAAGAAGGACGCAAGTTCCTCCGTAGGCTTATCTCCAAGAACTCGAAGGGTATTGTGTTCATAATGGTTGCAGGTATGCCGTATGCGTACTATGTGGAGGCGATGAGCCTTGATGTGTTGGAATCGGCGGAACGCCTTGCAAAGAGGATGGTTCCGCAAATTATGAAGGCATTAAAACTTTGATTATGGCAATAAAGACAATATTACAGATTGAGCAGATGATATATGGAGCATTGGAAACATTCTTTGAAGGGGAAATTTCCGGATTGCTTTATACAAGCGGTTTGCGTCCGTTGGATTCTGAACTTGAAGATGCTGTAATCAATGTAGGTTCTACATCTGCTGAACAGATTCAAGAGGGTAGTGTTAATCTGAACATTTATGTTAAGGATATTGACAACAACTCCGGTAGGCTTGTGCCGGACAAGGGAAGGTTGGATGAACTTTCTATGTATGCGGAAGATGTTGTTGAAATTCTTAATGGTGCAGATACAGACTTTGAATTTTGGAGGGGTAGAGCAGTTGAATACATTGCTGAACCGAACATCAATCAGCACTTCGTCAATATCAACTTGAATTTTAAATGTATAACTTTTTAAAGATTTAAGACTATGGCAAATAAGAAAATAATGGCTTGGTCTAAGTGTACCTTTGAAATCGGCAAGACTGGCGAAAACGATGCTATGGCTACCGAATTGACGAGTATCGGTACAATTAAGAACCAATCAAGTTCTCTCGAACCGTCAGAAGGTGAAGCACTCGAAATGAAGGCTACTGGAGGTGAAACCGTAGCTAAGGAAGTGCAGGAAGGAGGATTCAAAGCAACAACAAGAGTAATTGAACCTACCGATGAACTGGAAACCATGCTTGGCATCTCAAAATCAGGTACAGACGGGGAAACACAAGTGAATACACATGTCGTTTCGGGTGATTGGTCCTTGAAAATTACTCCTAAAAATGTCGGAGCAAAGGGTATAAAGGCTCCTAAGTGTTCAATCACCTACAAGCCTGGATGGGATGAAAAGGAAGGTAACTATGCGGATATTGAATTTGAAATCCTCAAGGGTGATGCTGGTTATTGGTATTCACGATTCACCAAAAAAGCGTAAGACTTTTTTGCTTTGTTCATAATGGCGGGCTTTCGTCTATCGGTTAGGACACGCTCCGTTAGGAGTGGAGCCGGGTTCGATTCCCGGAAGCCTTCAACTAAAAATTATCTCTCATGGAAAGCATAGAAAAGAAAGTAACGGATGCTATACTTCAACGTGCTTCTGACAGCATTGAAATTGAAGGTGTGAAATACGGGATTGCTCCTGCAACTCCGGCAACGCTTATTTTGATTTCTGAAATGGTAGCAAGTTTCCCGGATTTTGATTCGGATAGTGAAAACATGCTAAAAGAAGTGTTAAAGACAGCCAAGGATTTATCTGTAATAGGTAGGATTGCCGCAGTATTGATATTGGGTGCAAAAAGATTAAAGGAACATCGTTTGGTAACGGTAGAAAGACAGGTCGTGTCAAAGCGTTTTTCTTTGCGTAAGTTCGGTTTTGTCAAATGTAATAAGATTGTCAAGGATGAGGTGGAAGAAGTGGAACGATTGTCGGAATTGATTCTTGACAATTGCGACAACAGCAATCTTCGGAATATCATAATGTCAAGGCTCGTAGATATGCAGGTCTTGGATTTTTTCGCTATTACCACTTCCCTAAGCGTGGCAAATCATCTAAAACCAACAAGGGAAGTGGAAGCGACAGCGACAGCATTTGGGGGTTGATATATTCATGGGCGAAGATATTCAATGTTACTCCCGATTATGTCCTGTTCGAAATGAGTTATGAGAATCTGATTATGTACGGTTGTGCTGCACCGCACCATGATGACGAGAAGGATGATTGGGATGCTTCAATTGATGCAAACGACCCCAATAATTTCAATAATGGCAACGATGAAGAAGTATTTGTAAGATGAAGAACGAAGAAGGAAAGAGTTACTATGAACTTTTGTTGAATGTCGATAAGACAAGCGTCAATAAGGCGATGCAGGAGTTTAGCCGTATTGGTAATCATGCCGAGGTGGAGGGCAAACGCATTGACAACATCTTCAAGAAGGTTGGAGCAGGTATGGCTGCTTACTTTGCCGTTGATACGTTGACCGGGTTCGGAAAGGAAGTCATCAAAGTAAGGGGGGAAATTGAAAGCCTTGAAGTTTCCTTTGGTGTCTTGTTGGGGAGCGAGGATAAGGCTAAGAAATTCTTCGGCGAATTGAGGGAGTTTGCCGTTGAAACTCCTATGGGATTGAACGACCTTGCCAAAGGGGCACAAACCATGTTGGGGTTCAATATGGCTGCTGAAAAGGTGATGCCGACATTGAAGCAGATTGGCGATATTTCTATGGGTAATTCCCAACGGTTCAATTCGCTTGTACTTGCGTTTGCACAAATGCATTCCGCAGGGAAACTTATGGGAACGGATTTATTGCAGATGATTAACGCAGGGTTCAATCCGCTTTCCGTTATTGCTGAAAAGACAGGTAAGAACATTTCCGTACTTAAAGATGAAATGTCGAAAGGAGCTATTTCGGCGGATATGGTTGCTGATGCCTTTGCTTCTGCTACGGCAGAAGGTGGGAAGTTCCATAATATGCTCATGAAGCAATCGAAAGGCATTGAAGGTGCGAAAGCCAATTTTGAAGGTGCAATCCAGGATGTGATTAACGGAATCGGAACGGATTTACAACCAGTGATCGTTGATGCGTATTCGCTTGGCACAAAGTTGGCAAAGAATTATGAAACGGTAGGCTCCGTTCTTCTTTACTTGATTTCCACCTACGGCACATACAAGGCTGCTTTGATTGCAGTGAACACCATTGAGAAAGTGAACATTGCCATATTGAGACAAGCCATAGTTGAAAAGCGTTTGGCGGCTATGTCTAACATCACCTTGTCAAATTCGGCTGCAATAGCAGCAGCTAAGACAAAGTTACTTTCCATTGCCCAAAAGGGGCTTGTTACATCGTTGAAGGGATTGGGAAAGGCTCTTACGAATCCTTATCTGCTTGCCGCTACTGCAATCACTACGGCAGGATTCGCATTATATGAGTTTATCAACCGTGAAACGGAAGCGGAACATATGCAGCGTACCTACAATGATACAAAGCAACGTGCCGCAGAACTGGAGGAAGAACACAAGGAAAAGGTGAATGAACTCATTGAGAGCATAGAGGATGAAACGGCGGCTGAAATGGAGCGTGCCGGAGCAATGGAAACCTTGAAGCAGCTTTATCCCGGTATCATTGAAAAGTACATAGACGAAGAAGGGCATCTTAAAAACCTTATCGCATTGAAGAAGGAACTTGCAGGGGTGGATGCTGAACGCAAGCAACAGGACAACCGTAATGAATTGGCGGAACTTGACAGACAGATACGGGAGCGTGAAGCGTATTTGACTAATATGAGAAGTGGCGACCAATCGGCTTATGATGATGAAGCGAAGGTTATTGAAGAACTTCGCCGACAACGGGAAATTGCCCGGCAGAATGTCGCTTCTGATTACATTAACAATGCCATTTCAAAGGCAAAGGGAAAGAGCGATGCGGAACTTCAAGCGGAGATTTCCGCTTATCAGAAAGCATTGAGCGATAATCAAGGCGGTGAATGGTTCGGTAGTGGAAAGGACTTCAAGACAGAGGAAATACGCAAATACATCAGTGCGTTGGTTGACCTGCAAGCGGCAAGAGCCGGGGTTGTTCAAAACAAGGACTACTGGAAGAAGCAGAAGGAGGATGCCGAAAAGGCTCTTGAAGCAATGGCGGTAACTGAAAAGGGTTCGTTGAAATGGAATCAGACCGTCAGCAGAATCCGTGAAGCGGAAAAGAACTTGGATATGTATAGCATTCCTTCGGGTAAGTCAGGCGGAAAGGCTGACAACAATCAGCAACAAATGGCTGATGAACTCCTTTCAATGCGTAGAGCCAACCAACAAGCGGAAATTGACTTGATGAAGGAAGGTTCAGAAAAGAAACGTGCCCAAATCGAACTGAACTATCAGAAAGAGATAGACGAGGTGAAGAAGCAGAAAAAGGCTTGGGAGGACGAGCAGAACGGTATTCTTACAGATGAACAACGCTCTGCTTTGGGTGCGAAAGCCGCAAACGCTATGAAATCGAGGGAAACCGGGCTTGCAAACATCACCAAGGAGGAAACGGAAGAAGCCAACAGAGCCATGAACGAATACCTTGCCGAATACGGTTCCTACCTTGAAAAGCGTAATGCCACTATCGCACTCTATGACGAACGGATAAAAAATGCAGCAACGCAGGGTGAAAAGGATACGCTTGCAGCCAAGATGCGTGAGGAACTATCCGCACTGGATATGGAAGCCAACAAGACCACATCCGCAATTGCAAGGCTGTTCGATGACATGAGCAGCAAGACGGTGAAGGATATGCGTGAAATAGCCGCAATGGGCGAAGAAGCGTTCCAGTTTCTCATGTCGGGCGAATGGGATGAGGAAAAGGGTATCAAACTCGGAATTTCCAAAGAAACATTTGAAACGCTACGCAAATCACCGGAAGAACTTGAAAAGATACGCAAGGGCATCAAGGATGTAACGGATGCGGCAGACAAGTCGGAAAACGCTTTCGGCAAAATGGCAAAGGGCTTGGAAAAGGTGTTCAAGGCAGGGGAAAGCAGAAAGCAACTTCAAGAAGGGTTGGAACTTATTGAAGGAGGCTTGAATGACTGCCTACAAGTGGGCGGCTTCCTTTCTGATACGCTTTCTTCACTCGGTGACGCTTTCGGTTCGGGTACTTTGAGCGGAATCGCAGAAGGTCTGAATGTCGCTATGGATGCAGCAAGTTCGGCTATGTCCGGTGCTGAGGTCGGCAAGATGTTCGGTCCAATCGGAGCGGCTATTGGCGGTGCTATCGGATTGGTATCATCGCTTGCAGGTTCGTTCGCAAAGCTGCATGACAAGAAGCATGAAAAGCGTATTCAGAAAATCCAAGAACAAATAGAAGTTTTGGAAAAGAACTATGACAAACTTTCCCGTTCCATTGAGAAAGCCTATTCAAAGGACGCTTCAAAACTCATCGAAGACCAGAATACACTACTTCAACAGCAGAAAATACTCATCCAACAGCAAATCAAGGAGGAAGAGGACAAGAAGAATACCGATAATGGAAGAATCAAGGAGTGGAAGGCTCAGATAGAGGAAATCGACCAACTCATAGCCGACAACAAGGAAAAGGCTATCGATGCGATATTCGGTGAGGACGTGAATGCTGCTATTGACGATTTCGCATCATCCTATGCCGAAGCGTGGGCTTCAAGCGAGGACAAGGCAGAATCAGCCAAGGACACCGTAAAACGCATGATGCGTCAGATGGTGACAGAATCAATCAAGGCGGCTATCCAGTCTTCGGGAAAGATGGAGCAGATACGGCAGAAGTTACAGCAGTTCTACGCTGACAACGTGCTTTCCGGTTGGGAACAGGATTACATTTACCGTATGGCAGAGGAACTGCAAAAGCAACTTGACAGCCAGTTCGGGTGGGCTGATTCACTCATGACCGACCCGAAGGATGATGAGGAAACGGAACGTGAGGGAGTGAAGAAGGGCATCGCAACGGCTTCGCAGGAAAGCGTGGACGAGAACAATGCAAGGCTTACCACCATCCAAGGGCATACGTTCGGTATCAAGGCTGATACGGAGGCTATGAGGAAGGAAATGGCTGCTGCAAGGGAAATGCAGCGTGAAGTTAGGGACTTGGCTTATACGGCGGTGGAACACCTTGCGGAAATATCCAAGAACACCCGTGAACTTTACGAAACCAACAGGCGATTGAAGTCGGTAGAGGAAAGTTTGGACGACATTAATACAAGAGGAGTAATCATAAGAAAATAATTATACTATGGACATCGTGGAAGCAATGACAGAAGGAATCAAGGCAAACGGAGCGTGCAAGGCATTCAAGGGCGGTACGCTTGAACAGCTTGCGGAACAACTATTCACCCCACAAGGGGTTGAGTTCGTAATGAAGACCGGGTACCCACGTCTTTACGAGTTCCGTGAAATACAGAAGCAGACTGACTTGAAGAAGTACGGTATCTATGTGGATGCAGGGGAAATCAGCCTTACGGAGAAACGCAAGGTATTCCTTATAGGCAATACCGTAGCCAAAATAACATATCGTGAACTGGCTAAGAACAACGTATATCTGCTTCATGGTGCGAAAGCCGACATAAAGGCATCGGGGTATGCGGTAATCAAGGTTGAGCAGGATTCCAGTTCATCCGTTGAGAGTGAAGCGACTGAAAAGGCTGTTATCTTATGGTAGGCAAACTTTTCATAGACGGTAAGGATGCTTTCTCCGAATATGGGGTGTTCGTTGAGCAGTACGGATATAAGGCTTTGATTCAAATGCCCGGCTTCAAGAACGTCACAACCACGGAATGGGAAGAATATGACGGTGAGGAAGCGGATCTAATGAATCCGTTGCTTGATTCAAAGACGTTCGGCATCCAGTTCTGCATTACGGATGCCGTTGGTGCAGGTGACCTATACGAACTGATTTCGGACAAGGCATACCACATCTTCGAGTTCAAGGAACTTGCAAGGTCGTACAAACTCCGTTTGGTAAGCAATCCGTCATACAGCACGTTCATCAAGGCAGGGAAATTCACTCTGAACTTTTCGGATGACTTCCCTCCAGTCGTGCCGAGCGATGAAACTGACACGGAAGCACTGGATGAATACAACATGCTCCTGAATGAATCACCGTTATCATCCGCACCAAGCGGATTCAAGCAGAAGGGTTATACACTGGATGATGTGGATTTTTCCCTTTTCGGGGTATATCTTACGGAAGGTACGGTTGACAATCTCCACAAGGCACCGGAAGTAAGAAGCAATCTGAAAACGGACAGCAAGAGCATTGCAGGGATGAAGTATGACGATGAGAACGTGAATTACCGGGCAAAGGATACCGTACTCAATCTGTTCATCCTTGCGGACAACATAGGTGACTTTTGGAAAAGGTGGAATGCCTTGTTTACCATACTTCTGCAACCGGAGCAAAGGAGCATCTACATGGAAGATACACTTGAGGAATACGAATGCTACTACAAGAGCAATTCAGTTACGAAGTTCGACATCCTGCCAAACGGCAAGATTTGGTGTGAGTTCACGGTAACGATGCGTCTTACCAATACACGACCAACGGGCAACTATCTTGTATTGGCTACCGAGGACGGGGAACTGGTGATAACAGAAGAAGATGAAAGCGTAATCGTAATCAGAGTATAAAAATCAAGGACTATGGCAACAAAGAAACGTATATCAGAACTTCCCGAAAGTACCGACTTCAAGGGATTATGGACTATCGGTGTGAACGCACTGAACAAGAGCGTGAAGGTATCGCTTGAATACATTTCAACGAAGGTAAGCCAACTTATCACTTCGGTGAACAGCGTAATATCAAGTGCAACAACTGCAACCGATTCGGCTAATAGTGCGGCTTCTTCCGCTAATACGGCAGCATCATCAGCCAATACAGCAGCATCATCAGCCAATACAGCCAAGAAGAATGCGGACACCGCTACGGCAAATGCCAATGCTGCAACCAAGAGTGCGAACGATGCGGCGGCTACTGCAACCCAAGCGGCAACAACCGCTACCAATGCGGCAAAAACGGCTGATGAAGCAACCCAAGCGGC
>JAFYOI010000017.1 GCA_017560255.1 Clostridia bacterium
TACAATCACTATCAAAGGTGACCGTGTTTTTAGCGACGGAACCCCACTTACCGCAGATGACGTTGCATATTCTCTGAACTTGGCAAAAAGTGAGGAATCCTACTTTGCAACACGCCTTACTAACATTTCCTCTGTTGTGGCTATGGGCAATACCCTTACAATAACCCTTATAAATCCCAATGCAAAACTTCCAAATCTACTTGACGTGCCGATTATCAAAAAAGGCAGTGAGGCAGGAATCCCCATAGGAACCGGCCCATACCGTCTTTTATACAATGTGGATAGTAAAGAATACTCACTTGCAAAAAACACCCATTGGCCGAACAGTTCCACCCTGCCTTATGACAGTATAAAGGTCTTATCTGTTTCAGGTGTTGATGAACTTGTGTGGGGGTTTGAGTCTATGAATATCGACTTCATTACCCTCGATCCTACCGGTACCAATCCGTATTTTTTCCGTGGGGATTATCATTCTACCGATATTGCTTCCACATCGCTTGTGCATCTTGGCTTTAATCACAACGTTCGCACTCTGCAAAATCCCAGTGTACGCCGTGCGATTTCCTGTGCAATCGATAGAAAAAGTGCAACCGAGCAAGACTTTGCTCTTATGGGGCACCCTGCTACTTTGCCAATTCATCCCCTGTGTCGTGCGTACAACGAAGAAATCGCTGCAGAAAACGATTATTCAAAGGAAAATTCCCTTGCATTCTTCATTAACGGTGGATTTAAAGACACAAACAACGACGGAAAGTTAGACAATTCATACCGTTCCTACACACTGCTTGTAAACAGCGAAAACAAAAGCCGTGTCGCCCTTGCACGACGCATTGCGGAAACCCTTACCAATATGGGTTTTGTCGTAAACGTCCGTGAAGAAAAATGGGAATCATACAAACGCTCACTTGCAAACGGCGACTTTGATATGTATATAACCGAGATAAATATGCGTGCGGATTTCAACCTGGATTCAATCATTCGTTCAGGCAGCTACCTAAATTACGGTGGCTATTCCTCTGCAGATACAAACAGTCAACTTTTATCTTACAACAATTTAAAACTTACCGAAGGCGACGAGATGGACTCATTCCTTCGACATTTAAACGAAACTTGCCCCATTGTCCCAATTTTATTTAAAAAACATGCGGCGGTAACCCACAAAGGTTTCTTTGATGGTATTACTCCCACTACACATAACTCATACTATAAATTTAACTCTTGGAAGGTTGTGGAATAAAAATGCGTAAAGCAGGTGTTCTTTTACACATAAGTTCACTTCCCGGTCGTTTCGGCATCGGAACACTCGGCAGTTCGGCGTACAAATTTGTTGATTTTTTAAGCGAAGCGGGTTTTTCATATTGGCAGGTATTGCCGATAAATCCGGTGGGTATGGCATACTCCCCCTATCAGTCCCCCGCATCATTCCGCGGTAACCCAATGTTTATAGATCCCGATATACTCGTTGCAAAGGGGCTTTTAAAAGAGGAGGAACTCCCGCCCGTTTCAACACTTAATTACGTCGACTATCCGTACATAGTTGAACAGAGCGACAGAATATTATCTCTCGCAAGTGAGCGATCCGGTGAGGACGATTTTGTCGAAGCAGAATTTACACGTCAATGGGACGCACTTTTAGATTATGCACACTCAAAAGGCATTAAGATTATAGGCGACCTTCCTATATACGTTGCACCCGATAGTGAAGAGGTAGTTGCAAATCCCGAACTTTTCCTCAAAAGAGAGGTTGCAGGTTGTCCGCCCGACGCATTCTCCGCAACAGGTCAGCGTTGGAACAATCCCCTTTACAATTGGGCCGCAATGGCAAAGGACGGTTACTCCTTCTGGATAAACCGAATGGAGGCAACACTAAAGCGTTTCGACCTTGTTCGTCTTGACCATTTCAGAGGTTTTGCAGGATTCTGGGCAATCCCCAAGAATGCACCTGATGCAACTTGCGGCAAGTGGAAAAAAGGCCCCGGAATGAAACTCTTCCGTGCCCTTGAGAAGAACCTTGGAAAACTTCCGTTAATTGCCGAGGATTTAGGCTATATTACAGAGGACGTACACGAACTCCGCCGTGAATTAGGTCTCCCCGGTATGGCAATTCTTCAATTTGCATTCGACGGTGACAATAATCCATATCTCCCCGAAAACATAACCGAGGACTGTGTATGCTATACCGGCACACACGATAATAATACCACTCTCGGTTGGATTCAGGAGGGCGGATGGCACGTTGACCGTGCACGTCGTTACTTTAACGCATACTCCGACGATGAACTTCTCGACGCTATGATTAACGCCTGTCTTAATACGAAGGCGGAACTTGCAGTGCTTCCCATGCAGGACCTTATCCGCTATGGTGCACTTGCAAGAATGAATATTCCCGGCGTTGCAGAGGGCAATTGGATATACCGCTTAAACGGCGACCTTTTAACCCACGACTTAGCAAATGATTACCGCAACCGATTGGAAAGATATAATAGA
>JAFYOI010000018.1 GCA_017560255.1 Clostridia bacterium
CGGCAGAATAGCCATCGCGACACAGTTCAAAAGGGTATGGCGCAGACACTCAAAACCTCGCCCGAGGTAGGAGTGATAGAGCCGAATTGCATTGACGGTATGTTTGCGGGAGGCTGGTCGAAGGAAGAAATCGAAAAGCACATAGAGGAAAACGGATTGCCCGTTCCGACATATATTGAACGATATATTTCTGATAGCGGTGGAGAAACTTGCGGGACTTATCTTTCTCAAAGCGGAACGTACGGATATAGAAAGCCAATCAAGGACTGCGCGAGGACACTAAAAGCAGAAAACAACGATAGCGGTGTAATACAGAATTACCGCATAAGAAAACTCACCCCCAAAGAGTGCTTCCGTCTTATGGGCGTCAAGGATGCTGACTTTGACCGAGTAGCCAAAAATCAAAGCGACAGCAGTTTATACCACCTTGCGGGCGATAGTATCGTGGTGAACGTGCTCGCCGCGATATTCAAAGAAATGATATAAGGAGATGTAAACGAATGAGCAGATATATCGATGCAGAGGAAACAAAAAAAGTATAAGGGCAAATGACTGGACCAATCCGGCAGTTCCTGATGCGGTTGCAGTTATTATAAACCGTATGCCAACCGCCGATGTTGCGCCTATTCGCCACGGACACTATTATCAAGGATTGAGCGATGGAGAATGGCGTTGCTCGGTCTGTCAGCAATTTATTCATTGGAATACGATCGCGCCGGACGATAAGTTCTGTCCGCAATGCGGAGCGAAATTAGACGAAAATGAACAATAATTTGTTTGACGCGCTCAACCTCGCATCACTTCTTATCGGCATACAAAACTTGCAAGAGAACAGAGAGCAGACTGCGCAAAACGATGTGCAACAAGCAAACAACAGACAGGCACGGTTTTTACTGCAAGAACTTGGAAAGAAGTTTGACGAGCAAAATGCTATGCTAAAAAGAATACTTGAATTGTTAGAGAGGGATTGGTAATGATTTGCAGGATAACACTTGACGAAAGCGGAAAACAAATAGACACTCTTTCCGAAAGGAACGAGGAAATCAAGGCAAACTTGCAGGAGAAAATGGAAGTGCTGTTGTCCGAAAAAGAGGGCGACACAAAGGGCAAAAAGCGGCTCGGCTTCCGTATGGGTATGCAGATTTCCAACGAGTTGAACAAATACGGCAGAATGACCGCAGAGGACTTTGTTGAACTCACGGCAGACACAATCGAATACTATTGGAACAGTTTTTATGACCTTATGTGTTATTATAATCTGTACTTTGAGATTGTTCCAAACAGACAGATGTTCTTGCGCTATGCGGGTATGAACGCTCGTATGTATCAGCAGTTGCAGGAAAGCCCGGACGAAGATGTGAGAACCCTTATGATCTTCATTGAGGACAGTTTGAAAGAGGACGGCTTCTCGGCGGGAGAAAACGGGAACGCAGACGCAAAGGCAATTTATTCTCGCCTGTCCGCAAAGAGCGATGGTCACAATATGGTATCTGCCGGAGATGAGATGTTAGCACAAGCCGCCGTGACCGCAAGCCCTGATGAATTGAGCAGAAGAATGAACGCGATCTTGAAACAGCATAGTGAAAAACTGTTAAAGTGAGATTGTAAACAAATTGTAAACACCATAAAATATGTATTGACAATGCGCAAAATGTGTGGTATATTATAATCAGCCCCGATACAAGGGGCAATACATAAAAAGGAGAAAACAGAATGAAGTACGGCTATATGCGAGTATCTACAAAAGATAAGCAAGAGTTTCTGCGGCAAGAGTACATACTGAAAGATTACAACCTCGATAAAGTCTTTGAGGAAAAGATCAGCGGAACGAAACGCGCTTGCAACAGAGAGGAATTTGAAAAGTTGCTTGAAGTTGTTGCGCCCGGCGACGAGGTTTACTTTGAGAGTATGAGCCGTATGGCGAGATCAATGCAGGACTTGATTGACACTACGAACTTGCTTGCGAAAAAGAAAAAAGTCAAGGTGATTTTTGTCAAGGAAAACTTGCGGATTGGCGGCGACAACGGTCTTGACGCTATGGGCGGGCTTGTGTTCCATATTATGGGCGCATTTGCACAGTTTGAGCGCGATTTGATTTCTGACCGCACGAAAACCGCACTTGCCGCTAAAAAGGCACAGGGCGTTAAGTTGGGGGCAAAGCAAAAATATCTTGATGAGGACGTTGCCAAAGTCAAAGATATGGCGTCCGCAGGAATGACCTATCAGCAGATTTCCAAAAACACGGGCATTAGCATTGCTACGATTTCAAGAATTATAAACAAACAATAATAATGACGATACGAAACATAAAAGATAAGGAGAGCAAAAATGATTGAGTACGAAAACAAAAAAGGCAATAACTTCTATCACGGAGAATTGGCTCTTCACAAGCCCACAGGACACATCTGCACAATCCTTTGCCCC
>JAFYOI010000019.1 GCA_017560255.1 Clostridia bacterium
CTTCTTCTGCAACTACTACCTTATCCTCGATCTGGGTAATGGTTACCTCTCCCTGAATCCAATTTGCATAAAGGGTTACATCACCTGTCTTATCCCATGTACGGGCAGATTCACCGTCTGCCTTGTAGTACATATTTCCTGTACCGTTTTCTTCGTCAAAGTATCCTGCGAAGATGTAGCCGGTCTTGGTGGGCACATCGATTTTAGGCATTGCCTCGCCGTAGGTTGCTACTACCACGCCGCCCTCACTTAAGGTTACGGTGGAGGTGGGTACTTTTACGGTTACATTTACAGCCTTTGTCGCACTGCCATAGCCGTCGGTTGCGGTGAAGGTTATTGTGTGCTCACCGATCTGTGCAACGGTAGGTGTCCAATTAAATACGCCTGCAATAAAGGTCGCACCATCGGGTAAATTAGTTGCTGTGTATAAAACAGTCTGATTTAGACTTGATGTTGCAGACACGGTAAATGTAACTTTATTTTCTGCCACAACTTCCTTTGCGGAAATTTCAGCAAAGGTAATGTTTGATTCAGGTGCGTTTACGGTTACCTTAGTCGTTACGGTTGCGGTGTTATAACCGTCAGTTGCCTTGAATGTTATGTTATGTGTGCCAACCTGTGCAAGTGTCGGTGTCCAACTGAATCCGCCTGCTGTGGTAAGGGTTGCACCGTCGGGTAAACTATCACATGAATAAGCGATCGCACTTCCCAAACTGCTACTTGCAGATAAGTTAAACGCGAGTTCACTTAATGCTGTGATGCTCTTGTCGCCTGTTGCGGTAAAGGTTACCTCACCTACAGTCCATTGAGCGTAAAGAGTTACGTCGCCTGTTTTATCCCATGCCTTAACTGAAGTACCGTTTGCGTCGTAGTACTTTGTACCGCCACTCTCCGCATCATAATATCCGTTGAATATTGAACCTGCCTTTGTAGGCGGGGTGATAGCGTGAAGGGGCTCGCCGTAGGTTGCAACTACCGTACCGCCCTCACTTAAGGTTACGGTAGAGGTGGGTGCCTTTACGGTTACCTTCACGGTTGTACTTGCACTGCCATAACCGTCATTTGCGGTAAAGTTAATTGTATGATCTCCAACCTGAGCGGTTGTGGGAGTCCATGTGACTTTACCTGTGTTTACATCAAGTGTTGCACCTTCAGGTAAATTGGTTGAAGAGTATGCAATCGGGTTGCCCATGCTTGATGTTGCTGAAAGAGTAAACTCAACCTTATCTCCTGCGGTAACGGATTTATCTCCTACGGTTGCAAGGGTTACCTTTGAAACTGCCTTCACGGCAGAGAGCGGAACTCTGAATGTGTCGCCCTCGTCAACCATATAAACGAAGTCTCCGTTTGTATCAAGTTTATCAATTAATGTAATGTTGCCAATGTCGAGAACGTAATTGTTTCCTGATTTGGTAACGCCTAAAATCTCATAAGTGGAGTTACCTTTTTCAAGTGAATTCTCGTCAACGTAGAGGTAACGTCCTACAAGATTTTGCGGATCAATTGTACCGTTGAATGAAACGGTGAGGCTGTTTTCAAACTTACTGCCCTTTGTGAAGTCTTTGATTGTACCTGTGTATGCCGCCGCAGTGCTTAAACTGCCTACTTTTGTACCGTCGTTTATGTAGGAGTATGTATTCACTCCGTTTTCAAGTGAGTAAACGGATACAAAGCCCTTTACATTGAATAAGTTGTCGACATTATACTCAACATTTGTCTTATTGGCAAATGTGATGTAGTCGGTTCTACCGTTTTTGAGGACAACCTTAACTGCTCTTGCCTTTTCATCAGCCGCCATGGTTGCACCGTCTGCACGTTTTACCGTTACTGCGGTGATTGAAGAAATGTTGCTGTTGTCGTTATAGGTCTCAAATACGGTTGTAAAGAGAGAATTTAAGTTAGTGCCTGAGCGACGCGCAAGGACGAACTTAAGTTTTTCGGGGTTTAAGTCACGCTTGGGTGCGTTACCGTCAGCAAGTGCTACCTCGTTTAAATCAAAGCCGTTTAGCATTGTCATCTTAAGATGTGTATCCTGAACGGTATCTCTTACACCACGGTAGTCTTCAATCTGGAAGTCAACGGCGAAGTTTCCGCCGGTAACAGTTGCATCACGGTCTACGTTGTAAAGGTAAGTATAGCCTATCTGCTTGCTCTGATAGGTTTCAAACGGAACGTCAGCACCTGCATAAGTACCAACATACTTACCGCTTGAATCCTTCTGGGGGGTAAGTGTAAGTCCGCTTGTAGTTACGGTATCTGCAAGTGCGTGGAATGAATATAGATGTTCATTGCCACCGTTTACGTGGAAGAAGTCAACCGCATAGGTATCATCCTCGTCAATTCCGATGGAAACCACGGTTCTGCGGTAATCCTCAATGGAATACTGATGCTCTGCAGATGCATCCATTACCTTAACACGGCCTGCATCGTCGAAGTGATGGGGGAAGCCGGTCGTGCGTACTCTAAACTGACGGCCGTCGTTTACAACAACCGTGTTATGCGATGTGGTCGTCTGGCCCCAACTTGCATATTCATAGCCTGTTGTACTTGTGGGGTATCCTAAATCCGGCGCTACCGCAAGCCCCTTTGCATCAATACCTAAGTTAAGTGCGTCACGGTGACCGTGACCTGCACCACGTCCGTAGAACATCCAATAGGTTGTTTCGGTTTCTTCGTTCTCACCAATCATGGGATATCTCATAGCAGCATATCCGTAGTCGGTTAAGTTACGTGACTTGCCGTAGTCGAAGAGTCCGTCACGATCGATAATCGCCTGAACCTCATCGGCAAGTGACATTGGATCCGGATGGTCCGCAGGATAGTGGAGGCCTGTTGACTGAAAGCCGTTATACATATAAAGAACCTGTGCAAAAATCGGATCCTTTGTATACATGAAGCCGTGAACGTAACGATTATTGTCCTTAAGCATTTTTATTTCGTCCTTTGCCGTTGCACCGCTATCACCTATCTGGGGCATAGCCCAGCGGCGCATAAGCATTTCGGGAACAACTGTGTTCATCTTCATATATTTTGGATGATTATAAAGGTCGCACTCAGGATATTTGTCATAACCTGCAAGATATTGAACAAGTTCGTATAAACTTTCTACCCAAAGTTGGTTGTAGTTGGGTGCAACCTCGTCGGGAATACCGTTTGCGTCAACCGCATCAAATAACTGACGATTAACGTTACCGCCGGTAGTTTTATTTACCTGGACAGCACCATCAACCATTAATTGCTCACCATCCTGGAAAATCCAGTCAAGCATTTCAACGGTTTCCGGCTCTGTATCAAGAGCTACTGCGGCGATTGCAAGGGTGGACTGGTACATACCGAAGTTACCACCGATTTTACCGTTCTGTGCACACTTGTAAATCTCTCTCAAAATACCGTCTTCGCAGTTTTTGCGGATTTTAGCAGCAGTGGTCTTATCATTTGCCATATTGTATTTCTTTGCACGGGCAGAAGAGATAGAAATTACCTCTTCATCCTCATATGCGGGCCAGAATGCATCGTATGCAGCCGCCCAACGCTCTGCAAGCTGATTTTCCCAAATATAGTCGGAAACCTTACCCTGCGGAGCATAATTTGCACTGTCGGTGAACTGATAACGATAGGGAGCGGTGGTCATTTCCGGATAGACATCCGCAATTCGGTCAATAAGAATAGCACCTACTCGACCATATTCTATATCACCGGTATAAATGTACGCATTTTTCAAATGACCAATCGCGTTGTAGAGAAGACTTGTATGCCATACGCCCCAATGGTTGTAGAAAGAAATATATGTATGGGTTGATTTTACCGTATCTCCGTTAGGTGCTTTGAAGGTAGTGTTTGAAACGTAGCCGTAGCCGTCGTCAACACCCCAGCCGGTACCCTTTTCGGGGTAT
The DNA here is from genome assembly GCA_017560255.1 of Clostridia bacterium. Taxonomy (GTDB): domain Bacteria; phylum Bacillota; class Clostridia; order Oscillospirales; family Acutalibacteraceae; genus RGIG7273. Next base: position 3,894 of record JAFYOI010000019.1, read on the forward strand.
GCACTATTTACAAGGTAACCCGGCTCTCCTGCGGCAACGAGTTTTGCGTTCTCACTCTTTGCAAGTTCATAACTCCATTCGCCGCCGTTGGGGTTGATACCAAGTTCATAGAAACTTCCGAAATCATTTGACGGGAAGTCACGATTACAATCAGGGCAAGTAATCTTCCACGGGTTGTTCCACGCACTGATTTCCCATGCATAATAAGGGCTTCCGTACTTATCTACAAGGTCAACTCCGCAGTAATGACACTTACTGTAAGCCGGATCTGCACGGTAGGTTGTATAGTAACTTCGGGGAAGTTCCTGAGATGTAACGGAATTCCAAAGTTTTTCCGGATTTTCTAAATACTTCGCAGAATTCTTTACTGCATTGTTCATTGTATTCTTTGCAAAGGAATACTTGGTAGCGTTTTCACGCATAGCCGCTACCTTGTCCTCACGGTAGTAACTGCGACGATTTTTACCGCCGGTGACTACCTCGAAGGTGTAACTTGCCTTCTTTGTGATTCCGTAAAGAGTTGCGGTAACGCTTATTGTGGTTTGGCCAAGTTTATATGCTGTAACCTTACCGCTTGAGTTAACCGTTGCAACAGAGGGATCGGATGATGTGTAAGTTACGGAATAGTTCTCGCCTAATACCGCACTACTTGAAATATCCTCACCGGTTGTGCTGTAAAGTGTTACCTTAATATTATCGGTATTCATTTCGGGATAATCTGTATAGAAGCCGATAGAATCGTTATAATAGTTTGCCTTAAGGTCAACATCAATGGAGCCGAGTTCGTCAGAGTCGGTGGCAATGAGTTTTAAAGCATTGATAATAACGCCGCTTCGAGAAACGTTTGCCGCGGTGATTTCCAATGCATACTCGCCCTTTACAAGGAAAATCTTGCCGCCAAAGGCGTAATCCTTTGTCTCGGTTGTAGATACCGGTGTATTGAGTTGTGCTATCTTATCGCCCACCGTATCTGTGGCTGCGTCGTAATGCTTAAGTGTTACCACAGCATTTCCCGTGGTATTGTAATAAAGATTTGCATAGGGTATGTAATAACCGCTTACGGGAACTTTAATTTTTAGTGTTGCAGTACCCTTTAAGGACTTACATAAGCCGTAGGAGGAATAGTTATACTTAAAGTAACTGTTACCACCGGTAGAATCGTCCTTAAGGAATGCCCAGGGGGCTGAAACCTTGTCGGGATTAAGTTCGGTCGCACTTCCGCTTGTGGTCATATCATATGTAATTGTCTTTACATAGTCTGCGGTTGTATCGCCGTTCCACGCCTTTTTAAAGTCGTAAACGACGTCCTCATGTGTAGCCTCTTCTACATAATATAAATTAATGCCGTCATAGTAGTTAGAACCTGCATCCGCATTTGTTCCTATTTCCGTTTTATTGAAACGTACGATATATTCGCCTTTTTCAAGTTTCAATGCAGTATCCGAAAGGGGCATATTGCCGCCGGAGGCCGGTGCAATTTCCTTTTCCGTAAGTACAGCGCCGTTTTCATCTAAAATAGACATAATAACCGGTGTGTTCGTGGGATATGCGGTAGGAATATTCAGGTAGGGGCGGTATGTTCCGCTTACCGGCACTCTGATTTTAATATCGGTAACACCAATACCCATATTCCTTATACCGTAATTGTGGAAAAGCGGAGAGAATTTAACCGTATCATCAATAGCGGAAAATGCCCAGGGAGCAGACTTTATTGATGTCTCGCTATCCTTTCCCGTCCACTTGTTGATTTCACCATACGCACCGGGGGTGCTCATAGCATAGGTTAAAAGGTTTGTCATATTATGCTTGTGGTTTACAGTAACATAATCGGCAAGTACCTTTTTAAAGTCATAGTAAAGATCCTCTGCCGGTTTAACATAACCTGCAGGTTTTACAACAACGTGTATTCTTCCCTGAGCATAGCCGTTTGTAAATTCAACCAACTGAGGAGTAGTGGTCTCCATAACGCCGGTAAATGAAACCGTTTCAGAGTATTTATCTAAAGAAAGGGTGACGTAGGGGTTATTTTCTGTATATCCCCAATTGTTGCTGTTTGCACAAGGGTATTTCTTGCCGTTTGAACCCATAACAACCATGGGAAGAGTAACCGTCTCGCCAACGTTAACTTCAACGTATCCCACATTGTCATCAATAGTGAAACTTACCGTCGTGGTACTTGTAGCCGCTCTCAAGCGAAGACCGCTTACAATTACTATTTCACGCTCGTTGTCGATAACCACTTCAAGAGCGTATTCTTTTGCTTCAAGTTCTATTGATACGTCGGAAATTGCGGTGAAATCATTTGTAGCACCAACCCCGCCCGTATGTATTTTCTTACTTGCAAGTGTTGTACCAAGAGTACCGTCGGAATTAATTTCACGGAAATTTGCGGTAATGACACCTACATAGCCTGGGAAATATCCACCGTGAAGGTTGATGAAAGGTACATATTTACCTGCGTTGGGAACCTTCATCTTGACCGCGGTATGCATCTCGTTTTTTCTTGATGCTGTGGACATTATAAAACCGAGTCCTGTTTCATAACCGTAACCAACATAAGAAGACCCTTCGGTGCCGTCTTCCGAGGTACAAGTGTAACTATGATATGCCCACTCGCCTGATGATGCATTGGGGTTGCAAGCCGCAACCGCATCGTAGGTAAGACTTGCAAAATGTGCACGCTTTGCCGCAACATCTGCACCGTAAGTGCCTGTATTGGCCTTGGTGAAGTTGTAGTACACGTCTGCCGCTGCTGCTTGTGCCGTTGAGAAGTCAACCGTAATTTGCGGAAGGAGTCCCACAAACATACAGATTACAAGCATAGCGGAGAGGATTCTTCTAAAGGTCTTTGCCATAAAAACATCTCCCTCATTTTAAAAAATATTCCACCTAGTCTACCCTATAGTATATAACAAACATATGCTTATGTCAATTTTAAAAAAGAGATGTTAGACACTGTTTAACATCTCTTTTTGTTATTATTTGTTATATATTTTATCGATAGTTATATACTTACCATAGATTGTATTGCCTTCCTCGTCTATGGCGTATGCACGGTAGGTAATGCCGGTGTCCTTATAATTTTCTGCAAATGTTATTCTGTAGCCGAAAATTCTGGTGCACTTTGCCCCAAGAGTGGACGCGCTAACCGTGCCGTTACTTGCCGAAATTGCATGACATGCCTCTTTTGTAGTAAGTTTTTTGGTCGTACCGTTTATAGTCACCTCAAAACCTACCTCGTCATACTTTCGGTGATCATCGATTCCCGAGAACAGGTATACAGCGTATCTCGTGGTAGTACCGCTTGTTATCTTAAGGTTTCGCATAAAGACGCCTTTAGTGCCGAGTTTATCATCGCCCTCTACCCATTTAGCGTAAAGGGTGGCATTTGCGTTTTTATCCCAAGCAGCAGCACTCATACCGTCTGCCTTATAGTACTGTTTACCCGCACCATTCTCGCCGTCAAAATATCCGTCAAAGATATAACCATCCTTTACGGGTACGTCAATACTCGGCATTGCCTCACCGTAAGTTGCGGTGACCTTTCCACCTTCGTTTAACGTTACGGTATATTTTTTCGGCGTGGTCATCTCACCCTTGTAGTCGAGAGAAATACCATCGATAAAGTTTTTGCCGGTCTTCGGTTTATCAATTACAAGGAGGTAATCACCCGCCTGAAGGTCAATCGGTGCATCGGAGATATTCACTTCACCCGCAGTGGTATTTGCCCCAATTGTTTTGCTTGAATAGGTCGTTGTACCGTCAAGACTCTTGATTGAATATGTGGCTGCCACCGCATGCTTGTTTTCGTTTACGTTAATTGCCGGCTGATATTTACCGTCGGTAGGCACTTTAATCCTCATAGTTACAGTACCTGCGTCGTTGAACAATATACCGTAATTAACATACAGACGTGAGAAATAAAGATTAGGAGTTTCTACTCCGCTTGTGTTTTTCTTGGACACAACCGCCCATGAATCAGATTCTAAATCTTCTCTTACCTCGCCGTATGCTCCGCTTGTCGAACCTGCATAGTTAAAGGTGTTGGAATAGTAGTTGTTAACAACGCTGTTAACGTATTCGGGCATTGATTTAAGGAAGTTGTAGTACAAATCGCCCGGAGTAACGGTTGTTCCTTCAGCATTTACCTTGATATTGGTTCTTGCCATTGCACGACCGTGTCTTACGGTCATTGTGGTTGTTCCCGTTTCAAGACCGGTGATGTAAATCTCACCGCCTAAAACAGTGCAAGACGCAACGTCATCATCAGTAAACTCAATTTTAAGGTCATCTAAATTAACTTTTGAGCCGTCGGACATAGTAACGGTAACAGAGGTACTTGCGACACTTCCCTTATTCACCTCAACAATGCCCTCATCGTAGCCTAAAACAACCTCACTTGCAACTGCTTCATCAGCTTCTACAAGACTGAGACCGTCAATAACAAATACGCCTCTTATCTTCTGCATCTCAATATCTAACACGTATTCACCCTTATTAAGTGTAACCGGGGTGCTTGAAAGTGCAACGTAATGATCCTTGTCCGAGTAGTTTGCCGTGTTTATATCACGTGTCGCAACGATATCTCCCATTGTACCGTCTGTATTTAATTTCTTAATGCTGACCTTTGCAAAGCCTGCACGATCATAGTTTTTCGCTCCGAAGACGTTCACAAAAGGAATGTATGAACCCGCTTCCTCAACCTTAATCTTAAGTGCTGCCTGAGCATCATTTTCTCGTGTATTATGGCAAAGTGTCAGTCCATAGCTGGATTCGTTGTACTTGTAATAATCGTTTCCGTTAACGCCGCCTTTAGTGTAGGAATGGAACGCCCAAGGAGCGGAGGGGATTCTCTTATTAAGTTCATACGCTGAGCCTTCGGTGGTCATATCGTAGGTAATCTTTTGTGCGTAACCGTTACTTGTATAATTGGTTGCACCATAGTTGTATGCCTTAACAAAGTTGTAGTATATATCTTTTTTCGGCTCCTTTACCTTTGAGAGCGGAATTCTAAAGGTGTTTCCTGCAGAAATGTTATATACAAAATTTCCGTCATCATCAAGTTTATCAATTAAAGTAATGTCACCGATGTTGAGGATGTAGTTGTCTCCCGACCGGGTAACGCCTAAAATCTCGTAGGTAGCATTGCCCGTACCCTCACGGTTTACATACATAAAGCGACCAATAAGGTCCTCTGCATCAACTTCGGTATTAAATGATACCGTAATGGAGTTTTCAAACTTATTGCCCTTTGTAAAGTCAACAACAGAGCCGTTGTAGGCATCAAGTGCAGTAAGATCGCCCACTTTTGTACCATCGTTTACATAGGAGTAAACGTTCTCGCCGTTCTTCATTGAATATACGGTAACAAAGCCCTTTACGTTAAGAAAATCATCAATGATATATTCAACCGAGTTGTCCTTTGCCATTGTAACGTAGTCAACTCTTCCGTTCTTTAAAGTAATCTTAAGGGCACGAACCTCTGCCTCGCCGATGGTTTTTCCGTCAACGCGGGCGATATTTGCATTTTCAATGCTCTCTATTGCACTATTGTCATCGTAGGGCTCGAACACAGTTGTAAAGAGAGTATTTAAGTTACTACCGGAGCGGCGAGCAAGAACAAATTTGAGTTTTTCCGGGTTAAAGTCCTTATTGGGCGGGTTACCATCCGCAATTGCAACCTCGGAGAGGTCGAAGTTGTTGATCATCGTCATGCGGAGATGTGTATCCTGCTCGGTGCCGCGAACATTACGGAAGTCCTCAATCTTAAAGTCAACCATGAAGTTTCCGTTTGATACATTCTTTGTACGGTCAACGTTATAGAGATAGTTATAGCCCATGTATATGTTGTCAAACTGTCCGTAGGTATAATCTGCACCTCTGTAAGTACCAACATAATTTCCGCTTGAATCGGTCTGTGGTACTAAAGTAAGGTTTTTGGTTTCAGCAATTGTGTCGGAAAGTGCGTGGAATGAATAGAGATGCTCATTTCCTCCCTTAACGTGGAAGAAATCCAAACCGTAAGAATTTTCGTCATCAATATCAACAGATACAACCGTTCTGCGGTATGTATCGACGCCGTACTGATGTTCTGCGGAGGCATCCATTACCTTTACTTTTTCTGTACCGTCAAAGTGGTGAGGAAAACCGGTTGTACGAGCACCTGCCTGACGGTTGTCATTTATGATAACCGTGTTGTGTGTAACGGTGGTTTTTCCCCAGCCGTCGTAGCGGTCGCCGGTTGTGCCATCGGGATAGCCAAGCTCAGGGGCAACCGAGAGCCCCTTTGCCTCAATACCCAGGTTGAGTGCGTCACGATGTCCGTGACCTGCATAACGACCATAGTACATCCAGAAACTGCGCTCTGAATCTTCGTATTTATTGTAAACATTTTCGTGAGATACACTCTTGATATGAGCAAATCCGTAGTCGGTAAGGTTAACAGACTTATCAAAGTTATACTCGCCATAGGTATCAATTACCGCCTGAACATCGGATGCAAGTGCCTCGGGATTATTGTCAAATACGCCGTAGACAAGTCCCTTTGTCGATCTGCCATTCATATGGAAAAGTGCCTGAGCAAATCGAGGATCCTTGGTATTCTTGAATACGCGGAGGAATCTTCCGCTGCCGCCGATGAAAGAATCCTTTGCGGTGGCACCCGAGTCACCTATTTGAACGGTTGCCTTTCGGCGGAGAAGCATATCCAGCTGATTGGTATACATTTTTACATAACGCGGATTGTTATAGAGATCAATTTCGGGATATTTGTCATATCCCTCAAGGTAGTTAATGACACCGTCTAATCCGCCAATCCAAAGGTCGGAGTAGTTGGGTGCAACCTCGTCGGACACACCGTTTGCATCAACCGCATTGAATAACTGACGGTTAATATTACCGCCGGTTACACAGTTTGCCTGCAGTGCACCGTTTAACGCAAGGGACTCGCCGTCCTGGAAGATAAAGTCAATCATTTCCTTGGTTTCCGGCATAGTATCAAGTACAACCGCTGCAATTGCAACGGTGGACTGAGGCATACCGAAGTTGCCGTTGATCATTGCAACCTTATAACACTCGTAAATCTCACGGAGAATTCCGTCTTCAATGTTCTTGCGGATTTTAGCAGGTGTAGTTTTGTCATTTGTCATGCCGTACTGTTCTGCCTTATCTGACAAGAAGGTAATTACCTCTTCATCTTCATAGGCAGGCCATACGGCGTCATAAGTTTCGCTCCATTTTTTAGCAAGCTGATTTTCCCAGATATAGTCTGACGTCTTGCCGCGGGGTGCGTAGTGACCGCCGTCGGTAAACTGATTGCGATAGGGCTCGGTTGTCATATCCGGATAAACGTCTGCAATACGGTCTATGAGGATGGCACCCGCTCTTCCGTAGCGGATATCGCCTGTATAAAGATACGCATTTCCCAAGAAATCTGCCGCATCATAGAGAAGACTTGTGTGCCAGATTGCCCAATGGTTATAGAAGGAAATATATGTATGTGTTGAATTTAAGGTATTTCCTTTTGAGTCCTTGAATGTTGACTTCTTATCTACGTAACCGTAACCGTCATCAACGCCCCAACCTGTTCCCTTTTCAGGGTAAAGAGTATTTACCAGATACCCTTTTTTGCCTTTTCTTACAAGTTTCTGGTTCTCACTCTTTGCAAGGCTGTAACTCCAATTACCGCTTGTATCTATACCAAGTTCATAAAAACTTCCGAAGTCGTTTGAGGGGAATTCCCTTGTACAGTCAGGGCACTGCACCTTCCACGGGTTATTCCATGCGTCCATTATCCATGCATAATAGGGGGAACCGTACTTAGCGCTTAAGTCACATCCGCAGTAACGGCATACCGCCGCATTGGGGTCCGCACGATAGCCTACATAGTAACTTCGGGGAAGTTCCTGTGTAGTAACCGACTTCCAAAGTTTGTCTTCATTGCCCAAAAACATCTCTGCGTTTTTAGTGTAATAATCGCGGCTTCCCTGCGCCCACGAATATTTTTCAATATTTGCCCTGAGTGCATCTACCTTGTCATCACGATAGAAAGATCTTCTTGTCTTTCCGGTTACAATATTCGGGTCTGTTGACGGCTCATAATCCGCTGCCGGCTCAACCTCATATTCAGATTTGGTCGCTTCAGTGGGAGTCTCGGAAGTAATTGGGATAATAAGCATAGTTTCATCATTTATAACATCATCTTCAGCATCGGTCGCAAACGCGACAGTCGAAAAAATGCATAATGCCAAACAAAACGCAAGACATAATGGCGTTAGTTTCTTAAAAATCCCCTTCTTCATAAATTCTCTCCTATCCTTTATTTTCAATTATTTACAGATTTTATAAGCCCATAATACGGGTATTATACAGTATAACAAAAAACACCCTTTCTGTCAATGAACAAAAAGGGTGTTTGCTATTGATTTTTTTGTATACGCTAAGACGTTTTTCCGACAAAGGCAAACATATTACCGCCTGTTTTTATTTCAAATTGAGAGTCTCTTTCAATCTTCATGTTTGCCTGGGATGAAAAATCCGGTTTTACTCTCTCGCCCCAAGGCTTTTCACCATCACCATTCGGCATCTTTCCAGAGTCAAAACCTTCCGGTGGCATACTTCCCCGGTCAAAATCGGGCTTCATTTTTTGGCGGTCAAAATTATCCGGGCGTTCCTTGCCGTCCGGTCTCTCGCCACCCGGCCCTTTTCCTCCCGGTCTGTCAAACATAACTGATTTTGCACCGGCAAGTTGGGTGTCGTCACTCCAAAGTGTGTACGTTCCCTCTTTGAGATCCAAACTGCTGTAGAGAACCGTTGAATAATCGTTTTCAGGGGTTACTTTGAAAATTTCACCACTATTATCCTTTAAGATAAGTGACGTAGCCCCACCCTTTTGTTTCTCTGCAAAATCAAATGTTACATAGGTCTGCCCGCCATCTTCAATGAAGTCGAGCATACTGCCGGTAGCAACCACTTTGCCGCCGTTTATGTGGATACCGCGGTCAGAATCAATACCCGCATCCGCACTGAAAGAGCACGCCTGGGCATAGACTTCACCGCCGTTTATCACAAGCCAACCGTTAGAGTCAATTCCGTCGCCTTCACCGCTCTTTCCGTTAACGTTAATTTTTAGAGTACCGCCATTTATTGTTGTTACGGAAACGTTGTCCTCGTTTGTATTTATTCCGTCATTGCCTGAGTTTATGTTGATATTTCCACCATTTATGGTCAGATGCAATTCGCTGTCAAGGCCCTCATTTTGGGCGTTAATATTCAAAATTCCGTTTTCTCCACTGATATTCATTGACATTTTGGAATAGACCGCACCGTCGTATTTATGGAGTTTATCTGCATCCTCCACATTTTTGCCGTCCTTGCTCAACTCAACGCTTCCCGGCTCGTAAATACGGGCAACGTATGAGCCATTTACGGTATTCACGGTGTCGTTTGCAAGAATTATATTGGCTCCCGCCTTTGTAGTATCCACGTCTTTTTGTGCGTCTTCTTCGTCATCACTGCCACATTCATAGACATTGTAAAAAATAATAGCAGGTGCAATATCGCACGTAATATCAACCCCGTTTAATACAAGGTTAACCACCGCATTTCTGTCATCCTCTGCTTTCTCGCCCAAATCAACCGCAATCTGTCCCTTCGATAGTTTGCCGGAAATTGAATATGTTCCGGGTTTTATGATTTTTACAACTTTGTGGGCTTCCGCTTCCTCCTTGGTGTGTGCATCCTTTTCCTCGCCTTCACCATAGGTAAAGTCGTGCCCCGCCTCGTAATAAACGATATCGTTTGTGACCTGCACTGCATTGTTATCGGTTGTTGCAATGCCGTCATCGCTCAATGTGATTTTTACCGCATTTTCAACATCAATTTGACTTCCGCAAGCGGAAATTGCAAGAAGCATTGCGATTAGTGCTAAAATTTTTTTCATAAACATCACGCCTTTCTTTTATAATTATATCTCAAAAAAATGTCCAAATGAATAATAAAATGTAAATTTTCGGTAAACTTTACATTTTTTCTCCCGTCTGCTATACTTGTTTCCATAGGAAAGGGGTGACTTTTCTTGCAAGAAAGAGAGCACGTTCACTATTTCGACTATTTACGTATTTTAGCCGCATTTTTCGTTATATATATGCACGTATCTGCACACGCATTGCGTGGGGAGATAAACATACAATGGCATTTTATAAACGGCACGGTAAGTCTTGCATTTACTGCGGTCCCGCTATTTTTTATGATGAGCGGATATCTTCTCCTGACAAGTGACGGCACGAATGATATTCCCTCACTTTTAAAACGCCGTCTGCCAAAACTTATTCTCCCGCTTATATTCTGGTCCCTTACTGCAATTATTACCCGTTTGTACTATACCGACGCTTTAAGTGCAAAAAATATTTTCGATGCGGCCATTGAGGCTTTTAATTCGCCCGCCATGGTGCATCTTTGGTACGTTTACACGCTTTTTGCACTGTATTTAATCGCACCCGTACTTTATAACGGTCTTAAAAACTTAAGTCGAGGCGGACACGCACTTGTCCTTGTCATAATACTTTTAGTTTCAATCAAACCCGCTCTCCAAGCGGTTTTGCCACAAAGTCTTGATCGCTTTTTAGAGTTTAAACTAATAACTCAAATGGGCTTTCTCGGCAATCACCTTTGTACGTTCATTTTAGGTTTTTACTTAGGGAAACTTAAGAAAAAAATCCCAAATTCCCTGCTTATTGTCGCTATACTTGCCATATGGGGACTCATAACTTTCGGCACGTACAGATTAAGCACTACAGAGTATAATCAAGCGTTTCAGAATCAAAGTGCCGGATGGGAGATTTTCCTTGCCGCCGCAATCTTCTTGCTGTTTAAGCAAGTTGCAAATAAAAAGAGTAAAATCCTATCCCGTATACCCGTAATTGCTCTGTCTCTTCCCATTTATATGATGCACAACGTGCTTCTTTACGGGATGGAGCGAAACGACATAATCGCACACAGTTTCACCGATACGGTTTTAAATTCCATTTTGATTTACGCAATTTGTTTTGTTGTGACAAAAACCCTTGCCACCATAAAGCCGTTATGTTACCTCACAACGGGCATTCCTTTCAAGAAAGCAAGTAAAACCTGCAACTGGATATTTACGTTTAAAAAGCCATCTATTTAGGCGGTTGGTCATAGGGATAAAACGCTTAAAAGAGGCATTTTTAGTCCATAACTGCACAAAAAATCTTGATATCCGCCGGGATAATCTGCGATTTTATTGCTTGTTCTGAAGCAAAAAATGCACTCTCCAAAGTGCCTTGCAGTTTTGAAATTGAGATTTTTCGTCAAGAGAAAGAATAAAAATCAGGTAATACTGACGTATTACCTGATTTTTTGATGCAGTATTGGCGGAAAAGATTAGTTCAAAACCGTCTTCTCCCTATGACTAA
>JAFYOI010000020.1 GCA_017560255.1 Clostridia bacterium
AACTCTTGCCTTAATGGCACCGTTCCAGAATTCAATGGTTTGCGGTTTTGTGGTAGCCACGGTACCCGTAATACTGTAGTACTGTGATCTGGAGTTAACCTCTGCAGTTACATAACTGTTATTTGTGGTCCAGTTCCAACCAGTATATCTGGTAGTTGACGTTGAGCCATCGGTCAGTTTCTGGGTAAAGGGAATGGTAATGGTCTCGCCTACCTTTACTTCGATAACGCCGTCACTATTTGTGGGATCTATGCTATAAAGGGTTGCACTGTCCGCCGCAAGAAGTTTAAAACCGTCAACCGGTATAATTGTATGCTCGTTATTTACAATAAGTTCAAGTGCATACTCGGCAGCACTTAATGAAACAGCCTGGGTAGCCAAAGGCACATAGGTATTAGCCTCAGGGTAATCGGCAAGGAAAAGTTCCTTACTTGCAAGGGTTGTACCAAGTGTACCGTCAGAATTGATCGCACGGAAGTTAACGGTTGCAGTACCTGCATAACCGCTGAAGTAACCACCGTGTATGTTAATAAACGGCATATATTTACCCGCATTTGCAACTTTTACCTTAACCGCCGCGTTCATAACGGTTTTACGTGAACTCGGCACTAAAACAAGGCCTATATCACTATAGCCATAGCCTGCATAGGCACCTGCATCTTTGCCGTCCTCTGTTACGCAGGTGTAGCTATGATATGCCCATGGGTCGGATGCGATACTCGTGTTGAGTGCTGCAACGGCATTATATGTAAGTGCCGCAAACGCAGCTCTCTTTGCCGCACCATCTGCACCAAACGAGCCTGTATTTGCCTTTGTAAAGTCATAATACATGGTCGCTGCTGCCGCTTTTGCCGTTGAAAAATCAATGGTTATCTGAGGCATAAGGCCCACAAATAAGCAAAGAACGAGCAACGCGGAAAGCGTTCTTTTAAGGGTGTGTTTCATAATAAAACATCTCCTTTTGCAAAAATTTTTTCCATTATCTCATAGATTACATTATATATTATTCCATTGCAAGTGTCAACGAAAAGGCATCATTTTTCACTCTTTTTAGTACAAAAACTTTCAAAAAAAGAGCGATGGTATAAAACCATCGCTCTTTCTCATCTTTTTAGAACCATTCAAAGGAGCCTAAGCCACCTAAGTCAATTGTGTCTCCGCCTACCTTGTCGCCAAGTTCAAGCGAGGTTTGAATGATATCTTCTTCTGATACCTCAATTATTTCAAATTCAGGTTTGATATACATATGATATACGCCTCCTGTTTGATTTACTTTCTTTAAACTAAGCATATTCTACCTCGCCGTCAACAACAAGATCTCCGCCGGTTTCTTCATCGTACTCAAGATTGTTATAAATACCCTCAAACGTTGCAGATTTACCATAGATTGTGTTGCCATCTTCATCTATTGCATAAGCACGGAAGGTAACTGTTGCATCTCTGTACTCTTTTCCGACGAATAAATTGATAACAAAAACAAAGTTGCATTTTTCACCAAATACACCTGCGGCATAAGTGTTGTTATCATCCTTAACGTTCTTATATACAACGTTTGTACCTAATTTTTTGGTCTGACCGTTAATTGTAACTTCAAATCCGACCTCGTCATATAACTGACGATCGTCAAGACCTGCTACCATATAGAAACTGTAGCCAGGCTTATCCGAATCTTCACGAGTACCTCTGATATCACGAATTACCGCAACTCTTGTTCCAAGTCGGTCATCACCCTCAATCCACTTTGCATAAAGGGTAATGGTCTCGTCTTTCTTATCCCAAACCTTTGCAGAAGTACCGTCTGCGTTATAGTACTTGGTACCGGTACCATTTGCACCGTCGTAGTATCCGTCAAACATAAAGCCGTTCTTTTTCGGTGCTGTAATCGTGGGAAGTGCCTTGCCGTAAGTTGCGATAACGTCATTTTCCTGACCTTCGTCAAAGGTTACGGCAGTTTTAATCTCACTAACGGTAACCTTAATGGTAACCTCTGCATAATTTACGCCGTCGCTTCCTTTAAATGCGATGGTGTACTCGCCTACCTGATCCTTTGTGGGTGTCCAGTTGAACTTACCGGTTGCAGAATCGAACGTAGCACCTGCAGGTAAATTCTCTGCTGTATAGGTGATATCACCGGGTATGGTTGAACTTGCCTCAACTGTGAATGTGAGATTTTCTTCAACCGCTATGGTCTTATCACCAATCGGTGTGATTGTTACCTCACCCTTAATCCAATTTGCGTAAAGGGTGATTGCCTCGGTCTTATCCCATTTTTTAGCAGAACTTCCGTCTGTATTGTAGTACTTGGTACCTTCACCGTTTTCGCCATCATAGTAACCCGCAAAGAGATATCCATCTTTAGCAGGAGCGGTTATGCTCGGCATTGCCACATCGTAGGTTGCGGTAACCGTGCCACCTTCACTTAAAGTTACGGTGTAGGTATTTGCAGTCCAATGTGCATACAGTGTCTGTGCCGTGGTGATTGCTACCTTCGTGCCGGCTTCGATCTTTGTTCCGCCGCTTGCCGCGGTATACCAACCATCAAATGTATAACCGGTTCGTGATGTCGTTGCAAGTGCTTCATATGTGGAATTATATGTTACACTTTTACTCTCGATGCTGGGTGCAACGCCACCATTTGCATTAAATGTAACGGTATAGGTGTTCGGTGTCCATGTAGCGTAAAGAGTTACCGAGCCGCTTGTAGCAAGATTCTTAACACTCTGACCATCTGTGTATTTAACAGAATTTAAAGACCATCCTGCAAATGTATAACCTGTTCTTGTAAAAGTATTTGCAGTAAGGTTTTGTGCAACATCATATGTAAACGTCTGGTCGCTCATACTACCGCTACCTGCGTTTGCACTAAACTTAACAGTGTAAGTATTTGCCGTCCACTGTGCATAAAGAGTGGTTGCAGCGGTCTTATTCCAGTCTTTAGCAGAACTTCCGTCTGCAGTATAATACTGTGTGCCTCCACTTTGTGCATCATAGTAACCCTTGAATGTATAGCCGGTTTTTGTAGGCAAAGTCTCAATTGCCGGCATTGCCAAGTTATAGGATGCGGTTACACTCGTTGTACCTGCGGTACCGCCGTTTGCGTTTAATGTTACCTCATAGGTGTTTCTTGACCAACGTGCGTAGAGGGTTGCGTCTGCTTCCTTATCCCAATTCTTTGCACTTGTACCGTCTGCGTTGTAGTACTGTGTACCGCCGCTTTCGGCATCATAATAACCTTTAAAGGTAAATCCTGTTCTTGTTGGCGGTGTTACACTCGGCATTGCAGAGCCGTAGGTTGCGGTTACACTTGTCGTTCCACCTGTTCCGCTAGTGAAATTAAACGTTACCGTATAGGTGTCTTTCTTCCATACCGCATAGAGGTTTACGGTTGCACCACTTGTTGAGGTAAGGTTGCTAACGCTCTGCTTATCGGTGTATGTAGCAGAAGTTGCACTTGAACTAGTTGCCCAACCTAAGAATGTGTAGCCTGCTCTGGTGAACGCATTTGCAGTTAATGCCTTTGCAGCGTCGTAAGTATGGCTTGAGTTGCTCATACTGCCGCTACCGCCGTTTGCATTGTACTTAACAGAATAGGTAATCGGTGTCCATACCGCATAGAGG
>JAFYOI010000021.1 GCA_017560255.1 Clostridia bacterium
GTGTAGCCTGCTCTGGTGAACGCATTTGCAGTTAATGCCTTTGCAGCGTCGTAAGTATGGCTTGAGTTGCTCATACTGCCGCTACCGCCGTTTGCATTGTACTTAACAGAATAGGTAATCGGTGTCCATACCGCATAGAGGTTTACGGTATCCTGATCTGTTTCAGAAAGGTTTTTAACGCTCTGTCCGTCGGTGTATTTAACGGAACCTGATGAACTTGTTGCCCAACCTGCAAAGGTATAGCCTGTTCTGGTAAATGTATTTGCAGTTAATGCCTTTGCAGCGTCGTAAGTATGGCTTGAGGTGCTCATGCTTCCGCTACCGCCGTTTGCGTTATACTGAACCTTATATGTATTTGCCTTCCAAGCTGCGTAAAGTGTTACAGCAAGTTCGGATTTATCCCAAACGTGCCAACTTTTACCGTTTTGATTATAGTATCTGGTACCGCTGGTATCGGTGGTGTCATAGTAACCGTTGAAGGTGTATCCTGTTTTGGTGGGGATAGCATCATCAACCGGAGGCATGTTTGCACCATAGGTTGCAGTAACGGTGGGTTTATTGCCGGTCGCTGTACCGCCGTTAGGATCTAATGTAACTGTTGTGTTGTTTGTTTTTACAAGTTTAATACCGTCGTAGTAGTTAGCACCCGCCTGCTTTGAACTACCTGTTGAGGGCTTGTTAAAACGAACGATATATTCGGTTGCCGAGAGGTTAACACCATTGGTCGCAAGATTTATGTATTCTGTGGTTGTACCTGCCGCAATGGTCTTTGTACAAACGGTGCTTCCGCCTGTTGTAAGAATACTAACGGTAACTTCGGTCTGTGCACCTATTGTGGGGTAAAGCTGAAGTTGGGGCATATAAGTGCCTGCAACGGGCACCTGAATCATAAGGTCGGTGGTGCCATTTCCTCGATGTTCGATACCGTAGCCGTTGTAAAGAACCGAGAAATCCGAGGTGCTTGGAATACTTTTCACCTTCCAAGGTGCGGATGTTATTGCAGTATTGACTTCGGCATATCCGCCTACTGCTGTATGGCTATATTTAATGTGTTTACCGAAATTATGCACGTGGTTTGCCGACCAGTTTATCGGGCGAGCTTTCTTGAAGTTATAAACAACATCACTCTGTGTAGCAGTATAGTTTGATGCACGAACAATAACATTGAGTTTTACTTTAGCATTACCTATGCTGAAATATACAGTTTGTGGAGTGGAAGTTTCAGCAACACCTTTGAGGGTGAAATAGCGTGAAGAACTGTTAACACCTGCGGTTACGTAGGAGTTATTTGTGGTGTATCCCCAACCGCTAAGTTTATTAGTAGTGACTGTGCCATCGGAGAAAACCTGAGTAAAGGGAACATTTATGGTCTGGCCAACTTTTACCTCGTAAACACCAAGGTCATTGGTGGGATATAAACCGGTAACGATGATACTGTCAGCCGCAACGAGTTGGAGACCGTTTATAATGGTGATAGTTCTTTCATTATTGATAGTAAGCTCGAGAACGTATTCGGATGCGGAGAATGAAACCGCATTACTAAGCTGAACATAACTATCGTCTTCCGGATAGTCGGAAAGACAAATTTCCTTGGTCACAATAGCAGTACTTGAATTTAAAGGATAGATTTTCGCGGTAAGTGTACCCGAATAAGTGCGGAGATAGGAACCGTTAATGTTAAGGTAAGGTACATACTTACCTGCATTCATACCCTTAAACTTAATTCCTGCTGTAAGAACACCTTGGCGAGCACCGGTGAGCATTGTAAAGCCCTTGGTTTTATCATAATGATAATAGAAGAACGAACCGCTTGTAAAAGAGGTCTGCTCAGTGCTTGCTGCAGAGCTGTCCGGTGTAGCACTATAACTATGATATGCCCACGCACCGGAGGTAATTGTTGTATTACGTGCCGCAACCTCATCATAAGTGAGAGCCTTAAATGCCGTGACCTTATCAGCCGCCGCATTGGGGTAGCCGTTATTACCCTTTCTAAAGTCATAATATACGGTTGCTGCTGCCGCCTGTGCAGTAAAATCTTCTGCTGCAATCATCGGTAATACGCCGACAAAGGTGCAGAGAACAAGCACTGTGACAAGTAATTTTCTAAAGGTCTGTTTCACCACAACATCTCCCTTTCAAACATTTTTTCAGATAACTATCCACTTTATCGTACATTATATTATACAATAGAGTTATGCAAGTGTCAATCACAAATCCGCATTTTTTCAATTTGTTTTTCCGTTATTTTGCACAAGTTTTGTTCTTTTGGTGCCATTTCAAATAAAAACCCCGCAATCCTGGGATTGCGGGGTTTTGTCTGAACTTAATTTTTTGTATAGACACCGTTTATGGTTATGGATTTTCCGTAAACGGTTTTGCCCTGTTTGTCAACAGCGTAGGGACGGTATGTGATTACCGCATTCTTCATATCCTCGCCAAAATCCAAGGATTGTCCAAACAAGAAGTTGCATTTAGCACCAAGTTTTGCAGGAGTTACGATATCATTTGTCGCCGTTACGGTACCGAATACAAATTTTGTGTAAATCTTGCGTATTTCGCCATTTACACTTACTTCAAAACCTACATGCTTGTACTTAAGGCTATCGATACCTGAGAATAAGTATACCTTGTACTTGCCGTCATTGGTCTTTATGTTTCTCATAAAGACGCCTTTGCTACCGAAGATGTCATTTCCCTCTACCCATTTCGCATAAAGGGTTACGTCTCCGAACTTATCCCATACTCTTGCACCGCTACCGTCTGCGTTGTAGTACTTGGTTCCGGTACCGCCTTCTCCATCATAGTATCCGTCAAAGATATATCCTACCTTTGTAGGTGGGGTGATGGTGGGAAGATCTGCTCCGTTTACTGCATCTACGTATCCACCTTCACTTAAGGTTACCTTAGATGCTAATGTTACTACCTCTACCTTTACGGTTACCTGTGCGTAGTTTACGCCGTCGCTTCCCTTAAAGATA
>JAFYOI010000022.1 GCA_017560255.1 Clostridia bacterium
GCAAGTAGTAATCCCCTTTGGGGGCTGGTTATGCAGGGGGGCGGTTTGTAGCCCCCATGCCGTTTAGGGGGTTGTAGGGGGGACTCGGAACCCCCCTACGTTTTGCCTACTTTTGCAATCAAAAGTAGGCCGTCGGAGACACTGCAAAACTTGAAGTTTGGAAATGGTGGTTGATTCACACCTCATCCACCGTCTACGACGGTCCCCCTTCCCCTCAAGGGGAAGGCTTATTGGGTAACTCCCATCGCTCCCCTCAAGGGGAAGGCTTTTTCTGTCTTTTCTACTTGCTGACGGTGGTTACGCCTGAGGGGAATGCTCCCTCTAGGTACGCACACGCCTTGACCACACTTGCCATAGGTGCGGTGCTGCCCTCAATGGCACTCTTTGAATAGCGGGGATCGGAGCCGTCGGTGGTGTACTTAATCTTCGCACCTGCGGTTGCACAGGTGATCTTGCCATCATCTCCGATTACCGGTGCTTCAACAAGGGTGGCATCATCATCTACGTCCACAAAGATGCCCTTTGCACGTGCACCAAGCACGAAAAGGTCATAGTACTGTCTGCCCTCAAGGAGGTTACCGGAGATACCCGGCGGATCGTTGTGGAGTTTAGTATCGTTGAGTTTAACCGGTGCACAAGCGGCGGACTTATGTACGATAATGAAGTTTACATTCTTCGGCCATCTGCTCTCCGGCACTTTCACTACCGCCATTCCGTCGTAGGTGCCCACCTGACCTTTGGTGAGTGACTGATTTAAAAGTGCGTCGCATCGCATAAATTCATCGGACTTGCGTAAAAGTGCATAGCCCTCTGCGGTGATGTAGAGTGTGCGGTCATCTGCGGGAACTTCTGCGTTATCAAGTGCGGTTGTGCCTGCGGTGATGCGGCTGCACACGTTCTCACGAGTGAGTGCCTCGCCCTGTGTGATAACGCCCGCATTGTGTGCGAGTTTGTTTAAACAGTAGGTGTCCATAAGGGGTACCGCCTGCTCCGCAATCTGAAGGGAGAGCATCTTACCTGCCGCCTTTACGCCGTTTGTGTCCGCATCATTTCCCTTGTCGATGGTCATGGAGAAGGACTTGTCCTGAGTGAGAGTCATCTCCTGCACCACGTCCTCCATCTCAATGGGTGTGCCGTAACGATTAACGCCGCCACGGGTATAGTCCACCATGGGAACGGTAATGGGTGTTACAACGTTTACCGTCTTAACACCGCTAAAGTCAAAATTATCGGAAAGTCTGCCTGCGATAAGGCTTTCACGGGTGAATACCGTGCTGATTTCCTTTGCGTATTTTTCGTGTAAATTAATTGCCATATTATTTTTTCTCCTTTCAATTTTCGACACTATTCGACATTTGTAAATTTTGCTTTGTCGAATTTTGTCATATTGTTGTTCTTGCATTCGACATCGTTCGACAAATTGAGGTGAGTTTTGTTAACGGATGAGGGGTTTGTTAACAACTTTTTGCCATTTCGTCGCATTTTTGTCGAATTTTGTCATTTTCCCTCGACGCTCGCCCTTCTTATACAGCATCGACGGGATGTGATTTTCTCCTAGCCTCGTATCAGTTTTTTAAAAAGGCAAGTAGTAATCCCCTTTGGGGGGCTGGTTATGCAGGGGGGCGGTTTGTAGCCCCCATGCCGTTTAGGGGGTTGTAGGGGGGACGAATATAGGTACCTCTGTTGCGGTACCCGAAAAAATCTTCGGGCTTACGCTTTTTCTTGATTTTTTCGACCGCTGC
>JAFYOI010000023.1 GCA_017560255.1 Clostridia bacterium
TGAAATTTCGGGTACCGCAACAGAGGTACATACTTCGCCCCGATGGTTTTGCATACTTTTGACACTCAAAAGTATGCCGTCGGAGACATTGCAAAAACTTGCGGTTTGTGAATGGTTGCGGGGTAGACACCTCATCCGTATTTGACAATCCCTCCACCACCTGCGGTGGTTCCCCTCCCGCGAGACTTGGGAGGCTAGGGGAGACGGGAGAAGGCAAAATATCCCCTCCGTCGGCCACACCCCATTAAACAAAAACGAAAGGAGTGATTCTTTGACAGGAAAAACTGTTTTTGAGAACGCATTGTCATATCTTATGGAGAAGCCCGGAGACGACCGGGCATTTTCCGCACACGCACTAAACCTTATAAACGGCTGCATCGATGATTTAAAACCCGTCACAACATATCGCAACGCCACCGTGAATAAAATCCAAACCATCGACGGTGAAATCACCGCAGACGAGGAAATCTGCCACGCAATTTCCCTCTACCTCGCCGCACATTTCCTCCGTGACGACTTAGACGACGCAGGATATATTAACTTCTACCGCCGCTATGAATCGGCAAAATCCGCACTAATCCGCTACATTTTCACCGACATTCAGGACGTATACGGAGGTCAAAATGATGAATAGCATCTGCTTTGACAAGTTTTTGGGCGTGGATTTCTCCTGCGATCCCGCAATGGTGGACTCCAGACGTTCACCCGATGCGGTGAATATGATTCCAAACGCCGCAGGGCATCCTGAAAAGCGTGTTGGCTACCGAGAAATCCAAACATATCCGCAACGAATTAACGGCATTTTCACCTATAATGAGGAAATTTTAGTCCATTCGGGTGATAAAATCTACCGTGACGACACACCGCTTATCAGCAATATCACCGACGGGAAAAGTACCTCCTGCATCTTCTGCGACAAGTTGTGGATACTCACGGGCGGGGACTTTTTAGTCTACGACGGCGAGAGTTTAAACCACGTGCGAGAGGTGGCAACCGTGCCGCAGGTCATAAGTCAGGCGGACAATCACCTGGAACACGGTATGACCTACCAACCCTTTAATATGCTCGTACGCACAAGATGCGTGGGCATCGCAATCCCGGACGAGGGCGTGAATGTCATCTCCATTAACCAAAACGTAGATCCCGCCACGGTGAAACTGTATTTTAAAGGCGGCAAGGAAATCCGCCCGAAAAACACCTATTTTACAAGCGACGGCTCTACCTACTGTATGGACCTGCCCGAAACCTACCATTCAAAGGGCGTGGGGGACGAGATTATGGTGGAATATACAACAAGTGACGAGTATGTGCCGATAATCGAAAAATGCACCTTCATCACAACCTATGACAACCGCATTTTCCTCGGCGGAAATCCCGACTATCCCAATACGGATTTCTACTCCGAACTCTTCGACGGCACCTATTTTTCCGATCTTTCCTACACCAATATCGGCACGTGGGACGAAAAGCGTGAGGATAGCATTACCTCAAACGAGAAAATCCTCGGCTACTCCAAAATCGGCGACCACCTTGCAATCCATACCAAAAGCGACGAGGCAACAATCTACCTCCGTTCACGGAATATGAACGAGGAGGGTGCATATTACCCGATTGTGGCGGGAATTTCAGGGGAAGAGTGCATAACAAACGCCTGCAACTGCACCTTCCTTTCCGATCCGCTGTTTTTAACGCCTAGCGGAATTTTCGCTATCGGCAGTGAGAATATAACACAGGAGAAGTCAATCCGTTCACGGTCATCACGGATAAACCCCCGCCTTACGGCAGAGCCGAACTTAAAAGACGCGATTTCCGCGGTGTGGCAGGGTTTTTATATGGTGTTTATAAACGGGCGGGTGTACCTTGCCGACTCCCGTGGCAGGAGTTACGTGCGTAACGTTACGGGTGATTTCGAGTACGAGTGGTACTACTTTGAAAACGTACCCGCCCGTGCGGTTTGTGTAGATGGCGACGTGCTTTATTTCGGGGATAATGAGGGTAAACTCTACCGCTTCAACAACGATATGAAGGACGCAGACGGGGAGTATTTAAGCACCGCATTTTCCGATAACGGCGAGGCGATTTACGCCCGTTGGGCGACGAAAATGGAGGACGGCGGCGACTTTAACGCCTTAAAACTCATAACTCGCCGAGGCAGCGGCGTGTATGTAAAAACCTATAAAAAGGGCGGCTTTGTCCGTGTAAAAATCCGTACGGAAAAGGACTTCGGCGTAGAGGCAAATGCCGAGGAGAACAGGCGTTTTTCCTTTGAAGATATGGACTTTACCGACTTCACCTTCAACACGTTGCCCTTCTCGTTTTTGCCCTTTAACAAGAAGGTCAAGGACTGCCGAATGATGCAGATAATCATTGAAAACGACAAAGTAAACAGCGGAATGGGCGTGGTTTCCATCCGTTGGCACTATAAAAAAGGCGGCTTTGCAAAGTAGAAAGGAGAATAAAATGGCAAAACAGACAACTTATACCGATAAAGAGGGGCGTCAGCACACAGGTTATATCCATAACGGAGTAACCTATAGTGACGCAACCCTTAAAAATAAAGTGCCCGACGGCTCGGTGGTAAATACCGGCGGCGGAATGTACTTTAAGAGTAAAAACGGCGGGGTAAAGGTAAACCCCGCAACAAGCGGCGATACCTTCGATTGGGGCGGTAAGTCCTATCAGGCGTATTACGACGGGGACACGGCGTATATGGACGAGGCAAAAACCACCAAAGTCCCCACGGGAATAACAATGCAAAAAGAGGGCTCTGCCTATTATAACGATCCGCAACTTGGCATAACCCCCACCATGAGTGGTGCAAAAAGCAATTATGACAAGAGTATGGCAAGTCTTGACACCATAACCAAGGAGGCGTATTCCGCACAGACGGCGGCAAGTCAGGCACGAATGAATCAAAGGCTCCGAGAACTAAAGAAGAGGGAGGCATTGATAAAGCGGGAGAAGGAGGAGGCAGACCGCAACAGTTATAACGCCTATCTCCAAAGTATCAATCCCTACGGCGTAAGAGCACAGCAAATCGCCCGACTCGGCCTTGCAAATTCGGGTTTTAGCGAAACCTCACTTGCAAAACTCGGCGTAACGTATCAGGAGGCACTTGCGGGTAATGAAAAGGCGAGGGCGGACGCAATGCGTGAACTCACAAGCCTTTGCGATCAGGCGAGGGAAGAGGGCAATCGAGAGCAGTACGAGATTTATGCGAATATGTATAACGCACTTATTGGTCTTGGTCGAGAACGTGCGAATATGAACGCACAGTTTGATATTGAGGCGGCAAATTCCTTAACCCGCAAAAGAGAGCAGGACGCGGCAAACGCCCGTGACGACGCAATCCGAAAGGAGGCGTACGCAAGGGAAGATAAGCAGATAGCAGAGGAGAGAGCATGGCAGGACAAGTGGAAGCAGAAGGATTTGGAATATAAAAACCGAGCACTAACGGTAAAGGCACAAAGCGGAAGTAAGAAGAAATCAAGCACAAACGGCTTTAACGAAAGTGCGATAAAGGACGTGGCAAAACGAGTGCTAAACGGAAGAATGACAATATCCGAAGCAGCGGAAGCACTAGGCTTTAGTGAAGAGCAAATGGCAACCCTCATCCGTGCCTATTACACCACCGCCGAAACCAAATAACCCCCACCCCCATAGCCTCCCCTTGCCTAAAGGGGAGGTGGTGCGTAGCACCGGAGGGGATATTTAGCCTTCCCCTTGAGGGGAAGGTGGGTTGCGAAGCAACTCGGATGAGGTGTAACAAGCCTCCCTTGCCTAAAGGGAGGGGGACCACCGCAGGTGGTGGAGGGATTGTCAAATACGAACGAGGTGTCCACCTCACAACTATTTCCAAACTTCGAGTTTTTGCAGTGTCTCCGACGGCCTACTTTTGATTGCAAAAGTAGGCAAAACGTAGGGGGGTTCCGAGTCCCCCCTACA
>JAFYOI010000024.1 GCA_017560255.1 Clostridia bacterium
TCAAAAAGGCAAGTAGTAATCCCCTTTGGGGGCTGGTTATGCAGGGGGGCGGTTTGACGCCCCCATGCCGTTTAGGGGGTTGTCGGGGGGAGCGATGGGAGTGCCGCCGGTGGCGGATGAAACGACCTGAGCGAGTGGCAGCGGTCGAAAAAATCGAGGATTAGCAAAATCCCGATGATTTTTTCGGGTACCGCAACAGAGGTACCTATATTCGTCCCCCCTACAACCCCCTAAACGGCATGGGGGCTTCAAACCGCCCCCCTGCATAACCAGCCCCCAAAGGGGATTACTACTTGCCTTTTTGAAAAACTGATGCAAGGCAAGGGAGGCTAGGGGAGACGGGAGAGGCTAAATACCACCACCTACAACGTATCCACCACCACCTACAATGTATCCACCTACACCCACAACGTATCCACACACACCCACAAGCACGGAAAGGAGTTGATTTATTGGAAAAAGACACCGACATAAACTACCTCGTGGAAATTCGGGCGTTTTACGAATTTCTTGAGCGAAACCCACTCTCTCACAAGGCTATCGCCCTTTGGCACGGGCTTATGTACCTGTGGAACCAAAGTTTCTGGCGTGAGGATTTCACCCCCGCAATGGGCAGCATTTCCACTCGATGCGGCATGGGGAAGAACGCAATTCTATCCGCAAGAGATGAACTTATCACCGCCGGTATTCTCAAAGTGGAAGAGCAGGGGAAACGGCAATTTACTCGCTACACTTTAGTCCCGTTTTGTGCAGATTTTGAAACACTATATAAACAAAACAAAATAAAACAAAATAAAACAAAACAAAATAATAACCCCCCTGCCCCCCGTGAGACACGGAGGGAAAAAAGAGCTCGTGAGGAAGAAGAACTTAAGAAAATCCGAGAAGCCGAAGCATACAGAAGTATTCAGGAGGCACAAAAATTACTTGAAAGGTGGTGTAATGATGAAGTTTAGTGAGGTATTTGAAAAACTTTTAAGTCAGTCAGACGGGGAAACCTCGGTTAGTGAATCCATCGCAAAATCCATCGCTGACAAAGCGGCAAACGGCGATATAAACGCGGTGAAATTCCTCCGTGACATGATGGACGATAAGTCTGAACCCTTAAACGAAATTAAAATCACAATCATCGGCGAATAATTTTTTTTACAACATAAGTTGCGAATGAGATAACAAGGAGGCTAAAAATGGAATTAAAGATTACGAAAAAGCAACACGAATTTATGGAGGCACAGGCGGACGAGGTACTCTTCGGCGGTGCGGCGGGTGGCGGTAAGAGCATGGCACAGGTGATTGACGCACTTGTTTTCGCCATTGAATATCCGGGCAGTCGGCAGTTACTTGTGCGACGAACCTTTCCGGAGATTGAAAAGAGCCTTTTGCGTATGGCACTAAGCATCTACCCGCGGTCGATTTTCACGTACCACAGTGCAACCCACGCGGGGCATTTTACAAACGGCTCGATTATTGATTTCGGCCATTGTCACACCGACGATGACGTTTACAAGTATCAATCGATGGAATTCGACGTGGTGCGGGCGGATGAACTTACCCACTTCACCGAGCATATGTACCTCTACCTTTTAAGCCGTGTCCGTGGCACTAACGGCTACCCGAAGATGATGAAATGCTCTACCAATCCGGGAGGTATTGGCCACAGTTGGGTTAAAAAGAGATTCATCGACATCGGTGAGCCGAACAAGGTACACGAAATCGGCGACTCAAAGCGATTGTTTTTACCCGCAAGAGTCTATGACAACACATTCCTCATGGAGTCCGATCCCAAGTACGTAAAACGACTTGAGAACCTGCCGAAGAACGAGCGTAAGGCACTTTTAAAGGGCGATTGGGACATTTTCGACGGGCAGTTCTTCTCCGAGTGGGACCGTGATTTGCACGTGGTAAAACCCTTTAAAATCCCCGATGAGTGGGACAAATACTTCGCTATGGACTACGGTTTGGATATGCTTGCGGGGTATTGGATTGCCATGGACGGTGCAGGGAACGCCTACGTTTATCGTGAGATTTACAAGTCCAACTTGATTATTTCCGAGGCGGCGGAGGCGGTGTGTCGTGCGGGGGATATTCCGCCCGTGTGCTTTGCACCACCTGATTTGTGGAACAGGCGTCAGGATACGGGTAAGCCTGCGGCGAGGATTTTTGCCGAGAGTGGTCTTAACATCGTGCGGGTGAATAACAACCGTGTGCAGGGTTGGCTTGACCTTAAGGAGTGGCTTCGCCCGAAGTTAAACGAGTTTGGTGAATTAAAACCCAGACTTCGGATTTTCGAGAATTGTACGAATTTGATTCGTGCTCTGCCGTCCCTTACCCACGATAAGGTTAACCCCAACGACGTGGCTCGCACGCCACATGAACTTACTCACGCACCGGATGCACTTCGGTATTTCGTGTCGGGTTGTCCCGGCTGGGGTGAGGTTTTTGAGGATGAGTATGACCGTGAGGTGGAGGCGTTTTTGGGATTTGGGATGTAGGGGAAGGCAAGGGGAAATATCCCCTCCGGTGCTACGCACCACCTCCCCTTGTTGCAAGGGGAGGGTGTTACCCCTCATCCGTCATCTGCGATGACACCTTCTCCCCAAGGGGAGAAGGCTAGGAGGGACGGCAGAAAACAAAAGGAGGTGAGATTATGGCGATTTTTGCGATTATTTTAAGTTCCGCACTGTCACTTATCATCGGATTTTTACTTGGAAAAATGCCCGAAAAACAGCAAAGTGTAACGGAGGACAACCCGAAACTCCGCAAACAATGGGAGGAATTTTTAAACTACAAAGGAGGTCAATAAATGAACAAAAAAGCAAGTCCTGAACGTGTATGGCGTGAATATGAAAAGGGCGTTGCCTACAACAATTCACTTAACCTATACGAGCAGGTGAAGAAAAACGAAAACTTTTACATCGGACGCCAATGGGAGGGGCTTTGTGCACCCGACCTTGCAAAGCCGGTAATCAACGTACTACGCCGAGTGGTGAGTTACTTTATCTCCATGATCGTCTCCGACGACGTGGGTGCAACCCTCACACCCTTCGACCAATACAACGAAAAGGGTGCGAAAATCTTAGAGCGTGAACTTGAGAAAATTTTAGAGCAGAGCGACATTAAATCCCTTGCACGTTCCGCCCTTCGTGACTCGGCGGTTGACGGTGACGGTGCGATTTACTTCTACTTCGATCCCAAGGGCAAAAACCCCGACGGCTCTACGGGCAGAGTCCGTGGCGAGGTAATCGCCGCATACGACGTGCACTACGCAAATCCCTACTTAAACGACGTTCAGGCACAACCCTATATCATCGTGTCATCACGCAGACAGTTAGGCGAGGTAAAGCACATGGCACATACGGGAGTGCGTGAGAGAATCCGTCCGGACCATGACTCAAACCGCTACAATATCGGCAAAAAAGAGGACGATATGGTAACCGTACTCACCAAATTCTGGCGTGAGGGCGAGTTAATCTACTGCTCCAAAAGCACCCGTGACGTGCTCCTGCAACCGCCGATTTGCACGGGCTTGAGTAGATACCCCGTGGCGGTTATGCCGTGGGAGAGCGTTAAAAATTCCTGCAGAGGCGTGAGTGCGTTAGGTGCGATGATTCCGAACCAAATCGCCATTAACCAACTTTTCGCAATGGCGATTCATCACGTTAAAAGTCAGGCGTTTCCCAAGATTATTTTCGACGCGACCAAGATTAAGGCGTGGAGCAACAAGGTAGGTCAGGCGATTGGTACGCAGGGCAACCCCAATGACGCGGTGGCGGGTTCATTTAAGGCACAGGATATGTCCGATCAGGTGCTTACCCTTATTGATAAACTCACCCAATCAACCCTTGAATTTATGGGTGCGAGTGACGCCGCCCTTGGTAACGTGCGACCGGATAACACCTCGGCGATTATCGCAACTCAGAAAGCGTCATCCATGCCACTTGAAATTCAAAGGCTTAATTTCTACCGCTTTACCGAGGATTGTCTGCGGATTATCTGCGATATTGTTACCACCTCCTACGGCTTCCGCCGTGTGGGGGATGAGTATTTCGACTTTAGCCGTATGTCCGAGAGTTCGGTGGAGTTAAAGGTGGACGTGGGTGCGGCTACATATTGGTCGGAACTTATGCAGATGCAGACGCTCGATAATCTGTTTAGTCAGGGGATAATCACCGATGCGGTGACCTATCTTGAGCAGGTGCCCGACAGATACGTGCGAGGCAAGGCGAAATTAATTGAAAGTTTAAAGGAAAAAATTACGGCGTCCCCGCCGGATAAGGTGTAATTTATGGGTTGGGTTGGCGGGAAGAAAGGAGGATATAAGTATGTTTGAAGACACCAATCAAACAGAAATCATCGTCGAGAACACCACCGATGATGAAGCAGGGCTTTTGCCCTACAGTTTATTTGAGTCCGAGGAGGTGAAAATTCCAATCAAATTCAACGGTGAGGAAATGGAAATCTCACTCAATGATGCCAAAACCCTGGCACAGAAAGGACTCAATTACGACCACGTGCTCTCCCAGCGTGAAGCGGCACATCGTGTGCTTGACGCAATCGCCGAGAGTGAGGGCAAGACGCGTGGCGAACTCATTGCAGAGCGTGAGGGCGGGGAGATAGGTGCAATCCGTTGGGAGGCACTACTTCGCGAGTTTCCCGACCTTGACGCAGATGCAATTCCGCAGGAGGTATTTATTGCGGTGGATGAGGGGAAAACCCCGATTGAGGCGTATCAAAGGCACCTTATAAACGAACTGAGGGTAAAACTGTCGGAAAAGGCTGCGGAGGAAAGAAATATCGGCAGTCTCAGAAGTGACGGCGAGGGGATGCAGGATGCGTTTCTTGAGGGCTTCTTCGGCAAAAGGTATTAGGGAAAATAGCCTTCCCCAATAAGCCTTCCCCTTGAGGGGAGCGATGGGAGGCTAAAAATAGGCTTCTCCCCTTGGGGAGAGGCTCCGCCGTACGGGGGTGGTGAGGGGAGCGATGGGAGTTACCCAATAAGCCTTCCCCTAGAGGGGAAGGGGGACCGCTTTAGCGGTGGATGAGGTGAGAATCAACCACCATTTCCAAACTTCAAGTTTTGCAATGTCTCCGACGGCCTACTTTTGATTGCAAAAGTAGGCAAAACGTAGGGGGGAGCGATGGGAGTGCCGCCGGTGGCGGATGAAACGACCTGAGCGAGTGGCAGCGGTCGAAAAAATCAAGAAAAAGCGTAAGCCCGAAGATTTTTTCGGGTACCGCAACAGAGGTACCTATATTCGTCCCCCCTACA
>JAFYOI010000025.1 GCA_017560255.1 Clostridia bacterium
CGTCGTAAGTATGGCTTGAGTTGCTCATACTGCCGCTACCGCCGTTTGCATTGTACTTAACAGAATAGGTAATCGGTGTCCATACCGCATAGAGGTTTATGGTATCGCCTGCGGTACTTGAAAGGTTCTTAACACTTGCCTTATCTGCATATGCAACTGCACCGCCGGCACTTGTTGCCCAACCTGCAAAGGTGTAGCCTGCTCTGGTGAATGCGTTTGCAGTTAAGTTCTTTGCGGTGTTGTAAGTATGGCTTGAGGTGCTCATACTTCCGCTACCGCCGTTTGCGTTATACTGAACCTTATATGTATTTGCCTTCCAAGCTGCGTAAAGTGTTACAGCAAGTTCGGATTTATCCCAAACGTGGCAACTTTTACCGTTTTGATTATAATATCTGGTACCGCTGGTATCGGTGGTGTCATAGTAACCGTCGAAGGTGTATCCTGTTTTGGTGGGGATAGCATCATCAACCGGAGGCATGTTTGCACCATAGGTTGCAGTAACGGTGGGTTTATTGCCGGTCGCTGTACCACCGTTAACATTTAACGTTACTGTTGTGCTTGATACAACGGTGGGAAGCGGAATTCGGATTGTGTTTCCGACCGCCGCGTTGTATACGTATGTTCCGTTAGCGTTGAGGATGGTAATAAGTGACTTTTCACCAATGTCAAGTCTGTACTTGTTGCTGCCAAGATCGGTAGCACCAACAATCTCCATTACCGCATTCTCTGTGCGGCCGTTTTCAATATCAATATGTTTGCCAACAAGTTTGTTTGCATCAACTGCAGTATCAAACTGGACATCTACATAGTTTTCAAAGGACAATGTCTTTGTAAAGTCAGTTACCTTACCGGTATATGCAGCGGTAGAGGTTGTTGTATGAACCTTTGCTGCATCGTTACCGTAAGCGTAAACTACACTACCGTTCTTTACGGAAATTACGCCGAATACACCCTGGAAATCATACATTCCTGCTACCTTGTAGGTTACCTGATTATTTGTGGCGTAGATGACGTAGTCGGTAATACCGTCGGTACGAACGATCTGAACCGCCTTTGCAACGTCATTTGCACCCAATGCTGCACCGCCTGTACGCTCAATCTTTGCACTTGCAATTGATTTGATGTAGCGGGTGTCTTTATACGGCTCATAAACGCCGGTAAAGAGCGAGTCTAAATTAGAACCTGAACGACGTGCCATCATAAACTCTAAAGTTTCAGGGTTGCCGTCACGCTGTGGCGGAACACCTGTTGCAAGAGCAACTTCGGAAAGGGCGAAGCCGTTTACCATTGTCAAGCGGAGATGTAAATTCATATCCTCCGCCCAATCATTACGGAAGTCCTTAATCTTAAAGTCAACCGCGAAGTTTCCTGTAGTACAGTTGGTTGCACGGCGAACGTTCTTAAGATATGTAAATCCGTTTACATGTCCCTTTGTTTCATACGCAATATCCGCACCTGCATATGAACCACCGGACTGTGCAACTAAAGTAAGGCCTTCGGTTGCGTAAATCTCATCACTCATTGCGTGGAAGTTGTAAAGGTGCTCGTTTCCGCCCTTAACACGGAAGAAGTCAACACCGTAAGAAACCTCATCGTTAACCTTTACCATAACGATACTTCTGCGGAATATACCGTTTACCGTACCATTAGTGGATCCGGGAGGTGCATTAACGTCCATTACCTTAACACGATCACTATCGTCAAAGTGTAAGGGTTTACCGTTATTTCTCGGTGTTCCGTTAGTGTAGGAGCGGATTCTGTTATGGCTCTGGTCATTGGTCATAACAGTATTGTGCATAATTGTACCCTGCTCCCAATAGACACTCTTGTCAGAGCCGTCTGCCGCTGTGGGATAACCGATATCAGGTGCAACGTTAACACCGTATGCTTCAATACCTAAGTTAAGTACGTCGGCGTGTTTATGTGAGTTTGCCGCACCATAGTATAACCAGAAATCACGCTGGGTATCGGTGATACTACCGTCGGAATTCTCTTTGTATGTACCGTCACGAATTATGGAGAAACCGTAGCCGGAAAGCTGACGGGACTTGTCAAAGTCATACTCGCCATGTTCTGCGATAACGTCAAGAATTTCCTGACGAATATTTGCCGGAATATTTGTTATCTTATCCTTGTTCTTGTGGTACAAGAACTGTGCAAATTCAATATCCTTAGTGTTTGTCCATGCAGGACGCAAGAATTGATCCTGAATATGATACTGCTTATAGCCTGCAGCACTACTATCACCGATCTGTGCTACCTGATTTCGCACGAGGATAATGGGAAGGAATGCCTTAAGCATAAGTCTGAAACGGAGGTTCTGATAAAGGTCACCTGCTTCATAAGTGGTATAACCTTCAACCGCTTCAGCGAGGAGGGATAAGTTTCTGCTCCAAAGTTCGTTGTAGTTAGGAGCAGATTCTGCACCATGACCGTCACGGTCAACAAGGTTAACAAGCTGTGCATTTACGTTACCGCCGGTAATGTCCGGATCACCGTAGGTACTGCTGGATGCTGCGTATACCCAGTCTAAAATTTCCTTGGTTTTGGGCATTGTATCGTAGATAACGCCTGCATATGCAGCACAAGACTGATGCATACCGAAGTTACCGTGGATATTACCGTTTCTAATATCCTTATAGGTCTGAAGAACAAGATTTTCTTCAATTCTTTCACGGATTGCAACTGTTGTAAGTTTTGCAGAGCCGAGATCGTACTGTGCCGCCTTTTCAGAAATTGCCTCAACAACTGTGGGGTCTTCATATACATCATAAATCGCGTCATATGCTTTCATTGCAACGCGGCTTATAGTGTGCTGCCAGATGGAACCGACCATCTTACCTTTAGGCTGTGTTGAGTCAGAGTTGAAGAACAACGGGAAGTACGGCTCCATATAAAGAGTGGGATAAACGTCTGCAATACGGTCAACAAGGATTGCCGCTGCTTTGCCGTATTTTATATCTCCGCTGTAAAAATATGCTGAATCCAAGGTTTCCAAAAGACGCTGAATAATACCGTCAGTATCGGTAGTATCACGCTTATACCAAAGGCCCCAATGGTTGTAATATGCGATGTAGGTATAAACCTGCTCTGCGGTTTCACCCATACCGTTTACAATCATTTTGCCGGAATGGTAACCGTAACCATCATCAACACCCCAGCCTGCACCCTTTTCAGGGTTGCGGGTGTTGGTTAAGTAACCGGTTTGACCTGCGGCTACAAGTTTTGCGTTCTCGCTCTTTGCAAGTTCATAGTCCCACATACCGTCTTTACCGATACCGAGTTTATAGAAACTTCCAAAGTCATTTGACGGGAAAATACGTGTACAAGAAGGACACTGTAACTGCCACGGAGCATCTAACGGTTTAATTACGTACGCATAACTACCCCACTGTGATGTAGCATAGTCAAGTCCGCAGTAACGACATATAAACATCTCCGGGTCATAGCGGTGACCTACCGCTGCACCACGAGGAAGTTCCTGGGTAGGAACTAAATTCCAAATGTCATCGAGAGAAAGTTTTGATAAGTATGTGTTAGCATTGTTAACTGCAGTCTTACTACCTGTACGACGACCTTCGGTATACCAGCTGGAACTTGTCTTACCTGTAGTTACCTTAACTGCGATGTATAAATTATAGGTTGTACCGCCGTATGTGGTTACCGCGTTGATGTTTGTTGTACCCTCGGCTACCGGCTTAATAAGACCGGTGGAACTTACGGTAGCAACCTTTGTATTTGCACTTGAGAATGTAATGTTAGAATTATCGATTATCGCACCGTCTGCAGTTTTTACGGTAATCTGTGAACCTGCAGTATCGGTGGGCTTAATTGCGGTTTTAGTCGCACTCATATAGAGTTTTGTACTTGCAGAGGAATTTATGATAACCGTCTGACTTGATGTGAAAACTCCATTTGTAAATGTAATTGTAGCAGATGTAGTACCTGCCGATTTGCTTGTGAATTTAACGGATGATGAAGCACCGTTTAAGGTTGTAGTTGCTGTTGCAATTGCCGTATTGTCAACAGCAACGGTGATTTTTCCGTTTGTGTAGTCAACCGCAGAACCATCGGACATGGAAAGATTAAGTTTTACGGTAGAATTTCCGCCCACCGCCATAGTAACATTGCGGTTTGCGTTCATATTAAGTTTTGTACCGATAGGTCCCTTATAAGCAAAATAAAGACCATTGTAGTAGTTTGCACCGGATTCAACGTCAGAGCCGGTCTCGGTCTTATTAAAGCGTACGGTATACTCACCCGCTTTAAGGGCAATTGCCTCACTTGCAAAGTTAACTCTTGTGCCGTTTGTACCCGCCGCAAGAGTTTTTGAGCCGACGGTGGTACCTGCAGAGTTAATAACACTCATGGTTACCGGTGTGCCAAGTGCCTGGTAAAGGGCAACTTGAGGCAGGTATAAACCGTCTGCAGGAATCTTTATCTTAATATCTGCAATACCCTTTTTCTTATGCTGGATACCATAGTTGTGGAACAAGGGAGAGAATGTGGTTGTACTTGCAACGTTTGAATACTTCCAGGGGGTTGAATATACAGAGCCCTCACTTGCAGTACCGTTCCATGCGTTAATCTCACCATAACCGCCAACCGAGGTATGATTGTACTTAATATGCTTGATGATGTTATGTACGTGGTTTACGGTAAGACGTTCCGGAAGTACCTTTGTGAAGTCGTAGTACCAATCACCCGCCGCCGTTTTATAGTTTGCCGCACGGACGATAACGTTAACTCTTGCCTTAATGGCACCGTTCCAGAATTCAATGGTTTGCGGTTTTGTGGTAGCCACGGTACCCGTAATACTGTAGTACTGTGATCTGGAGTTAACCTCTGCAGTTACATAACTGTTATTTGTGGTCCAGTTCCAACC
>JAFYOI010000026.1 GCA_017560255.1 Clostridia bacterium
AGGCGGTACTACGGCATATGGCGAAACCGTCTGCTACTTGCAAATCTAATAGCGGGAGCACAACTTATCCTCGGCGGTTTTGTCACAATGACGGAGAGTGGAGACCACCTTATGACACTCCGCATAGTAGGCCTTGCAATTGTTTCCGCCTTTTTTACATATGTGTTTTATCAAGGCAGAAATTTTGAAAACCCGATAGTGGTAAAGGGCATGGTCTACCCGTCGGAGAAAAAAAGAATCGCCCTAAAATGGGCAACCCTCATAGCAATAGCACTATACATCATCGCAATATTAGTTTTTTAAAGGGAGGTGAAAGGTTGAAATATTATCCGATAGGAACAGTAGTAATTTTAAAGGGTGGCAATCGCCCTATTATGATATACGGCAGACAACAGTTACAGAGCGGTTCTGATTTAGTATGGGACTACGTGGCATGTTTATATCCGGAGGGAAATTTGAGCGACGACTATAATGTATTCTTTCAACATGAAGAAGTAGAAAAAGTTCTTCATATGGGATATGAGTCCGAACTCGACGAAAAGATGCAGGAAATTTTAAATCAAACCGCCTAGCCTCCTCAAAAAGGCTTCTCCCCTCGTAGGAGAACCCTGAAAGCACCTATTTGGGATGATTACGAAAGGCGTGAATTATTATGATATACGTAACGGGTGATACACATATTCCCATTGATGTTCAGAAACTCAGCACAAAACTTTTTTCTGAGCAGAAGAGCATGACAAAGAATGACTACGTGATTATCTGCGGGGATTTCGGCGGCGTTTGGGACGGCGGAAAAGAGGAAAAATATTGGCTGAAATGGCTGAAAAATAAGAACTTCACAACGCTTTTCATCGACGGAAATCACGAGAATTTCCCGATGCTTATGAGTTTCCCTACGGTGGATTTTGCAGGCGGCAGGGCACACCGTGTTGACGATGGTATATATCATCTTATGCGAGGTGAAGTGTATACACTTGAGGGGAAAACTTTTTTTACAATGGGCGGTGGCGAGTCACACGATAAAGCCGCACGAACAGAGGGTAAGAATTGGTGGCGTGAAGAGATGCCCGATAGTGCAGAGTATATGCGGGCGGAGGAGAATTTAAAAAAGTGCAATTTCTCCGTGGATTATATTATTACCCATTCCGCCCCTGAAGATATTCAAAGGAAAATAGCACCCGACTACAAGGTGTGTGAACTTTGTAAATTTCTGCAAGGAATTGAAAGAAAAGTAGCCTATAAGCATTGGTATTTCGGGCACTATCATATGGATATGGCGTGTGACGACAAGCATACGGCGGTGTTTAATGAGAGAATTTTAATTTAAACGGATATAAGGCGGGTACTTATGGAAAATTTAAACGCATACACCGGAATAATTGTTTTATTCGCGATTTTGTGGGCGGTACAGCTCTATCGTGCATGGAAAAGGTTTTACCGCAGCGATGAGTTGTTTGTACGCACACCCGGTCACGATATGGCAAACGTGGAGAAAAAACACGTAAGAATATGGGTAAAAAATGCGGTGGCAATAGTTGCCGTTTTGTTTGCGATATTCGTACTCAATGCTATGCTCGATTTATATGCGAGTGAGGAAGTAAAACGGATATTTAAAAACTGCGAAAATATGCTGTTAGTCCCATTTTTGCTACCGAGTCTCGTTCTTGGATGGGATACTCGTAATTATTATCTCCCAAGCATCTTTTGGGACAGAAAGCCGTATATAGTAACCCGATATATGGTTTATCCTGAAAGAAAAATATCTACGGTGTTTGCGACTATGGTTTCCTGCTCCATATTCGGCGGACTAGCGGCGTTTGTCTGTGGAATGAGCGGACAGGGCG
>JAFYOI010000027.1 GCA_017560255.1 Clostridia bacterium
AAAGGAAAGGATAACGGAAGCATAGTCTATTGCGGTACCCGAAAAAATCATCGGGCTTACGATGCTCCTCGATTTTTTCGACCGCGGCTACGCACTCAAGTCGCTTCATCTGCCACAGGCAGCGCTCCTATCGTTTCCCTCATCAGTCACCTTACGGTGACAGCTTCTCCTCTAGGAGAAGCCTTTGGCTTAATCTTTTTTATCCTCGGTGAGTTCACGCAGACGCTCGATTTCCGCCTGCACATCATCAAGTTCTTCTTCCTCATCCTCTTTTTTCTTACCTAAAAGGACGGGGAGTGCAACAAGGACGAAGCCGAGAAGTACAACGAGCATAATACCCAAGGGTTTCATCATAATTTCACTTACAACGCCCACGTAGGGGATAACAAGCCACACGGCACCGTAAACGGCATCGGGATTAACGTGGTATAAATCCTCGGTATTGTTTGCGTCGCCACGGGTGATGAATCCGTCCTCGGCGATGTCGACAATTCTATGAGTTGTAAGGCTTTCGCCGCCGAAGTTTGCAAAAATCACCACGTCGCCGACCTGATAGTTATCCTTTTCTTTATAGATAACAAGGTCGTTTACGCTTATTGTAGGCTCCATACTGCCGGAAATGATAATGGCAGAGGAGAAGCCGAAAAGGCGAGGTTGTAATTCATTTGAAGTCTGACGCATAACAAGGTTTGTCACGTTAAAGATAATGACAAGTACCAAAAGCACGGTGATAACCGTAGATAAAACCTTGCCGCAGATTTTAAGAATTTTCATTTATTTTTTACTCCTGCGTGCTTCCATTTTCTTCTCAATAAAAAGGAGAATGAGAATGATAAGCGTCATAATGATAAGTGTGCCGTAGAGTGCCATGTTGGAGGTATCACCCGTGTCGGGCGTACCGCCTGTGGGCTTAACAATCGTGGGCTTACCGCCTGTCTTGCCTTGAGGATAAACGATAGTGCCGTCGGGATAAAGGACGCTGCCGTCTTCGTTATACACAAGGTTTGTGGGGTAAACATATGTGCCGTCAGGATGCTTAATAATTCCGTCGGGGTAAAGAATCGTACCGTCGGGGTAGATCATAACACCGCCGCCGTAAATAAGACCGCCTTGGGGCTTACTGAGAGCACCGTTGGGGTGCTGAATTTCTGCATTGGGATAAATCGGGCTGTTCCACGGGTGTAACATAGAGCCGTCGGGATAAAGGACGGTGCCCTGCTTTGTTGTGGTAGAGCCGGTGGGCTTACTGAGTGTACCGTCGGGATGCTTAATCATACCGTCGGGGTAAAGGATAGTACCGTCGGGATATGTAAGAACGCCGGAGGGATGTAGTCCCGTACCATTTGGGAAGGTAATTGTTCCGTCGGGATGGGTAATTGTTCCGTTGGGGTGGGGGTTTGTAGCCGGCTTGTGGACGATAGTACCGTCGGGGTAAATTACCGTGCCGCTACCTGCATTTGTGCCACCATCGGGAGGAGTAACCGTACCGTCGGGGTGGGTAATCGTACCGTCGGGTGCAATCACCGTACCGTCGGGGAAGGTAACCGTTCCGTCATCGCCTACAACACCGTCGTCGGGGTAGGTGATAGTGCCGTCGGGATGGGTAATAATTACGTCGTCGTCATCATACTGCGGGGGAGTAACGGGTGTATCGGGATCAATCGGGGGATCAACGGGGGTGTCCGGAGTGTCCGGCTTATCGCCGCCACCGCCAATGGAGCCGCCACCGCCGCCGCCACCGCCACCGGTAGCGTAGTCCTCGATGTAGATATAAACGCCGACTTCGATGTTTTCAAAATCTCCATTTGCCGCACGGTTGCCAAGTTCGGTGTCGATAGCGTCACGACCTGCAACGTCGGCGGGATCTTCAAAAGGCCATTCCCACTTAACCGTAAGGTCGGACATCTGCTGACCGTCAACGTAACCGTGGTAAGCACGGAGCAGTTCGTAACCCTGTGCGGTGATTTCGTTGGGGAGAGTGAAAGACGTGGTAATTTCACTAAAGATGTTCTCTGCATCCATATCGGGGATTATGGGAATATCTTCTGTGGATTTTTTGTAGTAAAGTGCCGCCCAATAGGAGATAGAACTGATTCGTGAATTGTAAAGGCGGATAACCGAGTCCTTTTTAAGGCCGGGAGCGATGATTTTATCGCCGTTATCAGACTCCGCAGTAACGTTTGCGGGATCACCCTCTTCGTATACGGCGGAGAAAAGGTCAAGTTTTGCCGCACCTGTGGAGGGATCAATAAGGGTTGCGGTGTCCCAGAAAAGTTCATTTTTCTTGTAGGTAAGAGTGTGCGTGGGAGACGGTTTATCCGTCGGCCAAGTGTATTTTACAACGAAAGGTAAGCAAA
Source organism: Clostridia bacterium (assembly GCA_017560255.1). Lineage (GTDB taxonomy): Bacteria > Bacillota > Clostridia > Oscillospirales > Acutalibacteraceae > RGIG7273. The sequence goes on from JAFYOI010000027.1 coordinate 2,358, forward strand.
CAACCTCAAGGATAAAAAGCACAAGAACGGCAGGGAGAAGCCAGGGTGTGCATTTTCTAATTAGTGAAATCATAATATTTCCTCCTTGTGGTTTAACTGTTACTGCGAGGGAACCCGCTTGCTTTCTCCTATCTAGCCTTCCTCTTGAGGGGAAAGGGGGACCGCTTGCGGTGGATGAGGTGAAAAGGAAAGGATAACGGAAGCATAGTCTATTGCGGTACCCGAAAAAATCATCGGGCTTACGATGCTCCTCGATTTTTTCGACCGCGGCTACGCACTCAAGTCGCTTCATCTGCCACAGGCAGCGCTCCTATCGTTTCCCTC
>JAFYOI010000028.1 GCA_017560255.1 Clostridia bacterium
GAGGGAAACGATAGGAGCGCTGCCTGTGGCAGATGAAGCGACTTGAGTGCGTAGCCGCGGTCGAAAAAATCGAGGAGCATCGTAAGCCCGATGATTTTTTCGGGTACCGCAATAGACTATGCTTCCGTTATCCTTTCCTTTCCACCTCATCCACCGCAAGCGGTCCCCCTTCCCCTCAAGGGGAAGGCTAGATAGGGAAAAACAAGCGGTTCCCCTTCCCCTCAAGGGGAAGGCAAAAAACACAAAAATACACAAAAAGGAGGTAATTGCATATGAAAAGCAAGAAAAAAGTTCGTGTTTTAACCCCTCACGTCCTTCTCACATATCTTATGGTAATTACCTTCGTTCTTACAGGCGTCTCCTTCGCCCGATTCGGTACCACTAAAACCGCAGAAGATGCGGCAAATTCCGCGGTCTTTGACGTTGCAATATCAAAAGCTGCGGGTACGGTTAACCAATATGTTTACTTAAAGAGCGATACCGACGCCCCTGCAACGCAACAGCAAGGATATCTTGAATTTGAAGTCACAAGCACGTCGGAAGTTCCGGTCACCTACGACATTAAGATAACCGCACCGTCAGGTGCTGCTTTACAGGACGGTGTCGAGTGGTTTCTTACCCCACTTGATCCAACGGCTGATGATTACTCCACCAGACGTGCCAACGCAATTGCAGGACATAAATACGCCTCTGCTCATACCCACCGTCCAAACGGTTCAACAACGGTTACCTTTACCGGTTGCGGTATTGCCCCTGCAGGCACTTATACACAACATTACGTGCTTAATATGCACTATGAAACGAAAGACAATGAGCCAAATACCGGTATTTACAACTTTACCGGTATGATAACCGAGCGTGTAAGCGGTATACAAATTACCGCTACCGCCCGTGACGCCCGTAATAATGCTACCACAAACAGTAACACTGGTGTCGTAACAAAGTACAATTCACCTTACACGGCAGAATAAAATTCAGATTTCAAGAAAGGAGGCTACCCTATGTTTAAGAAAGTTATAAACAGCGAAATTACAAAGTACATTATTTCCGCACTTTGTATGCTCATCGTTTTCGCATTGACTTTATCTATGGGCTCCTCCCTTTCTGCATATACAAAATCCCTCGGCACGGCTGCTACCCTTAACCTCTATATCGGAAGTTCTGAAAAGAAGATTATCCTTACAGGCGGTATCGGTATAAGTAATCAATTGCGTACTGCCCCCTTTAGTCAGGCTACCGAGATTTACGTGGGTAACTGGAATGACTATTACGCCGATGTTGCTGACGGTGCTGCTTCTTCCTTTAAGTCCTATGTGGATACTATTGAAACCATGAAGGCTGCAGGCACTGTAGTCTCCCTTTCCGGTCAGACAGGATCATATGCTGCTGCTCTTTTCTATAATTCTTCTACCAAGAAGGCTTTTATTCTGGCAGCCCCCGGCAGAAAACTTTACGCAAACCCAGATTCCTCTTTTATGTTCCGTCTCGGAATTAATGACGCTCGAAATACCAAGGTTACAAAAATCACCTTCAGTTCTAATTTTGACACCTCAGATGTCACTTCTATGAACACTTTCTTCGCATTTTCAAACAATCTTACAACGATTGAAGGTCTTAATAATTTCAATACCTCAAAAGTTACCGATATGTCCCAGTTCTTCTACTACCTGCCCAAACTTAAGACCTTTAGTCTGACAAGTTTTGACACCTCAAAGGTGCAGAATATGCACGGTATGTTCGTCGGTCTTGACGCCGTAACAAGCCTTGACCTTTCATCTTTCAGCAATGCAAGTCTTAAATATATGGGGCATTTCATTTCTCCAACCATTAAAACTGTGTATATTAGTGAAAAATGGACCGAAAAAACCCTTACGGTACAGTCGGACCCCGGTACAGAGAATAATCCAAATCTGTACTATTACAACGCCTACGCTTTTTCTTATGAAGATGGTTCTCTCGTTGGCACTCATACCGGCACCTCCATTAGCGAAATGAAAACTCTGGACCCGGATAATTACCAATCCTATACCTATGCAAATGCAATTTGGGGTTACTTCACGTATAAAGATACGTCTATATCTGTTAATAATTTCACTTGGATAACAGGTCCGAATATGCGACTTACCCTCTTGCGTGGTAATGCGGCTGCCGCACCCGGCGGTCTTGCTATTAACCAAATAATTGTTGGTACTTGGTACGACCATTTCGACGATATCGGTGTTGCCAATACCAATCAGACCTATGCTTCTTTTAAGGCGACCACAGGTCTTACATATTCTACCACTACCGGCACCTCAAAGGGTTACTTAGACGTTAATGCAAAGGGTACGATAAAATGGTTCTATCGTGCCGATAATAACTCAATATATATTTTAAGTTGTGCAAAGAACAAGCAGTATTTCAACGCTAATTCGTCCCATACTTTCTCCCTTAGCAATTCAACATCCAGTTCTACTAACCCTACGCTTTTATCAACCTGCACAACCATAACTTTAAACAATATAAGCAGTCAGAACGTTACAACCTTCGAAAGATTGTTTGCTGAAATGAGGAACTTAACACGAGTTTCCTGCAGTTCTTATACAGCCAGTCCTTTCCATGATTCTTCAAAGTTAACAAATATAAGGGATATGTTCCGCTACTGCGGTAAACTGACTCGTGTCGGTGCGTCCACCGATGGCACTAATGGTCTTACCAATATGCAGACGCATAATGTTACAACCATTGCCCGTGTTTTCTATGGTACTACCTCGCTCGTCACTATCGATATCAGCGGTTGGAACACTGCCAAAGTCACCGCTACCGAGCAGTTCTTAACAACTTGTACCGCTCTTACAAAGGTAACTGTCGGTAATACCTGGAATTTATCACAACTTGCAGGAACAATTTACGATAGAGACTATAGCGGTTACAGTGCTAACCACTACACCATCTACGGTTGTCCGAACCTTGTTGGTCAAAAGGGTTTCCAGGCTCCCGATGCCACAACCGCTTATTGGTATAAGAATGCGTCATATGACCGAGCCGACTCCCTCTTCTGCAATGCTTCTGTTCAGGCACTTTCAGCGGAAGATTTCGACCTGCCCGAAGGTGCGGTTATCGGTCTTGCGTTGGATTTAGAACCTACCATAATTTCCACCATGCCGTCAAAAATAGTTATCGATACACTTATTGATAACGCTGAGGAAAACACGCCTAAGAATTACACCCTCGACGGCTTTATGTTCTATAACGAATCTCTGGACATTGCTCAGCAGGTTAGCCTTGATAATCTTACCGCATTTTTAGAATCCTGCTATGAATACGGCGACGTGCTTGAACTCTACATCTCGCCCGTGTATATGCCGGTCGCGAATAAAGAGCCGGAACTTCCCTTTGAATTACAGGAAGGCTATATTTCCGGTCTCGACGTAGGCCTTGAGCCGATGACGGTTGACGGTCCGTTTGATAGTTTTGGCGATCTTTTCGACATCCTTAATTGGGGTGAAGATAACGTTCCCGAAGGCTACCTCCTTGATACCTTTATGTTCTACACCGACTATATGTATAAAGAAATGTACATTGAGGACGCATTCGACTTCCTTGATGAATATTACTCAAACGGTATGGACACGGTATTCAACATAACACCGATTTATATGCCCGATCCGGACTATGAATGGCCGGAGGAGGAAGAACCCGCTGATGGCGACACTACCGAGGGTGGAGGCACTACCGAGGGTGGAGGCACTACCGAAGGTGGAGACACTACCGAGGGTGGAGACACTACCGAGGGTGGAGACACTACCGAGGGTGGAGACAACACCGAAGGTGGAGACAGCACCGAGGGTGGCGACAACACAGAGGGTGGCGACACCACCGAGGGTGGCGACAACACCGAGGGTGGAGACA
>JAFYOI010000029.1 GCA_017560255.1 Clostridia bacterium
ATTGAGCATCTTGCCGTCTGCACCGAAGGTGTAGTTACCTGCGGGGAGGTCACAGAAGGTTGTACCGATATAGTATCTGCCATCTGTCTTAACAACGCCGCCCCAGTATACGTAGTAGTAATCTCCATCAATTTCGTACAAGCCGTTTGTTGCAGTCTTACCATTTACATAGTAGTAGAGAACGCCGTCTTTAGTATGGAAGCCTGTGTATGCTTCATAAGTATCCTTGAACAATACGTTAGCGTATGTTCCGTTTGTCTTAGCGTAGCCCTTAGAATCAAAGTAGTAGTACTTGCCATCGATCATCTGGAGACCCGCAAGACCTTCGCCGTCCTTGCTGTAAGCGTAGCCGTTTCTGTCGGTGTAGAAGCCGTCAGGAAGTTTTACACTCTTATCGCAAGTACCGTCTTCATTGAAGTAGTACCAGTTCTTGTTCTTCTGGTTTTCAAATACCAACTGGTATCCGCCTTCAAGACGAACACCCTTCTCAAAGAAGTAATCCTTACCATCAATTGTACGCCAGCTACCTCTGTCGTTGTAGAAGGACGGGCCGTAGTAGTATCTCCAACCAAGGAGAGTCGGAGCCCATACGCCTGATGTAAGTTTACCGTCTACGAAGTTATAAGTGATAAGGCCGATTTTAACATCGCCATCTGCACCGATCTTTGTTGTTGTATCGAAGTAGTACCAGTCTGTGCCGATCATCTGCCAGCCGGAAGCAGCAACACCGTTGATGAAGTAATATGTCTTACCATCGATTTCAACGAGGTCTGTAACTTCCTTTGCTTCGCCACAGTTGTCACAGATGTACTTGCCATCTACGATAACGTAGTTGTGACCGGATGCAGGAATGATTGTGCCCCAATCAACAACGGACTGACATGTCTCACAGTATGTTCTGTTCTCAAAGCCGTCCTTTGTGCAAGTTGCAGCCTGATTGAGAACTGTGAGTTCAGTATCGTGGTAGTGCCACGGGTTAACGTTGTCGTTGAGCATTGTTTCAACAGATTTGCTGCCGCCGAATACATCAGTGCCGTTAATAAGACCCTGAGTAACAGTGTAATCAATTGTTACAATCGGGCAGTAACCTGTTGCAAACTGAGTCTGGGGAGCAACAGGAGTATCTGTTACGTGGTTGATACCGCCCCATGACCATACGCGAACAGGAATGCTTACAAGAGTTGTTGCGGAAGCGTCAACTGCTTCGCCGTTTCTCTCAATTGTGAGAGAGATTACGCCATTGAGTTCATCAAACTCATAGCTTACCTTGAAGCCGTCAGCAACAGTGATGCCCTGCGGTTCCCATGTGTTAGCGCTCTGGAGTTTGATTGATGTTGTTACGTCATAGATTGCTGTGATGTCAGCAACGTTTACGTCAACATAGTAAACTGAATCGTATTCAGGCTTCTTGCCGGAATCATTATGGCCACCGAGTGTGATCTGAGCATCACCTGTGATTGTGAATGTTCTTGTAACCTTTGCGGGGTTGCCAAGAGTATCCTTGATCTCAAATGCTACAGTGTGAACACCGGGTGTGATTGCAACGTTAGTTGTTGTTGTGAGATATTTACCGGAGATTGCAACGTTTGTGAGTTCGTTACCATCAAGGTAAATCTTGCCTGTTGTGTTGTCAAGTTTGATGTTGTCAGCAACAACAGCGGAGAAAGAAATTGAACTGCCGGTAATTACTGCGCCGTTATTCAATACAACGGACTCGTCAGCAGTTGTGTAACTTACGTCTGTGATTGTCGGAAGCACTCTGTCATCTACAGCGGAGCTGTAATCAAGAGTGAAATCGTCAAAGTAGAAAGTAAGGTTTGCCGGAGTCATCGGCTTAACGTAGTAACGGATGAAGGACGGCTCACGTCCGTTTGTTCCGTACGGATCATAAGTTGCGAAGAAATCACCGAACTGTGTAAGGTCAACTGTTGCGTAAACCCATCTTGATTCGGGGATATCAGCCTCTGTACAAGAGTTGAGGTTCTTCTTAGCGCCACTTACTGTTGTGAACATAAAGTGAGCACCTGTACCGCCTGTTCCGTTCGGATTCTTGTGACCCTGAATCTGCATAGCAAGTCCTGCTGCGCCTTCAGGAATGTAAACCCAAACGCCGAGAGTTGTTGCATTCTTACCGTTTGCAACGTCACGGAGAACGAGTGCTTCGTCAGCGGTGTAGAAGAACATATTGTAGGACCAGCCAGCAAATTCCGCATCTGTATAGTCCAAAGTAACACCAAGTGAGTAACTGCCGTTTCTTACAACGTCAGTAGAAAGGAATGTGAAGGAGTCACCAAGTTCAGAGTAGTTACCGTCGCCCTGAATCGGAGCAGCAGCACCATTCTCCTCTGCCCAGTCATACATCTCGTCCATACCGGGGAACATTGAGATATCACCATTCTCGAAATCGAAGAGAACCTCAGAGCCCTTACCGTATGTGATCTTGAGTGTGTCTGTTACAGCAGTGTTCGGAAGATATGTTGCAACTACGTTTACGCCCTTGACTGACTCATCATTGACAGCAACGAGAGTTGTGCCGGTGAGAGTTGCAGCAGTTGCATCGGAAAGTGCAAGGCTGTATGCGCCATCAACGCAAACTGCCCAGTCGTCAGCACCATAAGTACAAGCAAAGTCGATGGTCATGCTCTTACCATAGGGAAGAACTGTCTCATCAAGAGCAAGTGCAAATACTTCAGGATCAACTACATGGAGAACCTTTTCGCCTACAACTTCACCGTTGTAGAGCATTTTAACTGTTACGTCACCCTTAACATTGTTAAGTTTGAAAGAACCGTCATTTGCGATTGTACCGAATGCAGCATCAGAAAGCACGTATGTGATGCCCTCTGCGGGAAGCTCTGCGGGGCTACCTGCTGCGTCAACACCCTTTGCAGTTACAACGCCGTATGTGCCGGGTGCATAGTAATCGTATTCAGAATCAAGAACAGCGTGGTCAAATTCACCAGTTGCCTTTGCTTTGGATACGAGGATTACGCTGTTGATTGTTGCACGCTCAGAACCGTCAGAGGGAACTGAACGCATTGTGTTTTCGCTTTCACCTTCACGCTTTGAAACGAATGTTGAAGATCCACCACCGTCACAGTTAACTGCGTTAACGCAACCGAGTGCAAGCATCATTTCGCCCATCTCGTAGTTGGAAAGACCGGAGGAGAACGGAGCATTTCTACCGTCAACCTGACAGAATACGAGAGTACCGTCAGCCTTGATACCGATCATTGAACGGGAAGCATCGGAAGATGTACGCTCTACTGCTGTTGAGGTAAGCTTGCCGTCCTTAACGAGCCAACCAAAGTTTGCGGAAATACATGTCCACTCATTTCCATCGAGAGGTGTGCTCATGGAGCGAAGTTCACAAGTGCCATCCTTGTAGATTGCAAGGTATGTCTGAGCGCCGGGATGGATCTGGGGAGTACCGAGAACCACGCCGTTCATTACCATGTAACCATAGGGAGCATTGGAGTCGTAAGCAAGAGCGGTGTTCATAGCACCTACTACGTTGTAGCCGAGGCTTTCGTAGTAAGCAACTGTCTTTGTGAGCTGCTCTGCCTTCCAGATTGCACTGTCGCCTGCGAGATTATCCGGATTGAGTTTGTCAATTCCGTAATAACCGGGCAAAACTTCGATGTTTTCGTTAGTAGTGTCAACTTCAAAATAGTGCACAACCTTACGGTCTGTACCATCTGCGTTGTTTACTACCAACTCAATTTCTGTAGCACCGGGAGCCAATGCATACTTGTCTTCAGAAATTACTTTGAAGTAATCGCCTGTTACAGATGCATCGAAGGCCGAAGCTAACATTGACATCGGCACGATTGACATAACCATCAAAAGTGCTAATGCCGCTGCAAGAATTTTCTTCATTGCATTTTCCTCCTGTTTTTTTAAGTTTTTTATATGATAACCGCAACTGCGGAAAAATTGCGGATTACATATACAAAGTTAAGACTATTTCTTTTTGCGGATTGCTCTGATAATATCCTTGCTCTCCCTCAGAAGGAATGCAGGATTAAGACCAACCATCATAATCTGGTTATTCTTTCGTATCTGCTTAAATATAAAGCCGAAGCCGAAATTCATTGCAAACTGGGTGATAAGCGATGCTGTTGCAGCACCGACTGCACCAAAGAAAGGAATCATTACCGCGTTGAGCACGATGTTGCACACAACGCCGAACATATTGATAAAGGGCAGATATTTCTGCTTATTCTCTGCAAGGAGCCAGATGTTACGGATTGTGCCCATAAATGAGAATGCTCTGTACCAGGTGAGAATCTGGAGCACGGGCACTGCCGCCATATATTCAACACCATAGAGCCATTTTACCATCCAATGTGCACCGATAGCAAAAACAAGGTTTTGTGCCAATGCAAGATAAGTGACAACGCTGTAAAGTCTTGACAAATTTTTCTCATACGCAGCCTCATCCGTCTTTTTTGAGGACAGAATCAGCGGACGGAATGAGTCAATAATTGCTGTATATACAAACTGGGCAACGCCTGCGCAGGTTATTGCCGCAGCATAATAGCCGTTTTCAGCCTCTCCTACCATTTTGGTCAGCATAACGTGGTCAGTATTCTGAATGACAACAACCATTATTGCCGCGCCTATGTAAGGTCTGCTCTTTCGGAGCATCTTCCTGAAACGTTGGAAGGAGAAAGAAAGTCTTGTGCCACCTTTTTTATAATAGGTGACAATGAGCATAATGCCAATCAATCCGTACTCTACGGAATGGGACACGGCAAACCAGAAAATACTTTTTGCCGTTGCTAAAAGGAAAATCTTATACGCTGACACAAACACGTAAGCGATAAGCATTATTATTGAGGAATACTTGGACATCAGTTTGTACTGAAACCAGTACTGAATCATTTCAAGTGCCGCAAAAAATACGGACAAACTGTAAAGCACACAGACGATTATTGTTTCGGTCTTGCCGTAGTCAACAATCGCGGAAAAACCAAAGACGCCAATCATACAAGCAACGCTGGACACAACGTTTGCAAGTAATGACGTACCCATTATTTCGCCCTCTTTTTCAGGCGATTCAACCAACTCGTGAACAAGAATAGCATCAAAACCGAGTTTCATTATCGGCAAAGCAAAGGCAACGATTGACGCCGCGTAATTTATCAACCCATAGTTATCGGGGCCGAGATACCTTGCGGATATCATACCGATAACAAGTTGCATTACGGACTGCATTACCTTACAGACTATAATCCAAGATGCATTTTTTACAACCTGCTTTTCCTTCATAATCTTTCTTTTCCCTGCCGATGTTCATTTTCTCCCCCGACCGACCGGAATCGGTCGGGGGATGATTAGTTTAATTAGCCGATAACTTTACCGTCTGCGTCGAAGGTGTAGTTCATCGGGATTGTGTATCCGTTACCGTTGGATACGTAGAACTTCTGGTTAGTTACAACGACGCCACCCCAGTTTACATAGTAGAAGTCGCCATCAAGTTTGATAACACCCGGAGCCGGAGCAGTACCGTTTACGTAGTAGTAAAGTGTACCGTCGATTGTTTCGAAGCCGTTGAGCATCTTACCGTCTGCACCGAAGGTGTAGTTGCCTGCAGGGAGGTCACAGAAGGACTTAGTTGTGTAGAATCTG
>JAFYOI010000030.1 GCA_017560255.1 Clostridia bacterium
AGTAAGGCTTAACGGACGCGATGTTCTCGTTTGTAGCGGTTATGTCAAGCTGCATACCGTAGAGGTCATCAACAGTGCCGTCAGCTAAAGCACCCTCAAGGAGAACAAGCGCCTTGGTATACTTGGGAAGTGTTGTGCTTGTAGTTGCGGGGGTAATTGTAAGCTGGGGAAGTGCGGACTTCGCGTTAAAGTAAACGCCATCGGGGTAAAGTCGGGGTGATGCGACGTCAGACGCACCGTTCTTGCCCACGTTCTCCCATGTTACGATATAGTCGCCTGCTTCAAGTTCGATAGTACGGAGAGAAGCCTTAATCTGCGGAACGGTATAGTCCTTGCTCTCGCCGTAGTAGCAGTCGTGAGAACCTACAGACCACTTGGGATCACGCGGATTCTCTGCACCCTTCGGTGCAACGTAAATACGGTAAATACCTGCCATGGTGTACTCGGTAGCCTCACCTACGATTTCGTAAGTACCGCTCTGGGGGAGACGAACTTCCATAGAAGTCCAAATGCCTGTACCCATTTCAAGAGCACCACCGTATGTGTCGTACTTTCTGTAGAAGACGGAGTTCTCAGAGATACCTGCAAAACGCCAGTTGTCGGTATCACCTGCACGAAGTGCGGTACCCGGAAGGGTATCCATAAAACTATCCGCCTGGGTAATTGACCAACCGTCGCCGCCGTAAGGCAGGTTCTTGTGGTATAAGTACTTGTAGTTTTTAGTGGTATTCTTAGTTGTGCTTGTTACAAGAATCGGAATCTGATATGTCTTTGTAACGTCTTCACAAACAACCTTTACTGTAATAGCAGCGGCACCTGCAACAAGACCTTCAAGTTTAATCTTGTTGTTGATGTTGCCTTCACCTGCAGTTACGGTAGCCTTTAAGATGTTGGAGTTAGAAGATGTAGCGGTTACGGTAACTGCTGCATCTGAACTCTCGGATGATCCTACAGCCGCTCTCTTAGCAACTACGGTGTAGTCGTTAGATGTACCAACTGCAAGTTTGTCCGGAATATCTAAAGTAATGTCTAAGCCGAAGTTTGCTAAAGTCTCAACAGCGATCTTAATGTCGCCCTTCTTACCGTCAGCGGTAGCGAAGGAGACTTTTGCCTCGGTATTACCGAGTGCAACACCGGTAAAGGTAACCTTAACGTCGTCACCGTCAGCACCAACTGCTGCGGTAGCAAGGCTTTCGTTTAAGCCGGAAACGGTAGTGGTAAGGCTGGACGCGGGAACAACGTTACCCTTGTTGTCCTTGACGGTGATCTTAACGTCAGCGGTAGCACCCTTAACAACGTCAACCTTCTCAACACTTGCAGTAGCACGGAGGAGAGTTGCGTCATTTACAAGGCGGAAACCGTCGATAATGGAAAGACCGTTGGTTACTGAGTTGTGTATAGATACAACGTATTCGCCTGCTTCAAGGTATACCGGCTCGGTACCGATTTGGTAATCCTTGGTCTCGGTGATTGCACCTGCTGCAAACTCAGATGTAGCAATAGCATCACCGATCTTGCCGTTTTCTCCAACCTTGGAGAGTTTAACGGTGGTAAGAACGTTTGTACCCTTGTACATAAGTGCGAAAGGAACGTAGGTGCCGGTTGCGGGAACCTTAATCTTTAATGCACCAAAGTTCTTTCTGGACTTACAAGGACCATAGCCATTGCCGTTATATTTAAAGTAGTTGTTGCCATCGTTCTGAGCAGCGGAGTCATCGTTGTAGTATGCCCACGGATCGGAAACGATGCTCTTGTTAACCTCGGAATCGGAACCTGCCTCGGTCATAGCGTAAGTAACCTTCTGTACGCTCTGTAAGGAGGTGTCGCCGGTGTAACCCTTCTTAAAGTTATAGAAGTAGTCACGAACTTCAACGTAGCCCTCCGGGTTAACCTTAACGTTTACGGAAACGTTAGATGTTGACTTGCCGTTTGTTACGGCGATGATAGCAGTGGTTGTGCCCTCTGCAACACCGGTAAACTTAACGCCAAATCCGCTTGTGGTGTCAACCGCAGCGGTAGCAATGTTTTCCGGATTGAAAGCGATTGTAGCACTTAATTTGGAAGCATCAACCGCCTCGCCGTTGCCGTCAACAACGGTAATGGGAGCAATCGCACTTTCACCTGCGTTAACGGTGATAACGCCTGCGGATGTGGACGCGGTAATAACATCTGCCTTGTCGGGAACAACAGTTACAGCAACCTTTAAGGTCTTTGTAATGTTCTCACCATACTTTAAGGTGATGGTAGCGTTGGTTGTACCAACAGCAACACCTGTGAAGGTAACCTTTGCACTGCCGTCAACGGTTTCGGTTGCGGTAGCAACGTCAGCGGTGTCAAAGGTGGTGGTTTCGAAAGAAACCTTAGAGTAGTCAATAGCACTCTCGTCGCCCATTACAAGTGCAACGGGAACATCTACGGTCTTGCCAACTTCAACAGAAGCGGTAGCCGGAGCGGATGCGAAGAGTTCTGCTGTGATCTCGCCCTCGTACTTGAGGTTGAGGGTGTTCATATATGCATAGTTTGTCTCACCAATCTCAAACTTAAGAACATACATACCCTTCTTAAGTGCAACGGGAGCATCGGAAAGAGCTACTGTCTTAACACTTCCTCCCGCATTAAGTCCGGTCGCCTTAATATATTCCTTCGAGCCGATGGTATCGGTTGCCGGGTCATAGGAATAAAGGCTAAAGCCAATCTTGGTGTTTCCACCATTGATCTTCATAGTGGGTGTGTACATACCGTCGTTATCAACGATAAGTAAGTATCTGGAGTAATTGTCCTTGACATACATAGCAATACCGTAATCGGCATTGTTATTGTTGTACTTAACGTAGCTGTTGCCGCCGGTGGTGTTGGAGTCATAGAATCCCCACGGTGCGGAAGCAACGTTCTTGTTAAGTTCACCGTGACCGCCTGCGGTATTGCTACCGAGGATAAGTGACTCAACATACGCCTGATTGTACATCTTCTTATCACTGCCCTGAACTGCAGGCTTAATGAAGCTGTAGGTTAAGTCGTGAGGAGCCGCATATTCTTCAACAACTGCGATGTTGGTACGCGCCATAGC
>JAFYOI010000031.1 GCA_017560255.1 Clostridia bacterium
GAGCGTGACCTTTTGCGGAAGAGGAGGAGCGACGAAACGGGTGAGAGGTGATTTATAATAAAAATCGCCGCGAACTAAGTGTAGTCCGCGACGACATGGCACACCCGGCGCGATTCGAACGCGCGACCTTCCGCTTAGGAGGCGGACGATCTATCCTGCTGAGCTACCGGGACGCATTCAAAAAATATTCAGTTTCCACCCCTCCAGGAAACGAACGAACTGCCGCTTAAGAGTTCACCTTAGGCCAAGTTTTATGCGTTCCTTTCAGGTGACATTTATTGGTGCTGTTGCAATTTTTGCAAATATATGGATAGTTTTTGAATTCTAATCCTATCAAATGGCTGGAACAAACATTAGGTGTTGCGTTGTGTAATATATGAAATGTGTGGTTTTTATGTATATATGCGCAAATTTATCAAACTATGTATGTGCAAATTTATCAAATTATGATAACATTATTATGTATATATATGTGTGTGTATTCAAAAGTTGAAATAGAGGGATGACTATGAATGTAATAGATTTGTCGGAGCAAACACAACAGAATAACGAAGTATTTCGGGCATTGGTGGCTCAATATGCGAAGCCGCTCTATTTAAGGCTGTATCAGAAATACAATGATCATGATATTACCAGCAGAGCCGTAAAAGCTACCTTCCAAGAAGTGTATATTATTCTGCAAAAGCCATCTGTTAAGGCGACAATGGAGGAATTCCTGCTGCGATTGGGAAGCGAAAAACAGCAAGCGATTATTTGTCAAAAAACTGTAGACTCAATTTTGGACAGTCATGCGGTTCGACAAATACGTCCGCCGATACAAGCTGAAAAGATTATTATAGCAGAACAAAATAAAAAAATAGATCAGATGCAGGTCGAAGAAAAGAATATACATTTGAGCTTATCGCAGGAGCGCATAAACCCGACTGAACATCCATCATTACGGACCGCTTGCAGTAGCTTGGATGATATATCGGGTGTAGTGCCAACGGGAATAAAATTGTACAACAGTTGGGAGAATACCGCATCAGTAGCAGAGAAAAACGAAATTGTTGTTCCGCGGGGAACTAAATTTAAGCTCGTTTTGCTTACTGTTGCAGCATTAGCTCTTCTTTGGACGATTGTGGGATTGCTGATGGATATTCGAATAGTTCCAGAGATGGATTTTGGCTATGAGTGGTTCAACATGAATGTTGCCGCATGGTTTTAAGGAGTAATGCCATGAGCAAAAGAAAGAAAAAACAATCGCACGCTGTTCGGGCGATGACTGCAGTCGTTTTAATCCTGTTATTTGCTACAGGGATGCTTTTCTTCTTACGTCCTTTTATTATTGACCGGAAGCGGATAAACAGCGAGAATCAGCTGATACAAATGATAGAACAAGGTGAAACCGAAATCATGGGATTGCATCTTCCTGAGATAGAAGGCGAGCAATACGAATACGAAGACGAAGATATGCTTGATGGAATGGAAGCTTTCATTGAGGATGTGATAGAGGACACAGAGCCATTGGAGGAGGAATCAACCGTTGTTAACGGATATGCCGTTATTTCGATTCCGTCCATAGAACTTAAAATGGCAGTAGTAAAAGGAGTCGATAAAAAGTCATTGCGATGCGGTGCCGGATGGTTGCCGGATTCTGCGCCGATAGGAGCTGCAGGAAACTGTGTTATTATGGGGCATCGTATGAAGTCATACGGAAGACATTTTAACCGTCTGGATGAACTGACGGCCGGCGATGAGATAAACTTGACAGTTGCAGACGGAAGTAGCTTTGGATACACGGTAACAGGAAAGGACGTTCTGTTGCCGGAAGAAGTATCCGCCGCGCTGGCAAGTTACACGGATGGATTTAAGCTTACCCTTGTTACTTGTACGCCTACAGGGGTGGGCAGCCATAGGTTGCTTATATACTGTGATCAGAACTGATAGATATAATTCAGGGAGAATGAATATGAAGAACCGTATTTTGGCAAGGGGTATTGCACTGCTGCTCGCTGTAACCATGATAACGGGACAGGTTATGGTTGCGAATGCACTGGAAGGCGGCATTGTGTTTGATCCCAACGACGGCAATACTGTTATACCAATAGAGATACCAACTGATGGTACATCACCTGTTCCGGATGTAAGTCCTACGCCCTCGGTGGAACCGAGTATTGTGCCCTCGATAGAGCCGAGCATTTTGCCTTCGATAGAGCCGATCTTTACGCCCGGTGATGTTGTATTGAATCCGGATGAGGATAAGTCCGTGGTACAGACATCCCCTGATCTTTCTTTGCTGCCTAATGTTACGGAACAGACCTCTTACGGAGTGATGTTGGCAGATGAGCCGACTTCACAGGGCGGGATTGTCGTTAATCTGTATGCAAAGCGCAACGAGGTAAATGAGGGCGAAGAGTTCGACTTTACCGTTGCTGTTAAAGATACGGACCTGAATCAGGAACCCAATATCAAGGAAGGAGATATACTTACTCTTAACTTACCTGATTTCCTGACAGTAGAGGATGTTGAAGAGGCGCTGCGGCGCGACTGGGCAAAGCATTTCAAGGATGCTGAATATAACGAGGATACACATACTCTTACGCTGACCTTTAAGAACCCGTCCACCAGCGATGGGGAGTCCGCCGCGCAGGTTGCCATGGAGTTCCAGATTACTACGATTACAGACCTGACCGGCTATGATGGAGAGGACAGCGGCGAAATCAGCATAGGTATCGGTTCCAAAGTGACGGAAAGTATCCGAATCGAGATTGGAGAAGGAGTGGGGGAAGGACAGGAAGAAGCATATCTCAGCAAGGTGGTTTGGGGCAATTATCTTGAAAAGGATGAAACAAACCACAGTTATGTCCTGAATGACCCTACCATGCCGATTACTTACAACATTCCTTTCGGCGTGAGGGATGATTATAAAGATAGTGTCACGCTAACCGATAATCTTGGAAATGGGAATATGACTCTTTGCAGTAGCGACGGAACTATCGATGCTCAGCTTAGCCGTTGTGTTCGCTTGACTGTCGCAGGCACAGTTTTGACCCCTGACTCCGAATTAGATAATCAGATAGTTTATAACAATACTGCGCTCGGCAATATTACTGTTTCCCATACAGACGGAAAGCTGACTTTGACTTGCAGCTATCCGGAGGGATATAAGAAATCTACACCTGCAACCCTTGTTAATATTGCGCTGCGTTATTATGTGCTCCTCACGGGAAATGCGGATAATGTTCGCAATACGGTAGGTCTTAATATAGACGATGAGGATGAGATAACCGACCATGCAACGGTTCGAAGGACCAGAGCAGCATCTTTGCTTGCTACAAAAAAAGCATTAAAGGATGAGAAGGAAGTAACCGTTATTGACGTTACAAACGAGACGGATGTAGAGCCTACGCTGACGTTCCGTATTGTTCTTGTGCAGTACGGTACAGGATACAGCCTCAAAGATAATGATGAGGTCGTCTACGATATACTGGATAACTGCTTTGAATATGCTCATAATGTGAAATTTTCACCAGGTGCGGCAGAAATATTTGATCTGAAACCTGATGGCCAGAAACTGACCATAGTCAAAAGAGGCAATGACCCCATTCCTGCAGGAACCTACCATATTGACTTCGATGTTAAAGTAAGCCTTGAGGGAGATAATGCGCTGCTTCCCGGCCAGACGGTAACAAATACAGCCGGTACTACGGTTGTCATCCGCAGGGATGCAGAGTTTACCATCGATAAGCAGTGGGCGAACGATACGGAAATCGGCGGCGGTTCCGACTTTAAACTGAAAAAAGGAGACGGCAGTATCGTAGCTTCTGCAACCAGTAAGGCAGATGGTAAATTAACCATGTATCTCAGTGCCAATGTGCTGGATTTCGGCCCGAATACATATACGCTGGTTGAGACTGTTGCGGAGGACTCCGGACATAATTCCGTTCCCGATATCCCCGTTGTAATCGAAAAGACAAATCAGGGGATCACTATCGTATCCGTAAATGGAATAGATTACAACAGCGGTGATGTTGAGATTAAAGTGGAGAACAAGGAAGACTCCGGACGCGGTTCTCTGCAGTTTAAAAAATACGACAGCAAGGGTAAGCTTCTCCCGGGCGGCGCATTCCACTTGTACTATAAGGAGCCCAATACGAATGATTTCATTCTTTACCGCCAGTCGTTTACTACCAGGGATGGTACTGTGCGGTTTGACAACATTCCTTACGGTGAGTACTACGTAGAGGAACTGACTGCTCCGAACGGATATGTGATAAGTGACCCGGTATCTCAGCATGTTTTCCTGAGCAAAACCAGTGCACATGCTACGATTTTAATGGAGAACGAAGCCTACGATGACGGAAAGATAATCATCAAAAAGGTGGATCAGGATGGCAAGGGGCTCCAAGGTGTTACCTTTACCCTTAATCCCGGTGGAAGAACTGCGGAGACCAATGAGGATGGTATTGCAACATTTGATAATCTGGTTGCCGGACCTTATATTATTCAGGAAACATTGCCCTTTGGATATTCGGGATTTGCCGGACCCATAAATGTAACGATCGATGAAAAGGGGGACGCGCAGCAGATCATTACGGCTGCTGACGGAGTTACCGCAAAAGGTAAGGAGATTACAATCAACTGGACCAACACCAAGGAGTACGGATCCCTCAAAGTGTTTAAATACGGCAAGGACGGTGCGCTGGAGGGAGCGAAATTTAAACTGTCCGGAAACGGTATTGAAGAGAAGATTGCTACAACCGATGCAAACGGAATTGCTGAATTCACCGGTTTGCCGTTTGGCCATTATACTTTGAAGGAAACCAGCGCACCTTCAGGCTATGTTGTTTCTGCAGAGCTTAGTGCGGGCATTGGTGTTACTATTGATTCAACTACTGAGCAGGTTGCCTTTACAAATACTACCAAGAAGGGCAGCATTGAACTTGTCAAAACCGGAAACGGAAACGTTAAGCTTCAGGGTGCGGTATTTGGCTTATATGCTGATAGCGCGGCAACTGATCAGCTGGCTATGAATTCAACCGGCAGCGATGGTAAGGTAACCTTCAGCAATCTTGAAGCCGGAACTTACTATGTTAAGGAATTTGCTGCACCTACCGGATATAAGCTGGATTCGACGGTGTATACCTTTGTAGTAGGCGAAGGTAATGAAGGCAGCGAAGTAAAGTGGGCGCACATCAAGGAGATATCCAACGAGCTTAAGGTATACAAGCTGAAGCTGGTCAAGAAGGGTGACGAAGGAAAGCTTCTTAAAGATGCGGAGTTTACCATCAGCGGCTCGGGTATTACTGCTCAAACCGTAACGACAGATTCAAAGGGCGAAGCTGTATTCGAGAATCTTCCCTACGGTACTTATACCATCAGAGAGACTAAAGCGCCTGACGGCTATGTTCCCGCTGCAGATGTTGTAGTTACGATAGGCAACTCTACAACCTATTACGACTACACGGAAGGCCAGTTTGCGAATATTCCGGTTGAGATTACCAACGAACATACCTGCTTGACAGTCAGCAAGGTGGATGATAAGAACCAGAGTGCGCTCCTTGCAGGTGCATCCTTTAAGATCAAGACCGGCGATAAATACGTTGTTGCCGAACGGCGCGGCGGTGTATATTACTTCACGGGAACCGACGAAGATGGAAGTACTTTTGTAACGGATAACGAGGGTAGGTTCGTTCTGGAGTATTTGCCTTTGGGTGAATATGTACTGGTTGAAACCGGAGCTCCCGAGGGATACATCATCTCCGAGAAAGAAACCGGATTTACTATTGCAAAAGCAAACGAGAGCGTTGTTGTTGGCAATACGATGATACGGGCAAAGCTGAAGCTTACCAAGACGGATACCTATGGCAAGCTGCTTTCCGGCGTGGGATTTACCATGCGTACTGCCGCGGGATATGTCAGTGCAACAGGCGGCAACGGTGCCTATAATTACAGCGGACTGACCCAGCAGGAAAAAGCAACCGTATTTATGACGGATGCAGCCGGTGTATTCAGCATCGATAATCTTGTCATGGGAACATATTACCTTGATGAGGTTGTATATCCGGATGGACTGAAGCCCGAAGAAGACATCATAATCGAAGTAACTGCCGAAACCCACGGAAAGACCGTGGAACAAACAGTTGTCAACGACCTTATTTATGGAAATCTTGAGTTTGTAAAGAGGAACTCGGTTGGCGAAAACCTTGCCGGAGCACTGTTCAAGCTGGAATTCGTTCATGGCAGTGATTATGCCAAGAATATGAAGCCGTTCTATGCTCTTTCCGATGCTGACGGCCATGTAAAATTTGCAGATATTCCATACGGCATCTATAAGCTGACTGAGTATCTTGCTCCTGCAGGCTATATGCTGAGCAACGAAGTCCGCTATGTGAACATTGGTAATGTGAAAGTTCCTGACGGAATAGAAATTACAGAAAAGCCTGAGAATGACTGGGTCAATTATTCCATAGTCAAAGAATTCTCTGTGAAAAAGATCAGCGCAGCAGATGGACAGGAACTCTCTGGTGCAGTATTTAAAATTCTGGATGCGGAACAGGAGAGCCTGGACGATGAATATCTGCTTACGGTGAATAATAATGGAGTTTCCAACGAGGTAACTCTCCCGCTGGGCAAGTATTACCTCAAAGAAATTAAAGCTCCCGTAAACTACATTCTTGATGAAACGCTGATCCCCTTTGAGGTAACGGAGAATGGAGAGAATGTGGTTATCGTGAAAAATGCACCGTATACAGGTTCTCTTTCCATTCAAAAGCATGATGCGGAAGATGAGTCTAAAAAGCTTGCGGGTGCAGAGTTTGCGGTCTATAAGCGCAGTGATTATGATGCCAATGGAATTAATGCTGAGGAACTGTATACACTGGTAACAAATTCAAGCGGATTTGCCAAGCTGGATAATATCCCATGCGGTGATTATGCTGTGGTGGAGATATTCGCGCCCTACGGATACGAGCTTAATCAGAAACCTCAGTATTTCTCAATTTCAGGTGAAAAGGATGAAATGCTGCAGGCAAGCCTGACTTTTGCAAATGAAGCTACAAGATATATGATCCGTATCATCAAGACGGATAACCTGAATGCAAGGCTGCCGGGCGCTACATTCAGCGTTGCAGGCTATGGATTCTACCAAGAAGTTACTACGGGTGCCGAGGGATATGTGGATATTGAAGTTCCTGCGGCAGGTGCATATCAGATTAGGGAGCTTGTGCCGCCGGTCGGATATACACTGGATCCTGAACCGTATTTGCTGGAAGTAACTTCTCCCACTCCGCTCGGTATCGTGCCCACTGCCGCATTCACCTCAGAAAACTTTAAAACAAAGGTAATTCTGGAGAAGGTGGATGAAAAAGGCGAGCAGCTGGAGGGCGCAGTATTTGTGCTCTATGCCGTAACGGATGAGGGCGAAAAGCCTGTGGAACTGCGTAAGGAAAAAGATGATGCCTATACTTATGTTTCCGTTGGCAAAAAAACCGAAATCGAAGTAGGTAAAGCAACGATAACCGGTCTGCCCGTCGGCAATTATTTGCTTCGCGAAATCGAAGTGCCGGAGGGTTACACGAGTCTGGGCGACATTCGGTTTACTTTAAATGCGGATATCTATGATGAGGCCCTCAATATTACCGCTGAGAACATTCTTCATCGCAAGGGTGTTGCTGTTATCAAGGAAGATGCAAACGGCATTCGTCTGAAGGGTGCAGAGTTTGCGCTCTACAGCGCGGGTGAGGCAGTGCCCCTTGAAACCAAGGTGACTACCGCGTCCGGATATGCGTTCTTTACTGAACTCACTCCTGGCGACTATATCATCAGGGAAACTGCAGCACCGGCAGGCTATAAGCTGGTTGAGAACGAGTATGAGTTCTCAATCGATGCTGACGGTGTGTTCGCAAGCGAACAGTATTATCATCAGTTTGGCACAGAAGATGACCCCATTTTCGTATTCACGGTTGTCAATGAGCCAATTGAACACGGTTTCCGTATCCGCAAGGTCAGTTCAATGGATACTTCCAGGCTGCTTGCAGGTGCGCAGTTCCGTGTAATCGGAAATGGCTTTGATAGGGTATACACTACCGATGAATCCGGTGTAACGGAGGAAATCGTTCTGCCTGTCGGTGAATACACCATTGCAGAATGCAAAGCACCTTCCGGATACATTATGAGCATGGATGGCCATCACGTTAAAATTGCTGCAGATGGAGTATATGTGGACGGTGAAAAACTGGATGGAGAGGTTTGCTTCACCGTTGAAAACCGCCCTGAAAACTTCCGTCTGAAGCTGATCAAGCTGGATGAGCGTACGAAAAAGCCGCTGTCAAATGCAGCCTTTGTTGTAACCGGCGAAGATGGAAGCAAGAACTACATGATCACCGATGCAAACGGTGTTGCGGCACCTGTAGAGCTGCAGCCCGGCACTTATGCGCTCAGCGAGACTATTGCTGCAAATGGCTATCAGCTCCCGCTGAAGGGCTGGAGTTTTACTGTTGAAGAGGGAAGTGAGCTGCGCGTAACCGCTGTGGACGGTGTTCCCTTCACCTTTGAAGACGGAGTTCTTACTTTGACTCTGACGAATGAACGTACTATGGGTAATCTGCGTATCCACAAGTATGATGCCGAGGATTCCTCACCTCTTGCGGGGGCTGTGTTTGTTGTTAAGGATAACGAAGGTAATCCACTGACCTTTACTGAAGAAAACGGCATCTATGGTGTTGATTCCGCAGGTAAAGAGGCTGTAACGATTGGGGCTGACGGAACCGCATTTATCCAGGGTCTGATATTTGGTACTTATAGTGTACAAGAGGTCAGGGCACCTGTAGGATACGAAATCAGCAACGGTGAGCATATTATTAAACTTACGGAACAGGATGAGACCATCGAGCTGCATGTCGATAATGCAAAACAGTATCGCGAGGTCACTGTTTTGAAGCAGAGCGCCGGTGAGAATCCCGAAAATCTGATGGGTGCGGTCTTTGCACTGTATACTGCAGACGGCGTATTCCTCGAGGATGCAACTACCGGGTATGACGGTAAGGTATCATTTACTGTACCCTTTGGAAGCTATGTGATCATAGAGACCAAAGCACCTGAAGGATATGAGCTTTCCGGCAGCGAGCCTTTTGCCTTCACCTATGATGAAAACACCAAAGAGGATGAAGAGTTTACTTACACATTTGTAAACGAAAAGAGCGTCTATTCGCTGGAAATCTATAAGCATGATGCGAATGATGAACATATTCCTCTCGAGGGTGCGGAGTTTGCTGTAACAGACAGCCGTCAGTTCACCCAAATAATTACCACCGGTGCAGATGGAAAGGCCCGTATTGACGACCTTGTTTACGACGATTATACCATTCGTGAAGTAAAGGCGCCCAAGGGTTATCTGCCCAGCGAAGATGTATATACCATTGATAAGGAAGACCTTGTCCATAATAATGTGGTAGTGATCAAGGTGCCTAATACGTATATTTTGGGTTCCGTTGCATTGCGCAAGATCGATCATGATGATCCTGAAAAGACTCTGGAAGGGGCTGAGTTCATTCTGAAGGATGAACTTGGTAATACGCTTAAGTGGACCATCGAAGGATCTGTTTATACGCTTAGCGAGGACGGCACCGAGACCATTTCTGCCGGCGAAGTGCTCCTTAAGGATTTGCCCGAAGGACAGTATACACTTGTTGAAACAAAGGCACCTGAGGGATATGTTGTTGCGGAAGCAGAGCGAATTTTCTCCATTACGGCGGATGACCACGAAAAGGTCATCGGGATCGAAATTGAAAACCTGCTGCGCCGGATGACGGTTGGTATAACCAAAGTGGATTCGGAGAACCGTGAAATTCGTCTTGCAGGAGCAGAATTCACACTGTACCGCCGTGAAGGTAATGCAGAGACCACAGTAGCTCAGGCCGTAACCAACAGCAACGGTATCGTAACATTTACGGATCTGCCTATGGGCAGTTATCGCATCCGTGAAACAAAGGCCCCGGCAGGGTACAAACTGTGGAGCAATCCAATTGACTTTATTGTTGACGGCGAAGGTAATGTTAAGGTTGGAAGCGGCGGAGTTCTGCTGCCTATAGTAGACAACGTCTGCATGGCTACCGTAACAAATACCCCATCTACCAAGGAAATCATAGTCAAGAAGGTTTCCGATGACGGAACAGCGCTCGCCGGCGCAAAGTTCCGTATCACCGGTAATGGCAAGGTCTATGACGTTGTTACTGGAGCGGATGGTACTGCTAAAATTACGCTGCGCAATGGCGATTATGTGTTGGAAGAACTGGTTGCGCCTGATGGATATATACTGAACAAGGATAAAATTGTATTCAAGGTCGGTGACAACGGCTTAACTGTCAACGGTGAATTGCAGTCCGGATTGGTCATTACAATGTTGAACAGGCCGGTGACTTATTGCTTCCAGATCCATAAGCGGGATGCAAATTCCGGGAAAGATCTTAGCGGTGCGACGTTCACAATCACCGGTGATGACACATCCATTACCGTTACCACCAATGCTTCCGGTATAGCAGGCCCGATCACCCTTCGTCCCGGTACTTATGTAATAACTGAAACGGTACCTCCCCAAGGCTATACAAAGCCGCTTTCCGGCTGGACGCTTACTATTAAGAATGACGGCCAAATGGATATTAAGGGAGATAATGCAACAGTTGCGGTGGATTGCAGCGGTCGTATTGTAACAATAGGCAATAATCCTCCTACAACACCGCCGCCGGGCGTTACAAAGACCGGTCAGGGAGATACGACCCCTATGCTTCTCGGAGGGGTAGCGCTGATGCTGATATCCGTTATGGGATTCATAGCGCTTGCAATCGTTAAGCGCAGAGAAGAACAGAGACTGGTTTAAGCTTTACTTCAGATTGACGCAGCTGCATTGATCCGATATGAAGAGGCAGAATGAAATCAATAAACAGGTCATTACTCGAAAAGGTAATGGCCTGTTTTATTTAAGGTCATTTTTTCATCAGAGCGCAGATAAAATTATGACTGCATGAGAAGCGGGCGTATGAGCATTGCGGTAAAAGTAGGATGCGGAAGGGGCGATAGGTATTCGGTGGCGGTATAAACTGCGATATACAAAAAAGGAGCCGTCAGTGAACTGAACCCCAAAGATTAGACAAAAAGAATATTAAGTTGCTACTGAATGAGTTCGGAATTGTACCGGGCTCATTCCTTTTAGTTTAGTGGATATCCTTTCGTTATTGTAGTAATCGATATATCGCTTTAGTTCATCAA
>JAFYOI010000006.1 GCA_017560255.1 Clostridia bacterium
GCGGAGGCACATCCCGACGTGGATATTTACGTTTCCACTTTGGATAGATGCTTAAACGAGAATGGCTACATTTTACCCGGCCTGGGTGACGCCGGCGACAGATTATTCGGCACAAAGTAAATTAAAAAGAGAGTATCCTAAAGGAGACACTTCGTAAGGAAGCGTCTCCTTTTTTGTTATTCATATAATACTTAAATTATGGCAGTGGAAACACACTATTCGATTATAATAATGACAAGATACGGAGAACCATTTGAGACCATATTTAGTGGTTTAATGGTGTTTCCATACAAATACTATAAAATCACTTGACAATGTTATAATTTAGGGTTATAATAATAATCGGCAAATATTAAAGGAGGTTTGATATATGTCAGTATTTAGTGAAAGGCTTACCGCGTTGATGAAAACTAAAGGGTTTTCGCAAAAGGATTTTGCAAAAAAAGCAAATATCACAGAGTCGGCAATGTCTTACTATGCAAAAGGAGTACGTACCCCAAGTGGCGAAGTTCTTGCCCGAATTGCAAAAGCACTCGACACAACCGCAGATTATCTTTTGGGTAGTACGGATAACGCTGAAATTCCCGAAGTACAAAAAGAACTTAAATATCTGCAAAGAAATCTCGGCAAATTGGACGAGGAACAATTAAAGAAAGCAGAAGGAATGTTGAAATTGATGTTTAATGACATCTTTGAGGATGACGACGAGGAGTGAAATAGTGGCGAGTAATACAAAACCTAATTTTTCAGCAGCATATTCAAAAGCCAACGAGATTTTGGTTAAATCCCGTGTTATTTCCACGTTCCCGTTCTCTCCTATCGACCTTGTAAAAGAGCAATCTACCATTAAGTGCCGCACATACAAGAAAGCACGAAAGTATGGGATTGATATAACTGCCTTTGGTAGTGAATCAGCAACTATTTTTGAATATGGCAGCAGACAGATTATATTTTACGATGACAGCAAACTGATGACTCGCGTAAAATATTCCATTCTACACGAATTGGGACACCCCTTAAATAATCACGATTTTAGCGTTACCGATAAAGAAATTTATGGTCGGTACGAAGTGGAAACAAACTACTTTGCCGCACAACTGCTTATGCCGGAGCAGGTGTTGCGTGAGTTTACCAATAGGGGTATCCGTATTACGAAGGAGTTTCTGATGCAACACTTTGAAGTTTCGGAAACGGCGGCAAAAAAGCGTATTGAAACGCTCGCTAAAACAACGGTTGAGTGGAGATCTCGACAAGAGAATGAATTTGACGATGTTATCCTCTTTAAGTTCGCCGCTTTTATCGACAGTATTTGTCCCCCACGCAAGAATTACTATGATTTTGAGGACGAATACGACCGTCAGCGTGAAAGGGACTCTTGGTACTAATCACGCGGCAGAATTACATATTGGAGGTGATGCCCATGGTTGCGATACAGAAAAAGAAAAAGCATTCCGCAAGTTGCTGCAACAACGAACGAAATGCTTAGTTCCGTGTCGGATATGCTATGATAACCGACTTAGCCGTTTGTTCATTATAGCATATCCGGATCCGCTTGTCAATTTATCAAGCAAAAAAGCGAAAAATCGCAAGAAAAATACTGAAAATTCCGCAAGTAGCGGGGAAAGGTTATTAACTGTAATGAACAATTTATTTTATGATGGTTTCAACTCAAAGTTGATTGAAACCGCCTTTTTTGAGGGTTTCCTTGAAATTCCTATCTTGGAAGCTCCCAAAGAAATCGTTATACCTTCGGTTGCCGTTCCTTTCTCAAAAAGGGATAAAATAAGCAACCCTTCGAAAGAAATGCTTGTATTTTACGAGCAAGATCCCGAATTTAGAGAGTTCGTCAGCATACCGCAGAACTACATTGACGAGCTGAAAGACATTCAAATAATTTCCACGCCCGATTGCTCTCTTTACCGAGATATGCCGCTTTGGGAACAAATCGCAAATATCGGTGTAAGCCGTTCCGTAGGATATTATTTGCAACAGCAAGGAAAGTATGTTATTCCTAATGCCCGTTGGGGTGACGAAAGAACATACACAAAGGGCATTTTTGATTACATACCCGCATTTTCGGGCATACCGAAAAACAGCGTTGTGTCAATCGGCACTTACGGATGCAGTAAAAGCAAAGAGGATAAATACTACCTCGAAGCAGGACTTGAAGCAATGCTAACCGAATTAACGCCGCAGGATGTTATCGTGTACGGCTCATATAACCCCAAAATCTTTGGTAAGTATGAGCGTTATACCCGTTTTCATCATCTGCCCGATTGGACTACCTACGTTCACAAAGGGAAGAAGGTGGTTTGATATGGGGACAAGCAAAAACGGGCGTTATCTTAACACCAAAGGCTCGGGACAAAGTGTTAGCGATTTTGCCCTTGTACATTCAAGTGAAGGTGCATTTACCCGTAGCCAAACCCGTGTAAACGGAGAAATGGTAATCAAACTGCGACTTAATAACGGTGGACACAGCCAAAAAGGTATGGAATTACTTGGTAAATACGGAATCAGGTATAATATCGTTAAAACCTATCCTAATGGCGTTCGTGTTGGCAACATACCGAACCATATGCAAAAGGCAAAGCGTAAAGAAATGGGGCAAGCGTGGTTTCCTAAATCGTGGACGGATAAAGATATTCGCCGTGCAGGAGAACACGTTGCCGGACTTAAAGGAAATCGCCGTGTCGCAGATGGCAAGAAAATATATGGTTTTTACAAAGGTGTGCGTGTCGGTGTTATACGAACCAATGGTAAAATTGCCACGGTGTTTCCCGATTCAAACCAAAATAAACGGAGGTAATATTTATGCAGTTTGTTGAATTTCGTGAGATAATTAAAAAGCGTGCTTCTATCGAGGATGAATGGTACACTGAAATAGAAAAATGTTGGGAAGAAATGACCGAGCTTTTTTCAAAAGATATAAACAAAACTATTCAATTTCTTGATATATGTACCGCAGACGAGTTCTCTTGGCTAAGCGAGATCATTGAAGATATAGCAAAAAGAACTCTCAGCAAGGAGTTTGTTGCTGCACTACGCAAAACGGCAGATAAATATCCCGAGGAAACAAAAGAATACAATATTGTTGATTTCATCGAATCGGCGGAATGTATTGTTAGTTAAGATCAATAATGTATATACCAAAAGCACGGCAGGGACTTGTTCTCTGCCGTGTTTTTTTCGTCGAGTATCAGGTCTTAGCAAAGTATAGCGTAAAGTTAATAATGGGATATTTCAAAATGCGACTATGGATAATATTTTATACAGGTTGCATTTTTAAACCCGCTGACATCTTTGCACGGAGTGAAAGTGTCATAGTGGGTTACACATCTTGAAAAGGTGTGTAACAAAAAACGGCATAGCCAATAACTACACCGCTTGCCCAAATCAATTATTAAATTTTGATACAAGAGCCACCCTTTGGGGCACCTTCCTTACGGAGGGTGCCCCAAGATACTCTCTTTTTTCTATTTAAATTCGTTTACGCCTACGTATTTTGCGTAGTACTGTTCATAAGTTGTGTTTTCATTGTGGATTATCGTTGCGGCGGGGATGCCCACATAGCGGTAATGCCAAGGCTCGTAAGCATAGCCGGTAATCCAGGTTTTACCTTTGGGATATCTTAAAATATAGCCGTATTCATGTGCATGTTTTTGCAACCACTTAAACGCCGTAGTATTTTCAAATGAC
>JAFYOI010000032.1 GCA_017560255.1 Clostridia bacterium
CCGCCGCCACCGCCACCGGCACCGCCGCCACCACCGGCACCACCGCCGCCGCCACCGCCGCCGGATGAACCGAATACGGTGATGGTGAGGTATAAGGTGTCGGTAAGTACGCCGTCAGATACCTGAATAGCGATTACGTTGTCACCACGATGTGAACTCTGGGGTACCCACTCGAACACGCCCGTTTCAGCATCAAATATTGCACCTGACGGAGCCTTAACGAGTGAGTAAGTAAGTGTCTTGCCTTCAGCACCGGTTGCACGTGCGGTAAATTTAACCTCTGCACCTGCCTCGGTTGACATATCTGCAATCGGCTGGAACTTCGGGCCGTCGCCAACTACTGTGGGAAGCGGGATTCTTACAGCGTTATTAACCGCTGCGTTGTAGAGGTAGCCCGCCTTCATATCGGTCGGATCTGCAACTGCGGTAACGAGTGTCTGGTCGCCAATGTCGAACTTGTACTCATTATTGCCGAGATCTGCCATAACGCCGAGGAGAGTTACGTTACCATTCTCTGTTCTGCCGTTTGAAACGTCGATCATACGGCCAACTGCGTTATTAGGATCGATTGCTGAATCGAACTTGATAGTGATGTAGTTCTTGTTGGAAAGTTCACGGGTAAAGTCGGTTACCTTACCGGTATATGCTGCAGTAGAAGCAGCATTGCCGATCTTGGTAGCGTCCTGACCATAGGAGTATACGAACTCATTGTCCTTTAAGGTGTAAACACCTACGAAGCCACAGAACTCGAATACGCCGTCAACCTTTAAGTTTGCATTGCTTGTATTGTATACAATGTAGTCTACAATGTTGCCCTCACGGGTTACCTTAACAGCCTTGGTCTGCTTAGCGTCATTTGCTGAAAGTGCACTGCCATCTGCATATGTTACCGGAACAGACTCAATCTTCTGGACGTAACGCTCTGCCTTGTACGGCTCGTAAACCGCGGTCCAGAGTGAATCGAGGGAGGTGCCGACACGTTTAGCCATTACGAACTCTAACTGATCCGGGTTACCGTCACGGTTCGGCGGGTTACCCTTAGCAATTGCTACGTGATCAAGAGCGAAGTCATTAAGCATGCTTACGCGGAGATGGATGTCATCATTGCGCCACTTCTCGCCGCGGAATGCCTGGATCTTGAAATCTACAGCGAAGTTACCGGTTGCACACGGTGACTTGCGTACATTGTAGAGGTATGAGTGGCCGTTTGTAATACCCTGAGTTGCGAACTCAACGTTCTCACCTGCATAGGTACCGCCGTTTTGTGCGGTAAGGGTAAGGCCTTCGGTTGCCGTGATACTGTTGGAGTATGCGTGGAACTGATAAATCTGGGAGAGACCGTTTCCTACACGGAAGAAGTCTACACCGTAGAAGTTCTCTGCATCTACCTTAACGTAAACGATACTTCTGCGGAAGAGCTGTGAATCGGTTGCGTTTGTCGGAGCAACTACGTCGAGAACCTTTACACGACCGGAGTCGTCAAAGTGAGCAGGACGTCCGCTGTTACGTGCAGCACCGTTGTTGTAAGAACGGTTACGGTTATGCTGCTTATCGTTAACCATTACGGTTGTATGGTTTGCAGTACCCATTTCCCAGTTAACAGACTTATCGGAACCGTCTGCAGAGGTCGGGTAACCAAGGTCAGGAATAATGGTTGCACCAAATGCTTCCATACCGAGGTTTAATACGTCCATGTGCTTATGGGAGTTAGCACCACCGAAGTAGAGCCACATATCGCTCTGTGTATCGATAGTATCTGATTCGTTTGCAGCCTCTCTCAAGGTACCGTCACGGAGAATACCGAAACCGTAACCGGAGAGGAGCTGACTGCGGTCGAAGTTATACTCGCCGTGCTCTTTAATTACAGCCTGAACAAGTGCCTGAATCTCTTCAGGATTCTTGGTATACTTATCAGCATGTAAACTTAAGAGGTTGCCCTTATACATATGGTATAAGAACTGTGCCATCTCAACGTCGCCGGTGTTCATAAAGCCCTTTGCAAGGAGGGTTGATGTCATATCAAATCCAGCCTTTGCAACCGCACCGGAGTCACCTATCGGAACTGTGGAGCGACGTAAGAGAGTAAGCGGTAAGTATGCCTTGAACATCTTCTGAACCTTCGGGTTGGAGAAGCCGTCTGCTGCGGCATACTTGGTGTAGCCTTCGGTCGGTCCAAAGATGTTAAAGAGGGAGTTAACCCAAAGTACGTTGTAGTTTGCACCACTCTCTGCACCTAAACCGTCACGGTCTACAAGGTTAATAAGCTGAGCGGATACGTTACCGCCACCGATATCGTCTGCACCGAAGGTGTCAGCGGTGGAAGCGTACATCCAGTCAAGCATTTCCTTAGTCTTGGGCATTGTATCGTAGATAACCGCGGTGTATGCAGCAAGGGACTGGTGCATACCGAAGTTACCGTGGATGTTACCATTTCTGATATCAACATAGGTCTGGAGAATAAGGTTCTTCTCAATGTGGTCACGGATTGCAACCGCACTTGACTTGTCGATACCTGCGTCATACTGAAGTGCTTTGCTATTGATCTTTTCAATTACCTTAGGATTATCAAACATGTCGTATACAGCATCGTATGCCTGTACGAAGGTACGGGACAGACCGTGCTGCCAGATACAACCTACTATCTTACCCTTAGGCATTGTAGAGTCAGAGTTGAAGAACTGCGGGAAGAACGGTCCGGTATACATATCCGGATAAACGTCTGCAACACGGTCAACCATAATTGCTGCTACCTCACCGTACTTGTAGTCGCCGGTGTTAAGGTATGCGTTGAACATGGTTTCCATAACCTTGCTGATAATACCTGCATTTTCACCGCCGTATGAACCGTACCATACACCCCAATGGTTGTAGTATGAGATGTAGGTATGAACTTCTTCAACAGCCTCACCCTTGGCGTTTGTGATGGTAATGCCGGTACGGTAGCCGTAACCGTCATCAACACCCCATGTATCACCCTTTTCAGGTAATGTTTCGTTCACCAGGTAACCCGGTTGACCTGCTGAAACAAGTTTTGCGTTTTCTGCCTTTGCAAGTTCATAACTCCACTTACCGTCTTCGGCAATACCAAGAGCGTAGAACTTTTCAAAGTCGTTTGTCGGGAATGCCTTACGACAGTCAGGACAAGTTACCTTCCAGGGCTTGTTGATCGGATCAAGCATCCAACCGTAAGAGCCCCAGGTGGAGTTTGCGAGGTCAAGTCCGCAGTAACGACAGGTGTAGTTGCTCGGATCCCAACGGAAGCCGACGGTTGCAGAACGCGGAAGTTCCTGAGTGGTGATGAGACCGTAGAAGTCATCAATCTGCTCAAGATATGTGTCTGCTTTCTTGATTACAGCAACGCTATCATCAAGTGCCCAATCGTATTTCTTGCGGTTTTCACGGAGAGCCTCAACACGAGTTCCTGTATAGTAGGAAGCCGCACTCTTACCCTCGGTGATATTAAAGGGAACGGTTAAGTTGTAGGTTACGCCTCTGTAACTTGCGGTAACGTCAACATTTGCACGACCTACCGCAACAGGTACTACCTTACCGTTTGCATCAACCTTGATTACCTTTTCGTTGGTACTCTTGTAAGTAACGCCGGAGGTAATCGGTTCCATTGAACTGTTTGCAACACGAACCTGTGTTCCCGCAGCATCGGTGGGAGCAAGAGCGGTTCTGTCTGCATAAGCGTAGAGTTTGATACCATCATTTGCGATTGCAATATCGCCGGAGGTGGTCTTGGTTACACCATTGAATGTAACGCTTGTGGTGATGGTGGATGAGCCGCGGCCAACACCGAAGATAACACCGTCACGAACGATAACCGCTGACGTGTCGGATGAGGTGAATTGTGCCTCGTAGGAAAGCGGGTTGATTACTCTGCCGCCTACGGTCTTGGCAATTACCTCAATGCGGACCTGCTCACCATTGTTGATTGACGGTTTGAAGTTTGCTTCAATGCTATCAAGCGGATCATTTACAACGGTAATTGTAATGTCCTTATTGGTAGCAACGCCGTCCTTAACACCTGCAACGGAGAGTTTGGAGGAACCTGCCTTAAGACCGGTAAGAATACCGTTCTCGTAGGAAACCACACTGCCGTCGGAGTTGGTGAATACGTAGGAGTTCTGTGTATCCTCTGCATTGCCTGCAAAGAGTCTGCCGAAGTAGTAGGGTGAGCCATCAGAGGTCTTGGGACCGATGATAGCATTTACCTTTTCGCCTACAACGAGTTCGGTTTCGTCTGCTTCTGCGACGAAGCCTAAGAACTCAGGCATTTCAGATACCGGAGTAAGTCTGATAGAACCGAGGCAAAGGAGATTTCTTGAGGTCTCGGTGCTGATTCTACGGAAAGTGATCTGATGTACGCCAACGCCAAGATCAACAGTATTTAACTGCTTTTCGCCCTGACTTTCGATGTTCTCGGTACCGTAGAAGTCATACTCACCAACATACTTCTTATCAACGTAAACCGCAACCTTTGCACCGCTTGTGTACTTACCGCCGTTAATGCGGAGTTCGTACGGACCTGCTGCAAGTACGTCTACGTCGAAGGTGATGTCGGAGTTAAGTTCGGTATTTACGTTAGCCTGATAACTACCTGCAATACCGTATGCCTGATAGCGGAAGTGCTTGGGATTTGCCGGGCTGTAAATTTCAGCCGGAGTCATTGTTTTGTTGAGTGCCCAACCATGGTCTGCAACGGTCTTTTCAAGAATCGGAATATCCTGCTTCTTGGTAAAGTCGATGAAGATTTCCTCAGACTTATCGGAAGGAGCAACAACCTTGATGTTTCTTGTAATCGTGGTTGCCTTGCCGTTAACCATTGCGGTAATAGTAAGAGTGGTCTGACCTGCGTTAAGGCCCTTAACGGTAAGGGACGCATCCTTGTTATCGTTGGTTCTGATGATTGCAGCCTCAACGATATCGGGTTCGGAAGATGTTACGGTGATGTCACTTGCAATGGAGAAGTCCTTTGCAATACTGTTAACCGCGATGCTCATATCAGCAGTTGCGGTCTCACCTATCATTACACGATCGAGGTCACCGAGAGTCATAACCGCCTCGTCGCCCTGGCTCTCAAGGAGTAAGATACCGCCAACCGGGAATCGCATTGCGATACCGGACGGGTTCTTTCCTGCAAGACGGAAGGTTACCTGATAGTCACCTGCCGCAGGAATGGTTACGTTGCGGACGTGAGTTCTGGTGTTCCAATCCTCTAACTGATAGTCAGCCTTGTAAGTGTTAAGCTGACCTGCATAGTACTGGGGCTGCATGGTGTTATTTACACCATCCGGTGCAAAGTATACGTCAACAAGTGCACCGCCGTTGTACATACCGTGATGTGTGGTAAGGCTGTATGTACCGCCCTGACCTACACGAATCTTAAGAGTTACTGCAGCACCGATACCACCGTCGAGCATTGCTGCGTAGGTAGAGTCGGTAATTGCGAACTTAGCATCGTTCTCTGTCTTTACGAAGATGAACGGATCGGTGTAATCACAGTAAGTTGTTGTCTTATAGATTTCCTTTGCATGTCCCATAGTGGTATATGCGAAATCGGTAAGAGATGTGAATGTGTAGAATGACTTGGAACCGTTGATAAGTTTCTTAAAGTCATACTCGTAAGTTGCCTTTGCGTTAGCAGTACTTACCTCAACCGGAATTGTGGTTTCATACTTCTTTCCGTTATAGGTAACGGAAACGTCGATTGCGGTTGTACCAACTGCAACAGGAGTTACCTTAACGGTGCGGTTAGCATTTACCTCTGCGGTTGCAATAGCAGTATTATTAGAGGTTGCGGTCATCTCGGTAACGAGGCTATCGTTAAGATTTACCGCCTCACCATTCTTCTTTAAGGTAACGTGTACATCCGTAGAAGCACCGCCTGCAAGACCTGCATAGTTTGTACCGGTAAGTTCGATGAATGCTTCACCGGAGAGCGGACCTCTATAGTATAATGTAAGTTTGTTGAATGTGTTGTTGCCTGCGGTGGTCTTGTTAAACTTAACAAGATAATCGCCCGCTTCAAGTGCAATGTTGTCATCTGCTATGTCAACCTCGCCTGCCTCTGTGCCTTGAGCAAACGCCTTGGAGGAGAGGTACTTATCCTCGCCTACCTTCCAAATGGAGATAGTCTCGGAAGTAGCGGAAGCTGAGTTAAGCTGTACAGTCGGGAGATAGTAACCGTCTACAGGAACGCGGATGCGAACAACTGCAGTACCGGTGGAGTTGTGAATGAAACCATAGTCCTTATAAACACGAGCGAAGTAGAACTTGGGATCTAACTGACCTGCAGTATTGTAGCATCCCTCAATACCCCAGGGTGATGAGTCGTAACCCGGATTATAGGTCTCACCGTAAGCACCGGTGGTGCTGTTCTGCATAAGCATATTCTTGGAGTAGAGGAGGTTAACCTCGGACTGAACGCCGCTCGGCATACTCTTCATAAAGTTGTAAGTAAGATCAGTCGGATTCTTAACATAACCCTCAGGCATAACCTTTACATTGAAACTTGCCATAGCCTCGCCGTATTTAGCGGTAATGGTTACGGTACCTTCAGCTACAGGAGTAACCTTGATTGCGTTACCTTCGGTTGCTGCGGTAGCAACGCCGGTCTTGCTGTACTCAAATGTAACTTTGCTCATATCAGCAGTACCTGATGCCATCTTAACTTCGACAGGAACTGATACGGTCTTGCCGAGTGCAACCTCTGCGTAACCGGAGTTTTTGTCGATGATGATTTCAGCCGGAGTATTGTCCTTAACCGGAACAAGTTTAAATCCGTCAAATGCAGCCTTACCGTTTAACTTCTCCATAGCAAACTTGAGCTGATACTCGCCGTTTGCCTCAAGAGTTACCGGGGTGCTGGTAAGCGGAACAAATGTTGTTGTATTGTAGCTTGCGATATTAACACCACGGGATGCTAAAGTGGTCTTGCCGTCGAGAGAATTTAAGCTAAACTCAACGAAACCTGCTTCACTCCATGCGTTCATACCATGGATTTCGATCATCGGGATGTAGGAACCTGCTTCAGGTACCTTAATCTTAACGGAACCGTAGGTCTCGGTATTTCTTACACCGTTTGCGAAGTAGAAACCTACGTTCTGTGCGGCATAGATGAAGTAAGTATTACCACTTGTGCCGCCGGTGGTTGTGTAACTGTCGAACGCCCAGAGCTGGCTTCCGCCGAAACCTGCGACCTGATCGTAGGTGATGCCCTTAACATAATCGTTATTATGGCTTCCTTTGGTATTTGCAACCTTGAAGTCATAATATAAACCATTTGCGGTAGAGGGCTTAGCGTTAACGGATACAGCAATTGTTGTTGTGTAATCCTTGCCCTCGAAGGTAACTTTTACATTAATTGTAGTGTTACCTGCCGCTACCGGAGTGATCGCAATGGTGCGGTCAGCGTTAACAGTTGCGGTTGCGATTGCAGTGCTGGTTGATGTTGCGGTAAATGCGGTAACCGCCTCATCGGTAAGGTTAACGTTTAAGCCGTTCTTCTTAAGAGTTACGGAAACGTTCTTTGCAGCATTGCCCTCAGTATCGGCATAGGTTGTACCGGTAAGATCAACAACGTCTTCGCCGCCATCAAGAGGACCTGCGAAGTCAAGGTAAATACCGTTGAAGATATTGCTGCCTGAGGAGGTCTTGTTAAACTTTAAGAAGTAGTCGCCTGCCTCAAGTGCAACCGGACCGTCAAGAACAGCCTGCTTACCTGCTGCTGTACTTGCTGCGATTACGCCGTAGGTCATGTAGGTATCTGCACCCGGCTTCCAGAGAGAAATTGTCTCTGCTGCTGCCGTTGCACTGTGTAAATTAGCGGATACGCTGTACTTACCGTCTGCGGGAACGCGGATACGGATAACCGCGGTACCGTTTTCATAATGTAAGAAACCATAGTTCTGGTAGAGACGGGAGAAGTAAATATCTGCCGGCTCACCCGCTGAATTGTAACGTGCTTCCATACCCCACGGATCGGAGGTCTGGTTAGTGCTACCTGCCTGACCGTATGCACCTTCATTGGTGTTGGACATATGGAAAGTGCCTGAGTATGCGTGGTTAACCTCGGACTCAATGTAGGTAGGTGTACAGTCGAGGAAGTTGTAGTAAAGGTCACGTGCCGTGAAGGTTGTGCCCTCAGCGTTTACCTTGATGTTGGTACGAGCCATAGCATCGCCGTAACGAACGGTAAGGGTTGTTGTTCCTTCAGCCTTCGGTGTTACCTTGATCTTGCCGTCTGCAATCTCTGCGGCAGCAATATCAGCGATCGAGTACTCAAAGGTAACCTTTGAAAGGTCTGCGGTACCGGTTGCCATGGTAACGTCAAGGTCAACGCTCTTGGTCTCGCCCATGTTAACCTCAACTAAACCGGAGTTGTGGTCAACTACCATGCTTGACGCGGTATTCTCGCCTACCTTAGCGAGTTTTAAGCCGTTGAATACTACCTTACTCTTGATAAGGGCTGATTCAACTTCAAGGATGTACTCTCCATTTGCCGCAAGGCTAACAGGAGTATCGGTAAGTGCAACATAGTGATCATAACTGCCATAGTTTGCCATATTGATACCCTTGGTAGCTAAAACATCACCAGCGGTTGTCTTAACGCTGATTTTTGCAAAACCTGCATCTGACCATTTATTAGCACCCTTAAGGTTAATCATGGGGATGTAGGAACCTGCATCAGAAACCTTGAACTTAAGAGAACCGATTAAAGTCTTCTTACGCTCAGCATTACCGAAGTAGAAGCCGTTGCCTGCGGATGCATACATAAAGTATGTGTTGCCGCCGACAGATGCGGTGCCGCTAATTGCATTGAATGCCCAGGGAGCAGACTTGCCGGTAGCCGCAACGGTATCGTAAGTAATGGACTTGGTATAATCGGTTGTGTACGTGCCGTTGTTTGTAACAGTAAAGTCAAAGTAGCAAGGATCAATAACGAACGGCTCTTCAACCTTTACGTTGAAGGTTGTAGTATACTCTTTACCGTTATAGGTAACAGCAACGGTAACGGTGGTATTACCTGCCGCAACGGGAGTTACCTTGATGGTACGATCTGCATTTACGGTTGCGGTAGCAATCGCATCGGAAGCAGAAGTTGCGGTAAACGCGGTAATAAGAGCATCGTCGAGGGATACCGCCTGACCGTCCTTGGTTAAAGATACGGTTGCGGTCTTATCGGTGCCGACTACAGCATTTACGTTGCCGCTGTTTGTAAGCTCAATTACCGGCTCAGCCGGCTCAGCAGATTCATCAGTAACGGTAACGTTGAATGTAGTTGTGTATTCCTTGCCGTCGTAAATGATAGTAGCATCAACGGTTGTGCTGCCCGCAGCAACAGGAGTTACCTTAACGGTGCCCTCCATAGTTGCGGTTGCATCAGCAATATTTGCATTTGCAGAAGTTGCAAAAAATCCGGTAACGGGTCCATCGAAAATGGAAACCGGCTCGCCGTCCTTGGTAAGAGTGATTGCAACGCTCTTCTCTTCACCAACGGTGGTGGTAACATCGCCACTGTTAGCAAGAGCGATTACCGGCTCAGCACCCGGAAGTTGACCTTCATAATTAAGAGTTAAACTATTGAAGATGTTGTTACCGGAGCTTGTCTTGTTAAACTTAACGAGGTAGTCGCCAGCCTCAAGCTCCATGGGAGTGGTAATAAGATCAACAGTATCGCTAGAACTTGCAGGAACTAC
Source organism: Clostridia bacterium (assembly GCA_017560255.1). Classification (GTDB taxonomy): domain Bacteria; phylum Bacillota; class Clostridia; order Oscillospirales; family Acutalibacteraceae; genus RGIG7273. The sequence continues at coordinate 9,705 of JAFYOI010000032.1, forward strand.
ACCGTATGCGATATAGGTGCTGCCGCCCGGCTTCCAGAAAGAAATAGTCTCTGAAACAGCGGTGGAAGCATATAACGCAGTACTTACGGTGTACTTACCATCCACCGGCACACGGATACGCATGGTTACTGTACCGTTTGTGTTGTGGAGGTAACCGTAGTTGCCATAAAGACGTGAGAAGTAGAAAGACTCCTGCTCTACGTTGGAGCGATCCTGACGGCTTACGATACCGAAGGGCTGGGAAGTATGGGATGTGTTGTAAGCATCACCATAAGCACCCTCGGTGGAGTTAGCCATGGACTGAGTGTAGTAAAGGTTAACTACTGACTCAACAGCCTCCGGCATATTAGCCATAAAGTTGTATACAAGGTCGTTGGGAGTAATGGTAGTTCCCTCAGCATTTACCTTGATGTTGGTACGTGCCATTGCATCGCCGTATTTTACGGTAAGAGTGGTAGTACCTACAGCAACCGGGGTAATCTTAATCTTGTCGCCGTCGATTTCAGCGGTTGCAATGTCAGCCGCAGAATACTCGAAGGTAACGTCGGAAAGGTCAGCCTCACCCGATGCCATAACTACGTCAAGGTCTACACTCTTAGTCTCGCCCATATTTACGGAAACAAGACCGGAGCCGTAGTCAACAGTCATACTTGCAGCGGTAGCATCCTCTACCGGGACAAGCTTTAAGCCGTCGATTACACCTTTACCCTTAACCTTATCGGTAAAGAACTCGATAATGTACTCACCATTCGCCGCAAGGTCAACACCTTCGTTACTAAGTGCCACGAAGTGACCTGCTGCGGTGTAGTCAGCAAAGTTGATAGCCTTTGTTGCATAGGTGGTAGCACCGTCGAGTGACTTAATGCTTACCATTGCAAAACCGGAATCCGCCCAATTGGCAACACCCTTGATGTTGAGCATCGGGATATAAGTGCCCTCAGCGGAAACCTTGAATTTCAGAGAAGCGGTAGTGGATTTATCGCGAGTACCGTTTCCCAGATAGAAACCTACGTTCTTTGCAGCATACATAAAATATGTATTACCACTTGAGCCTGCGGTTGTAACAAAATCGTTAAACGCCCACGGCTCGGTTGTAGCACCGGTAGCGGCAACCACATCGTAGGTAATGGTTTTGACATTGTCTGTGGTGAGTACGCCGTTTTCTGCCGTATTTGCCGCTGTGAAGTCATAGTACAGAGCGGTGGGAGCAGCCTTTGCAGGAAGTGTTACGTTGGGAAGTACGCTGAACACCATGCAAAGAGTAAGAAGTGCGGACATTACTCTTACAAACATGCCGGATGAGTTAGTTCTCATACATTTTTCCTCCTTATTTGTTTTTTACACAAAATACAGATCTTCCCTTTTATATCGAAATGTTTTCCCACACATTTCCTTAAACCAGGAAGTAACCTATCCTGGTTTTATACCGGTACCTTCCGGCTTTTGTGCATTTTAGGTATTACAGACGGATTGTGGAATATACCTTTAGTGCACATTTCACAGTCCCCGTCACAATACACCTATTATATATATTTATATTACAATATTGTTACAAAAAAAGGAATGGCAAAATGTTAGATTTGACCTTTAAAATTATGGCATTTTGTTAGGTGTTTTAAATTGACAACAGACGGGCGATAACCCGTCTGTTGTTATGTAAACTACTTGGAGAGTATGCGGCTTAAAACGGTTGCAAGTTCGCCTCGTGTGACGAAGTTGTCCGGCATAAACGTACCGTCATAATATCCTTTCATCAGGCCGCTTTTTGCAACCTTCTCTATGTCCTTTTTCGCCCAATGCTCCTCGGTATCACGGAAGGTAGCCTGAACCTTCTTTTCAAGGCCGTATTCTGCGGCAATTGCGTATGCAATGGTTTTTGCAACGAGTTCGGTATTGTTTAAATAAAGCATCATATCGTCCTCGTCGTCGATGAAGCAAGTTTCAAGGAGTGCACTTGATACACCCTGCTTTTTTGCCTTTTTGATTACCGCAAAGTCCTTGCATTTAATGCCTCGGTTTGTAAAGCCGATTGCGGCAAGGTTATTTAAAATTCGCTCCTCAAGAGTCGTTACCAACTCACCTGAGGTCACGTACATCTCGCTGCCCTGTACCTTACCGTCGGCATTGGACTTATGTGCGTTAAAATGGACCTCAAGCACATAGTCGTACATTGTAAAGTCATAGGGTTTGCCCAGAGTTATCATCTGGTGATATGCGGAAAGGTCAGGATTATACACGCCGCACTTGCACTCGTACTTTAAAAGTTCTTTCTGTAAAAGTGCCACAAGTTCACGTGCCATTGTTGCCTCACGGCGACTGTAAAGACAGGCACCCGGATCTTCTTCGCCATGGCCTGCGATAAGTAAAATATTCATTATTTTTCCTCCAATTCATCTATTCTGTGTTGATTGCTTTTTGAGCGTTGCTCTACCACGTAGAGTCGCTCCACCATATTATTATGTTTTTCAACCTTTTTCTCCAAAAGGCCGATGCGGTATGTGGTAAGGTTATTCGTCTTTATCGAAATGATTATCTGGCAAATTACACTTGCAAGTGCACCGATGGATGCAACAACTATCGCCTCGGTCATTTCCCCATCCCCTGCTTTATGATTTGATTTACATACACGCTGCAGCCGGCACAAATTATGCCCTGTGTTATTGCTGCAAAGTTTACGCATTTCATATAAAGGCAGGACAGAATTACACCAACGCAACCTAAAAGTACGGGTATGAATCTGTCGTCAATCCACCTGCTTTTCTTAATGCCCATTCCGATTAAGTAAAGCACGGGTATAAGAATAACCAATTCACCGATTACAAACTTATTCAAATATTCCATAAGTTACCTCACTTTCCGGAATTTCATAGAACGTTCTTGACTCACGGCCGAGTTCCAGAAACACTTGCTTTCCCAGCACGTCATTGCCGTCGGTAATTAACTTGCCTTGTGCCGCAACGAGAACACATCTTCCGTTTATTTTTTCGATTCTCACTTTTATCCCTCCTTTACGACAGAGTAAACGTCCAATTGGGGCGTTGTGCCACAAGGGCATCCCAACTCGAATACTCTGTTTCTGACCAATCGGCGGCATTTACCGCCGCCTGATTAAAGGTTACACTCTTCCCGCTTACGGTCGGCGAGAGTGCACCCACAACACTTGCGATACTCTTTGCACTAAGCGGAGATGCGGCAAAGTTTATCGAGTTTCCGATTTTGCCTTCAATTTGTATATTGGCAAGATTTTCGCAACTTAAAAACGAAGACGAAAAGGTTTGGGTTCCGTCGTTTTTAAGTTTGAGTTTGTCAATTGTCACAATCCCTGCACTTGCGAATGTACTTACAAGTGCACTTGCAGATGATGCGTCGATTTCACCGATTCTTCTAAACTTACTGTTGAAGAAGGTTTGGGTAAAATCGGTACACCCTGTAAAATCAAGGGTTATACCCAATTCTTCACAAAGTTCTACAAGGTCTGCGGTTATCTGTGAATTTCTAAAGGTCATATAGCCATAGGTTACGTTTATATCGTACTTGGGCTTAAAGGTAGTGTTGGTCCACCCTTCGCCTGCAAAGGCGAGCATATACGTCTTTTTCTTACCTTTATTCTGATATGAGTCCCAGAAAGTGTCATATTCCCGCTTCTTACCCGCATCAAAGACCTTTTCTGTATTCTCCGCAATCTTTAAGAGTTTTTCCGCTATATTCATGCGGTCTCACCTCCGATAATGCCTTCCTCAATGGCAAGGATACTATCAAGTGCGGTTTCAATATCGCCTATGATTTCTTCAACGCCGATATTAAAGCGTACTATACTTTTGTCCATTTCGTTAAGTTCGATACCGGGGATGGTAAGGTCTTTTAAATTTCCGGTATGATAAACCGGATATTCATCCATACCCTGCTTGAAAATCAGGTCGTAGCCTATGCGGAGTTCCGATTCGGGAATGATATCCTCTGCGGGACGATGCAGGATAAGTTTACTTCCGTCTTTACAGATATAGGCATCACCAAAGTAGATGATACCCGTGTCGAGTTCGTGGCGGAGTCCTAAATTCTCCAAAATTGCACGACACTCCTCCTGCGAGGGCTTGTAATTTGCAAGGTCAAGTCTTGGGTGGGAAAGACTTGTATATACCTCGCCCTGATTTTCCTTTTCCTCAAGATTTTCGCTGCCGTAACTCACTGTAAGTCCGCCGTCGAAATTCATACCCAACGCGGCACAAAATCCGCAAGAGACGTCGGAAATCTTAATCTCCGCATCATTACCGCAGGTTGTGGGTGTGATTTCAAGTACGCCGTGACCGTTATCGGTTTCAAGGCGTATTCCACCGATTACCTCCGCATGCTCGCGGTCTACCTTAAGGTCGAGTTCACGCTGAACGTTTCCCTCCGCACTGCCGATGTCTGATGCGGCGGTGGGAAGTGAGAGTTCGTCCACCAATCCGTTAAGTGAGGTTTTTATCTGGTCTGCCCGTGCATCGAACATCCTTTTAAGTTCCTCCGGTGCTATCCCCTGTCGTGAAGGGTAATTGTCCAGACTTTCGATACTTACCTCAAACTTTTCTATTTTCTTTTCTTTAATTGACATGACATTCCTCCTTTTAGTTATTGTATTCGCAACTAAGAAAATAAAAAATATGTAATCCACAGTCAGGCGAAGGGCGTTGTCTGACCGTGATTACATACTTATTGTAACATATCAAATTTTAAAATGCAATACCTTTTTCAAAAAAAGTTTCGTTTTTAATAAAATTTATTCTACGCTGAAAATTTTAACAAAATCCTTGCCTTCAAGATGGAATATTGCACTGCAATCGGTAGCGACCGCAAAAACATCTCTACTCTCGCCTTTTTTCATTTCATAGGCGAAACATTCCTTGCCTTCGAGTTCCTCAACTGCGGTGAAGGTAAAGGTTGCACCTTTTACGTCGTATGCACCTGCAAGTTGCTCACGGAGCACCATAGTAAGGTTTTTGTCCACAAGTTGCTCTTCCGGTGTACGCTCTTTCGGCATATCAACAGGGGTTTCCGTATTCGGTGTTTTCTCTTCCTCTTTTTCTGAGGTTGTGGGTGTATCACTCACCTGCCCCTGCTGCTCCGTTGAGGGGGTTGCGGGGGTATCTTCAGTTTTCGTTGTGTCGGTCACATCGTTGCGACCGCCGCAGGAGACGAGGAGCATAAGGCATAGAACAAGAAGTATCTTCTTCATCTTACTTTGCCCAATCACGGAGTATGGGTAAGCACTCGGTAGATGCGGGGATTGCACCGTCGGAGAAGTCTGCACCACCGGGGAGTGCAAGTTGCTCCTCAGAGAGTTCTTTCTTCATACGGTAATGTGTTTCGAGTACGATATAACCCTCATACTTGTCCGCTTTAAGACGAGCGATAAAGCCTTTGTAATCAACAAGACCGGTACCGATTTTAACCGCATCAATCTTGCCGTCAACCATATCTGCGTCCTTGATGTGAACGTGTACCATACAGTTCTTGATTGCTTCGTAACCATCGGGATAGGGAGTCTCTGCACCCGGTACCCAAAGGATGTTACCGGGATCAAAAAGGCCTTTTACCTGATCGTGATTTACAGCCTCAACAACCTTTGCAACCTTTGTTGCGTCGCACGCAAAGAGTGTGGGGTCCATCTCGATTACGAGAGTAATACCCTTGCCCTCAATATGCTTTGCAGCCGCCTTTAAGCGGTCAACGATTTGGTCGAAATACTCATTAAAATCTCTGCCGTGGCTCCAGAAAGTAAAGCCGCGAACGAATTTAGCACCCGTTGCATTTGCAAGTTTTATACAACGGTCTAAAATTTCATACTGCTGTGCAATTTCTTCTTCATTGTCGATTTCGCACTTGAAAAACGGTGCGGAGATGCCGCAAACCTCAAGGTCGTATTTCTTTGCAATCTTTACTACCTCATTGATTTCGTCATCGCTTAAAAGGTGGGGGCCTTTACCCCATACGGAGCGAAGTTCAATACCTGATAAGTCATACTCCTTGGCAATTTGACACGCAAGGTCAAGGTCCTGTGAAAGTTCGTCGGTGATAATCGCTGTTTTAAACATTATTTTTTCTCCTCTCGGTTAATTGTTTTTATTTCCACGCCGATACTGCATTGGTGAAATACCGGCATAGTTCTTAAATGTTCTGTTAAAGTGATTTACATTATTAAAACCACATTCAAAGCAGATGTCCACTACCCTTTTTCCCGTTTCATTTAAAAGTCGCATCGCTTCACGCAATCTGAGTTCATTTAAATATTCAACGAAGGTGCGGTTTGTCATACTTTTGAAAAGATAACTGAAATACGACTGCGAAAGCATTGCTATTCGAGATACCTTCTCTATTGTTATATCCTCTCGGAAGTTCTCGTCGATATAGGAGATAGCACCTGCAATCGCCGTTCTGTGCCGCTCGTAAAGATGTTGGGAATCGTCCTGTGCAATATTTTTTGAAAAGGCACGGGAAACGTAAACTAAAAGTTGCAAAACCGTTGCCTTCATTGCAAGGAGGAAACTTTCCTCACGGTTTTTATATTCCTCGAAAAGGGCAGCAAGCATATTTTCAACCTCAACTTGTGCCTTACCTGCAAGGTTAAGTCTCGGCTTTACCTCACATTCACTGACTAAAAACGGCTCGATATACGCAAAGTCGAAAACGCCTTCAATCTTCTCCATTGTGCGGTGACGTCCGAATATGAATTCCGGCAAAAACTCAAGTTCGATTATCTCACAGTCGCCTTTGTCCTTATCTGCAAGGCCGTGGGGCACGAATGGCGGGATAATGAATATATCTCCTTTTACAAGGTCATACGTTGTTTTGTTTATTGTATGGCGGAGTGAGCCTCGCATTACATAATTAATCTGTATGGAGTCGTGCATATGCATAACCGGTTTACCTTCGCAGAGGTCATACTTTCTTATGTAAATGGGCAAATCGTTTTTATTGTCCGCCATGCGGTAAATTTTTACTCCATCCATGATTATAAACTTAGAAGTGTCTCGGCGTCTTTAAAGAACTCTTCGTCGGTGTATCCGCTTACAAATTCGATAAGCACGCAGTGATCTCCCGGATGTTTTTCAATTGCCAAAACATAGTCTTTCCAGAGTTTTCCGTTTAACGGTAACTTGGTAAGACCGCCCTCCTCGTTTCTGTTGTATTGGAACGCGTGGGCGTTTTTAAGTCTGCCGTAGTTTACAACCTTTAAAAGTTCGGGGAGTTGCTCCTCATCACGGAGTTCAAGGGGTTGCTGCCAATAGGTATAGAAATTATCGTGGTTTACCATATTGAGAAATGCGATGTCCGCATCTGCAGAGTCGGTCATTGAGTCGTTGTGATACTCAACGGAGATTGTAATTCCCTCTTTAGCCGCAAGGTCGCAGACGCGACGTGCATCATTTACGATATTCTCACGGTCTGCATCACTTATAACTGCAGAGGCGATTTTACCCGCCCACACACGGATATTGGGTGCACCGAGTGCTTTTGCAGACTCAATAAAGGGCACAAAGTCACCGTTTGAGCCGAGATGATAATATGAACCGTAGGAAGGGATTTCAAGACCTGCAGCAAGGGTTAATTCTCTTGCCTTCTTTGCGGTTTCGACATCGCCCTGAGGTACGTGGACGTCACTGCCCCACTCGATAACCGAAAGCCCCGCTTTCTTTACAATGTCAATTACCTCTTCAATGCTTTTCTTACGGAAACTTACGGACACAATACCCATTTTAATCATACGCAACACCTGCTTTTTGTATATTAATTGCCATTTTTGGCACACCCGATGCGATTCGAACGCACGGCCTTCAGAGTCGGAGTCTGACGCTCTATCCAACTGAGCTACGGGTGCATATAGACTCACTTTATAATACCAAATATTTTTACATTCGTCAACCGAGATAGTTAAAGAAAAAGCGACAAGGATTTACCCCTTGTCGCTTTTATATTTGCATTTCCGCCTCATCCGAGTTGCTATGCAACCCGCCTTCTCCTTGCGGAGAAGGCTATAACAAAAAACGGAGTGTCGTACGGCGTCTTCACTTAGGGATAAATCGCTTTAAAAAGGCATTTTTAGTCCATAACTGCACAAAAAATCTTGATATCCGAC
>JAFYOI010000033.1 GCA_017560255.1 Clostridia bacterium
TATGCGGAGTGTCATAAGGTGGTCTCCACTCTCCGTCATTGTGACAAAACCGCCGAGGATAAGTTGTGCTCCCGCTATTAGATTTGCAAGTAGCAGACGGTTTCGCCATATGCCGTAGTACCGCCTTGCCGCTTTGTCATAGTCGGCTTCCGGCAGGTCATTTAGCACAACCTCACGGGGAGTGTTATTATACCAAGAAAGCACTGCGTAGTTTGCGAAATCCGCAAGAAATAACGCTTCAGCAAATACTATAACAAGCTCAGTTGTGTCGATTTCTTTCATTTCTATCGGTAGCAAAACAAAAATTACAGAGCAAACAAACACAACAACGGTAAGTAGCAGTGCCGCTATTTGAGTGGCAAGAAATCCTATTCCGGGGTACACCATATATCTTCCCACAGTTTTCCCCTGCTCTTTTAATTCTTTAGTTATCCATCCGTATTTATTTGCAGATAAAATCCACACGGTTGCAAGTATAACAAACGACGGTGGCATAACAATAATCTTGTATGCTTCGTACACACTTTCGGAAGCAAGTAGAGCAAATAACACTTCCACGGCAATCAAAGCAAGAGGAAAAAAACTGAACGCAAAAAGACAAAGCCATATTTTTCTATGCTTTTTCTTTACGTTTTCCACATCGTATTCCGGTGTGTGTATAAACAATTCTTCATTACCGTAAAGACTCTTTTCAGCACGAAAAAATCTCCATACGCTACCTATAAGAATAAAAATCGGTATTACTATATCAATTTTATTCAAGTTAATTCCTCCAAACAAAGTCATTATTTATGAAAAAACCATCTTTGGATCCTGTTCAACATTAAACTTTTGTTCTTCCACAAAATCCCCAAAGTCATCTGCATACATATAATCAACAAGGATTCCTGCGGCTCCCCCTATAAAACCACCGATTGCCGCTCCGGGCAAACCTCCAAATAATCCTCCGATGTACATACCGCCTTTCGCCAAACCAACGGTGAAAGCATACGAGAACGCGGCTCGACCTACTGTATTGTATGCACTGCGTCCAACAGCTTCACTTATATTTTTCCCTTGTTCCATATGTTTTTTTGCGTCTGAGATACTCCGTACAACTTCAATTCCTAAGCCTACCCGTGCGGAAACACCTATGCTTTTACCACCGGTCTTTGGGGTGTTATTCACAGTTGACTTTCCAAATATTTCTTGTGCTTGTCTAACAAGCATAGGAGAGCCTGTGTTTCGACTGACATTTGCCGATGTTTTCGCTGACTGCTCCAGATTTTGCAATAAATCTTCACTGATTTTTTCAAAATCATACAAGTTTTTGAATCCTTCTATAGTGTCAATTAAACCCGGCGTTTCAGTTTCCACTTTCTTAGTGGTTCCCGCTTCCCATTTTAATTCCGGTTTTTCATCTTGAGCTGCTCTCCATTCTTTTGTATAATCAACCATTGGTGCAGCCATAAGTTTTACATCAGGATCGCGGTTATCACTTGTGGTTTCTGTGGTAGGTTGCGACGTGGTGGGGGCAGACGTGGTATCACGGGTTTTGGCAAAATTGTCAATTTGGTGTTTTGGTGCGGTGATGGGGTTTTTAAAGCGATATTTTGGCGGTTCGTCAATACCACTTATGCCTTCTTTGAAAAGTTCTTCTTCGGTTTTTGCACTCTCTAAAATGCCTGAATCCGTGAGTCCTTTAAGATAGGCTTTTGTATAAGCCGCCTCTTCTGACTCCTTACCCAAGAGACCTTTAGCAAAATTTCGCTCGTCGAGATTTGGGAGGTTTAAGGTGGGGGCTTTTTTTATGAAAGGTTGGGAGGACACTTCATTTGCATTTTCCCGCATCCGCAAGTTTTGGTTATCTCTCCCTCCGTCACCTACGGTGACACCTCCCTCAATCAGAGGGAGGCTATATGCGGGAGGATTCTGTGCCCCTTTCCCTACGAATGGTATTTTCACCTCATCCGTCACCTGCGGTGACACCTTCCTCTCAAGGGGAAGGCTATATGCGGGAGGGGTGGGGGTTTTAGGTTTTGTCACCTTTTTCGGGACTTTGGTTTCTTTGATAACCGCACCTGTTTTTCGTGCTTTCTCCACCGCGTAGGTCTGCTTTGGAGGTGTGTAGGTTTCTTTGGGTTTATTATAACCCGTATTGTATTTTGTTGCAAGTTTTTGAGTAGGGGGTGTTTCCACCTCGTTCGTCACCGGCGGTGACACCTGTCTCGTAAGGGGAAGGCTTTTTGATGCGGTTACTATTTTTAGTGCCTGATATAATTCTTCTTCCGCTTGTTTTAGTTCTTCTTCTCTTGTCATTGTTCACCTTCTTTTAATTTTGTTGTAGGGGGCTGTTTTCCCCTCATCCGTATTTGACAATCCCTCCACCACCTGCGGTGGTCCCCCTCCCGCGAGACTTGGGAGGCTTGTTACACCTCATCCGTCAAAACCTACGGTTTTGCCACCTGTCTCGCTGCGGCTCGGTCACGGTTTGGCTCTGACAGTTCACTGAACTGTCATTCACTACCAAACCGACATTCCGCTTCGCTTCACTACCTCAAGTGGAAGGCTTTTCTCTCCCGTCTCCCCTAGCCTCGCATCAGTTTTTCAAAAAGGCAAGTAGTAATCCCCTTTGGGGGCTGGTTATGCAGGGGGGCGGTTTGTAGCCCCCATGCCGTTTAGGGGGTGGTAGGGGGGACTCGGAACCCCCCTACGTTTTGCCTACTTTTGCAATCAAAA
>JAFYOI010000034.1 GCA_017560255.1 Clostridia bacterium
CAGCGACACAAAGGTTACAAACACCCTTGGAACCCCTTATGTCCTACTACTTGCATTACGAAGTACTTATGGTGAGTAGCATCGTGATAATACGCCATTTATTCGGTCAAAAACTCAAAGTTTCTCAAGGCTCCTTATCCCGATGCTACGGTAGTTTATCTTTAGCCTCCCCTTGTTGCAAGGTAGTGAGCCGTAGGCGAATGTCGGTTTGGTAGTGAATGACAGTTCAGTGAACTGTCAGAGCCAAACCGTGACCGAGCCGCAGCGAGACGGTGTCGGCATAGCCGACGGAGGGGATAAACCCCGTCCATACCTCAAACCTACTGCTTAATCACCATTTCAAGTCCCTTTTTCTCAAGGTACTCGCTGATACACGCCGCCTCCATGGCGGAAATCGTGGTGTAATCCTCAATACTCAGGTCAAAAATCCTTGTTCTGTACTCCTCAGGGAAGAGGTTAAATACCGACTCCATGTACCCCTCACCGTCTACCGGCTCCTTAACCTCAACAAGCCTTAACTTCTTATCGAGCACAACCACCATAGGGATACAACTGTGGCCGTCAATCTTGCACATGGCATCATTAATACGGTCGTAAACGCCGTACATATTGATGGTGTAAACGTGGGTGTTGCCGTCAACGTCAGCCTGTCCCATAATCACAAAGCCAACACCCTCACACTCGCCGTCCTTGTAGCCATCTTCGTGGTAATTAAAAAGTGCCTTACGCACGGCATTTTCAAGGGTTACAGCCTCCTGTTCCTCAGGTGTAAGTGCAGGATCAACACTCTCACCGCAAGACACCAACATAAGAAGTGCAATTATAAGCATGATAATTTTCTTTAACATAATAATAAACCTCCAGCTACAAACGCAAGTTTTGCCGCACTTTCATAATCGTCATCGTTAAAATTGCCGAAATAAGTTGAAAGTTCGTAATTTAAAACCCCTTTATAACCTATCTCACGGAGTGCACCACGAACCGCCACCCAATCAATCTTGCCCAACCCCGGTATGGTGTGATCGTCCAACAACCCACAGTTGTCGTGGAGGTGAATTGTGCCGATTTTATCACCAAGTGCACGGATAAATTCCGCAGGATCAGTGCCGGTTAGAAAAGCGTGTCCCAAATCAAGACAGACGGTGAAATGCTCGCTCGGCAACTCCGCCATAAAGTCAAGCATTTCATCGGGATTTGCTAACTTTCCGCCCACAATTTTCCCGTCATTTGCTATGTATAGATTCTCCACCGCAACTTTTACCCCATATTTCTCCGCATAAGGAATAAGTGAGCGATAGAAAGCGAGATTATACTCTTTAAAATCCACGTCCTGCGGCACGGAAATGGAATGAACAACCATCATCCCGCATCCTAACTCCGCCGCCATTTCGAAGGCACGAACAATCTCCAGATACTGCACCTCGGAGGTGTCGAATTTCTGCCCGTAACGGAGAAAATAGGGTGCATGAGCAAGGGAACATTTCACGCCACTTTCATCCATAATCCTGCGAATATTCTTGCCGTATTCACTAGGGGATTTGATAAAATCAAGTTCATCCTCAATACCCGCAATGTCGTAGTGGATATACTCAAACCCCACACGTGCGGCCTGACGAATCGCCGCCTCCTGACCGATAGTGGTGCGTTGGGTGTAAATATCAAGCGCAAGTTTCATAAAATCACTCCTTCAATAAAAGGGATGGCATCACGCCACCCCTTTATTATACTATGTATCGAGACTGTTTTCAAGGTCTCTCTTTGCATCGATAAAATCTCTTATGGCTTCCGGAATATCAACCAATACTTTTAAAACAAACGCATAAGTTGCCATAACCACGGCGGCACAGGAAACAACGGATATCACGGTTGAATACCAAGCTCTGAAACTCACCATTTCTCCGATGCAATACCAACCCATAGCGGACAGGCCGAGAAGTCCTGCAGCAAGGAGAAGAAACCATAAAATTTCCTTAAAACACTCGTTCTTCCACCAAATCTTCTTTGCAATTTCCTTTTTGATTTCATCATTATCCACCGTCTTTTTCGGACGTGGTTCCAACGGCGGTGTTACCTTGATGAGTTTGCATTTCTTTGCCATATTATTCCTCCTCCCAATCACCATCGGGTGCGTGGTGATAGATTTTCTTAAATTTAAACTTAATCTTGCCACGTCTGTGTAAAATCATGGCCTGAGTGAGCGCGTGGTCAAGTTTCGCCCAAAGTTCAACTCGACCGCGAGAATCTCGTGCTGCGTCAAGATTTGTTTTAAACTCGTCGATGTCAAGGCTTAATTTATCGTCTTTGGGATGAGTAATCTCCCACGCAGTGGTGGTGTTACTGACAAAATCCTCGTGTTTGCATTTGATACCGTATTTTTTCATAATGTCACCTCAACTATTCTTCATCCGCACCGTCAATGATACGCATAAACTTCTCCACTTCCTCCATGCTTAAATCACGATGTAGTTCTCCGTCATTGCGACGAATACGACGTGGACGGAAACGGGTGGGAAAATACACCTTTTTAAGTTCCATCTTCACCTTACCCTTTTTGGAGTTACGCATTGTCTGCTCTAAAAGCTTATCAAGTGCGGTCCATGCGTCAAGAGCCTCGGACTCATATTCCGCCTCGTTTATCTTGTCGATTATGGCAACAACCTTGTCACGAAGAGTATCGTCACGGGGGATTTCGAGTTTAATTACCATCTCTTCCGCGAACAGATATTTTCCGCGGATTTCAAATTTGTATTTTCTCATTTTTATCACCTCAAGTATAGAACGAGGTTTCAACATTTTTTTCGTACAACTTTTTTCCATTCCCGCATAACGTAAAGTATATCTGCAGGGTTTTATGCGGTATTTTGCGTGAATTTACGTTTTCAAACCTTAATGACTCGACGCCATTCCCGCATAACATATGTTTCCACACGCTCTACCACTTCACAAAGGTAGGGATCATTTGAAATCTCACCGCAGATACGATGTCGCACCTTGCCGTTTTTGTGATAACGCACCATTTCAAACCCCTCACCGCGAATGTGGTGGGAGATGTGTTTTTCGTCAAATCCCGTATCGAGGAATTGAGAAAGCCAAATCATATCCCCCTCGAAAATGAGGTGAGTGTAAAGGGGTGAAATTCTGTTATCGCCGTAGATTTCATACCACCATACCTGCCCGTGAGAGCCGAGAAGCCAGACTTTCTCCACCACCGCATCGTAGTTGTAAGCCATATATCCGGAATCTCTGAAAACAAGTTTAAAGAATAGGTTTTTAACACGCCCCTCATATCTGCGTTGGATAATCTCCAACTCCATAAGGGATGAAAAACAGGTTAACTCCGCCATAACGTACGCAACTCCTCACGTTCCCCTGCGGGTAACCTTTCAATCAATTCGTCAATAATTTGGTTAAAATGTTCCTCCGCAGTGGCACCCTCAATCTTTTCCAGCAGAGTCCATAAGAACACCGCCCTCGTAAACTTTTCTTCCATTAGTACCACGCTCCTTTCATATAGAAATACCGTCTCCCCTAGCCTCCCGTATTTAGCCTTCTCTCTCCCCTAGCCTCGTATCAGTTTTTCAAAAAGGCAAGTAGTAATCCCCTTTGGGGGCTGGTTATGCAGGGGGGCGGTTTGTAGCCCCCATGCCGTTTAGGGGGTGGTAGGGGGGACTCGGAACCCCCCTACGTTTTGCCTACTTTTGCAATCAAAA
>JAFYOI010000035.1 GCA_017560255.1 Clostridia bacterium
CAGATTCTACACAACTAAGTCCTTCTGTGACCTCCCTGCAGGCAACTACACCTTCGGTGCAGACGGTAAGATGCTCAACGGCTTCGAAACAATCGACGGTACACTTTACTACTACGTAAACGGTACTGCTCCGGCTCCGGGCCTTATCAAACTTGACGACGACTTCTACTATGTAAACTGGGGTGGCGTCGTTGTAACTAACCAGAAGTTCTACGTATCCAACGGTAATGGCTACACCATTCCGATGAACTATACGTTTGATGCAGACGGTAAAGTTATTGGCTAATTAACCTAAAAATACCCTCAACCGATTTCGGTCGGTTGGGGGTATAAAATTATGCAAAAGAAAACTCCTTGGATATTCCAAGGAGTTTTTATCTTTTTTTAATTTGAACTGTTTTGAATTTTCTGTCGTGGGAATAATTCATATAGTCGCCCAGCCAGAATGCAGGTATGCACAGTAGAAACCAAAGCGCACAATATGGCAGGCAAACCTGACCCATAATGTTAAGCGGTACCGATGAGTAATCCCAGACGTTGAGATTATATTTTTTGTTTACAATGAGTCCGCATACGAATTCAATCCCCGTAATGACGCCCGTACCCGCAAGGCACTTTTTCCACATAAATGATTGTTTCATTTTTTTTGATAGTTTGCAGATGCACACAAAGCACGTGCCGCCAACAATAGCCATTGTCCAGTGAGTATGACCGCGCCAAAGTATTTCGATTGCGGAATAAAGTCCTGCGCCGACAATAAAATTCTTAATAACTTCATTTTCTTTTAATGACATATACATCAATCACCCAAGGGTATTATCTGCATTTGTCATAAAATAATTTGTGTTAAATTGAGGAAAGAATAAATTGAGCAATATAGACGGCAATCGTTGATGCAACAGCAACAATTATCAGACTGCGGTTGAGAAGCGATAATATCAAAGCAACCGCACCGCCGATGCAGGCGGTGATAATGTTTTGTGTTGTTGCTATGCTATCGATTGAAACTGCACTCTTTGTTGAGTACAGAATTCCGGGTACAATCAGTGCTGTCAGAACAGCATAGGGTATGTAATTGAGAAAAGAGTAAAGATATTTGTTTTTGAGTTTTTTTCTGAATAGGACGAGCGGGATTGCTCTTATCAGATAAGTTGTAATTGCCATAGCAGTTACCGCAAGCAGAAGATATACGTTATTCATTGAAATCCTCCATCTCCTGCGGGAAAAGTATTGCACCGATTGCGGCGGCAACAACTCCGCTTATGATAACCGACCACGAACTGCCGATTCCGTTTATAACGGGTGTGTAGGTGAAAATACAGTTAAGCACTGCGGCGATTGCCACAACGGTAAAAATCGGTTTTGACTTTTTGAGCGGGGGAACTATGATTGCAATAAACATCGCGTAAATTGCAATACCCATTGCAGAAACAAGGTCAATGGGCATAAAACTGCCGATGAGTGTGCCTGCAACCGTTCCGCCAACCCAACCCGAAAATGAGCAGAGTATAAGTCCGAACATATATTTGATGTTTAAAATTTTGTTTTGCTGCATCGCAACGGCAAAAATCTCGTCGGTGTTACCAAAAGCAATAGCGAACCTGCCGAGTAAGGTGATTTTAGAAGAAAGCCTTTGCGACAGAGAGATGGACATAAGGAAATACCTTGCATTTATTACCATCAGCGTCAATATGATTTCAATTATGAGCGACCCCATAGCAATCATATTTGCGCCGACAAACTGCCCCGTACCCGTGAAGTTTGTAAGAGAAATCAAAGGTGCCGCCCACATTGGCATTTTGTTACTTATGCAAATCATACCAAATGCAGCGGAAACGGAAAAATATCCCAACGCAATCGGTATCGCGTCGCGCAATCCTTTGCGGAAAGTCAAAGTTTCCATTTTTAACACCTCCTGTAGCGTGATTGAAAGTTGCACCAATAAATACTATCACAATAACGGGTTGCAGTCAAACTTTTTATACATATTTCTTGCAAAAAATGCATAGGATTAACTGATTTCTTTTTAGGAGGCAGGCTCAATGGAGGATAAATTCAAGGCGGCTATTGACCATAATATAATTTTAGAGGGCAGAAAAGTGCTGCGTATGTCGGGAGTAAAGGACGTTGACAGTTTTGACGAACAAACTGTGGTGACGTTTACCAATATGGGTGAGTTGACAATCAGAGGGGAGAATATCCACGTCAGTAAACTGAATACGGAGACGGGCGAATTGTCGCTTGAGGGTGAGTTTTACGCCTTGTATTACAGTGACAGCACCAAGCAAAACGGCGGTTTTTTCTCCAAAATATTTAGGTAGGTGGTTGTTTGTATAGTACATCGGTTTCTCCCGTTTTTCAGCTGAAATGTTTTGCGATTGCAATTGCTGTCGGGATTGCGCTCGGCATCGTGTATGAAGCGTTTCGGTTGTTGCGGCTTGTTTCACCAAAAGGGAAAATCCTCACTTTTGTCTGCGATGTTTTGTTTATGAGCGTTGCTGCTCTTGTAAATTTTATTCTGACCGTCGTTGTAAATATTGGCATAGTACGGTGGTACATTCTGCTTGGTGAGGCGGTTGGATTTATCGTTTATATGCGTACTGTCGGGCGCATCAACGGCGCCCTTTTTCGCTTAATCCGTAAAGTGATTGCAAAGATTTTGTGGCTGATTTTCACTCCTGTCCGACTTCTCCGCGGTGTAATAATAATTTTTTTCTCCAAATTGATGAAAAAAATTAAAAAAATTGTTAAAAGACTATTGAAAAAGAGAAAAAGAATATTGTATAATGAACAGGAATAGACGCATTTGAGAGTGCGGCTACGGTTTCGTATGTCTAATTTGAGTTAAAGGAATAGGCTATGGAAAAGAGAATGGAAAAAGGAAGAAAAGCAAAAGGTAAAAAGAGTGTTTTGGTCACTGCTCTTATCTGCGCGGTTGCCGCTTGGTTGTTGTTCCAACTTGTCGGATATATTTTCGATATAAGACTCGCCAAGGAAGAATTAGCCGCTGCACAGGGACAGTATGACCGAATCAGTGCAAGCAACGAGGAGTTGAAGTTGCTTCTTTCCGGCGACGACTATATTGAACGAATTGCCAGAGATAAGTACGGTTTCATTTTACCCGGTGAGGAAGTCTTTATAGACATTTCGGGTAATTAGTAATAAATTTTATTATTTCAGGGAGGCAATTCGCTTTTTATGCAGTTTGTTGTTGGAGATGTTTTAGAAGGTAAGGTTACCGGCCTTACAAGTTTCGGCGCGTTTGTTGAAATCAGCGGCGGAAAGACGGGTATGGTACATATTTCCGAGGTGTCCAATTCTTACGTTAAGGACATTAAGGACTGTCTTAAAGAGGGGCAGGAAGTCAAGGTTAAGGTGCTTTCAATCGGCAACGACGGAAAGATAAGTCTTTCCATCAAGCGCACGTTGGAGCCCGCACCGCAGCAGGAAAGAAAACCGAGAGTAAATCGTGAAAGACGTCCTGCGCCGGCACCGCAGCAGAATAGCGGCCCGTCTTCTTATGAGTGGCAGCCCAAGCGTAACGAAAATCTTTCGTTTGAGGATATGATGTCCCGTTTTAAGCAGGTCAGTGATGAGAAGATGACTTCTCTTAAAAGAGGACCGGAGAATAGTAGGCGTACCGGCTTTTCCAAGAAGAACGGAAAATAAATTTCTAAAAATTATTGGCGGAGCGTTGCTTTTCAACGCTCCGTTTTTGTATAAAGGTGTATGAATATGCTTATTATAAACGCAAAAATTTTAACAATGACAGGGCAGGATTTTGAAAACGGCTTTATCCGTATTGCTGACGGCAAGATTGCCGAAGTCGGCGCTATGCGGGACGGTTTGATTGACGAGCAGGTGATTGATGCGGCTTCTGCTCTTGTATTGCCCGGATTTATTGATGCCCACACCCACCTTGGAATGTTTGAGGATTCCCTGGGTTTTGAGGGTGACGACGGGAACGAGGACAGTGAGCCTTCAACGCCGCATCTTCGCGCGATTGATGCAATCAATCCGATGGATAAATGCTTTGACGAGGCTTTGCGCGCAGGCGTTACAACCGTTGTTACGGGTCCGGGGAGTGCCAATGCAATCGGCGGGCAAATGCTTGCTATGAAGACTTACGGTGAGTGCGTTGACCTTATGACTGTCAAAGCGCCCGTCGCAATCAAAATGGCACTTGGAGAGAATCCCAAAACCGTCTATAACGGAAAAGGTGAGAGTCCGAAAACAAGAATGGCAACTGCCTCAATAATCAGAACACAACTTATAAAAACAAAAAAATATCTTGCTGACCTTGAACGTTCACGTACGGACGAGGATTTTGACGAGCCCGAATACGATGAAAAGTGTGAAGCGCTTATTCCGCTTTTTACGCAGGGGCTTTCTGTACATTTCCACGCGCACAGAGCGGATGATATTTTCACTGCTATGCGAATTGCGGACGAATTCAAAATTAACTATCTTATTGTCCACGCAACTCAGGGGCACAAGATTGCAAAATATCTTGCCGACAAAAAAGTGGGCGTTTTGAGCGGTCCTCTTTTGTGCGACCGTTCAAAACCGGAACTCAGTGACCTTACTCCTGAAAGCGTTGGAATACTTGACAAAGCGGGCGTGCCTTGTGCGATTATAACCGACCATCCCGTTATACCGATTCAGTATTTGCCGCTTTGTGCGGCACTTGCCGTACGCGAGGGTATGGATTATAATTCTGCACTTGAAGCAATCACGATTAATGCCGCAAAACTGTGCGGAATTGCTGACAGAGTGGGTAGTATTGAGGTTGGTAAGGATGCCGACGTGGTTATGTTTGACGGCGACCCACTTTCCGTATACGCTAAACCGAAAGCGGTTGTTATCAATGGCAAAAGGGTGTTTTAAATGAGAGTTGTTAATGCTTCAGAGATAACGCAGATTGTCAGCAGGCTTTGTGTTGAGACTAATAAAAGGCTTCCGCAGGACCTTGAAACCTGCATATCCTGCTGTGCAGAAAAGGAGACCCGACCGATAGCGCAGGGGATTTTTAAAAATATGCTTGATAACATAGACGCTGCGAAGGAACTTGATATTCCCGTCTGTCAGGATACGGGAATGGCGGTTGTGTTTGCTGAGATAGGACAGCAGGTTTTCATTGACGGCAATTTTGAAGATGCGGTCAATGAGGGGGTGCGCAGGGGATACGTTGACGGACTTTTGCGCTTGTCCGTTGTGGGTGACCCGATTGAGAGGGTGAACACAAACGACAACACTCCCGCTATTATATATACACGGCTTGTCGACGGAGATAAAATTAAAATTACTGTTGCGCCAAAAGGTTTCGGAAGTGAAAATATGAGTGCAATTAAGATGTTCACCCCGTCTGCAAAGCGTGAGGATATCGTTGCTTTCGTTGTTGATACTGTAAAAAAAGCGGGCGCAAATCCCTGTCCACCCGTCGTATTGGGTGTTGGTATAGGCGGCGATTTTGAGTATTGTGCATATCTTGCAAAAAAGGCTTTGTGCCGTGCGGTTGATAAAGAAAATGAAAGTGAATTTTATCGCAATCTTGAAAAAGAAATGCTCGATAAGATAAATGAACTTGATATTGGTTGTCAAGGCTTCGGTGGAGATATTACGGCACTGAAAGTCAATATTGAAACCTACCCGACGCATATTGCGGGGCTTCCTGTTGCGGTCAACGTCGGTTGTCACGTAACAAGGCACGCGAGTGCCGAAATTTAAAGAGAAAGGCTTAAATAAAATGTCTGATATAAAATTTGTAACGCCCTGCCTGCTGGGTCTTGAAGGGCTTGTTGCGGAAAATTTAAGGAATATGGACGCGCAGGACGTGCAGGCGCAGAATGGACGAGTTTTCTTTTCGGGCGACGAGTCAATTCTTGCAAGAGCAAATCTCCATTCCCGTTACAGTGAGAGAATTCAGATTGTAATCGGCACTTTTAAAGCAACTACGTTTGATGAACTTTTTGAGGGCACAAAGGCTCTTAACTGGGAGCGATGGATTTCGGCAAAGGACGCTTTTCCTGTCAAAGGTTATTCTATAAATTCAAAATTATTCAGTGTCAGCGACTGTCAGGCAATCGTCAAAAAAGCGGTTGTTGAACGTCTTAAATCGGTCTATAAAATCTCATGGTTTGAAGAAACGGGCAGTTCTTATCAGATTGCTTTTTCAATTATGAAGGATGAGGTTACGCTTACGATTGATACAAGCGGTACAGGACTTCATAAGAGGGGATACCGACCCGCTTCAAATGATGCGCCGATTAAGGAAACGCTTGCCGCGGCGATGGCGAATATTTCAAAACTAAGGCATTATCACACTTTGTACGACCCGTTTTGCGGTTCCGGTACAATTCTTATTGAGGGCGCGATGCTTGCTCACAATATTGCCCCCGGAATCCGTCGAGGCTTTGTCAGCGAAAAATGGGACAAGATAAATCCGAAAATCTGGAGTCAGGAGCGTGCACGAGCGCTTGATATGATTGTCAGGGATACGGACTTCATCGCTTACGGAAGTGACGTTGATGAACACGCAATTGCGCTGACGGAGATGAATGCAAGACGTGCGGGAGTTTTGTCAAAGATGAAACTCAAAGTGCGTGACGTCAAAAATTTTGAACGGCTTACCGAAAAGGGCACAGTTATCTGCAACCCGCCTTACGGCGAGCGTATGCTTGACCGTCGTGAGAGTGAGGAGATTTATCGCGATATGGGTCGTGTTTTTGAACGTATGAACGGTTGGAGTTACAGCATTATCACCGCTAACGAGCAGTTTGAAAGTTTCTTTGGCAGAGCGGCTGATAAGCGTAGAAAACTCTATAACGGTATGATAAAATGTCAGGTATATATGTATTTTAAATAAAGAGAGGAATAACGAAAATGAAAAAGATAATTTCGATTTTGCTTGTACTGTGCGTTTTGTTTGCGCTTGGTGCCTGTAAGGGTAATTCTGACGATGCTACCACAAAGACGACAATTCCCAATCCCGACATAACACCAATTT
This sequence comes from Clostridia bacterium, assembly GCA_017560255.1. GTDB lineage: Bacteria > Bacillota > Clostridia > Oscillospirales > Acutalibacteraceae > RGIG7273. The sequence continues at coordinate 7,007 of JAFYOI010000035.1, forward strand.
CCATTGACGATAGCACAATCACCGATTATCTTGACAACTGTGCATATTTCGGCAGATGCAACTGGAACGATTTTACCACTGATGAGCAGAGAGCGATCAGTGAGAAAGCAAGGCAGATCGGCGCCGAACTGAACGTTTCCGATGATGGAGCAATTAAAATTACCGATCAGTCGGGCATTATCATAACCTACGGCTGCACTTGGCCAAGAGATAACCATCTGATAAAGTCTTTCCCGATTCCCGAGGGCAAAAAAGTTGCTTATGTTTATGAAAAGACGGGAGTTTTGTGCTATGTTGCTACGTATATGACAATGGATGAAGCAAAGGCGTATGCAAAGAATTTAGCAGACCTCGGCTTTACAAAGGGTGTAACAGAAACCGAGAATGAAAAGACGTATTATTATGATGCTGAAAAAGAAGACGGCACGTTGATGTCACTTGTTGTTTTTGAGGCAGGAATAACGCTTATAGGCGTACTGCCCGTCGAAACAGGTAACTAATCAAATAAAAAACCTTGGATTTAATCCAAGGTTTTTTTGTATATTTTTATTCTATTTCTCCACCGCCGATTACCGTGTCGCCGTCGTAAAAGACAGCGGATTGCCCCGGGGTAATGGCACGTTGCTTTTCGACAAACTTAATTTTTGCCCGTTCGTTTTCAAGTATTGTTACAACCGCATCGGTAGGGGGAGCGGCAAATCGGATTTTAACTTTTGCATCAAACTCGGTTTTGTTAAAATCCGTCGTGAAGCAAAGCGAGTTTACAGTAAGACTGTCCGACATAAGACTTTCGGAATTGCCGAGTGTTACAAATCCCGATTGAGCATCAATTTCAGTAACGAATTTCGGTTCGCCAAGCGCTATTCCAAGCCCTTTGCGCTGACCGATTGTGTAGTGAATGATGCCCTTGTGTTCACCCAGCACTTTGCCGTTTTCGTCGATGAAATTACCTTTAGGGAATTTTTTTGATAAATATTTTTCAATAAATTCTGCGTGTCCACCGCTTTTTACAAAGCATATATCCTGACTGTCGCGTTTTGATGACGTCGGCAGATTGTGCTTTTCTGCGATTGCCCGCACATCCTGCTTTGTCATCGTGCCGAGCGGGAGGATAACCCTTTTCAGAACGTCTTGTGACAAAGTGTAGAGGAAGTAACTCTGATCTTTGTTGTGCGGTGATTTTTTTAGCAAAAAGTTTCCGGATGCATTGTCAAAAACGCATTGAGCGTAATGCCCCGTAGCAAGTTTTTCGCAACCTAATTTGTCGGCAAGTGCCATCATCTCACCGAATTTTATCGTTTTGTTACAAACAATGCAGGGATTAGGGGTTTTGCCGCTCAGATATTTTTCGGCAAAATCCGCCATAACGTTAATGTTAAATTTATCTTGCATATCTACAATATGGTGTTCAATGCCGAGCAGTTGTGCAATCTGCGATGCATCCTGCGCCGAGGTGTCGGTTTGGTCGGCAAATTTATCGGGTACAAGGTTAAGCGTAATACCTACAACCTCATATCCCTCCTGTTTTAAAAGTAACGCGGCAACGCTGCTGTCAACACCGCCGCTCATTCCAAGAAGAACACGTGTTTTCACTGCATCAACTCCTTTCGGATATGAAATGATTTTAACACAAAATTCCCGTAATATCAAATATTATTCTTACACCAGTTTTTACTTGTAAGAGGATATAAAATGTGGTATAATATTAAAATAATAAAATGGGGGTAGTGTTATGAGCGCGGATTTGCATTGTCATACCGTCTTATCCGACGGTTCTGCAACAATTGAACAGACTATGAGATTTGCCCACAACGTTGGTGTTTCCGCTATCGCAATAACCGACCACGATACTTTTGCGGGTGTTGAACGCGCCAAAGAACTCGGAGCAGAATATGGCATACAAGTTATCAACGGTGTTGAAATTTCTTCTTATGATTATAAAAGAAACAAAAAGGTGCACGTACTTTCCTACTTGCCCGACAGACCCGAGGTGCTCAGTGATATTATGAACTCAACCCTTGCCCAAAGAAGAAGTTCGGGTTTGGCTGCAATAGAACATCTGTGCAAAATGTTCCCGCTCACGAAGGAAGAGTTCCTTGCTTACAGTGAATGCTCAACAACAATTTTTAAACAACATCTTATGCGCGCACTTATGGATGCGGGTTTTGCGGATAAGGTTTTTTCAGAACTTTACTACGACTTGTTCAAACGCCCAGGCGATAAGAGAATTTACACCTCGGTCAGTTACCCCGATGTAAACAACGTTTTAAAAGCGGTCAGGGATGCGGGAGGAATTGCCGTTATCGCTCACGCGGGATTTTACGGTAATTTTGAACTGATAGTGGAACTTGCATCACAGGGTGCGATTGATGGTGTTGAAGTGTGGCATCCCGAAAATAACGCTGAACAGACGCAGTGGCTTTTTGATTTTGCCAATGCTCACTCACTTATTAAAACGGGCGGGTCGGACTTCCATGGAATGAACAATTCACGAATGACACACGTTGGTGAGTACCGCACCCCGAAAGAAGAGTTGGAAAAACTTCTGAATTACAAAAAATAACCGAAAGGATTTGTGTTTATGACTTATAATTTTTCACCTAAGGGAGTATGTTCCCGTGGAATTACGGTTGAACTTGACGGCGATACGGTTGTATCTGTTCAGTTTATGGGCGGATGTGCAGGAAATACTCAGGGCGTTTCGAGGCTTGTTGCGGGTATGAAAGTTGACGAGGCAATCAAAAGACTTCGCGGAATCAGATGCGGAATGCGTCCGAGTTCGTGCCCTGACCAACTTTCTATTGCCCTGGAAAGAGCGCTTGAGGAGAGCAAAAAATAGTTTGCGGAAAGAAGGGCTGATTGTGTATAAGACCTTTGATGAGATAAAGAAAGACTGCTTGAGTTGCGAAAAGTGCGAACTTTGCAAAACAAGAACCAACGTTGTTTTTGGAGCAGGGCAGGAGAATGCCAAAATATTGATAATCGGCGAAGGCCCCGGTGAAAACGAGGATTTGCAGGGGTTACCCTTTGTTGGCAGGGGAGGACAACTGCTTGATAAAATGCTCAAAGCGGTCGGACTCTCACGCGAGGAAAACGTTTACATAGCCAATATAGTCAAATGCCGCCCTCCAAAAAACAGAGACCCGCTTCCGCAGGAGCAGGAGGCTTGCATTAACTGGCTTCGCCATCAGGTTGCGGTAATGAAACCGAAAATTATCGTCTGCCTTGGCAGAATATCGGCGCAGAAGATTATTTCGCCCGATTTCAAGGTTACAAAACAGCACGGTGAGTTTTATGAGCGCAACAACGTCTTGCTTATGGGTACTTTTCACCCCGCAGCGTTGTTGAGAAATCCTAACAACAAACCGCTTGCTTTTGATGATTTTACAAAATTGAGAGAAAAACTCGAGGAATTGAGTTAATAACTGAGGTGACAAAATGGGATTACTTACTAAAATTTTCGGTGATTACAGCACCAAGGAATTGAAGCGTATTGAACCGATTAAAAATAAAGTTTTAGCGCTTGATGAAAAATTCTCCGCTATGAGCGAGCAAGAGTTGAAGGCCATGACGGGAGTTCTTAAATCAAGGCTTGAAAACGGCGAAACGCTCGACGATATTTTACCCGAAGCATTTGCAACCTGTCGTGAGGCGGCTTGGCGTGTGCTTAATATGAAGCACTTTCCCGTGCAGATTATCGGTGGTATTATCTTGCATCAGGGCAGAATTTCCGAGATGCGCACAGGTGAGGGTAAAACCCTTGTGGCAACTCTTCCCGCATATCTTAACGCGCTTTCGGGTAAGGGTGTGCACATCGTAACGGTTAACGACTATCTTGCGCGCCGTGACTCCGAGTGGATGGGTAAAGTTTACCGTTATCTCGGACTCAGTGTCGGACTTGTTGTCAGCGGTATGACTCCCGAGGAGAAAAAAATCGCATATAATGCCGATATCACTTACGGTACAAACAATGAATACGGATTTGACTATCTTCGTGACAATATGGTGCAGTATAAGCAACAGAAAGTTCAGAGGGGTCACAATTACGCCATCGTGGACGAGGTTGACTCAATTCTCATTGACGAGGCGAGAACTCCGCTCATAATTTCAGGTAGGGGCGAGCGCTCGTCCGAACTTTACACCCTTGCAAACAGATTTGCAAAATCTCTCAAAATGGTCAAGGTTGTTGAGCAGAACAAAAAAGAGGAGAGCGACGAACTTTACGCTGACGCTGACTACATCGTCGACGAGAAGGCAAAGACCGCAACTCTTACAAAGAACGGTGTTGCAAAAGCGGAAAGAACTTTCAAGGTTGATAACCTTATGGATTTTGATAACCTTACTTTGCAACATCATATTAACCAGGCAATCAAAGCGCACGGCGTAATGCACAGAGATATTGACTATGTTGTCAAGAATAACGAAGTTATCATCGTTGACGAATTTACGGGTCGTTTAATGGTTGGCAGACGTTATAATGAGGGACTTCACCAGGCGATTGAAGCAAAGGAAGGCGTAAAGGTTGAAAACGAGTCAAAGACTCTTGCAACAATCACTTTCCAGAACTATTTTCGTCTTTATACCAAACTTTCAGGTATGACGGGTACTGCTATGACCGAGAGAGAAGAATTTGAAGAAATTTACAAACTCGACGTTGTGGAAATCCCAACCAACAAACCGCTTCTCAGAGAGGATTTACCAGACTCAATTTATAGAACGGAAGCGGGCAAAATCAAGGCTATAATCGCACAGATAAAAGAGTGTAACGAGAAAGGCCAGCCCGTACTTGTCGGTACAGTTACAATCGATAAATCCGAAATGCTCAGTGCAATTCTCAAAAAAGAGGGCATAAAGCATCAGGTGCTCAATGCAAAGCATCACGAGCGTGAGGCGGAGATTGTTGCGCAGGCGGGTAAACTCGGCGCCGTAACAATTGCAACCAATATGGCGGGCCGTGGTACCGATATTATGCTCGGCGGTAATGCGGAATATCTTGCAAAGGCAGAAATGAGAAAACTTGGCTATACCGAAGAACTCATTGTTGAGGCAACGGGCTTTGCGGAAACCGATAACGAGGAAATCCTTGAATCAAGACGAGTTTTCAAGGAACTTGAGAGTAAATATAAGGCGGATATAGAAAAAGAGGCACAGGAAGTTAAAAATGCGGGCGGTTTGTTCATTCTCGGTACGGAGAGGCACGAATCCCGTCGAATTGATAACCAGTTACGCGGTCGTGCGGGCCGTCAGGGTGACGAGGGTACAAGCCGATTCTTTATTTCTGCTGACGATGACCTTATGCGTATATTCGGCGGAGAGAGAGTCAAGAGTATTCTCGGAATGCTCCGTGTGGACGAGGATATGCCGATTGAGCATAAAATGCTTTCAAACGTTATTGAAAGTTCACAGAGAAAAGTTGAAGGCAGAAACTTTGCAATCCGTAAAAACGTTCTCCAGTACGACGACGTTATGAACCGTCAGCGTGAGATTATTTATGACCAGAGAAATCAGGTGCTTGACGGAATTGATCTGAGGGCAACCGTCTGGAAGATGCTCGATGGTGTTATTTCCGATGCCGTTGCATCTTACTGCCCGATGACAGACGGTACTGTCTGGAATCTTGACGCGCTTCGTGAGAAGTTTATGGGCTGGATTCTTGATGAAAACGACCTTAAATACACCGATGAGGAAATGGCTGAAATGTCAGCAAGTGACGTTGAACAGTTTATTACCGGAAAAGCCCACGCAAAGTACGAGGAGCGAGAGCGCGAGATGGAAACCGTACTTGCACATATTTATGAGGCAACCGGTGAACATCCGATGAGAGAGGTTGAGCGTTTTGCTCTCCTGCGTAACGTTGACGAGAAGTGGATGGACCACATTGACGCTATGGAAGAACTCAAACAAGGTATTGGGCTTCGTGCATATGGTAACAGAGACCCGGTAGTTGAATTCAGACTTGAGGGCTTCGATATGTTTGACGATATGACCAAGGCGATCCGAGAGGATACCGTCAAAATGATATTTATGTTCAAGGTAAAACGTCAGGAAGACGTTGAACGTAAAGAGGTTGCCAAAGTTACGGGACACAGTGGCGGCGATTCAAGCGACAGCGGCAGCAAAACTGTCCGCAATACAAACAAGGTCGGCAGAAACGAATTCTGCCCTTGCGGAAGCGGTAAGAAATACAAGAAATGCTGCGGTATGAACCAAGGCACAACCGAACAGAACTAAAAAATAACCCGCAGTCATCGACTGCGGGTTATTTTTATTTTTTGATAAATTTAGGAATGATACAGGCAAGAACCGCTACAACTAACTGTAATATAATCAGGCTAAGTGCCGAAATGCCGATGTTTACGTCGCTGAGCGCGGATACTGCAAAGAGCGCAAACAGGATGATTGCACCGATTATGTTGACTCTGAATGCCGCGCGGAGCATTGAACGCAAACGTAGGGAGAATGAGAGCGTTTTGAACATTGAACGCGGATTGTTTCTGTGGACGATGGAAGCGGCAAGTTTCGGGTGAGAAGCCTTGCTGAAAATTCTGTAAAGTTCGCCGCAACGTCCGTTGAGAATCTTGAACGTTGATTCATACGCGCCGAAGTAGTGCGCGAGCATCTGCTCGGACAGGTTCGGGTCAGTTGAACGTACAAGCAAGGTTATGTCGTGGTCTTGCAAATGCTTGATGTATGGTGTCAGTTTAGTGTCGGGAGTAAGACCTACAACGAACATTGCTGAAAGCACATTTTCAACCGCCAGGTATAAAATCTGTCTGTTGTTTTTTGTGTACTTTCTTTCGTTCTGCGGTGTGAGTACGTCAATGCCGCGGTGCACCATCATATCCCTGTTACCGACCAGAATTCTCTTGCCGTCAATCCATGCGGTAATGCCGAGCCCGTCCTCGTAATTACATTCTTCAACCTCGGGCAGAATTTCCTGTCTGCCGCCGATAATTGTTGTAAAAATAGCACCAAGCGGGTTTTCCGCGCATACTAGTGCGGCAGTTGTCAAAAGGATTGCCTCGTCAATCGGCATACTCTTAAATGTCTTGATTCCGTAGAGTGAGCAACATTCTCTCGGGAATAATGAGCAACTGTCAACGGCAACTGCGTTTGTGTCTGCGCTTTGTTCAATCGCACCGCAACCGAGAATAACGCCGTCTTTTCTGTTCTTTCTTGAAAATCTCAGAAGCGGAAGATTAGCGCACAAACCTGCCGCGGCGGGAATGCTGCAACAAGTCAGCGCGGTAAATGCGGTTATCGCATTGAGGAACGTTTTGCTCATAATGAAAACGAGAATTGAAACAACAAATCCTATGATTATAAGCACCAGTGAGAATTTGCCGTACTTGTGCTTGAACTCGTCTTCCTCGTTTGACGTCTGCAGGAATTTTGAGATATTCTTGACCTTTGCTGAATATACGATGGTGGGATTTGGGTCGGGAATACCCTTGCCGAGAAGTGAGGCGATGTCATCGTCACCGATTTTGGATACTGCATAAATGTCGGGCATTTCCGACAGGTTGTGGAAATTGTTTTTAATTCTTTCCTCAACTGAAAGTTTACCCCATGAGTGCAGCAACATTATCATAATAACGGCGATTTGGTACGGGTAAACGTCGGCAACCGATAAATCCGATACGATGAACGTAAAGTTTTGTATAAGCGCGGCGAGTGTTGCAACCGCTATTGCCGAGTTTATCGTGAATTTTTTGTTTATTACCGTCGCAACGCCCGAAATGAGAGTGTGCGAGTATATAACCCCCGCAACTATCAGTATGAACGTGTTTAGTACACCATACAAAGCAATGTTGCCGTCGGCGGGGAATAAGAAAAACAACAGCGCATTGAAAATGCCCATAACGAGCAGGGCGATAACCTGTATTGCCCTTGTTGCATATCTTTCACGCAAGGTTGAGTGAACTCCCTTTTTCTTCGGGAGAGTGGGTTGCGGTTGTGTTTCTTCGGGTGCTTTGTCCGGACCTTGTATCTGGTCGGGTTCGGGTGGCTGTGCTTCTTCCTCTTCACCCTCGTAAACGTCAAAGATTTTCTTGGCGTTGAATTCGCTGATTTTACGCAGTCTTGTGTTTCGCAGTTGCTCTGCAACAAACTCGTCGTCAACTTTGTCGGGTGCAGTTTCGTCGTCAAAACCGCTGAGCCTTATCTGACCCTCAACAACCTGACTGTCACTTGTTGGTGATTCAGGCGCTTTTTTGCCCGAATTGAAGATTCGTGCAAGGTCATCGGTGGAAGTGTCGCTGAGTTTTCTTTCAGGAGTTATCGTCGCTGTTGTGAAAACGTCGTCGGTTGCGCCGGGTTTGGAGATTCTGCGACGCATTTCGCCCGTTTGAGAAAACTCCATACGGCTACGCTGATTGTTCACTCTGCCGTCGATAACGGATTGACCTTTAAATGAGCGCTCGGGCTTATCGTCCTTCTTCGTTACGTTGGGGACGGATATTGTCGAGTCGGTCTTGTTGTCGGCAGTTTTGACCTTTGCGTTCCCTGCGCCCGATTCAAACATAATTGTGCCCGTATCCTCAAATTTGAGCGGCTTTGTTTGAAATCTTGAACGCTTGAAATACATCGTTGGCGAATCGTCGGGGTTTTTAAGCCTTTCAAAGACGGCAGTCGCTTCACCGTCTGTTTTTGTATATTTACTTGTCGTTTCTTCAATGTCGGAAACAATGGCGGATTTCTTATCACCGTCAGATGAAAGAATAGCATCAACCTTATCAAGCACTTCCTGTTTTTCGGGGGAGAGTTCAGCGGCTGTGCCGTCGTCCTCGTAATCACCCTTTGAGTGCTTGATTTCCTCCATTATCTCATCAATAATTGTTTTATCGTTTGACATCACAGCACCTCCTGTTTAGGAATTTCTGTTTCTTGCCACTTCGTACATAAGTATGCCCGCTGCAACGGACGCGTTGAGAGAGGAGATTTTACCCTTCATCGGAATTGAAACGATAAAGTCGCAGTTTTCGCGCACAAGGTGACTCATACCGTTGCCCTCCGAACCGATTACAAGCGCAACCGCGCCTGAAAAATCAACCTTTGAGTATGCCTCGCCATCCATATCCGCGCCGTAAATCCAGACACCTCTGTCTTTGAGTTCTTTCATAGTTGAAGCAAGATTGCTTACTCTTGCAACGGGGAGATGCTCAATAGCGCCTGCGGACGTTTTGCCAACAATGTAGGTCAGACCTGCGCCGTGTCTTTTCGGAATAATTACGCCGTGAGCGCCCGCACATTCTGCGGTACGGATAATTGCGCCGAGGTTGTGCGGATCCTCAATATCGTTACAGATGATAATGAACGGTTTTTCGTCCCTCTCCTGTGCAAGAGCGAAAATATCGTCAACGCTTGAATATTCGCAAGCAGCGGCAACCGCAACAACTCCTTGGTGGCTTGTATGCGGACACATAAAGTCAAGTTTCTTTAAGTCAACTTCTTTTACAACTATGTTTTTATCCCTGCACATAGAGATAATTTTGCCAACGCTGCCGCCGCGCTCGCCGCGGGCAACGAGCAATTTGTCAATCGGCCTACCCGAGCGGAGCGCTTCCGTAACGGCGTTTCTGCCGATAATAAGGTCGGAATCTTTCTGGTTTTTCTCTATCATGAATATACCTCCGTATAAAAGACAATATAATAACAATTAATTCTAACATAGATTTAAGTAAAATGAAAGTGAAAATATAGCCAAAATGAAACTATTTGTCGATAAATTTGCATTTTGATATCGTTTTTAATCTTGACTAATTACAAATAATATGATAAACTGCTAACCGTGAAAGGCTGTGAACAAGACAAGTAGCATAGGAATTCGTTTGAAGTGAGTGCGGGGCAGTGTAAACCGCGTAACAGAGCCTGTGTGAATAACACTTGGGAGCCGCAATCTGAACGGTGTAAACTCAGTAGGTGCGACGGGGGCTGACCGTTATATTAGCAGGCTTTTTGTGAAGCGCAGAGTGACCGGAAACGGTAAGATAGGTGGTACCACGGGTGCAGGCTCGTCCTATTGTCAGAGGGCGGAACTGTGCTTTTTTTATTTGTCAGGTTATAAATTTTTATATAAAAGGAAAGGTGACACTAAATGAAACATACGGATATAAAGGAAGTAATGTCAAATGCGGCGCTTGTCGGCACAAATGTTGTTGTCTGTGGCTGGGTAAGAACTGCGAGAGATTCCAAAAACATCGCGTTTATCGAACTTAACGACGGTACAACTCTCAAACATCTTCAGATAGTTATTGACAAGTCTGTTATGAACGCACCCGCCGGTGCAACAAACTTGGGAACTTCTTTGCGCGTTGAGGGCGAAGTTGTACCTAATATGAAAAATGACGGAGTGGAGATCAACGCTCGTTCAATTGATATTCTCGGAGCGTGTCCCGCTGACTATCCGCTTCAAAAGAAATTCCAGAAACTTGAAACTTTGAGAGAAATCCCGCATATCAGAGTGCGTACAAATACTTTTAACGCAGTTTTCCGTGTTCGTTCCGTAATGGCTGACGCTATCCACAGATATTTCCAGGACAGAAACTACGTTTACGTCAACACCCCGCTTATTACGGGCAGTGACTGTGAGGGCGCAGGTGAAGTGTTCAAGGTAACTTCAATCGGATATTCCGATCAATACAAGAGCGAGCAGGAGTACTACGCTGATGACTTCTTCGGAAAGAAAGCGGGCCTTAGCGTTTCGGGTCAACTTGAGGGTGAAGTTGCGGCTATGGCATTCGGTAAGATTTATACCTTCGGTCCGAGTTTCCGCGCGGAAAACAGTAACACTCCCCGCCACGTTGCAGAATTCTGGCACGTTGAGCCCGAGGTTGCATTTGCTGAACTTTCCGACATCATTGAGATTGCCGAGGATATGATTAAATACATCATCAGGGACGTTATGGAGAAGTGCCCCGCTGAACTCAAATTCTTTGAGGAGAGGTTTGAAAAAGGGCTTATCGAGAAACTCACAGGTGTTGTTGAAAACAGTTTTGCAGTTGTTGATTACACAACCGCGGTTGAGCAGTTGATTGCATCGGGTAAGAAGTTTGAGTACCCTGTTGAATGGGGACTTGACCTTCAGACCGAGCACGAGAGATATATCACGGAGGAAATTTACAAAAAACCCGTATTCATCACAAACTATCCGAAGGATATCAAGTCATTCTATATGAAGCAAAATCCTGACGGCAAAACCGTTGCGGCAACCGACTTGCTCGTTCCGGGCGTTGGTGAAATCATCGGATGCAGTGAGCGTGAGGCTGACTACGACAAACTCCTTGATGCTATGAAACAGCGCAATATGAATATTGAGGAGTACAAGGACTACATTGATTTGCGTAAATACGGTTCTGTTCCGCACAGTGGATTCGGACTCGGATTTGAAAGAATTATTATGTACGTTACGGGTATGAGCAACATCAGGGACGTTATCCTTTACCCCAGAACAGTTGGCTCAATACGTTAAGAAAGGGATAAACCGATGAGTAAATTATATGTGCCGAAGGATTACGTCAGCAAACTTTCCGTGCGTGACACCCAGAGGGCAATCAAATTTATCAAAGACACTTTTCAGATAAACCTTGCAAATGAGTTGCAACTTGACCGCGTTACCGCTCCCATTATCGTAACGAAAGAGAGCGGAATTAACGATGACCTCAACGGCGTTGAACGCAAGGTAAGTTTCACGATGAAGGAAATTGAGGGCGAGGGTGAGGTTGTTCAGTCCCTTGCAAAGTGGAAAAGAAAGGCGTTGCACGATTTCGGCTACGTTGCGGGCGAGGGTATTTATACCGATATGAACGCCATTCGCCGTGATGACGACGTTGACAATATTCACTCAATTTTCGTTGACCAGTGGGACTGGGAGAAGATTATCACAAGGGAGCAGAGAAACAAAGAATTTCTCTGCGACGTTGTAAGGCGTATTGTAAAAATCCTTGCTTACACAAAGCAGATTGTAAAGGACAGATACCCCGTGTTGAAATACGATATTTGTCCCGACGTGTTCTTTATCACTTCGCAGGAACTTGAGGATATGTACCCCCGAATGACCGCTAAGGAGAGGGAGAATGCAATCACACGTGAGCACAAATCTGTGTTCATTATGCAGATTGGCGACGTGCTCAGAAGCGGTAACAAGCACGACGGCAGAGCGCCCGACTACGACGATTGGTCGCTCAACGGAGATCTGATGATCTGGAATGACGTTCTTGAAAGTGCGTTGGAAGTTTCTTCAATGGGAATTCGTGTTGACAGTGCGGCACTTCTTTCTCAACTTGAAAAAGCCGATGCTCTTGACCGAAAGAAGTTTGAGTATCACAGCGGCATCATCAATGACATTTATCCCTTGACAATCGGCGGTGGTATTGGTCAGTCAAGAATTTGTATGCTTATTCTCGAAAAAGCGCATATCGGTGAAGTTCATTCATCAATCTGGCCCAAAGACCTCCGTGAAGAGTGCAAACGCGCTGGAATAAACCTTTTATAATAACAGGACGGTGAAATAAATGGAATTTGTAAATTATGAAAAGAAACAGGATGTTCAGGACATTCAGTATATAATCGAAAAAGTTAAGAGTGGCGAGATAAAGGACGGTGAGAATATCACCGTTAAAGGCGCAATTTACAGAATTAAGGAAATGAGCGGCTTTGCTTTCGTAAACGTAAGAGCGGCAGGCGTAATTTATCAGTGCGTCTGGGAAGAGGGCAACTCCAGAATTAACATCAAGGACTTCAAAGCGGAAGAGTGTGTTATCATTGACGGTACAGTTGTTATTGAGGAACGCAGCCGCCTTGGCTTCGATATCCGCATCAACGATATGACCCGTATTTCAGGCAACGTTGAGCAACTTCCCGTTGAAATCAGCAACGATAAGGTGATTACAAAATTGCACATAAATAAACTCCTTGATTACAGAGTAATTACACTTCGCAACCAGCGTGTAAGAGCGATTATGAAAATCTCCAGTGGCGTACTCAACGGCTTCAGAGATTTCTTGCGCGGCGAAGGTTTTACAGAGTTTGTACCGCCAAAAATCGTTCAGGCAGGTGCAGAGGGCGGCGCAGATATGTTTGAGGTTGACTACTTCGGTGAGAAAGCATACCTCAACCAGAGCCCGCAGATGTATAAGCAGATTATGGTCGGCGTGTTCACAAAGGTGTTCACAACAAGCCCCGTTTTCCGCGGTGAAAAGCACAGCACAAACCGTCATATCAATGAGTTCCAGGGACTTGATCTTGAGATGGGATTCATCAATTCTTTTGAGGATCTTATGGAACTTGAAGCAAGACTTTTCAAGTATCTTTACGCTTATATAAATGAAAATTACGGTGCAGAACTTGACATCGTACTCGGTAAAGGTAAGCGTTTACCCGAACTTACAGTGTTCCCGAAGATCAAGTTTGCCGATGCGAAGAAACTCTTTGCTGACGCTCACCCCGGAAAGTACGGTGAATCAACTCTCAAAGAGCCCGACCTTGATCCCAATGAGGAACGTTGGCTTGGTGAGTATTTCAACAAGGAGTACAATGCTCCCGTTGTTTTCATTACTCATTATCCGACGATTAAACGTCCGTTCTATGCAAAGGAAGACCCGACAAATCCTGAGGTTACACTCAGTTTTGATATGCTTCTCAATGGCCTTGAGGTAACAACCGGTGGACAGAGAATTCACGATTATGATGAGCAGGTTGCAAAAATGCAGCGTCTTGGAATGAACGTGGAGGAGTTTGAGGATTACCTGACAATGCACAAGTACGGAATGCCCCCGCACGGCGGAATGGGACTTGGACTTGAAAGAATTGTCCAGAATATGCTCGGCCTTCAGAATATCAAGGAGGCAACCGCGTTCCCGAGAGACCGCGAAAGACTCCGCCCGTAAAACAAAAGCAAAACGGCTTTGGAAAATCCCAAAGCCGTTTTATTTTGTAACTAAACCTACGCGATAATCGCGTGGCTCAAAATAAGTTAATCAATACACAGACAGTTAAAAATGCATCAAAGAATTTGAAACTTGTAAGTATGATGATTTATTCAAGTCTGAAGTCTTAACCTTATTGTATGAGGATATTGTGGTCATCAAAAATTATTTGAGATTTTTAAACGGGTCAAGGGCAGAGCCCTTGTCGTTTAAGGGGGATAAGGTGACGGAGGGGAAACTGTGAATTGTTGCAAAACTGCCGACAAATTGAAAACGCAGTTTTCACGCTTTGTCGGAAAACCGATAATATTTATATCCGTCACCAAAGGGGGAAATCGAAATTCCCCCTTAAAAGGCGAATCTTCCCCCCCTTTCTTTTCGCCTACACAAGAAAGGGGGTGCCCGTCGCGGCACGAGCGACATTGGTTAAATTATATTCTTTTAGATAACAATATTCTCCTGTGTGCTTTTTGGTATATAAAAACGGCTTTGGAAAAACCCAAAGCCGTTTTTGTTTTTATCTTCTTCTGTTGTAATGTGAAAGAACAATATGTCCCGACTGCCTTGTAGCATTCATATCGATTATTCTCTGATTTGACGAGCCGCGGAAAATGAGGGAAATGTCTTTCAGTTCCTCAACAAAGCGTCCGTCAACGAGGATATCAACGAGTGCGAGAAGTTCGTCGGTAACTTCGCAACGCGGATGAGTACCGTTCGTTGTCAGTTCTTCGTACGTAAAGCCGCTGAATGCCCATATCGTTTTTGTCGGATATGTCGCTTTTACTTTTTTGACGAAAGGTAATAATGCACGTTGATTGCAGGGCTCAAACGGATCTCCACCAAGGAGAGTCAGGCCGTTTATATAGTCTGGTTTAAGCGCCTTTAAAAGCGTTTCTTCCGTTTCTTCGGTAAAAGGTTGCCCGTACTCAAAGTCCCACGTTTCGGGCTGAAAACAGCCTTTGCAACGGTTTGTACATCCCGAAACGAAAAGAGTTACGCGTACCCCTTCGCCGTTTGCAATATCGTATTTTTTAATTTCTCCGTAGTGCATAGCAAATTCCTCGGTTTATGATTACAGGTGGAGAACTCTCTCCTTAATCTCCTGTGTTCTGCCTTGGTTCCAATACTGTGTACCGATATATCCGCAGGTGCGGCGGGCAACGTTCATTTTGTCCTGATCCGTGTTGCCGCAGTTGGGACATTTCCATATAAGTTTTCCGTCGTCCTCGACAATGTTGATTTCGCCGTCCCAACCACATTCCTGACAGTAGTCGCTCTTTGTGTTGAGTTCTGCGTACATAATGTTGTCGTAAATGTAGCGGATAATCTGGAGCACTGCTTCAAGATTGTTCTGCATATCGGGTACTTCAACGTAACTGATAGCACCGCCCGATGACAGATGCTGGAACTGAGCCTCAAACTCAAGTTTCTCAAAGGCGTTGATATCCTCCGTTACGTGAACGTGGTAACTGTTTGTAATATATCCTTTATCCGTTACGCCCTCAACGACGCCGAAACGCTTCTGCAAACACTTTGCAAATTTGTACGTTGTGCTTTCAAGCGGAGTGCCGTAGATACCGAAACCGATAGTGGTTTCCGCTTTCCAACGGTTGCAAGCATCGTTCATATACTTCATTACTTGAAGAGCAAACGGAGTAGCGGATGCGTCTGTGTGGCTTTTGCCGGTCATATATTTAACGCATTCGTAAAGACCTGCATAACCGAGTGAAATTGTAGAATAACCGCCGACAAGAAGTTTGTCGATTGTTTCACCTTTCTTGAGTCTTGCGCAAGCGCCGTACTGCCAGAGAATAGGAGCAACGTCGGACAAAGTGCCCTTGAGTCGCTCGTGTCTGCACATAAGTGCGCGGTAGCAAAGGTCAAGACGCTCGTCAAAAATTTTCCAGAATTTTTCAATACTTCCGCCGGAGGAAAGTGCGACGTCAACAAGGTTGAGTGTAACAACGCCCTGATTGAATCTGCCGTAGAATTTGTAGTTTCCGTTTTCGTCTTTCCAAGGGGAAAGATTACTGCGGCAACCCATTACGGGGAAGCAGTTGCCCTCTTTGAACTCCTTCATCTTCTTTTCGGAGATGTAGTCGGGCACCATTCTCTTTGCCGTACATTTTGCGGCAAGTTTCGTAAGGTAATAGTATTTTGAATCCTCGTTTATATTGTCCTCTTCAAGAACGTAAATGAGTTTCGGGAATGCGGGAGTTACCCAGACACCGTTTTCATTCTTAACGCCCCTGTATCTCTGAATAAGACATTCTTCGATAACAAGCGCAAGGTCCGCTTTCTCCTGCTCGTTCTTTGCTTCGCCGAGGTACATAAATACGGTAACAAAAGGTGCTTGTCCGTTTGTTGTAAGCAAGGTTACAACCTGATACTGAATTGTTTGCACACCCCTGCGAACTTCTTCACGCAGACGCTTTTCAACGATTTCGTTGAGTTTTTTCTCGTCGTAACCAACGCCCATAAGTTCAAATTCTTCTTTGACACTCTTGCGGATTTTTTCGCGGCTTACCTGAACGAAAGGCGCAAGGTGGGAGAGGGAGATACTCTGACCTCCGTACTGGTTGGAAGCAACCTGAGCAACTATCTGAGTCGCAATATTACAAGCGGTTGCAAAACTATGCGGTTTTTCGATAAGTGTACCGGTGATAACAGTACCGTTCTGGAGCATATCCTCAAGGTTTACAAGGTCACAGTTGTGCATATGCTGCGCGTAATAATCTGTATCGTGGAAATGAATGATACCCGCCTCGTGAGCCTCAACAATATCTTTTGGCAAAAGGATTCGGTTAGTAATGTCACGGCTTACTTCGCCCGCCATATAGTCGCGCTGAGTGCTGTTTACAACGGGGTTTTTGTTGGAGTTTTCCTGTTTTGCTTCCTCGTTGCTGCACTCGATAAGGCTGAGAATTTTATCGTCAGTTGTGTTGGACTGACGGATAAGGCTTCTTGTGTAGCGGTATGTAATGTATCTCTTTGCAACTTCAAATGCGCCGTGCGCCATAATCTGTTGCTCAACCATATCCTGGATTTCCTCCACGGCAACAGAACGGCCAAACTCAATACAAGCGAGTTCAACGCTGTTTGCAATGCGGCGGATTTGCATGGGTGTCATTCTTTCTTCTTCGTTTACAACATCATTTGCTTTTGTGATAGCCGCAATAATTTTTGTGATGTCAAAAATCATTTCGGAGCCGTTTCTTTTAATAATTTTCATATCCGTAATCCTCCCATGAAATGTTTGTAAATGCTCATATATTAATGCTTTCAGTGTAATTGATTAACATAAATCTTGTACTGATTTATTATTTTAGCACTATATATTGTGATTGTCAATAGTTTGTACATATTTTAATCACAATATTTATTATTTTGAAATTTTCTGCACACAATTAGTAGTGAAAGGAGATGTCAGAATGATACACAGTGACACAATCAAACTGCTTCGTGAGTGTAATGCGGGAATAAAAATGGGCGTTGCATCAATCGAAGACGTTGTCGACCACGTTAAAGATTCGGGGATGTATAACATTCTCAATAAGAGCCGTGAGGATCACAATGCGCTGGGCAGTAAAACAAGACAACTGCTTAACGATTACGATGATTCGGGCAAAGAACCGAATCCGCTTGCCAAGGGAATGTCAAAAATGAAGACGAGTTTTAAACTGACCGTAAATGATACGGATGCTGCTATTGCCGACCTTATGACAGACGGGTGCAATATGGGTGTAAAGTCTTTGAGTAAGTACCTCAATCAGTACGCTGCGGCGGAAGAGCAAGTAAAAGATATTGCCAAAAAACTTATCAAAATTGAAGAACAATTGAGCGTTGATATGCGTAGTTTTCTGTAAATCAAATGAGGGCGGGGTGCTTGACCCCACCCTCATTTTTATGAAAGGGATTAGTTACATCCGCAACCGCAACCGCAGTTATTGCCGCTTCTGCCGTTATTATTGTTGAACACAAGGAGAAGAACAACGAGGATAAGCGCCCAGGTACAACTATTTTCACCGAACAAGTTACACATAAATCAAACCCCTCCTTTCTGTATTACACTTTATTCTATGACAATGCACGGAACAGTGTTACAGATAGGAATATAAAAACACAAACCACGTAAGGCTTTATCCGAAAAAAACACACTGTAAAATCTGAGTTTTACAGTGTGTTTTAAATTTTTTAGATATACGTATGATAGTAATCCTTGAGATAGGCGCCCGTCAGAATACTGTGGAGGTCAAAAGAGTAGCACTCGTCGGAAACGTTACCGGTGTTCAAAGTCCATACGTACTTGTTGTCGACAACAACGTAATCATTTGAGTAATATTTTTTGCCGCCGACGTAAACTTTCAATTCGTTGAAAGCGCCGGGCTTTGTTATAACGGTGCATACCGTGTCGGACGTTGACGTGTCGAAAGTAACGCTTATTATATGGTTACTGTTTGTGTATTCATAGTAGTAATAGTTTCTTGAATATTTTGATGTTTCTGAATTTCTTACGTCAAAGCAGTATGCGGTAGTTGTATTAGGCCTGTTAATAGTCAATTCCCAGATATAATCGTTGCCGATTTTTACGGGATCAGCGCAAGTGACGATACTTGATGAGCAATCGCTTGCCAACGCAAGTTTAACGCGGTTGATTGACTCAGTACAGGGCGTTGTGACGTGGAAGATAATCTTATCATCAACTATTGTATGAGTCACGTTTGTGATGGTGGCTTCACTGTCGGGGACAAATACGTTGAGTGTGAACGCTTCACTCATAAGGTATTCGGAGTTGATGAGCGGATAGAATCGGTAAATTCCCGTTTCGGTCGGAGCGGCCATCGTTATTGCCCAGATGTAACAATCTTCCGCATCAACAAATTTTGTAGTGTATGCCTGCGCGTAATTACCGCCAAACTGCGTTGCCATAATGCCGCGCAACGACGACAATGACTTTGTTGTTTTTATAATGAAAGTAACTTCATCGCCGACAACAGATTGATGGATTGATTTGATTATACCCTCGGCAATCGTGTTTTCGTAGTTTTTAATGTGTACGGGGTAGTAATCCTTAGAGTATGTGGAAATTGCAGTATTGCGGTAGTCAATAAGGAAGTCAACGTTCTTGGTGGGCGCGGTCATTTCGAGGGTCCATACGTAGTTTTCACCGCTTACAATGAATTTATCGGTTGTTGCAACAACTGCCTCTGATGCGTCTGCAAAGGAGATTCGCATACCGTTTATGAAGTTGGTTGCAGGAGTTGTAACCATTACCGTCAACTTTTCTTCATTGATGGAGTATGAAACGTCCTTGATAATGGAATGAACAATGCCGTTATATGCATTGACCGTTGTCTTATATCCTCCATCTGAATACTGCTTTTCACCGCTCAATCTGTAATCAACGGTTACTTTCGCTTCATGTAAGGGGAGTGAGGTCGAAACGGACCAGATGAGTTCTTCGCCAATCTGTGTGTATTGCGTTGAGTAGGTGACGATGTTTTCGTTGGGGGTTGCAATTGTGACTTTGATTTTATCAATCTCGGCTTTTGCGGGCGTGGAAACGTTGAGTGTAAGTTTTCCGTCACCCATAAAAGACTGTACTTTCGTTATATGAATGGACGGGTCTATATATCGTGCGGAAGTAATATTTCCATCAAGGTCACAAAGGTACCACTTCTGGTTGTTTTCACCCGTATAGAGTGTTGCTGAAGTGGAGAAATAGTTCGCCGCTGCACTGCCGAGCGAGCAAGAAAGAACGTTTCCCTGATTTTCCGCAAGTTCAAAAATGTAAGAGCCATCTTCTTGCTCTATGATGTAGTAAAACGACTCGTTACCGTTTGTAAATCCAAGTGAAGTGTTGAAATCGGCAGAAGCTGATATTCTGTACCTGCCGTTTGAAACGTAAGTAACAGTAAATTTCTGAGCCGATTCAGCGCTTTCTGAACGTGAGAGTATGAGCGCGGAAGTTGCATCGTTTGCAACACCGAGGGTGTAGCCGTTTTCGACGGATTTTATAATATAAACTCCTTCGTTAACGGTTCTGTAATCCGTACCGTTTGCGATGTTCTGAACGTAGAAACAGGTACCGGTACTTTCCTGACCATAGAGTCCGGAGAACGAAGCCGTTACGGTCGCAGTATAAATTCCGTTTTCAAGTCCGGAAATAGTAATATGGTTTGCTGAAACGGTTTCTGTTACAACTCTTTCACCGTCGGAGTTGTAAATTCTCACTCTGTAAGAGGTTGCACCTTTGGGAGCAGTCCATTCAAGTTCTACGTCAGCGCCCATTGGATAAATTTCCTTGGAAACTTTCGGAGGATCAATGTATTCGGCGTAATAAATGTTGTTTCCTGCCGACGTTGAGTGGTCGTAACCCGTTGTGTATTTGGGGGTTACGTAAGATGCAATGTAGAATGTGTCAAGACTGATTGTGCGGTATTTTACCGCGTGACTCCAGTTGCCGTCAATAATTGTAACCGTGCCCTCTGTGGTATCTGACGAAACTACGAGAGCAACGTGGCTGTAAGCGGAATACTTCCCGTTATGGATTGAGGGAGTGTAGTAGGAGTCGTTGTTGCTATTGGCAAGGGGCTTGAAAAGCATAAGGTCTCCTGCTTTCGGGATATAGCCGCTGACACTTGTTGCAAAATGGTAAGCGCCGATGTCAACAAGGGACTGTACGCCCGTCGTGCGCGGAATGATGGAGGAGGGGATGCCCGCCTGGTTTGCACACCACGAAACAAACGCGGCACACCACGCGGTATTCGGAACGCCGAGCCACGCACCATATTTTGTGCCGTAATTCTCGGTGTATCCCACCTGCGTCTTTGCTATGCTTATTATGTCGTGCACCTGATTGCCCGTATTTTTATGTGTATTAGGATAACCGGTACTGTACGCGCTTGCCTGAAAAATTGACGTGGAAATCGCCGAAAAACACAGGACAAGAACGAGTATTATACTGATAATTCTATTCTTCATAAAATTCACCTTTCCGACCGCAATGAGATGAATATACCACCCCATTTTAGTCTCATACACGCAAGTATACCATAATATATATAAATAATCAAGTTTTTTATTTTTCAGGCGGATTCTGCAAAGAAAATTTTATTTAAAGGGTTGCTAAATAATGTGTATTATTTTGATAAAATTACATATTCTTGTTGAATTTCTTTGCAATTTGTTGTAAAATAAAAAGCAATAAAACAGAAAAGGAGTAAGTGGTTACTATGGATTTTCTCAGGAAAGTTTGGCCGACCCCGTTCAGAATTAAGGAGAAGAACGTTGTTTCTTTCGTTATCCAACTTATTATTTTCGTTGTTGTTTGTGCGGTTGTAGGTTGGCTTATCGGTTTGCTCGCAGGTATTCCGATTATTGGAATCATTGTTCCGATTGTCGGCGCGATTATTGAACTTTATGGCCTTGTTGGTATTATCCTCTGCATTCTCAAATTCATCGGTGTAGTAAAATAAATTATAAAACCCCAAAAAACTAAAAGCCTTGGAAACGTTGATTTTCCAAGGCTTTTTTGTTTTACTATTTAAACGCTATATACTGGTAGCGGTATCCCGATGTATTCATACAGGGATAAAAATTACTGTATACTGCATTGCTTGGTGTGTCTGTAACTGTAAAGGAATTTTCACCGAGATAGATGCCGGGGGAAGAATACCACACAGTTGAAAAACCGCCGTAAGAGAAAACTTTGTTGCTGTCTTTGTTGAATACTGACCACGGAATAAGGTTTGCATAAACAATTAGGAAAGAAGGGGTGAAGTCAAGATTGATAACTCTGGTATTTGCACCGTTACCCTGGTACGTACCTATTACAAATGGTGCATCCCATTTCGCCCTCTCTTGTGACGTTATATGGATTTCAGTGTTGTCGAGATGCTCTCCGAGCGTAGTATCTAAGGTCTCGTTATCGTAGTTAAAATCGGCTCTTTTCGGTTTGTCTGAGCCGTCCCAGACGTTGAGTTTGAGCCTTGGTGTTTTCTGGTTGCTGGACATAAGTAATCTCCTTTCAGAATAATTATTGATTTTCAAACAGGTCAAAGCGAAGCCCCATTCTGTCAATCGTGCCGAAATTAAAATCAAGAGAGTCAAATTCGTCCCAATCAAATTCCCTGAAACCTACGTCAATATGTAGGTTTGAGGGTAATATATCCTCGATTATATTCAGTTGTTCTGCGGTTTTTACAATATCTGTTAAAGCAACAAGGTCAGGAAAATCGATTTGTTCATCTTCAAAAATTTCAACAAAATTGTCAGAAATGCCGACAAGCCTTAACTGATGTCTGATGTCGTCAACGGTAAAGTTGTTGTTGTCGAGCGTCATATACAGGCGCAGACGGTCTTTCCTCTCCTTGATGGGCAGATCGGGACGGAAGCGATCAAAAAGTTTTTCAAAGGTTTCGATTCCGTATTCTTCAGCGGTACTTATAAAACTTTCCCGAAGCATAATGCGGAGTTTGTCGTGCAGTTTTTCAAGTTCTGTTGCATACACCGTCAGTTCATACGTAACCAGGGAGTCTTCATTCAAATTGTAAATTCCGAGAGGGGTGAGCATATCTTGCATTTGTTTTAAAACGGACATTCTGCACCTCCTACATCAGTTCGGTGATAATCATATTTATCGGTACAAGTTTTGATGAAGCGGGTACAATATAGTCGTTTTGCGGAGTCACAACCTTATAGTTTTCAACTCCGTCAAGATTACGCAGCAAGGTATGCAAATCTCTGAGATACAAGGTTTTTCCAATGCCTATATTGTTGATGAATTCTGTTACCGCGTCGGCTACTGATGTTATAACGTCCGATATATTATGTCCCACTTGCGCACTTACCCTAATTTTTATCGGAGTAAAAATCTGCTCCGCTGAATATACCGAAACGTCTGTACCTACCTCTCTTGCGCTTTCCAGCATTTGTGCAACCTCATCGATTACTTGTTGTGATGGTGGTGTGTTGGAGGATGAGAAAACGACGACGTCAACCGTGCCGCGTCCGCGCTTTCTTGCTATTGCGTTCGCATCGCCTATTTCGCTGTGGCGCAATGCAATTTCACGGTAAAAAGCCGTGTTTGCACCGTTGGAAATGTCGGAATAGGTGTTTTTTACCCTTTCTCTGAGTGAATCATCGTCCTCAACGTCGCATCCGCCCGTAAATTCTACCTCGTTTGAGGCTGAAATTATTCCCTGTGGAGCCGTTACCATAACGGTGATGGTGTTTGCCGCGGCGTTGTAGTCTTTACCTGTTGCTTCTGCCTGCGCACTGACAGTAACGCTCAATTCTCCCGCTTTTAACACTGCATCTTCAGTGGTGATGAAGCGTCTTGCGTTATTACCCTTAGTTGAACAGATTGTGCCCGATGGGATTGAAATGTCCGATAATGACTCGGTTTCTCTGTAAAAAGTGATTTCTCCGAGTGCTTTATAAGCGGATTTCCGTTCAACTGCTCTTTGCTGTGCGTGCATGTCAAGGTATTGACCATCGGCAGTTTGTGGAAAAGTCTGTCGCAGAAGCCAGTCGCATTTTGAATACAGAGCAAAAATCTGACCCGCAACCACTTTTAATCTTATGCCGATGTCGGAAGCGTCGTCGGGATTAATGCCCGACAATGAGCGGAAATGATTTTTCATATTTTCAAGAATTTCGTTATAATCGGTCATATTGTGAACTGAACCTCCTTTTCAGCACCTATGACAGCGCTGATTGTGATTACGTTTTTTTCGCCGAATTGAACATTTGCACCGCTTACCCTCATTTGAGATGCAAGAGGGGAGAGCGCCTGCTGAGCAAATAGGAAAGCGAGTTTGTCGGCGTTTTCTCTGTTTTCGGGGGTGATTTCGGCAAAGCGACTTCCAAATTCCGCATCATGCAGAAACGCCCCCTTGGGAATTTTCAGACGCAGAAATGCTTGCTGCAATAATTCCGTTTCGTTGGAAATAGTGATGGGCATACCGCATTCATCGGTTGCCCAATCACCATTTGAAATTTTTATATCCAT
This sequence comes from Clostridia bacterium, assembly GCA_017560255.1. Classification (GTDB taxonomy): domain Bacteria; phylum Bacillota; class Clostridia; order Oscillospirales; family Acutalibacteraceae; genus RGIG7273. Next base: position 30,947 of record JAFYOI010000035.1, read on the forward strand.
AAAATCCCCCTTAATATAAATCTTGAAAAGCAGCGGCAGTTACAGAACCCGATGTCCTGATATTACCTGATTTATCAATGGTGACAATGTTGTTAAGTACGATTGAACCATCATTTTTGAGCAGTAAATTTGCGCCACCGTGTGAAAAAACGCGAACTTCACCTGCACTTATTGCTGATGTCTTTTTCATCTCGACTCCCGCGCAAGCGGTCCGGTTTCCGCAGGTGATGAGCAATACGTCCTGGTTTTCTTCAGGGAAGAATTCAATTCCATACGGGGCATAAAAAACAATGCCTCTTTTTTCGGAAGATGATACTGCGGCAACGACGTTGTCCGTTGCAATGGAAAGTGTGCCTATTTCGGCGATATTTTCCTGCGATGAAGCGCTGTTTTCCGCAAGTTTTTTTGATAGCCACATATTAAAACTCCTTTCTTCGTCAAAGGACTTTGAGGTTTTCAGGGGGGCAAAGGGTGATTCTTGAAAATACCCCCGAGGGTTTGATGATAAAAGCATATTCCTTTATGCAAAGTCCCGTGAATTCGCCCAGAAGTGCATCGCTGAAATCCGCCGTTGAGTACAGTTCGGTTATGCAGACGTTTGGAACTTCTATCGTTATTTCGAATGAATCTGCTTTTGATTTCTGAATTGTGCTTTTTATGCGGTACTCATTGAATTCGGGCGCATTTGATGAGAGGTTGAGCAGTCTGCGCCTTATTATCTTACGTTCAACCGCATCGTCGTTCGGACAGGCGTAAATGTAGTCGCTGTGAGTGGCAAGTTTGTAAGCAACCTGGGATAACGTTCCGTATCTCTGGCGTTTGACTTTTGCTGAGGTAAATTTCAAATCACCGTTTCGGTTGTTCGAAAACGTATAGTGCACACTTTTTCTGTTTACCCGTGCATCTAAAAATCCGTCGTTTGTAATAAGTGGATTTACTTTCAATACACTTCGGCAGAAATTTTCAATTACCTCCCATTCGCTGACACCTTTTTTAACGGTAAAGTCGCAATCGCAAACACCATTGTCGCCGAGAAAACCTTTTATTCCATATGACTTTGCGTGTTTTGAGAAAATGTCGGCAAGCGAAGGTGTGTGATATGTTGCGGGAATTGCTTCATTGTCAATCAGCAATGCACTGTGACTTCGGGCGTTGATTTTTAGGATGCAACCTTTTGAACAGTAAGCGGCGGTTTGTTCGTCCACGATGCCCGAAAATACAAGTTTGCCATCAACTCTAACGTCAATATGAGTCAGTTCAGCCGTCGGATTAAGACAGGGGAGAGTGAGCACAAGCGCGTTTGAAGGCGTGTCCAGTGATGCATACACTTCCATAGAAACAGGAGTTGGCAGAAGAATGGAATTTCCGTTAACGTCGGTAGCGTTGATTAAAAATTTCATTTAATTCTCACCACGTCCCCTTGTTTTACTTCCCATGGCGATGGGATGAACGGGTTGAGTTTCATCAGTGTTTCAATGGCAACGCAGTGTAGATTACTGATATGCCATAGATTCTGACCGCAGGACAAAACGACGTAGCAACTCTGTGTCGAGTTGCTTTCAATTTCTCCGATGTCCTCAACGAAAACGAATTCATATTGAACTGTGTCTTTTGCGGGCTGACCGAGCATTTTGAGTTTGGTAAACGTCGCGTTGCAGGGTGCGATACCGGAAATCAGCAAGATCCCGCTTGTATTCTGAGCGAACAGTTTTTCAAGTTCGCTGAACCAGAAAAATGCGTTTTCGCCCGTAAAAGTACCTTTACCGCTTATGATTTTCGGTTGTCTGCCAAGGTTTTGCAGAATGCATCCGCCGTAAAGGAGATTGAGTTCCTTTACTGTGTTTTTTGTGGAGAATGATATTTCCGCAGGGTTTATCGGCCAGACGAAATCTTTGAATCTCATATTTGCATTATTCATAAAATCACCTTATTCGTTGTCTGAATTGAAACGTGAGGGATATCTGCGCAGATCCCGACTAGCATTTTCGGAGACAAGTTGCAACAATTCGTTTTCCGTTTCAAAAAAAGTATTTTCGTTATCCGTCATAGCCTTACGCCTCCTTGACCGTTTTGTGTGGGGAGAGCATGCAGATTTCGCTTATGCACTCCTTGTCGCCCACAATTTTTGTCTTCATTTTATAGGTTTTGCAGTCCGAGAAAACGATGGTCTTTTTGGGCATTCTGATTTTGACGGTAGCACCGCGAAGAAGCGATAAATCATCACTGCAGTGAACGTCCACGCTTTCAATCTGCAAATAGTGGGTGTACGCACCGAGTGTCGTTGCCGCCGCCTCGTTTTCTCCGTATTCGTGAACAAAATCCTCTTTACACGTTGTTATAACGTTGCATTCTTTAGCCCCTGCAAGTGTCTTTGAATCAAATTCAATGGTAATCTGGCTTGGGATGGGGAAAAGTTCGCTTTGTGAAATCAGCATATTAACCCTCCGTTTCGTAAAATATTGAGGTTAAATTTGCGTGCAGTTCAAAACTGCCCGTATCTCTGTTTGCGGAAATTTTTCCGTATTTTACTTCCTTAATCTCAAATCGCCCGTCGTTAATCAGTGTGTTGACGGCATCGTCGAGAGCAGTAAAAGCGAGTGCGCTGTTCTTTGTGAGCGGTACGTAAACCGCCACTTCAATCTGGAGCGCAACTTCCTTACCGTGCAGAGTATCACTCAATCTGTCGCCAAGATATTTTGATGAAATGTTGCGCCCGATACTACCGACTGTAATTGTTACGTTTTTTAACGGCAGCGGCTTTATTCTGTCGGGAAAATGGCGGATTACAGTGGCGTGATTTGAAAGAGTACCGCTGAGCAATTCGACTGCCGCATTAAGAATATCGTTCGATGATTGAAAACTCATTCTTCACCCTCCACATTTCTCAGAATTGCCCAGATATGAGTAACTTCTTCTCCAAGGTAACAGCGCTCTGCCCTTGTGATAACGTATTTTTCATCTCCGGAAATAATAACGGCATCATTACCGAGTTTAGTTATGTCATGGTCTGAAGGGCCAATGTAAAGGTAATATCCGCTTGTTGAATTGCCAATGTCGGTAAACTTGCCCTCAAGGTACATCTTGTTTTTATAGCGCAGTGGGTGAATGAGCGCACGGTAGGGCGTGCTGTACCAACCGTCAGGCGTGTGCGCTACAACGCTTCTTCCCACGCTTGCAATTACGGCATTGAAATTGAATTTTTGCTTCATTTAAACACCCCTGAAAAAGAATGAGCCGTCGTCAACAAGGTCGGAAATAGCGGCAAGCCCCTGTTCGTATAATGCTTTTGCACTTTTGCAGATGGCATCGTATGAGCGCGTCTGGGTAACGTCACCCACAGTTATACTGTCAGCCGTACCGTTAAGGTCGGCGGAGCGGATTAAGCATAACTGATAATACGCTGCGGTAGCGGCGGCGAAAACAAGGCGGTCGTCATTTTTGTCAACGTCGGGTTTGAGCCTTTTTTCAATATTCTTTGCACACATAGAGCAAAGTGAGAGATATTCGTTGGCAGTTTGTGCGTCCATACCGGAGATGGTGCGAAGTTGCAGCAGAATTTTATTGTAATTCATAAATTGAGCCTCCTTGTATTTTCTCTAAAAATTTGGGGCAAGCGGTTGCCTGCCCCGTCGGTTAACTTAATAGGAAATTTTAGCGGAAGCGTCAGCAAAAATCTTTGCAAATCCTGCGGTTGAAGTAATTGCAACTCTTTCAAGTTGGCGGTCGATAAGTTTATCGTACTCGGTTGTGATGTCGCCCGCCTGAACCATTTCAAGCGCACAGTTTTTATCAAGACCGATTACTGTGTTGTTGGCGATAGCACCCGTTTTGATGAGATTTGCGCCGAGCGGAGTTACCATATTACCTGTACCCTGGAAGTTAAGACCCGCGGTTGCATCTTTCATCTCGGAGAGAGTGAGGATGCCCTCGGTTGTTGCGGGGGATGCGATGATTGTTGTCAGAGAATAGGGGTCAAGGTGATTCCAGAGTTTGAGCAAGTCTGCGTAACAAACCGCACCCTGTGTGTTTGCAACGGTACCGATAGCGTTGTTGTTGCCGTCGCCGTTGAGAAGCACGTCAATAGCATCGTTTAACTGGCAACGCGCGATGTAAGCGCCAATCTGCTTGAGTGTTACTGTGAAGAGGTCAAGTTTCTGGTATTTGAGAGCCTCGTAGGAAGCGACAAGCATACGTCCTCTCTTGTTGAGTTTAACAAGATTTTCCTTTGTTCTTACAGTTGTTTCGGGGATGTAAGCGCCCTCGTTCACTCTCTTGAGTTCCTTTTCATCCGCTGTCGGAACTGAAGCGATTGTGCGGTAGTCAAGGGAGTCGATGTTAGTAATGGTTGCAACAATCTGAGGGAGGATATTTGCCTCCTCCATACCCTGTCTTACCGCTCTTGCAACGTATTCGGGGAAAAGTGCGGCGCTGGAAGAAGTTCTGAAGAACTTTTCAACTGCGTCACTGCCTTTACCACTCACACGGATGTCGAAACGCTTCAACTGGCGCTGATAAGCATCAAGACCTTCGAGGGATGAACCAACGTACTGCTCGGACGGGTCAAGTGATTCGAGAACTGTGGAAAAGGAGTAGGGCAGACCGTACATTCCTTTTTCAAGGCTGATATTATCGTAACTGAACATTATTATTCTTCCTCCTTAAAATTAAAGCATAAATCCAACTGTGGATTCGGTTGTGTCGACGTACGTGACAAGGTATGTTCTGCCGCTTTCGTCCACGCTTACACTGCCGTCCGAACCTGCAACAAGTGTAGTGTACCCAAGTGTGGGGGCATCTGCGCTGTACTTGATTTTTACGTAACCCGATGTCTGTACTGTGGCATATCCGCCGCGCACGTCTGTTGCAACGCCGCAGAAAACGTCACCCTGACCGCAAGCGGAAACTGTGCCGTTTGCGCTTACCTTAACCGGCGCGCCGATTTTGACGCTGTCGTTTGCTTCGAAAGTGATTGATTTTTCGTTAAAACCTGAGAATGAAACGTTCATTATAAAAATTCCTCCTAAATTTTAAATTCGGTATGATTGTTTGTGTTTTTCTTTGCCTTGGGAGCAAGTTGAATTGTCGGGGGGAGAGTTTCGCTCGCCTTTTTCTCAAATGCCTTTTCAAGCGATATGAGTTCGTCAATGCTCATCTTTTTAGTAATGCTTTCAAAACTTTCGACGTCCATATCGGGCAACGCAATTGTACAGAGTTTTTTAACTCTGCCCGAAAGTTCTTCATAATACTTTTCGCCAAATTTTGCCATGCGCGACATATTTGCAAATTTCTCAACGATTTCCTCTGCCTGTTCCTTTGTGATGACAAGGTTTTTGTCGGTGGATTTGAGAGTGTCAAAGATGTTGTTCATTTTGTTTTCACCACCTGCGTTAAATGATTTTGAAACGCCTGCATTCCTCTGCGCAGGCACGGCAACGAAAGACCATTCATAGGCGTCGCGGGGCTGATTTAAAATGTGATAGCAGGGCTTTGTACCATAGTTTACGCCCTTTATATGAGCGCACGCGGTCTGCTTTACGTTTGTGCCGCAGACAGAACAAGTGACCTCTCCCACACTGCATCCAACGCTGACCTCCTTGAGAATTCCCGCGTCGATTTCGGCAATAATCTGCGCGTTTTTCTCCGTTCTTGGCATGTATGCGGATGCAACAAGTTTCATGTACGGTTCACCTATGGAGTTGAATTTGCCTTCAACCGTTTCGGTATGAGCCTTGAAAATTCTTGCGGTCTGGTCACGGCTTTTCATACTGTGGTCAAAAATGCCCGTCTTACCGACAAACATCTGAGCAAGCGTTTTCAGGGCTGCGGGAGAAAACTGCTCGGAATCTCTGTCGATTTCGTTGTCGCAAAGGATGAGATTAAAGGTGTAAACTTCGTCCGATGAGAGTTTCTTACGGGAGAGCGTGTTGATAAGTTCCATATCATGCGCGCTTACACCGCTTTCGCACACGTCAATTCCTTTGTCACAAAAAAATTCCTTCATTAAAAATCACCTCCTGTTGTTTCGTTGCTGTGAACGGCTCTTTCAAGTTCCTGCGCTTGAGCGCGGTAGAGCCTTGCCTGAGCAAGTTCCAACTCGTCCTGAAGCATAATCTCGTCCCACTCCACGTTGCAGTTACCGCTGAACCCATTGAGTTTCAGCCAGGTTTCGCTTATCCGGATAATGACCGGTGACAGTATACGTCTGTATGCTTCAAGTTCGCTTGTCAACATATCGGCCTGCTGCTTTGACATTCGTTCAGTGGATGACCAGGTAAGACCGAGCATAAAAGGTGGGAGTCCCGTTTTGGCAACGATCTGTTCAAGGATCTGCCTTACCGGTACTTCGCTGTCGAGCACTTGATTGTCGGCACCGATGACCTTGATGTCAACGTCGCCTACGCAGATAAAATCCTTGACCTTATCGCCCGATTGCATCGCCTTTCTCCACTGCTCTGCAATCTGTTGAGCGTTTTCCCTCGCGTGAGCCTTGTCGAGCGCATCCGACTGAGGCTTGTACGTGACGGCAAAGCGCAGATTGCCAACGCGTTCAAAATTAAGACCGATAGTGTTGTATATCTTCATAAGTACGGAACTTACAAAGGCAAGACCTTTTAAAAGAGAGTTACCGCGCAAACTACCTGCTTCGGGGTTGAGTACGGACAGCAGTATCAGTTCGGGGTATTTTACGGCTGTGGGAGTACCGTTCACGTTGGTGCAAACGATAGTTTCAAGGGCGTTTTCGCCCCTGCACAGTTCAATGTCATCGAGGGGAGCGTTGTAAAGAGAAACGATTTTTCTGTTGTTAAGTACAATCTCTCCCACAGCCGTGCCAAAGGTGAGTAACTGTTCAAAATATGTTGATATAAATGAGTCAATGCCCGTCTGAGTACCGCCGACGGAAACGGTTTTGAAGAAGTGGTCAAGTCCCGCCTGAGCATCCCGAGAGCCGCAGGTGACCTTGAAACCACCAATTAAACGCGTTATTTTGAAAATAGCCGCGTCAATAATCGGTACGGCCTCGCGTAGCGCCGAGTAAAGTTTTGTGTCGGGCGCGCAAAGCGGCGTGTATCGGTCAAGTATGCCGAACGGATTTGATGCTGAGCGCTGAGCCTCAACGAGTGTTGTCGGTGCATTCTGATTTTTTGCTTTTTTAAATAATCCCATAATTTTTACCTCCAAAATTTATCTTTCAAGTGCAAGCGCGAAGAAGTCGCATCCGCCCTGAGCAATTACACCCATAACGAAGTAACGTATGTCGTCCATAGCGTGATCGTTCTCTTTTTTCGGCGCATCTTTGGACAGATTGTCGTCCCAACGATAAAGTCCGAATTCCCTTATAGCGTCGTGGCAACAAGGAGCAATTTTTATTTCCTGCGCCCGAAGCGCATCGGATACCCTGCGTATGCCGTCAACAACGTTGTTTTTTGCGGGAGTGACGTGATATTTTCCGTGTCGCCTTATACATTCAATAAAACTTGCGGCGGATGGGTCGACTATGACCGATTCAATGTGGCAATCTCCTGCAAGTTCGCACAACGCCGAATAATGTTCTTCGTCGGTGCGCTGAGAACCGACCTTTTTTGAGTTGTAGTAATATTCTCTGATTCTGTACCAGACGTCGTTATAAAGTCCCCATAAACCAAAGGACGACGGATTGACTGTGCCGTAATCGCAGGAGATGTAATATTTTTCGGCGGGACGATCTGGCGGTTGACAAATATCTCTGTCAACGTCAAAGTTTGAATAAACAAGCCCTTGCGCCGCAACCCATTTACCAAGCACAAATCTCTCATAGAAATGTCCCGAATATAGTGATTTGTATCGCGCAAGTATTTCGGGCGAGAGCGATGGGTTGTCTTCCATTCTGAAATGGACGTAGAGCGCGTTTTTCTCCTTTGCTTTTTTAATCCATTCAAGGTAGAACCAGTGTTGCGGGTTTTCGGGGTTACAGTTAAACCAGAAGCGAGAGCCTTCAACCGAGCAGCGAGCCAGAGCCTGCTCAACGAATGAACGTGGCATAAGAGCAACTTCGTCGAAAAGTACTCCCGCCAGCGTCATACCCTGTATCAGCGATGCAGACGCTTCGTCTTTTCCACCGAACAGATAAAAGCGGTTTTTTCGCTTGCCCTTTGAAATCTCAATCACGTTTGTTGAAATTTTCAATTTGCAGGAAAATCCAAGGTTTTCAAGTGTTGGCAGAAGTTCGTTGATTACGTTCCTACGCAGTGAAGCGATTGTTTTCCCGCATATTGCAAAAGAGTGGGAACTGAATCTGTAAAAAGTCCAGGCGACAAACCCTACGGACATACAACTCGTTTTGCCGCTACGGACCGCACCGTCGCAGATGATGGCGTCATACTTATGATAGGGGCTCGAATCGTTCCACCATGAAAGAGCAGTTAACTGCTTTTCGGAAAACGGAAAAAACTTTTTATTAATCTTCTCCAAAGTCAGCACCCGCTTTGCCTATTGCTCTTGCGCCCTGTTCAATTGCCTTGTAGAATGGGATTGAACTGTCTGTATCCGTGCTTTCCGACAGTTCAATTAGTTTCTCGAGCGCATCAAGGCGGTTGAAAAATTTGATTTCAAGCGCATCTGCGCGCGGCCTTTTGATTTCAGAAACGCAGAATAAATCCATTTCTTCGAGCGCTTTAGGTGACGGCTCACCGTCAATGAACATCAGTGCAACCGCATCCGCAACGCTGCCGAAAGCAATTCGTTTGAGTCCGCTTATTGCCTGCTCGTTAAGATAGTGTTTTGCGTTTTGTTTAAAAAGCGATTGTATTTCTTTTTTGATTCTGTCCTGTGACAGCAGTTTTACTGCCGTCTTTTCGGGGAATGAATATCCCGCCTTTGCCGCCGCCTCTCTCGGCGAATAAGATTCCGCAAAATATTGGCAGAACAACTCCTCTTTTTCGGCAAGTGTTATTCTTTTTCTGCCCAAGTTTTTTACCTCCCAAAAAATGTTTTCACTTATACCCGTAACACAGGGGTCTGGCAACCGAAAATGGTTAACTTTTTAAAAAGTTTTTTATTTTTTTGCAAGAAAACACAAAAAAACGCCTTCGTCGGACACAAATCCGATCGAAAGCGCTTTCTTTTCGCCCACACAAGAAAGGGCATGCCCGTCGCGGCATGAGCGACACACAAAAACATCGGTTAACCTATTTTGAACCCCGCGACTATCGCGTGTTTTTCGTTATAAAAACTTGAACACCCCGACCTGTTTTCAAAGTCGGGGTGTTCAAGTTGAAAGGAAATTTTTACGTTATGCTAAGATCTTTTTGTTTTGTTACTTTTTGCGATAATTACCGTGATTACTATAATCGCAACAACTGTAACCGATGCTATGATTATAAATATTATCGCTGTGTTTGATATAGCGTGTTCGGGTGTAAGAATCACGTTCGTGTCTGGCGATTGTTGAGATTCGTCGTTCTCAGCAACAACGTTTATTTTGTTACTTACAGCGTACTTGTATGCATCAGAGTTGAGCGGTGCATAAATTGTCAGAGCATCGTTTCTGTAATTAAATACCTCGAAAGCGCCTGAACCAATTGAGGTAACGCTGCCCGGCACTACTATGGTCTTGACAACGCATTGTTCAAAGGCGTTATCTCTGAGTGCTGTAACGCTTTCCGGAATGACAATACTGCCGACGACTGCCGTGTAGAATGCCATGCTTGCTACCTTGGCGGTTCCCATAGGTATTGTGTACGTATCGGTACGTTTTGATTTTTGGTTCGGATAACAGATGAGAGTTTTTTTGTCTTTGCTGAATAGCACACCGTCTATGGATGTATAAGTGGAGTTATTTTCGGATACGTTAAATGCTTTGAATCTGTCGCCTTCAAAAGCACGTGAGCCGATAGAAATAATATTTTCGTGAATATCTACGCTTTCAATGTAACAGTCAAGAAACGCGGTGTCTCCTATCTGTTTAAGGCTTTTAGGGAAGGTAACGTTTGTGATACAACCGAAAGCAAACGCAAAGTCTTCAATTCGTACAAGCGTATCGGGGAAAGTTATGCTTTCAAGTTTTGAGGAATAGAAAGCCTTTGTGCCAATAGATACTACACCATCTGGAACGGTGTATTCGCCTTTTCTACCCTCGGGGAAATATAGAATAGAGGTTTTATTTTTATTGAATAAAACACCGTCAATGCTTGTATATTTTTTGTGGGTATCGGATACGTGAATTTTTTGCAGATTTTTGCATTTTAAGTCTACGGGGGTGAAGTTGCAGTTGTCTGCAAGAATGGTTATTTCTTTAAGGTTCAGACAGTTTTTAAAAATATCGGAGTCTAAGCGCTCAATGCTTTTGGGAATAACAATATTTTCCATATCCGTGTTCGATGAAAATGCATTGCTGCCGATATAAGTTACGCTGTCGGGTAAATCGAAGTTTTTGATCCTGCTACCGTAAAAGGCGTAGGAGTTGATGCTTGATACGGAGTTTGGTATATTGATTTCAGACAGTTTGCTGCAATAGAATGCGTTGGTTTCTATTTTTGTTACAGTGTTAGGAATTGTGTATTCACCCGTTTTCCCTTGCGCACAATAAACAAGAAGAGTTTTGTCCTTGTTGAACAGAACGTTGTCAACGGCAGTGTAGAAATTATTATAAGCAGAAACGGTAATATCTTTTAACTTTGTAGTGTGGAATGCGTATGGGCTGATAAAGTGTACGTTTGACGGGATGTTAATTTTTGTCAGATTGGTGCAGTTTTCAAATGCGTATGCACCTATTGACAAAAGCGAATCGGGGAGATTAATTTTTTTAAGATCCGTAAGTCCTGAAAAAGCGTAATCTCCAATAAAAGTGATGGTTTTGGGGAGGATTATTTCCTCAATACATCTGCTGTTGCGAAGGGCTTTTTGGTCTATGCCAACAACCGTATAACCCTCAATCGTTTTGGGAATCTCAACGATTTTACTTTCTTTAAATCTACAGTCCGTTACTACCGCTTTTCTGTCCTCTAATCTATAAGAAAAATCGGGCGGCAGATATGCAAATGCCGTGAGAGGTACAATCGTTGTAAATATTAATAATACCAATAGTGATGCTGCAAGGATGGTTTTCAGGGAGTGGCTTTTTTTCATAATTAAGTTCCCTCCTTTTTTGATTACAACTGAATGGTAGCACAATGAAAATATCAAAGTCAACAAAGGTAACAAAACTGTAACCTTTTATTTCTTAATAAAGAAAAACCCGACGCTTGAAGTAAACGTCGGGTTTGTAATTGTTCTGTAAATTTTAGGTTGTGTAAGTAAAAACTACAAAATCTTTGAGGAATTTTCCTGTATTACTGTTGCGCAGGTCAAGATAGAAAGGAACGCTCTTGTCGGGAAGTGTAAATTTGAGCGTCCATACGTAATCACCGTTCGAATCGACTCTGTAATAGTTGGAGTTTGCAAGGTTTCCGATTGTTGATTCGGAAATGCCGCAGCGTAGGCGGTCAAAGTCGCCCGCAACCGTCGTTACCTTGAGTGTGAGCACAACACCGGAACGGTAGTATGTAACGGACTTGATTGACGGCACAACCGTGCACAACACGTACTCCCTTTTGTATTTACCCGTTTCGGATGAGCGCACGTCAAAAGCGTATTCGGTTGTTTCGCTCGGATTGTTTGCGGTGATTGTCCATACGTGTTCACCGTCAGCGTTTACAACGTAATTGTCGGAGTATGCAACGTAACCTGCAAGGTCGTCTGCCAGAGTTGCCTTGACTCTGTTGAAATTTCCCGCTGTTGTTGTAACGGTGAAAATAACTTTGCCGTTTGATTTTTCATAGGTTATGGACTTGATGTTGGAGATTATCTCTGCCTCATAGTCGAAGTATTCCTTTGTATATTTTCCTGTTACGGAATTTCTCAGATCAAAGGAATATTCCGTTGTAACTTTCGGCGCGGTTGTTTTTACTGTCCATACGTAGTCGCCGTCAGCGTTGATTTCGTATGTGCTTGCAACTGCAAGACTGCCGCCGAGGTTGTCGGGGGTGGTAACTTTGACTCGATTGAAATCACCTGCGCTTGTCACAATGGTGAACGTGATTTTGTTGTTTGCAACGCTGTGGGAAACGCTCTTTATAACGTCCGTAGCAACTACGTTTATACCGTTCTTAACGGCAAAATCGTAAGCGTAAGACGTTGATTTTGCATAGATTGTGAGGTTGTCACAGTCAATGAAAGCATCGGAACGGATGTAAGTAACTGTTTCGGGAATATGGAGAGAGGTGAGGTTTGTCGGGTTTACAAATGCACGCGGGTCAATGGTCGTAACGGAATCGGGCACTGTGTATGACGTCATCTCGCTGCCAACGGGGAAGAAGTAAAGTTTTGTCTTATCCTTGTTGAACAAAACACCATTTTTAGCGGAGTAATATTTATTCTGTGTCGCAACGTTGATTTTGGTAAGTGATGTACAATCTTCAAACGTGCTTGTACCCGTTGCGGTAATGCTTAATGGGAGCGTAATCTCCGTGAGATTTGAACATCCTTTAAAAGAATCGTTTCTGATAGCGGAGAGTGTTTTGTGAATTACGATTGAAGTCAGGTTGGTACAGTCTGCAAACGAGCCGTACTCAATATATGTAACGGTTTTGGGAATTGTGTACGTTTCACCGCTCTTTGCGATGGGGTAACGTACGATTTTTGTTTCAGACTTGTTGAACAAAACACCGTCTTTTGAAACGAAATATGTGTTTTCCTTTGCAACGTCAATGCTTTCCAGAGCGGTGCAAGCATCAAAAGCGTAACTGCCAACTGAGGTGACGTTACTCGGAATAGTGATTGATTTAAGGGCTGAACACCCCTTGAAAGCGTAGTCGTAAATTCCGCTGAGAGATGACGGGAGAGTGATGCTTGTCAGTTGTGAGCATCCGGCAAACGCGCTGGTGTTGACGTACCACACTTTGTTTGGTACTTCGTATGTTTCGCCCTGCTTGCCTGCGGGGTATTGCATAAGTCTTGTTTTACCGATGTCGAAAAGTACGCCGTCAACGGAAACGTAACCCTTGCTGTTCGCATCAACGTCAATTGATGTAAGCGATGAGCAGAAAGCAAGAACTTCCGTACCGATATATGTTACGCTTGACGGGATTAAAATGCTTTTCAAATTTGTGCAGCCGTAAAATGCCTTGTTTCCGAGATATGTTACGGAATAAGGAATGTTAACGGATTCAAGATTAACGCAACCTTCAAAAACCGATGAACTGATTTTTGTAATGGTTGACGGAATTGTAACTTGTTTTACGTTTGTGCAGTTTCTGAAGGCGTAGTCGTTGAGTGTTACAACGGTGTTCCCACCCAAAGTGCTTGGAATTTCAACGATTTCATCGGTTCCCACGTATTTCTGGATGTAGGCCGAGCCGCTGAAAGATACGTATTCAAAGTCGCTCTCGGTTGCGGCAGATGCAGTAAATGATCCGAACGGAACGAGAACGCTTGCAATAATCGCAACAATAAGTGCGATGCTCATAATTTTTGAACGATAACTTTTCAAAGTAACCCCTCCTGTACGTTGCTTCATATGTAATATAATGATACCACCATTGGCACGTGTTGTCAATTTTTAAACGGACCTGCACGGACAAAAGCGCCTTTGCATAGTATTTATAGTAATTTGTAAGGTGGGGGAGAGTTATGATTCTGTCAGCGGTGTTATTTGTTCTTTCGAACGTGTTTTATTTTGCTTTGCATTTGGGAAATGCCAATTCTTTTCCTAAACCATTGACGGCAAAGCAGGAGCAGGAGTATCTTGAAAAAATGCAGGAGGGGGACGCATTTGCGCGCGAAAAACTGATTGAGCACAATCTGCGCCTTGTCGCGCATATAATCAAGAAATATTATTCGGGCGATAATGATCAGGACGACTTAATATCAATCGGTACGATAGGGCTTATAAAAGGCATAAACAATTTTCGCGCAGATAAAGGTACGCGCCTTGCTACCTACTGTGCACGTTGTATCGAAAACGAAATACTTATGTATTTTCGCTCGCAAAGAAAAACTTCGCTTGATACTTATATGAATGATCCAATTGACGTTGACAGTGAGGGAAATCCATTAACACTTAACGATATTATTGCCGTCAACGATACTATAGCAGATGACCTTGATTTAAAAATCAAGTCTGAGAAACTGCGACGCTTTGTTACCGAAATAAAAGACGGACGTGAGAAACAAATCATAGTTATGCGTTATGGATTGGGAGAAAGAGAGCCGTTAACACAGAGAGAAGTTGCAAAAAAACTAAAAATTTCCCGTTCCTACGTGTCGAGAATTGAGAAAAAAGCATTGAGCAATCTCAAAAAACGCTTTGACGATTGATAATTACATACAAAAAATGCAGTAAAAAATCCGATAAATTGTTACCATAGTTGTAAAAATGTAAAATAATGACGTAGTTTGAGAAAACTTACTTGACTATTACAATATTTTATAGTAAAATCTTTTGGTAAAATTTAAAAAAAGGGGATGTTTTTCCAATGACAAATTCACTCATTATGTGGATTGCCATTGCAGCATCTGCGCTCAGTTTGATCGTTGCTATCTTCAAGGGTATCAAGATCAGCAAGGCGGATGCAGGCAATGACAAAATGAAAAAGATCGCCGGTTCAATCGCAGACGGTGCAAGAGCGTTCCTCAAGGCTGAATACAAAATTCTTGCTGTATTCATCGTTGTTGTTGGCGCACTCATCTGGTTGTTCCTTGGCGACGGCAAAATCGGAAGTGGCTGGCTTACAGCAATTTGCTTCCTCGCTGGTGCCCTCTTCTCAATCTTTGCTGGTTTCTTCGGTATGACAGTTGCTACAAAGGCTAACGTAAGAACCGCAAGCGCAGCAATGAAGGGCGGTATGAGCAAGGCTCTTGCAATGGCTTTCTCCGGCGGCTCCGTAATGGGCCTTTCTGTAGTAGGTTTGGGCCTTCTCGGTATTTCCGTAATCTATTTTGCAACTGACTATAATGCTGACGTTCTCTTCGGCTTCAGCCTCGGTGCTTCTTCAATCGCGTTGTTCGCACGTGTTGGCGGTGGTATCTATACAAAGGCTGCTGACGTTGGCGCTGACCTTGTTGGTAAGGTTGAGGCAGGTATTCCGGAGGATGACCCGCGTAACCCCGCTGTTATCGCTGACAACGTAGGTGATAACGTGGGTGACGTTGCAGGTATGGGTGCTGACCTCTTCGAATCCTACGTTGGCTCCATCATTTCTGCAATCGCTCTCGGTGCAATCTTCCTTAAGGAAGCAGCATTGTACGCAATTCTTCTCGCAGCAACAGGTATCGTTGCTTCAATCATTGGCGGCCTCTTTGTAAGAGGTAAGGACGGCTCCAACCCGGGTACTGCTCTCAAAGTTGGTACATACGTATCTTCCGTTCTTGTTTTGGTTGGCGCATTCGTATTCAGCAAGGTTCTCTTCGGCAGACTCGAATACTTCTTCGCAGTTCTCGCAGGTCTTGTTGTTGGCGTTCTCATCGGCCAGTTCACAGAGTTCTATACTTCTGGTGATTTCAAGTGGGTAAAGGGTATTGCAAAGCAGTCTGAAACTGGTTCTGCAACAACAATCATCAGCGGTCTTTCCGTTGGTATGGAATCCACAGTTCTCGTAATCATCTTCATCGTAATCGCAATCATCGTTGCATTTATGGTAATGATGGGCGTTGACGAATCCGCAGTTTCCGGCGTATACGGTATTGCTCTTGCAGCAGTAGGTATGCTTTCTACAGCAGGTATCACCGTTGCTGTTGACGCTTACGGTCCGATTGCTGACAACGCTGGCGGTATCGCAGAGATGGCAGACCTTGATCCCTCTGTAAGAGAAGTTACAGACAAACTCGATGCTGTTGGTAACACAACTGCTGCTATGGGTAAGGGCTTCGCAATCGGTTCCGCTGCTCTCACCGCTCTCGCATTGTTCTTCACATACGCTCAGGAGTTCACTGATTTCGCAATCGATCTTCTCGATTACAAAGTAGTTTGCGGTCTCCTCATCGGCGGTATGCTCACATTCATCTTCTCCGCTCTCACAATGTCTTCCGTAAGTAAGGCTGCTAACAGCATGATTGAGGAAGTTAGACGTCAGTTCAGAACTATCCCGGGTCTTCTCGAGGGTAAGGCAGAGGCTGATTACAAGAGATGCGTAGAGATTTCCACAAAGGCATCCCTCAAGCAGATGATCCTCCCCGGCGTTATCGCAATCGCTGCTCCCGTACTCGTAGGTATCCTCCTCGGTGCTTCCGCTCTCGGCGGTCTTCTCGCAGGTGCGCTCGTATCCGGTGTTCTTATGGCTATCTTTATGTCCAACGCTGGTGGTGCATGGGATAACGCTAAGAAGTACATCGAGTCCGGCGAACACGGCGGTAAGGGTAGTGATGCTCATAAGGCTGCAGTTGTTGGTGATACAGTTGGTGACCCGTTCAAGGATACATCCGGCCCGTCCATCAACATCCTCATCAAACTTATGACAGTTGTTGCTCTTGTTGTTGCTCCGGTTATCACAACAATCGGCACAAGCGGTTTGATTGGCTAATTAATTTAAAAATAAACAGCGGTGAGCGCTCGGCGTTCATCGCTGTTCTTCTTTGTAAAAAATAACCGCTCAATTTTTTGAGCGGTTTCTTTTATTTGTTCTGTTCTTTCCAATCGGATTTAAGTATGGCGTAAATTGAAACATTCATCGGGTTGCCTTCCTTGGTCAATCCGCTTTCACGTAAAGTCCCATCGTATTTCATGCCGCATTTTTTCATAACTGCGCCGGAATTGGGGTTGTTTACGTCGTGTAATGCCGAGATTCTGTTATACCCGATTTCTTTAAAAAGATACTCTATAATACGTGCTAACGCCTCCGAGGTGTAACCCCGATGCCAGAAGTCGTCGCCTATGCAATATCCCATTTCAGCCGATTTTACGTCTTCTTTCTGCCTGACAACTCCAATCGATCCTATTACTTCATTAGTGCTTTTAAGTACAATTGCCCAATGATAACGATTAGACTTTTCGTCTTCCTCAATCCACGCACGGATAATGTTTTTTGTTTCCTCAATATCTTTGTGCGGAAACCAAGACATATATTTTGTCACGATATCCCTGGATGCCCAGTTTTTAAACATAGCCTCGGCATCACTTTCAATAAAACTTCTCAGAATAAGTCTGGGTGTTTCTAAATTTACCGTACCTTTGTGGTTAAGCATATTTTCTCCTTATGCCTGCTCGGTTGTTTCTTCGTTTTCCGTACCGTGCTCGTGTTCGTCGTCGTATGAAACGTCTACATCGTTCGTGTCGTCGTTGTATGACTCTTCAAGATGAGTGTAGCATTCAATGAATAACGTGGAATTTTGAAGAGCGTAGTTGTGCGCAACACTGCTTGCAGGCGCATAAATTTTAAAATTCTGATGGCATCTGCCGAAAACATCGTCACCCATCTGCATCACGCTTCCGGGGATAAATACCTTGAACATACTCTGGCAAAGATAGAAAGCGTGGTCGCCGATTGATTCAACACTGTCCGTTATAACAATGCTTTCAAGCGACAGGCAGGAGTTAAAAGCGTACTCCTTGATTTCTCTGAGTGTGTTGTTAAGATATACTCCGTCAAGGCTGTCGCAACCAAAAAACGCGTATTTTCCAATTACCTGCACGTTTTCTCCGAAAGTTACCTGGAGCAATCTCTTTGCCTCGTAGAATGCGCCGTCGCCGATTTCCGTAACGGAATTTGAAATCTGTACACTGGTTATATTTGATTGATGAAAAGCATTTTTAGCGATTATCGTTACGGGTATGCTCTCAATTCTTTCGGGGATAACAATGTCGGTTTCTTCGCCCTTATATCCTATAATTTCAGCGTGGTCGGAATACAATTTGTACTTAAACCCGTTTTCTTCACCCTGATGCATATAGATAACTTTTGTCGGCTCGTTGGAATTGCTGTTGTAGGTGAAATTCTTAGTCAGCGTGTAGTCGTCCGTATCGCCGCCCTGGAGTTGATTTTTAACGTTGTCCCAGAATTCGCAACCTGTGAAAATGCTTGCGATTAGGGTAAGTATAACAATGAATATGCAGATTTTGATAAGTCGTTTCATATTCTTCTCCATTCTTTCTGTTCTCAAAGACAAAATACCATAAAAAAAGAAAATTGTCAATTTTGAGAATATAAAATATTGAATAATAATCAAATTGTGATATACTAAAAGCGTATGTAATCTATCGCAAGGGAGGCGGGAATAAAATGTTTTCAAAAGTGAACAGTCTTGGTTTGTTCGGCTTGGATGCTTTTTTGGTGGAGGTTGAAACGGACGTTTCTATGGGACTTCCGCGTTTTGATATCGTCGGACTGCCCGATGCCGCCGTAGATGAAGCAAAAGAGCGTGTGCGCGCAGCACTTAAGAACAGCGGGTTTGAGTTTCCTGTCAGCAGGATAACCGTAAACCTTGCCCCCGCAGAACGTAAGAAGATAGGTACTGTGTATGATTTGCCGATTTGTATGGCTCTCCTTTGCGCTACAAAGCAACTTTCGGCGGATCTGAGCGGAAAAGCGTTTATCGGTGAACTTTCCCTTGATGGTAAAATCCGCAAAGTCAGCGGTGCTTTGCCGATGATAATTATGGCGAAAAACCTTGGCATAAACGAGATTTATATTCCGTGCGAAAATGCCGCAGAGGGCAGTGTGATGAGCGGCATTGACGTTTATGCGGTTGATAATATTAAAGAGTTGCTTGCCCATATAAATGGCGAATCCGTGCTTGAAAAGGTAAAGGGTACGGATTTTGAAATGGAAAAGCGGGGAGAACTTCCCGACTTTGCTGATGTAAAAGGGCAGTATGAAGCAAAGCGTGCTATGGAGATTGCCGCAGCCGGTGGTCACAACATTATTCTTGTCGGCCCTCCCGGTTCAGGTAAGAGTATGCTTGCAAAAAGGCTTCCGTCAATTATGCCTGAAATGACCTTTGAAGAATCTATTGAAACGACCAACATCCATTCCGTTGCGGGTGTTTTGCCAAGCGGAGTGCCGATAGTTAAAAATCGTCCGTTCCGTTCACCGCATCATACTGTGTCGGCGGTTGGACTTACGGGCGGCGGTGCGGTTCCCAAACCGGGTGAAATTTCCCTTGCGCATAACGGCGTGCTGTTTCTTGACGAGTTGCCTGAATTTCAGCGCTCAGCGCTTGAATCACTTCGTCAACCATTGGAGGATGGGGTTATTTCAATTTCAAGAGCGGCGGGACGGCTCGCATATCCGTGTTCGATTATGCTCGTTTGTGCGATGAATCCCTGCCCGTGTGGTTTTTCGGGACATCCGAAAGTAGAATGTTCCTGCCCGAATGGTGCAGTTGATAAATATCTTTCAAAGATATCAGGTCCGCTTCTTGATCGAATCGATATTCATATTGAAGTTCCGCCCGTTGATTATGAGCAGTTGACAGATAAGACGGCGGCGGAAACTTCCGCAGAAATCCGAGAGAGAGTCAACGCCGCAAGAGCGGTTCAGCACAAACGCTTTGAGGGTACGTCGGTTCACTGTAACGCCCGTATGGGTTCGTCGGAAGTGCGTAAATATTGTTTGCTGTCACAGGCAGCGCAGAACTTTCTGAAGAATGTTTTTGATAAAATGAATATGTCGGCGAGAGCCTATGACAAAGTGCTGAAAGTTGCCCGCACAATTGCCGACCTTGACGGTTGTGAGGAGATAGACGTTATTCATATTTCCGAGGCTGTGCAGTACCGCAGCCTTGACAGAAAATTCAGAAGATAGAAAGGTAAGGTTTACTATGAAAATCAAAAAAATATTGATTTGTGCTATCGTTCTTGTACTTACACTTGTCTGCTTTGCGGGTTGCGGAGAAGAGCCCGAAAACCCTGCAACTTTTGGTATTGATGCGTTTATTGAGGGCCACGCGAAGTTTGTTCTCGGTGACCTTGAAAACGATGCGCAGTTCGTTGAATTTGCAAGCGAGTGCCTTGCTTCTCATTTCTGTACTTGCAACCTTCCCGGAACTTTCTACCGCATCGAAGGGTCAAAAACAATAAAATGGCAGATTAACCGCGTTATTATGAGGGATGATTGGGAGAAGAATACCGATGCGTTTCTTTATCCCACACCGATTGGTGACAATTACCCCGTGTTTTTTACCTATATTCTTGACGTTGACGGCGTTCAGACCGAATATATGTCAAGGGCAACGAGAAATCCCGAAAACGATAACAGATGGATGATTGACCTTGTAATGATGCCAACGGTTGACCAACTGGATTGCACAACGCAGATGCTTGAAACTAATGAATGGCACACAGTTAACGCCGAATAACAGGAGATAGAAATGGATCAGAAAAAAATTGACCGAATTAATGAACTTTCTCGTAAAGCGAAAACTCCCGAGGGGCTTACCGAGCAGGAGAAGCAGGAGAGGGAAGTGCTTCGTCGCGAATACATAGATTCTTTTAAGCGCAGCCTTGTGGGACACCTTGACAATACATATATTGTTGATGAAAACGGAAATAAAGTTGCACTTAAAGACAGAAAAAAGAAGTAAGATTTTTCGGGAGGATATATGAGCAATAGTGTTAAACAACGCAATTATTGCCTTGATTTTGTGAAACTTGTCGCGTGTATATTCATCGTCCTTCGTCACTGTATTGTTCTTGGCGATGCGGGCGAAATTATGGTCACGCTCACAAGGTGTTTTGTTCCGTTTTTCTTTATTGTGTCGGGATATTATTGCTTTCGCGGTGAGGGAGTCAGCGAAAAAAGTCTTAAACCCAAAATCACTCATATTGCAAAAATAACTTTTTGGACGTGTTTGCTGTACGTTATTGTTACGGCGTTTTTTGTGCTGGTGTTTAATGAACGGAGCGATACGGCCCTTGCTGAAGTACCCGTTAAGTTGCTTAAACTTGTGCTGCTGAATCATCCGTTCTTTATACCCGAACTTGTGTGGTTCCTGTTTGCAACGCTATACGTCTATTTTGTGTATGCGCTTGTGAAGAAATTCAATCTTTATAAACTTGCATATATTCTTATCCCCGTGTTTTTCTGTGTGTTCATTTTCCTTACCCGTGGGCTTGAACTGTTCGATATAGTAATTCCAAACTACTATTACCGAAATTTTTTAATTGAGGCGTTTCCGTTCTTTATGTTCGGACATCTTGTTCACAGGTATGAGCACAAAATCAGAATTCCAAGTTGGGTGCTTTGGCTTATTCTCGTCACGTCAAGCGTTCTTGTGTTCTTTGAAGCGCGCGTGCTTGGTACGGAGTTTGACCTCAACGTAATGAGTTTTGTTCAGGCTATAGCGATATTCCTCTTGGCAGTTAAACATCGCAACTTCGGTAAGGGAGTTTTGTCAGACCTCGGACGCGATTTGTCAATGTACGTATATATATTCCATATTGTCGTACGACGCGTTGTGTTTATGGCGTATAGCATATTGGGGCTCAGCCTTGATGTAGAGATAAACAGGCGTTTTGTGCCGTTACTCGTTATCGTGGGCGCGTTGATTGTGTCTTTTGTGTGGTTTCACCTTGTTAAATTTGTAGGAAATAAAATTAAGAAAAAGAACTGAATTATGAAAAGAAAATTGATTGCAAAAATAATCCTGCTTGTTTTAATAGTGTCTTTGATGACTACGATCTTTATTTTTTCTCATCAGCCTGCCGACGTGTCGGGTGAGGTAAGCGGAGGACTCATTTACCGGGTGCTGAACTTCATAATGTCGGGTTTTGACTCTTTGAGTGAAGCGAGCAGAGCGGAAATGGTCGAATCGTTGCAGTTCGTTGTCAGGAAGTGCGCGCACGCTTTCAGTTATGCGACTTTGGGCGGCTTGCTTATGGGATTTATGTTGACTTATGATTTTAAGAAAATCATAAACGGCGTTGCGATAGCGTTTGGTGTTGCATTTTTGTATGCCGTCAGTGACGAAGTGCATCAACTTTTCGTGCAAGGTCGAAGCGGACAGGTTTCGGACGTGGTTCTGGACAGCGTGGGTGCAGTTTGCGGTATTTGCATTGTCCTGCTCTGCGTGAAATTAACGCGTAAACGTCGATTAAAGAAAAAATAAAATAAAAAAGCAAAAAAACTTAAAAAAAGACTTGACATATCCTAATATAAATGATATACTCTCTCTTGTTGAAAAAATGCTGGTGTAGCTCAGTTGGTAGAGCAGCTGATTTGTAATCAGCAGGTCGGGGGTTCGAGTCCGTCCACCAGCTCCATTTTTTTGACACAACTGAATAGGGGAGAATTCCCGAGTGGCCAAAGGGGGCAGACTGTAAATCTGTTGCGATTCGCTTCGGTGGTTCGAATCCACCTTCTCCCACCAAAAAACAGACTTGCTATTGCAAGTCTATTTTTTATCCATTGCGAAAGCAATGGCATATCATCAACGATAGCATCGCTATCGTTGTATCTCATCAGTCCGTCGGGACTGTATATCATCACGCATAGCGTGTATCAAAAAACGGTGCAGTTAAACTGCACCGTTTAATTTTTACAGCAATTTTCTTCTCATTTCGTCGCGGGACATTGTGCTCAGGTCTGCGGGGGCGATATCAAAAATCGTCTGGCAGCCCGTGATTCCGCGTTCCTTCATTCTCATAGCGGCTCTCGCCAATGCGATAAGTACGCTTGAAGTAAACTGCGGATTGGAATCAAGAGTGAGTTTGTATTCAATCGTCTGCTTGCATTCGCCGTCCCAACCCGTAACACCGCTACGGATTACGCTACCGCCGTGGGGGAGGCCAGAATGATCTCTTGCCATTTCTTCTTTTGTGATGAACTCAACCGTCGTGTCGTAGTCGGTAAAATAGTTGGGCATGTTTACTATTGCCTCGGTGATAGCCGCTTTGTCAGCGCCGTCCTCAGCAACAACAAAGCAGTGACGTGTGTGCTTTTCCCTTGTTGTAAGGTCGGGGTTTTCACCGTTACGAACGCGGTCAAGCGCCTCAGGAACGGGGATTGTGTACTGACGGCAATCAACAACGCCCGGAATGCGCCTTACGGCATCAGAATGGCCCTGGCTGACACCTCTGCCCCAGAAGGTATAATCCTTACCCTGCGGGAGAATAGCACTTGCATACAGGCGATTTACGGAGAACAAGCCGGGGTCCCAACCGCCCGAAATAACAGCAATATTGCCGTTTTCAACCGCCGCCGCATTAACTCTTTCAAAATGTTCGCCAATAGCGGCGTGGGTGTCAAAACTGTCAATAACGTTGAAGTGTTTTGCAAGTTCGGGCGTCATCTCGGGCAGGTCTGTCGCACTGCCGCCGCACAGGAGAAGTACGTCCACTTTGCCCTGCCAGGAGAGAATATCATCCATAGCAACAACGGGCACGTCGGGGGTACGGATTGTGAGTGATTCGGGATTCCTGCGTGTAAATACTGCGGAAAGCACCATATCATCATTCTGCGCAATAGCGCACTCAGCACCTTTTGCCAGGTTGCCGTAACCTACAATACCAATTCTTATCATAAAAACACCTCACTGAAAATTCATTAAAAAACGAAAAAATTATATCATAATTATATGCAAAAAATCAACCCTGAAAAACTATATTCATCTCATAGAAAAATAGCACCCGATTTTTTCGATCGGATGCTATTCTTTTACAAACTCAATGATGTCGCTTACTCCGCAATCAAGCGCGTAACACAGCGCGTCAAGAGTTTTTGTGCTTATCGCTTCACCTTTTTTGATTCTGTGCAACGTGTTTGCGGAGAATCCCTGTTTAAAAATCAACTGATATTCCGTGATGCCCTTTTTAAAAAGTGTTTCATAAAATGGCGCGTAACTTATCATTTTCATCACCATTTTAATATTATCATACTTAATCTCTTGACTATACTCAATAAATTGAGTATAATTATGTCAAATAAAATCGGGAGGTAAGTGTATGGAAATTTTTTTTATGCTTATAATAGGCATAATATTGGTAAGTGGCTTTGTTGTTCTGGAGTGGGTTTTAGATAATATTTTGTGGATTGGTGCAATCGTGATTATTTTGGCTATAATCTCCATTGTAAGAGGATTCCGGGACTATAAAGATTTTGGCTTTAGTTTTTGGGAGTTTGTGTTTCTTTTAATTAAGGTCGCAGCAATAATTGGTAGCGTATATATGATGATTTCATTTGCTTAAAAGGAGGGAATTTTAATGGAATGCAACAAAATAGAAAATTATGATGCTTTAGTCAGACGTGCAAATAAAATGGTTGATGATTTTAATCAATATCCGTTAATGACTGATGGTGGTGCTGGTTGGTCGCTTGATCCAATAAGGGATGTGTTTAATTATAATCCGTTGTTTGTGTTAGCACGGTTGAAAAAATCGGTTATGGATATGTTGCTTGAAAAGACGGATTATCGATATGATGAAAAGGATTTGCTTCCGATATTAGAGGAAACTTACGAAAAAAAAGAAAAGAAACATTGTATTAGAATAATGGAAATATTGATCAATAATTTTAAGAAGGAAATGGATGGTTTTAGATTTAAACACGACAATTATATGGATTTGCGTAAGCCAGAAACAAAAATTTTCTATTATGCATATAGCGTCTTTTATATATCTAAAAAAATCAATAATGCATCGGGAATGTTCGTTGCAAGAAATATTTTGAAAGCGTTGGAGTTAATACAATGTGAAAGAAATCCCGACAATCCCATTATTGGTATTAAACGTACAGGCAAGATGTTGAATTTGAGGGAGTTTAATGAAGATAGAACAATATATGAAAAACTGTTACATATGATTGAAACAGAGATAGAAAATTCTTCTGATGAAGAAACGAAAGCCAAGCTCACGCAAACAAAACAGAAGGAAAACAAGAAAAAGGGATGCTATGTAGCAACCTGTGTGTATGGCTCATATGATTGTCCACAGGTCTGGACATTGAGAAGATATAGAGATTTTTGTTTGTCAGATACAGTTTTTGGAAGATTGTTTATAAAGGTATATTATAAAGTGAGTCCATTTATTGTGCGTAGATTTGGAAAAAGTAAAATTTTTAAGTGTGTTTGCAAAGCTCCACTGGAATTGCTTCTTAAAAGATTGCATAGGAAGGGCTATGAAGATACACCCTATGAAGATGATTGATAGATAAAAATACCCCTCGTTTTGTAACGAGGGGTATTTTTGCGTTCGCAACCCTCACGGGTTCGAATCCCATATCAAACTGAACAAAACAAAAAGAACCCATCTTGCGATGAGTTCTTTTTTGTTGCGAAAGAGCAGTAAAAAGGTGCGTGAAATGCTAGGTTATTTGCCAGAAGTAGTATTTTTGTTCAATTAAAAAATTTAACATATTGTTTTCGTAAGTGAAACCAACCGAACAAATGTCGAAGTGCAATCGTTAATCCAACAAAACCAACGATGGCTAAAAACAGATGCCTAATGTCTAAAAGTGGATTCTTATTAACAACGCACGATAAGGTTATACCTGCAACAGCTATCGCTGTAAAAAGAAGTCCAATCAGAACATATTGCATTACCAAATGTCTTAAATAGATATTTCTGTAAAACGTTCTTTGCAGCAAATCTTCTGTTTTCGTTATACGATAAACAGAGGTGGTTTTAAGCAGTTCAATAAAACTACCGCCTATTTCGGTGGCTTTGAGTTGCTTTTTTAATGCTTGCTCGGTTATTATCATTCCACTTTCCTTGACAAAAGAACAAGTAAAGAAATATTTAACTTCCTTATTTTGTGACCGAATAAATCTAAATTTTCTGAATCCGGAGATTTTATCTAATCTCCACCCATCTTTCTCCAGTTGTTCCAGTTTGGACTCAATTTCTTCACATTTCCATATTGGAGAGAAGAAACGCATTGACATTGTCTCTTTCAAAATGCCACCTCCTTTGCAACTGATTATATTACAAATTAACACACTTTTCAATGATGTATCGCTTGTGCGATATGATATACGGCTTACGCCGCATGATATACTTGTTTCGCAAGCATGATATATCATCCGTTCCGACAGGGAACGGATATCATTGCAAAAAACCTCTTTTGTCAGGTAGACAAAAGAGGTTTTTTATATGGCAGCGGAATAGGGATTCGAACCCCAACAAACAGAGTCAGAGTCTGTCGTGCTACCGTTACACTATTCCGCTTTGAACACAAAGAATATTATATACTATTTTTTCCAAGTGTCAAGTGTTTTATTCAAAAATTTTAATTTTATTTTGCGATTTTTACGTATTCGTCGGCGAGTGCGGAAAGTTTGATGGGTGTTTGTTCGCCCGTTTCCATATTTTTGAGTTTTCCGCTATCGGTAGCAATCTCATCATCGCCAATAACAACAACGTATTTTGCGCCGATTTTGTCGGCATATTTCATTTGCGCCTTGAGTGAACGCTTTGTAAGGTCAAACTGCGCCGCGATTCCGTTTTCTCTGAGATTGTTTACGTACTTAACCGACTCGTTAAAGGAGTTTTCACCGATGCAGGCAATATATACGTCGCATTTCGGCGGCTCGGGGAAGTAGCAATTCTGCGCTTCCATAAGGAGTATGAGTCTCTCAATGCCAAGACCGAAACCGAGTGAGGGGATATGAGTGCCGCCCATCTGCTCAACAAGTCCGTCATAACGTCCGCCGCCGCAAACTGTGCCCTGTGCGCCGATGCTGTTTGAAACGAATTCGAAAACGGTCTTTGTATAGTAGTCAAGACCTCTTACGATCGAGGTGTTGACAGTAAAATCAATACCCATAGCGGTCAGGTGTTTCTGGAGATTTTCAAAATGCTCCTTACACTCGTCGCAGAGGTAGTCAATCGTCCTCGGCGCATCTTTTGCAATCTCACCGCAAACGGGACTCTTACAGTCAAGAATTCTCATCGGGTTTGTTTCAAGTCTGCCGTGGCAAGTGCCGCACAACTGTTCCTTATTGCTTTCAAAATGCTGCTTGAGAGCGCTATGGTAAGCCTTTCTGCATTCGGGGCAACCGATTGAGTTGATTTGAAGCGCAAGGTCTTTTACGCCGAGTTTTTTGAAGAATCTGTCCGCAAGTGAAATGATTTCGGCATCAGCAAGAGCGTCCTGCGCGCCGAAGCATTCGATGCCGAATTGGTGGAATTCGCGCAATCTGCCCGCTTGCGGTTTTTCGTATCGGTAACAAGAGGTGAGGTATGCAACCTTCTGCGGCAAACCCTCGTTATAGAGCGCGTGTTCTAGCAAAAGTCTTACCGCACCCGCTGTACCCTCGGGGCGCAGAGTGATTGAGCGGCCTCCCTTGTCCTCAAAGGTGTACATCTCTTTTTGCACAATGTCAGTCGTGTCGCCAACGCTTCTCTGGAACAACTCCGTGTACTCAAAAACGGGTGTACGCTCCTCACGGTAGCCGTAGAGAGCGGCAACCTCAAGCGCCGTTTTTTCAATATATTGAATTTTATGGCTTTCGCTGGGCAATACGTCCTGTGTGCCCTTAATCGCTTTGATAGAAGCCAAATTTATTCCTCCCAACAAATAGATAAAAGGCTTTTATACTTTTGGGGTATAAAAGCCGAATATCCTTACTATCTGATAACTCTTACGCGAACAACGCCGTCAACTTCACGGAGTTTTGCAACGATTGTATCGCTTACGTTGCCCTCAAGGTCAACAACAGTGTAAGCCATATTTTTCTTTGACTTATTTGTGAGGTTTTCGATGTTGATTCCCTCGGCAGAGAATACACCGGAAATTCCCGCAATCATATTCGGAATGTTCTTATGAATTACGCAAACACGGTCGCCCGCTGTTCTGTCAACGATAACTTCGGGCATATTAACAGAGTTTTTGATGTTACCGTTTTCAAGGTAGTCGATGAGCTGAACTGCCGCCATGTGAGCACAGTTGTCTTCAGCCTCGGGTGTGGAAGCGCCAAGGTGGGGGATAGCGATTACGCCGTCAACACCGATGAGATTTTCATTCGGGAAGTCGGTAGCGTAAGCGGAAACTTTGCCGCTTGCAAGTGCCTCAATGATGTCTGCATCGTTTACGAGTTCGCCTCTTGCAAAGTTGAGGATGCGAACGCCGTCCTTCATTGTAGCGATGGACTCTTTGTTGATAAGTCCGTTTGTTTCAGCGTTGAGCGGAACGTGGATTGTGATATAGTCGCAGTTAGCAAAGATTTCTCTTGTGCTCTTTGCGTGTTTGATTGAACGGGAGAGGTTCCAAGCGGCGTCAACGGAGATAAATGGGTCGTAACCGTAAACCTCCATACCAAGATTTTTAGCGCCATTAGCAACGAGAATACCGATTGCGCCGAGGCCGATAACGCCGAGTTTCTTGCCCTTGATTTCAGGACCTACGAATGCGCTCTTGCCTTTTTCAACGAGTTTTGCAACGCCTTCCTGACCTTTGAGGGTCTTACACCACTCAATAGAGGGGATGATTTTTCTTGATGTGAGAAGAAGTCCGCAAAGAACGAGTTCCTTAACTGCGTTTGCGTTTGCACCGGGTGTATTGAAAACCACAACGCCCTGTTCGCCGTAAGCATCAACGGGGATGTTGTTTACACCTGCGCCTGCTCTTGCAACAGCAAGGAGGGATTCGGGAACTTCCATATCGTGCATTGCTGCGGAGCGAACGAGGATTGCATCGGGATTTTCAATCTTGTCACCGCATGTGTATGCCTTAGGGTCGAAATTATCAAGACCAAAGGGAGAAATTTTATTTAAAGTTAATACCTTGTACATTGGTTTCAAACTCCTTTATATAAATCAGTAATTAAGCGTTTTTTGCTTCGAAATCAGCCATGAAAGCAACGAGTTTTTCAACGCCCTCAATCGGCATAGCGTTGTAGATGGATGCTCTCATACCGCCAACACTTCTGTGACCCTTAAGGTTTACAAAACCTGCTGCGGTTGCCTCCTTAACGAACTTAGCGTCAAGTTCTTCGTTACCTGTAACGAACGGAACGTTCATGAGTGAACGGTCTTCCTTTACAACTGTGCCTTTGAAGAGTTTGCTGTTGTCGAGGAAATCGTAGAGGATAGCAGCTTTCTTCTTATTGTACTCGCCGAGTTTTTCGATTGTACCGAATTCGCTCTTGATCCATTCGAGAACGAGTTTAGCGATATAGATCGGATAACAGGGGGGAGTGTTGTACATAGAGTCGTTATCAGCGTGTGTCTTGTAGTTGAGCATTGTGGGAGTGAAGTCCTTAGCGTTGCCAATGAGGTCTTCGCGAACGATAACGATTGTTACACCTGCGGGAGCAAGGTTCTTCTGAGCACCTGCGTAGAGCATACCGAACTTTGTAACGTCGAGCGGCTCGGAAAGGATGCAGGAAGAAATGTCTGCTACGAGCGGAACGTTGCCTGTATCGGGAAGTTCATTGAACTTTGTGCCGTAGATTGTGTTGTTGAGGCAGATGTGGAAGTAGTCTGCATCCGGTGTGAAGGTTGCCTTGTCAAGTTTCGGGATATAGGAGAAAGTCTTATCCTTGGAGGAAGCAACTGCCTTTGCCTCGCCGTAACGGCCAGCCTCCTGGAAAGCCTTTGTAGCCCACTGACCTGTGATCACGAAGTCAGCTTTGCCCGAACCGTTCATAAGGTTGAGCGGAATCATAGCAAACTGTGTGGAAGCGCCGCCCTGAAGGAAAAGAACTTTGTAATTGTCCGGAATGTTCATAACTTCTCTGAGAAGAGCCTCAGCGCCCTGAATGATTGTTTCATAAATCTTAGAACGGTGGGACATTTCCATAACGGACTGACCGCTACCTTCGTAATCCATCATTTCTGCTGCTGCTCTTTTTAATACTGACTCCGGAAGGACTGACGGTCCTGCGGAAAAATTGTAAACTCTTGCCATTGTAATGACCTCCTGAAAAATAAAAGATTAGTTAATGTTTTGCCACTGAACAGAATTATATCCCAATAAAACTATATCGTCAACAGATTGACAACAAATTAACAATCTTATCTGTGAATTTTGTGTGTACGAATTGAAAGTTATTTATATTTTTGTCAATCTTTTAATAAAAATGAGATTCTGGGTTATGTACAATTTAATAATGTCGTGATATAATTACAGAATATTACAGATCTTTTGAATAAAAAATAGGGGGGACAGCATTGGCGAAGACGATTGTTAAGCGTGTAATATATATTATAATTAGTATAGCACTTTGGATTGGCGTAACGAGTCCGTTAAAAACGGACGTTGAAAGCGCAACTGTTTACGCTCCCGCTGTGCCTGATATTCCTGTTGTGATTCCTTTTGAAAATGCGCTTGTGGAGTATGATGAGGATGAACTCATCGGAATGTTGTTTGAAGCGTCTATTTCCGAGATTTCACAGTTGCTTGAGAGCGGCGTTTTCACGTCGGAAGAAATTACGGAATACTATCTTGAAAGAATAGCGAAATATAATCCCGAATTCAACTGCTTTATAACTTTATGCGATGAAGCGTTGGAAACAGCAAAACTTCGTGATCAGCAACGCGCAAGGGGAGAGATACTCGGTAAACTACACGGTGTGCCGATTGTTATAAAGGATAATATTGATCTTGAGGGGTATCCAACCACCAACGGTGAAAACTGGAGAAAGAATAATATTGCGGCGGATAACGCTCACGTCGTTCAGAAATTAATTGATGCGGGCGCTATTATCATTGGCAAAACAAATATGAGCACTATGGCGGATTTTGCCGAGCATTCAATCAGTCAGGTGCAGGGAGAAACGAAGAATGCATATAGTTTTGACCATTCTCCCGGAGGCTCGTCCGGCGGCTCGGCTGTAGCCGTTTCACTGAATTTTGCCGCTGCCGCTTTGGGTACGGATACAAATTCTTCTTTGCGAATTCCGTCGGCTTATGCGAGCACTGTATCGCTTCGTACCAGTTATGGATTAATTGATAAGGATGGCGTTGTTCCCCTTGTTTACGACAGAGACGTTGTCGGCACAATAACAAGGACTGTTGAGGATCAGGCGCTTATGCTTGACGTGATGACCGATAATAAATACAGTTTCTCGGATAGTCTTGATGCAGACTATTTAAAAGGCGCTAAAATCGGATACATAGTTGAACTTTGTGAACTTACGTCTGATTTTCCGTTCAACCGTTCAAACGTGAATATGGAAATACTCGATGTGGTTAATGGGGCAATAAAGGAAATGGAAGAAGCGGGCGCAACAATTATAGGAATAGATATGCCGAATCTGTTTTATTACAACTCAACTCGCTCGTACGATGCTATTCATTCCGATTTAAAAAGAGCGTTTGAGAAGTATGACCTTGATGGAATTGTTTTTCCATCCTGCCTTTCAACAACCCCGCCAAGCGGTTTTGATGCAAACGGAGAGCCGCTTTCGCTCAAATGTGCATTTATAAATCCTGTGCGCTATTTTTCCTCTCCCCTCGGTATACCTGAAATTTGTGTACCTGTCGGGTATACGAGTGACGGACTTAGTATTGGTATGGAGATATTGGGGCTCAAGGGTGATGATATGACTGTGCTCAACGTTGCTTATTCTTATGAGCAGGCCACACACCATCGCACCCCGTCATCCCTTGCACCAAATTTGTATGAGTACGGTGAAACCGACCTTGACAGATATCTGTTCATACTCAATAAAAAGAACAACGATTTGTTTGTGTAAAATTAAAAACCGCTATCCGAACGGATAGCGGTTTTTAATTTATTTACTGTTTAATTATTTAACAGAGTCTTTAAGAGCCTTACCTGCTTTGAAAGCGGGGATCTTAGAAGCGGGAACAATGATTGTTTCTTTTGTCTTGAGGTTGCGAGCCTGCTTCTCTGCACGCTGACGAACTTCGAAAGTACCGAAGCCAACGAGCTGAACTTTCTCACCTGCTACGAGAGCGTCTGTGATGGAGTCAAGTGTTGCTGCGAGAGCCTTTTCAGCATCTTTCTTGCTGAAACCGGATTTTTCTGCGATTGCTGCTACCAATTCTGTCTTGTTCATGATAAATTCCTCCAAAATAATATTGTCCTTGAAAGCGTTTTCAAGGTTACATCTTTTTAGCCTCATCCCATAACTTGTCAAGTACGGAAAGCGGCTGTTCGTCAAGTCTTATTCCTCTTTCGAGGGCAAGCCTTTCAACAAGTGTAAATCGATTTATAAATTTGTTACACGCTTTTGTCAGCGCGTTTTC
Organism: Clostridia bacterium; assembly: GCA_017560255.1. Taxonomy (GTDB): domain Bacteria; phylum Bacillota; class Clostridia; order Oscillospirales; family Acutalibacteraceae; genus RGIG7273. The sequence goes on from JAFYOI010000035.1 coordinate 63,043, forward strand.
TGCATCAATGCCCAGTAATCTTGATGTGTTAACGGCGGCGAAAAGAACGTCGCCAAATTCTTCTTCAATGTCTTTCGCATTACCTTGTGCAATGGCTTGCTTGAACTCGGAAACTTCCTCATCAATCTTATCCAATGCACCGCGATAATCGTCCCAATCGAAACCTACTCTTGCGGCCCTTTGCTGAACCTTATGGCTGCGCATAAGCGCGGGTAACGTCATTGGGACGTCCATAAGGCTCTGTGAAGCGTTCTGTCCTTTGCTTTTCTTTTTGATTTCGTCCCAGTTTCTGAGCACGTCGTCGCTGTCGTTAACCGAAACGTTTGCAAAAACGTGGGGATGACGCTCAATAAGTTTTTTGCAAACCGTATCGGTAACGTCGTCAAAATCAAAACCGCCGTTTTCACTCTCAATCTGAGCGTGAAAAACAACCTGCATAAGTACGTCGCCAAGTTCCTCTTTGAGTAGAAGAGCATCGCGCTTGTCTATGGCGTCAACAGCCTCATATACTTCTTCAATGAAGTTTGAACGTATGCTTTCGTGCGTCTGTTCCGCATCCCAAGGGCAACCGCCCGGAGAGCGCAGTAAACGCATAATTTCAAGCAAGTCGTTGATATTGTATTTTTCTTTTAATGAAAAATCCATCGCCATGAAACGTTGACTCCAAAACAAAATTTACACAATCTATATATTATCGCACGATTCTTAGTTTTTCAAGGGTTTTAGCGATTTTTTCTCCAAAAGAAAACATTTTTATATCATTTGCATAAATACCACGCACTAAAAATGTTACAAATATATAAATAAATATTGAAATTGTGACTGAGAAAACAGTTGCCAAGCGATGAGGGATGAGAGTTTGAAGCATTGAAAAACTGCCGTAAGCGCTAAGCGCACAGGCGATCGAGCAGATAAAAGGTTTTATAAAAGTCATTGTGAAATTTATTTTGACTTTCGTTTTCCTCAGCAGATGCACGAAATTGAGAACAACCATTATAAGAGTTGAGGTTATTGTACCGAAGATTGCACCGTTGATATTGAATTTAGGTTGTGCAACAAATATTACGTTGAGTGTGATTTTAAACAAAGCGCCAATTATAAGTGATTTTATCGGCATTGTCATTTCTCCGATTGCGTGAAGCATACTGATTATCGGTGCAGAAAGAGAAAACAGTACCATTACTACACCGTAAATCTGAAGTACGGGGGTGGCGGCGTTTACAATGTCCGCCTGCGCTTGTGAATAAACGAGTGACAAAATCGGACGCGCCATCACTGCCAGCACAAAACCCGCTGGCATAGCGATGAAAACGGTCAGGCGTGTCACCATCGATACGGTGTTTTCAATTCTGTTTTGATTTTTCAGTTTCCACGCGCTTGCAAGTGCAGGCAAAGCGCTGATGCCAAGTGCACCGGTTATTGTAGGAATTAGATTTTTAAAATCCATTGCGGAGTTATAACAACCATAAAGATATGCTGAAATGTCGCTTGTAGGTATTTCGTAAGAAATGTTGTAAAGTTTTCTTATCAGTTCACTGTCCGTATTTATAGCGTAGGCCAATCGGTTCTGGATTGTTGATGAGTCAATTATACTTACAAGATTCATTGTCAGTCCACCTATCATAACGGGAAGTGCAAATCTGAGCAGAGATTTAAAAATTTCCCTGTCGTTTTCAGGCTCGGGAGAGAGAAGAAGGTCTTGCTTTGTGAAACTGCCACCCTTGATTTTCTGACATATAATGAGGTACAACGTTGCAACCATTTCACCGATTGTTACGCCGAGGATTGCACCTGCGGCTGTGTATGGATAAATATGTATGAGCAATTCACTTTCGTCTGTGATGAATTCACCGAAAACGGTTCCTTTTTGCAAAAATTCACTTGTTGCCGTTTTCATTATAATTTCCGCAATACCTATTCCGAGTGCCATTTTGCAAACCGCTTCAATCAGTTGGGATATTGCCGTTGGATACATATTGCTCTGCCCTTCGTAATATCCGCGGAAAGCGGCGGCAATGCAGCAGAAGAATATCGACGGTGCAATCATAAAAATGCTGTAAATGGCGTTGGGTGACTGCGCAATATAGTGAGCATACGGCTTTGCGACGAGCAACACAACAAGTGAGCCGATGCTTCCCGTAATCAAAAAGCATTTTACCGACACGCGCAAAATTCCTTGCACCTGCTTATAATATCCAAGGGCCATATTTTGAGATACGAGTCGGGAGATAGCAACGGGCAACCCGATTGTTGCTATTGAGAAAACGGGGGAAAAAACGCCGTAAGCGGTTGAAAAATATCCACGACCTACCGCTCCTATAAAGTTAGTGAGCGGAATTTTATACAACATACCAATCAGTTTTACAATCAGCGTGGAAACAGCAAGCATAAAAGCGCCGTTGATAACACTGTATCTTTTCGGCTTTTGCAAACGAAACACATCCCTTGTCATAAATACTATATTTATACGGCGTGTTTCGGTAACATATCCCTTTTGCTTGCATAATATGTAACGAAGTTTAACTTCAAAAACAAAACGGGAGGACTATAAATGAGTGACAGAGATAACAGAATTTCGCCGCAACTTGCAAACGAATTGAACGCGGCAAGTGACGTTTGTACGGATGCGATTTGTTGTAACGTGCCGAGAGTTTACGATTCGTGTGCGGATAAAGATTGCGTTGAAGATTTGAGAGTGTATTTTACGGATTGTGCACAGAAAACTGTTGATTGTGCAACTTCCGTAAGATGCAGAAAATGCGAGATAATCAGTTGTTACGTCGATGTTGAGGCAACTCCTTTCAACAAGGGATTTTACAGTGTTGATGCAACGTTTTTCTTCAAGAATACCTTTGATGTGTTTACGTCGCCCAGTGCAACGCCCACAACTGTTTGCGGACTTTCAACCTTCACTAAGAAATGTATTCTCTACGGCAGCGAGGGCAGTGTAAAAGTGTTCTCCTCCGAATACACAAGCGACAGTTTTGATGAGCAGAGCCTTGCTATTACTACCAATCCCAGAGCAAAGGTGCAGGCGGTTGATCCGATTTGCCTGTCTGCAGAACTCAGAAATATCGAGTGCTGTTGCGATTGTTGCAACGTACCCGTTTCGGTAGGCAGACTCTTTGATGGCAGTTTTCAGGACGTGAGCGCAAACAGAGCGGTGTTTGTTACAATCGGAATGTTCATCATCGTGCAGTTGGAGCGCGACGTGCAGATGCTTATGCCCGCTTACGATTTTTGCATTCCACAGAAAGAGTGCTGCTTCGATGAGGACACACCGTGCGATATTTTCAGAAAAATTCAGTTTCCCGTAAACGAATTTTTTCCACCCAACGTCAGTAACATAGATAACGGAAATCACCACAACGGTTGTTGCGCGGATTAGGATTTGAATTTTGAATAAAACTAAAGAGGTTCGATGGGTTTGCTTATCCCGTCGAACCTCTTGTTTATATGAGATTATGTGTTTTATCTTTTTTAAATGTCGAATCCTGCGTTCAGCATATTTATGGTGTCTGTACATCTGCCCTTGTCGTTAGATGCACCCATAGCGATTGCAATCAACGTACGATCGTCCTTTGTTGCCGTTGTAACAAGGCAGTAACCCGCGCCGTATGTCATACCGGTTTTAAGACCCGTTGCATAGGGGTAGTAGAATTCGCTGCTTTTGTTGAGAAGAGAATTGGTGTTTTTAAATGTGAGCCACTGACCTGAAAGAGTTGAAATAGTCATCTCGTAGGTCGAGGCGAGATTACGGACGAGTTGATGTTTCATCGCTTCCTGAGCAATTATGAGCAAATCGTGTACGGTGCTGTAATGGTTCGGGTCATGGTAACCGTCGGGTGTTACAAAATTTGATGACGTTGCGCCCAACTTCTGTGCAAATCTGTTCATAAGAGATACAAAGTAGTTGACGGCAGCAACGTTTGACATTCCTGAGTACCCCGCAACGTATCTTCCGACGTTTACGGCAATTGTGTATGCGGCATCGTTGCCGGAATTCATCATAAGACCCGCAATAAGTTGACCAAGAGTCATTACGTATCCTTGTTTGAGTCCGCATACGCTGGAGTCGTAACCAATCATATTTATTTCGTCACCCACGGTAATAACGGTGTCGCTTGTCATATAGTACAGCGCAACACTTACCGTAAGCAGTTTTGTTGTGCTTGCGGGGTAACATTTTGAGTTTGCATTTTTCTCAAACAAAACTTTGCCGCTTGTAACGTCGTAGAGTAACGCGTTTTTGGAGTATTGGATGTTAATGTTGAGCGGCTTTGCCTGCGTAGTTGTGGTCGTGGGTCTGGTGGTTGTAGTGGTTGTGGGTCGGGTTGTAGTGGTTGTGGGTTTAGTGGTTGTGGGTTTAGTGGTTGTGGTCGTAGGTCTGGTTGTCGTTGTGGTCTGCGGTGAGGTTGTCGCTATGGTTGTCGAAACGGACGTTGTAGTTTGTGTTGTCGACTCCGTCGATTGACCTTGCGACGTCGTTTTGAACGGGCCGTCGGGGACGGTTGTTACCCAATATCCCGGAGCGAGAAATGGCGGGATGGTTGTTCCGGTTGTAGTTTGTGATCGCGTTGCGCTTGTCGTCGTTGTAGGAATGTATGATATGTTTTCCCACGCCTGCTCAATCCGTGAAGCACGGCTTCCGAAACTTGTTGCGACAATAGCGCCGATGAACATAATCGCCGCTACTGCAATGGAGATTATTCTTTTTGCCATGCTATCACCTCGTTTTATAAAGTAAAAATAATATTATGCTTTTGCAGCGTCCTCAACATGTTGCAAAACGTCGCTTGCAAGTCTGTCGGGGCAGTCAACGAGCGGCACGTGTCCGCAGTTGGGGTATTCGATGAGTTTGGAGTGCTTTATTGCTCTGTGGTTTTCGAGTATTTTTTCACGAATGACAACAAAGTCTTTTTCGCCGGTCGTAAGAGAAACGGGGCAGGTTACAAGTCTTATTGTGTCGTCGCCCTGCGCGTAAGCGGTGGGGGAGTCGCTCATATTTTCGACCGACCAAGCCCAGTTTATGTTATTCTGGCAGCGTTCTTTGGCGTTTTCGAGAATCAGAATCTCAAAATCCTCGTCGCTGGGTCTTTCAACAACGTAAAGAAGTTTGTTCCAGAACATACGGATTTTGTCGTAATCCTTTGCCATAAAAATGCTGTGGGAAGGATATGATTTTGAGTCAGCCGCCATAGCCTCATAGTTCGGGTAGGGTTTGTCCGTCATCATCTGACCTTTTTCATCTCGGGGGAAGAGGTGCTGCCCCCTGTGACTTACGCCCTCAATACCAAAGATGGACTGCACAAGTTCGGGGTGCATAACCGCAAGTTCAAGTGCGATGGGGGTAGCAGTTGACCAACCTACAACGTGCGCCTTTTCAATTCCTGCTGCTTTACAGAAAAGATAAACGTCGTTTGCAAGTTCCTTGAGTGAACGGAATTCGTTATTATAGGATGAGTCACCGTAACCGCGGAGGTCGGGCGCATAGCAGTGTAATTTATGGCACACTCTGTCAACGAGGGGTAGCATGCTGACTCCCGAAGCCATATTTCCATGAAGGATTACAATGTTCTCACCGCTTGTTCCTTTTTCAATATACGCAACAGTCTCTCCGTTTTCAATTTCCACGAATTTTTTCTCGTAAACGTACATAATTATCATTTCTCCTTTGCGGTAGTTAATACCTTTTGACTATCCTTTAAATTGTACCACAACGATTCAAAGTTTTCAATACTTGCTTTTAATCGCGAATAAAGTAAAAAATGGTAGTTTTCCAATGGAAAAAGAATAATTTTTTACCATAAAAAACAAAAAAAATTGCCAATACATTAAAATAAGGTATTGACAATAAAAAAAAAATATTATACAATTACAGAATACAAAATGGCATAAAATGCCCTATTTGCCCTTTTATACTATCATAATAACATAAAAATCGGCAAATTTCAAGAGGTAATTTTGGACATTTTACTGTTCTGAAAAAATGGCCCTATCCACCCCTGCTGCGGTGCAGGAAATTCAAAGAACGGAGTGATACATTTCATGGTGAACGTAAAGGATGTCAGACTCGGTAAGACGGTGAGAAAAAGTTTCTCCAAAATCAACGAGGTAATGGAGATGCCGAATCTTATTGAGATTCAGAAGAACTCCTACAAATGGTTTGTTGAGGAAGGAATGCGTGAGGTATTGCGCGATATTTCTCCGATTACCGATTACAGCGGTAATCTTGTCCTCGAATTTGTGGACTACAAAATGGACGACAAACCGGTGTACAGCATCAAAGAGTGTAAAGAAAGAGATGCAACATACGCTGTGCCCTTGAGGGTAAAGGCGAGAATCAAGAACAACGAAACGGGAGAAATTACCGAGCCGTCGGAGATTTATATGGGTGACTTCCCGCTTATGACGGACAGCGGTACGTTCGTAATCAACGGCGCTGAGCGTGTAATCGTTTCACAACTTGTTCGTTCTCCGGGCGTTTATTATGGAATGAGTTACGACAAGACAGGTAAGAAAATGTTCACCACTACCATCATTCCTAACAGGGGCGCTTGGCTTGAATACGAGTCTGACCAGAACGATTTGTTCTACGCTCGTATTGATAAAAACAGAAAGATCTACGTAACTACACTCGTTCGTGCACTCGGACTTGGTACTGACGAGGAAGTTCTCGAATTTTTCGGCGAGGATGAGAGAATCCTTGCAACGATGGAGAAGGATGCTGCAAAGACAACTGAGGATGCTCTTATTGAGGTTTACAAGAAACTTCGTCCGGGTGAGCCGCCCACAGTTGAAACCGCAAAATCCCACCTTGACAGCCTCTTCTTTGATGAGAAGAGATATGACTTGTCAAGAGTAGGTCGTTACAAATACAATAAGAAACTTGCAATCTCTGACAGACTTGAGGGTAACGTACTTGCAAGAGACGTTGTCAGCGAGTACACAGGTGAGGTTATCGCTGAAAAAGGCGAGAAACTTACAAGAGAAAGAGCAAGAGAGATTGAGAATGCAGGTGTTTGCGTTGCCTACGTTGACGTTGACGGCAAGGAAGTTAAAGTAATTTCCAACGGTATGGTTGACATCGCATGCTACGTAAACTTCAATGCAAAAGAACTCGGAATCAATGAGAAAGTTCGTTTCAGCGTGCTTATGGAAATTCTTGAGAAGTGCGGTGACGATGAGGATGAACTCAAAGAGGAGATCAAAGCAAGAAAGAACGATCTTATCCCGACTCATATCATTATCGACGATATTTTCGCAAGCATCAACTACCTCAACTGTCTTGCAAATTCAGTGGGTAAACTTGACGATATTGACCACCTCGGCAACAGACGTATCCGTTCCGTTGGTGAACTTTTGCAGAATCAGCTCAAAATCGGATTCACCCGTATGGAGAGAGTTGTTAAGGAACGTATGAGCGTTCAGACTCAGGAATCCGACGTGCTTTCGCCCAATCCGCTTATCAACATCCGTCCGGTAGTTGCAGCAATCAAGGAGTTCTTCGGTTCATCTCCGCTTTCACAGTTTATGGACCAGACCAACCCCCTTGCAGAACTTACTCATAAGCGCCGTCTTTCCGCGCTTGGTCCCGGCGGCTTGTCAAGAGACAGAGCGGGATTTGAGGTTCGTGACGTACACTACAGCCACTACGGCAGAATGTGTCCGATTGAGACACCTGAAGGACCGAACATCGGTCTTATCTCCTACCTTGCTACTTTCGCAAGAATTAACGAATACGGCTTTATTGAGGCTCCGTTCAGACGCGTTGACAAAGCAACGGGCAGAGTTCTTGAAGAAGTTGTTTATATGACCGCTGATATGGAGGACGATTACATCGTTGCTCAGGCTAACGAGCCGCTCGATGCAGAAGGACGTTTCGCTCGTCCCAGAGTAAATGCCCGTTTCCGTGACGAGTTCCTTGAAGTTGAGCCCGAAAAGGTTGACTTTATGGACGTTTCTCCGAAGATGGTAGTATCCGTTGCTACCGCAATGATTCCGTTCCTTGAAAACGATGACGCTAACCGTGCACTCATGGGTTCAAACATGCAGCGTCAGGCTGTGCCGCTTCTTAAGACAACCGCTCCGCTCGTTGGTACGGGTATGGAGTATAAAGCGGCTGTTGACTCAGGCGTTGTTGTGCTTGCAAAACGTGCGGGTACAGTAACAAGCGTAAGCGCTGACCGCGTTGTTATCAAGACCGACGATGGTGAAGAGGATACTTATGAAATTATCAAGTTCCTCCGCTCCAACCAGGGTACCTGTATCAACCAGCGCCCCGTTGTTTCAATTGGCGAGAGCGTTGTCAAGGGTCAGGTAATCGCTGACGGTCCCGCAACAGATAACGGTGAAATTTCCCTTGGTAAGAATGCCTTGATCGGCTTTATGACTTGGGAAGGTTACAACTACGAGGACGCTGTTCTCCTTAACGAGAAAGTTGTTCGCGACGACGTGTTTACCTCAATTCATATCGAAGAGTACGAAATTGAAGCAAGAGATACAAAACTCGGACCCGAGGACATCACAAGGGATATCCCCAACGTTGGTGAAGATTCCCTCAAAGACCTTGATGAGAACGGTATTATCCGTATCGGTGCTGAGGTTCATTCGGGTGATATTCTTGTCGGCAAGGTAACTCCGAAGGGAGAAACCGAACTCACAGCCGAGGAGCGTTTGCTCAGGGCAATCTTCGGTGAGAAGGCAAGAGAAGTAAGGGATACTTCAATGAGAGTTCCTCACGGTGAGTATGGCATCGTAGTTGACGTTAAAGTGTTCACAAGAGAGAATTCCAAATCGGGCGAACTCAACCCCGGTGTAAACAAGGTTGTTCGTTGCTATATTGCTCAGAAACGTAAGATTTCAATAGGTGACAAGATGGCAGGCCGTCACGGAAACAAGGGTGTTGTTTCCAGAATCCTGCCGCAGGAGGATATGCCCTTCCTTCCGGATGGCACTCCGCTTGACATCGTTCTTAACCCGCTCGGCGTACCGTCCCGTATGAACATCGGACAGGTGCTCGAAGTACATCTCGGCTATGCCGCAAGAAAACTCGGCTGGAAGATGATGACTCCTGTATTCGACGGCGCTCACGAGGAAGACATCAGAGCGGCTCTCAAAGAGGCGGGATATGATGAAGACGGCAAGACAGTTCTTTACGATGGACGTACAGGTGAAAAATTTGATAAGCGCATTACAGTTGGTGTAATGTACTTCCTCAAACTCCATCACCTCGTTGACGATAAGATTCACGCCCGTTCAACCGGCCCGTACTCACTCGTAACCCAGCAGCCCCTCGGTGGTAAAGCACAGTTCGGTGGTCAGCGTTTCGGTGAGATGGAAGTTTGGGCGCTTGAAGCATACGGCGCGGCTTACACACTTCAGGAAATCCTTACAGTTAAATCCGACGATGTTGTCGGACGTGTTAAGACGTACGAGGCAATCGTTAGAGGTCAGAATGTTCCCTGCGCGGGCATTCCCGAATCTTTCAAGGTTCTTATTAAGGAACTTCAGTCACTCGGACTTGACGTTCGCGTTCTTGATAAGGACGACAATGAAGTTGATCTCAAGCAATCCTTTGACAATGATGATATTGGCTTGCCGGTTGCAGATGACGGAGCATTTTCACAGGTGAATGATGCTACAGAGTCCGCAGGATACGGCATTGAGGGCGAGGATATTTTTGACACGCCCACTGATGAAATTGACGATTTCGATGGTTATGACGACGGTGACTTCGGAGACGACGAATTCTAAAATCATAAACCGATATTAACATTGTTTAATTAAGAAAAGGGGTAATTGTCAGTGGAAAATACAACATTTGAATCCATACAAATAGGGCTTGCTTCCCCCGAAAAGATCAGAAACGAATGGTCAAGCGGTGAAGTTAACAAGCCTGAAACGATAAATTACAGAACCTTGAAGCCCGAGCGCGATGGCCTTTTCTGTGAAAGAATTTTTGGACCGCAGAAGGACTGGGAGTGCCATTGTGGTAAGTACAAGCGTATTCGTTTTAAGGGCAAGGTTTGTGAACGTTGCGGCGTTGAAATCACAAAGGCAAAGGTTCGTCGTGAGAGAATGGGACATATTGAACTTGCTTCTCCCGTATCTCATATCTGGTACTTTAAAGGAATTCCGTCAAGAATGGGTCTCATTCTCGAAATTTCTCCCAGAATTCTTGAAAAAGTTCTCTATTTTGCATTGTACATTGTAACCGATGTAAAAGAGAATAGTAGGGCGGCAAGTGTACTCAAGCCCATGCAGACTTTGACAGAGAGCGAGTACCGCGGCTTCAAAGAGAGATATGAGGAAGAGTTTGAAGCAGGAATGGGTGCAGAAGCAATCAAAGAACTTTTGCAGAAAATTGACGTTGAGAAACTTTCTGAAGAACTCAAAGAAGAACTCAAAGATGCAACCGGTCAGAAGAGAGTGCGCCTTCTCAAGAGACTTGAGGTTGTAGAGGCTTTCCGTACATCAGGCAACAAGCCCGAGTGGATGGTTCTCGACGTGCTTCCGGTAATTCCGCCCGATTTGCGTCCGATGGTACAACTCGATGGTGGCCGCTTTGCAACAAGTGACCTTAACGATTTGTATCGCAGAGTTATTAACAGAAATAACAGACTCAAGCGCCTTCTTGATTTGGGTGCGCCTGAGATTATTATCAGAAACGAAAAGAGAATGCTTCAGGAGGCAGTTGACGCCTTGATTGACAACGGCCGCAGAGGTCGTCCTGTTACAGGCCCGAACAACCGCTCCCTCAAGTCATTGTCCGATATGCTTAAAGGTAAGCAGGGACGTTTCCGTCAGAACCTTCTCGGTAAACGTGTTGACTACTCCGGCCGTTCCGTTATCGTTGTAGGTCCGGAACTCAAACTCTATCAGTGCGGTCTCCCGAAGGAAATGGCTCTTGAGTTGTTCAAACCCTTCATTATGAAGCGCCTTGTTGAAACAGGCGTTGCAGGCAATATCAAAACTGCTCGTAAGATGGTTGAACGCTCACGTCCTGAGGTATGGGATGCTCTTGAAATTGTTATCAAAGACAGTCCCGTAATGCTCAACCGTGCTCCTACGCTTCACAGACTTGGTATTCAGGCGTTTGAGCCCGTTCTCGTTGAGGGACGCGCAATCAAACTCCACCCGCTCGTATGTACTGCGTTCAACGCCGACTTCGACGGTGACCAGATGGCTGTTCACGTACCGCTTTCCGCAGAGGCTCAGGCAGAGGCAAGATTCCTTATGCTTGCTGCTAACAACCTCCTCAAACCTTCCGATGGTAAACCGGTAGTGGTTCCGACTCAGGATATGGTTCTCGGTTCTTACTACCTTACAATGACTAAGGAAGGCGAAATCGGTGAGGGTAAAGCGTTCAAGAGTGTTGATGAGGCGATTATGGCTTACGAAGAGGGCGTAATCGGCTTGCACGCAAAGGTTAAAATCCGTATGGAAAAGGAAGTTGGCGGAGAAAAACGCTCCAAGATTATTGAAACCACAATCGGTAAGGTAATCTTCAACCGTCCGATTCCGCAAGATTTGGGCTTCGTTGACCGTACAAATCCCGAGAACGAGTTTGCTCTTGAAGTAGACTTCCTCGTAAATAAGAAAACACTCGGTAACATCATAGACAGATGTATCAGAGTTCACGGCACTTCAATCACCGCCGACGTGCTTGACGTTGTTAAGGCGCAGGGTTATAAATACTCCACAAAGAGCGGTATTACAGTAGCCGTTGTCGATGCTAAGATTCCTGCTGAGAAGAAACAGTATCTTGCAGAAGCAGAGGCAGCAATCGACAGAATTACACGTAACTATGAGCGCGGACTTATGAGCCGTGAAGAAAAATCCCGTCACGTTATTAAAACGTGGGGCGATTGTACGGACAAGGTTTCCGCAGACCTTAAACCCAACCTCGGCAAAGACAACCCGATTTATATGATGGTTGACTCCGGTGCCCGTGGTTCTGAAAGTCAGTTGCGTCAGCTCGCAGGTATGCGTGGTCTTATCGCAAACACCGCAGGTAAAACAATCGAAGTTCCGATTCGTGCTAACTACCGTGAGGGCCTTAATGTACTCGAGTACTTTATCGCTTCCCGTGGTGCTCGAAAAGGTCTTGCCGATACCGCTCTTCGTACAGCGGACTCAGGTTACCTTACACGTCGTCTTGTTGACGTATCACAGGATGTAATTATCCGCGAGGAAGACTGCGGCACAACCAAGGGTCTTGAGATTTACGATATCAAAGACGGAAACGAAATGATTGAGAAATTTTCCGAGCGTCTGAGAGGACGTTATCTCGTGGAGGATCTCTATCATCCCGAAACAGGCGAATTGCTCATGAGTAAGGATGAGATGATTAAGGAAGACGATGCTAAACGCATTGTTGATGCAGGTGTTACAAATACGGTAATCCGTTCTCTCCTCACTTGTCAGGCTAAACACGGCGTATGTATCAAGTGCTACGGTTCCAACCTTGCAACAGGTGATCCCGTAACAATCGGTGAGGCTGTTGGTATTATTGCCGCGCAGTCCATCGGTGAGCCCGGTACACAGCTTACGATGCGTACCTTCCATACGGGCGGTGTCGCAAACGCAGCCGACATTACACAGGGTCTTCCCCGTGTCGAAGAACTTTTCGAGGGCAGAAAGCCGAAGCACCTTGCTATTATTAGTGAGATTTCAGGTAAATGCTCAATTCAAGAAATCAAGAACAATAAGCACGCTGTTATTACTAACGAGGACGGAGATGAACGTAGTTATCTCATTCCGTTCGGTTCACGTTTGCGCGTACAGGATGGCGACTTCATTGAGGCGGGCGACATTCTCACAGAGGGTTCTGTAAATCCGCACGACGTACTCGCAATCAAGGGTACAGACGCTCTCCACAACTACCTCATTCAGGAAGTTCAGAGAACTTATCGTATGCAGGGTGTTGATATTAACGATAAGCACATTGAGGTTATCGTTCGTCAGATGATGAAGAAGGTCAAGATTGACGAGCAGGGAAGCACAGACTTCTTGCCGGGTTCAGTAGTTGAGAAGAGTGATTTCGAGGCTCAGAATGCCGCACTTCAAAGAAGAATTGATGCGGGTGAAGCAGGACTCGTTCTCGCAACCGCAACCCCGATGCTTCTCGGTATTACCAAGGCTTCTTTGGCAACTGACTCCTTCCTCTCCGCCGCATCCTTCCAGGAAACCACAAAAGTTCTTACGGATGCCGCAATCAAGGGTAAGAGAGATCCGCTCATCGGTCTTAAAGAAAACGTTATCATCGGTAAACTCGTACCCGCAGGTACAGGTATGAAGAGATATAACGAAGTTAAGGCTATGCCCGTTGAAGAATCTGTAGTTGAGCACTCCGTTTTCCATTCGGACGATGTTTCCGATGACGACAACGGCTCATCCGACTTCTTCGAATAATAAATAATTAACCCGCTTGGTTGCACTTGCAACCAAGCGGGTTTTTATTTTTTGATTTTTTAAAATGTTACAATAAAATTTTAAAATTCTTGAATTTGGATACAACTTGGAAACATCGGCGAATTATAATAATCCATATCAGGAATTAATCATTATTTTCTGACACAAAAGTTCAGAATACTCCGTCAAATGCACCTAAAAACATCTGCTTAATTTATGCAATCATACAAAAAGTAAAAAATGCAAAAACTCACAAATTTTTTCGTGTTTAAAACGACTAATATATAGAAAACAATTCCAAGAGAAGATGGAATGATATTAATAGAAAATGCAAAATTGGGGGTAGTAAAAATGAAAAAGATACTCAGCGCAATACTTTGTGTAATATTTATTTTCTGCATCTTTGCCGCTTGCGGCGAAACGGAAAACAGCACAACGACCACCACAACCACACAGTTAACCACCACTACTAAACCTACTACAACCACCACTGCCGAATCGGACGTGTCGCAGATTCTTGAAACAGGCTACTGGTATTTTTGCAATCCCGACGATTTGCGCGATGACCTAAGAGTGTTTGTCAATTCAAGTCAACTTCATATAAAGAGTATTGAGGGTAACGTCGTAACGTTTGACCTTATTGAACGTCGGATGTGTGATATGAAGGATGTTAAAGTCACGTTTGACGGAAACGTGGGTAAGGGTACGGTGGACGGACAGGAAATAACTATGTACGTCGGGGATAGGAGCGGACATGGAACAAAGCCGTACCATATTGAAGTAGAATACATTGGGGAATATCGCAACGGGGCTACGGAAACGCTTTCAAGTTTCTTTGATTATAGATCCGATACGCCTGTAACCGAGAAATTAAACGTCACCCCCGCTCAGAATTACAACCTTGAATCATATACAGGTATGTGGTTTGCGACCGAGGGCGAGATGAACAGTTGGCGTGATTCATTCTGGACTTACGGGTATCTTAATATAAAAAACGTTGAGGGCAACAAGGTAACTCTTGACTATCAATATGTCCAACTTTGTGGAGATGCGGATATCGTTGTTGAAATCAATAACAACGTCGGCTTATTCGTTACAAAATGGACGTTTGGTATAATTGAATTTAAAAAGGACGGCATAAAACTCACTGTAAGTGACGTTCACTACGGTCCGGAACCTATTTGTGCTTTTGGTCGTGAAAACGACGATTCACCCACAATGTACTATATTTACCACGCGCCGCATAGAGAATCCGTTGATTCCAAAAAAGGAGTCCTTGACGAATACGTGGGTTATTGGTTTGTCGATGAGCAGAATACACAGATTGACAAAGAAAAAAACGCGGGTGAATTTGCCGATATTGAAGTGATAGAGGTGATCGGGTTCTCCGAAAAAGGTGATGAGAGAGAAGTTGCGGTAGCAATATATGAGCGCTCAATGCAACCAACATATTACGGCTGGCTTAGGATGAATAAAAACTCCGATAGTGTAAGACTGCCGATAGACACCAATTCTTACTGGGAGTTGGAATTTGAGGACGGCAAAATTACCCGTACGTATTTGTTTGAGGATACGGACGGTACTCTTATCGGAGTTTCACAGAAGACCTTCACTTACAAGGCAGAGGACAGCGCCGCTTATGAAGCAATATTTGACCATAACGTAAGCGTTATGAACGGTCGTTATAGCGGTTACTGGTATATGTATGATGAAAAAGAAGATCTGATTGACGAACTGCATATAAAAAGTTTTGACAGGGATAGCGTTACCTTTGATTATTCCCACGGTGATGAAA
The DNA here is from genome assembly GCA_017560255.1 of Clostridia bacterium. Lineage (GTDB taxonomy): Bacteria > Bacillota > Clostridia > Oscillospirales > Acutalibacteraceae > RGIG7273. The sequence goes on from JAFYOI010000035.1 coordinate 78,254, forward strand.
ATGTGGAGAATATCAATGCAGATATAAGGGATGGTTATGCAAGATTTGCGTTCGGTGATTTGACGGGTTTGCTGGAGTTTACGGGTAATAGCAGGTATTCGTGGATAAGATTTTACGTTTGTGACCATAAAGTCGCCTCAATCGCAGAGTACGCAGGATTTTTCGATAATAAATTGCAAACTGCTCTTGAAAGCAATGGAACAAATTATGATTTGAACGAGTATAGTGAACTTTACTGGCACACTTACGAGGACGTCGGAGAATATATTGAAGGGATGGGTCCCGACGAATTGTATATAAAGGAAGTTGACGGAAATAAGTTGACCTTCTCGTACGTTTTTTCGGGTGTTGCCCACGATGAAGGTGTAACAGCGGAGATACGTAACAATTTCGCTTCCTTTAAAACACAGTACGGCGGTGATGAAACTACGGGAATTATTAAGTTCGAGGAGGATGGAATATACCTTGCAATTGAGGTTTCCGAAGAATATCCGTACAGAATTGTAAGCAAATTCAGATATCCCCACACCCACAGCGGACATTGAACAAAAAACCGCAGATTGATTTTTTTCGGTTTCTATGTTATAAAAAAGATATAGTGTTTTCTTATGTTTATACTCCGAATTAAAATATTTGTCGATTGGGGATAGAAAAATGGAACAGCAACATAAAATCATTTATGATGTTGCCGTGGTGGGTGCGGGCCCCGCAGGAGCGGTTTTTGTCAGGGAGATTGCGCTGGCACGTCCCGAACTTAAAATTATTCTCATTGATGGCCAGTCGCCCGATTCGGCTAAACCATGCGGTGGGCTTCTTGCGCCCGATGCTCAGAAACTTCTTGCCAGATTTGATTTGGTGTTGCCAAAAAGCATCCTTGAGGATCCGCAGATTTTTGCCGTTGAAACAATTGATATTGAGCAAAAACTGGTTACGTATTATCAAAGGCATTATCTTAATATGGACAGGTACGCCTTTGACCAATGGCTCGTTTCACTTGTTCCAGAAAACGTAACGGTTTGTAAGGGCAGATGTAACGAGATAAAAAAAGAAGATGATGTTTACACTGCCGTGATAAATTGTGGTGATGAACAATTACAGGTGAGTGCAAAGGCGCTTGTCGGTGCAGATGGCGGCGGTTCTGTTGTCAGGCGCGCTTTCTTCAAACCGATACGTGTGCAGTACGTTGCCATTCAGCAATGGTTCAAAAATGCGGGGCAAAGACTCCCGTATTATTCCTGCATCTTTGATGAAAAAACAAGCGACAGTTGTTCTTGGACAATACATAAGGACGGTTATATTATCTTTGGCGGTGCTTTTGAAAGGCAGGGTTGCCGTCCGGCGTTTGATATGCAAAAGGAAAGGCTGGAGCATTTTCTTGGCAACTCTTTCGGTGCGGCCATTAAGACCGAAGCGTGCCTTGTTTCCAGCCCTCGCGCAATGAAGGATTTTTGCACGGGAAAGGATAGTGTTTTTTTGCTTGGCGAGGCGGCCGGGTTTATAAGCGCCAGTTCGTTTGAGGGACTCAGCAGTGCGATGCTCAGTGGTAAAATTCTTGCTGATGCCTTTGCTGAAGCCAAATCCTGTGAGCAGGCACAAAAAATATATCACAAAAACACACGTTCATTAAGACTCAAACTTCGCACTAAATCGATGAAAAGAACGCTTTTGTGTTCTCCGTTTATACGTCGGATTATAATGAAAAGCGGAGTTCAGAGTATTCGGCCCTTTTCCAAAAATAACGGAGGCAGAAAATGAAGAAAGTGTTTTGCGGAATAATTTATATTGTCCTAATTGTGTCCGTTTTTGCCGCTTGCGGCGCAACGGAAAAAAGTACAACGACAACAATGCAGTTAACCACCGAACCTGCTACAACTGTATCATTGGACAACTCTCGATACGTTTGGACTGATGCTAAAAAAGTGTTATACGATGAGGAGGGGAACAAGGTCTATCCCGATTATAGTGAGGATAATGTTAGGTGGTTAAAATTTTCAAAAAACGACTACGCTTCGTCCGAATATGATGCGGTGATGACGTGGCTCAGTGACGATATTGAATCCCTGAAATCAGCGATGGGTGAGGATTATTATGATCCTACAATATTTATTGCAAAATACGATATGGACAATGATGGGATAGAGGACCTTATAGTCTATATCTGCGATCATATCGGTTTTTCCGGTAGTGCTGGCAGTGCACTTTCAGTTATGTATTATGACGGCAAAAAAATTATTAACGAAGAATATATAGCGCATTTCAGACTTGATACAAATGGATTGGAAAGTGAATATGACAAGCAAATCGGTGTGTATTCAATTGAAAAAGATAACGATATATCCGTGCAAGGTAAAATCTGGTCACGTCATTTTATATACCAACCATAAAATACTGTAAACAAAAGACTCCGCATTCTTGATTCGAGTGCGGAGTCTTTTGTGATTTGGCAGGATTGACAACCCAGATACACGGTAGTAGAATAATGTTATTATTATGTGCTTTTTGGAGGAAGTATTATGTCAAGGATGCAGAAAACAAGAATTTTATGCGTTGCATTGATTATCGCAATCGTTACGACGATTGCCTTTCCGTTTGGCGCTTATGCGGCGGAGTATACGTCAGGTGATTACACCTACACGGTCTCAAACGGTAAAGCCACTATCACTCAATATAATGGTGATGACGTAAACGTTGTTATTCCGTCTACTCTGGGTGGATATCCCGTAAAGTCAATCGGCTCCTATGCTTTTCAATACTGTGATTTTATCAAAAAGATAGAAATGCCAAGTGTTGAGACAATCGGATGGGGCGCTTTCTGGGGATGCGACAGAATGAGGAGCGCTTCAATGCCCAACGTTACTCAGGTTGGAACTGAGGCTTTCGTTGGATGTATGGCGCTTGTCAAATTGGATATGCCCAGTGTTAAAAGTATTGGTGGGCATGCGTTCCCCGCGCTGAAAGCGTTAACAACCGTTAATATGCCACGGGCAACAAGTATCGGCGAGGGTGCATTTTTAAGTTGTAAGGCGCTGACTAAAATATCAATACCCGCTGCAAAGGGCATTTCTGCGGATGCGTTCAGCGGATGTGATAACGTAACAATTTATGCTTCGCTCAATTCTTACGCTCACAAATTTGCAGTGGATAACGGCATTAAATTCTCCGAACCCGATATAATCAAAAGCGTTACACACAGGATAAATAAGAACAAAATCACTTTCACTATTACCACGTCGGCGGGGGACTACAACCGTATAAAACTTGCCTATGGCACAAAGACGGGCGAGTATATTTCCTACACAAATACTCACACAGTCAATGCAAATGGCGACTACGTGTGGACTCTTACAACTTCCGCACCCGAGCAGGCAACTTTCTATGCATTTGATCTTCGTTCATCCGAAACGGGCAACTATCTCAAGGACTATTTCTACTATAATGTTGAACTTGTCCCGCTTGTAAAATCAGTATCACACGAAATCGGTGGCGGAAAAATCATTTTCACCGTTGTTACAAGTCCCGGTGCATACAACAGAATCAAGGTCACAACTGCCGACAACCTTTCAGGTAGTATTGGCATATCAAGCACTTACACCGTGAATGCAGATGGCAACTACGTCTGGGTAATCAAATCCTCCTATGTGCCTTCTGAGACAACTAATTATGCATTCGACTTACGCTCATCAGAAACGGGTAAGTATCTCAAAGATTATTCATACTACAAGGCGGAAATTGTGCCGTTGATAAAATCAATCAACTGTCAGGTGATGGGTAGAAAAACCGCTTTCTACATAACAACGTCAACTAATGATTTCAACCGAATAAAAGTCACCCTGGCAGATGACCTAAATGGTTATATTGCCTACACAAGTACCTGCACACAGAATGTTCCTAATACTTATTCGTGGACAATTATTGTGCCCACACCCAAGGAAACAACTAATTACGCCTTTGACCTTCGCTCAGCGGAAACGGGCAAATATCTTAAATATTATCACTACTACACATTAGAGCGATAAAAATTCTTTTGTGTAAACATAACGGGCTGTAAAATGCTATTTTACAGCCCGTTTAACTTTATGCGGAAAATTGTTGTTATAGAATGAAATATATTATATAGGTTTATATGTTCTTGTTTGTCAATAAACGTGTGTTGTTGACTAATTTGAGTGAGTTTGATAAAATATAATAAATATTTGTATGCTGCTATTACGAAAAATGAGTGTTTTCTTTTTGTTTTAAAGTATAAACAGTCGGAGGTTGCCAGGATGGGATATGCATTTATAAGTTATAGTTCACATAACCAATCAACTGCAGATGCAATACGTGGACTTTTTTCCAAACATAACATAGGGACGTGGATGGCACCGTATGATATACTACCGGGTGCTGAATACGCAGATGTGTTGAATGATGCCCTGGAGGGCTGTAGCTGTCTTGTTCTGATGTTGACTGATTCTGCTCAAAATTCTCCGTGGGTTAAGAAAGAGGTTAATCTTGCTATCTCATATAAAAAAGCAATTATTCCTGTAAAGTTGGAAGATATTGAACTTAATAGTACAATGAAGTTGTATCTGAATGATCGACAAATTATTCCTGTTAAAGTTATTGATGAGCGCTTTGATGAAATTCAAAAACTTCTTGGTTGTGTAATTAGCCTTGTAGATGAAAATGCAGAGGGTAAAAGTTGTATTGTGCCCGGAAATAAAAACGTATCAATCGGCGGACATTCATACATCAAAGGACAGGATATCTGTTGTAGCAGATATTTTGTAGGACGCGAAAACGAACTTGCACTTATTAAGGACAGTTTTAATTCCAAGAAAAAAGGCGTATTTTTGCACGGTATTGGTGGTATAGGCAAAACAGAACTCGCAATAAAATATGCCGAGATTAATAAGAGTAGTTATGATGTAGTCCTATTCTTGAAGTATAATAAAACAACAACCTTGCAGGATATGCTTGATACGGTTGAAATTGAAAATTTTATCGGAGATGTTAAGGAGAAGCGAGAAAAATTTCGTAGTTTAATAGATGAAAGAACACTTGTAATTGTTGATAATTTCGATGTTGAAAGCGCTTCTGACGATGGATTAAGGTGGCTTTTTGAAACCAAGGCACATGTTTTGATTTCCACCCGTACGGATTTTTCGGCCATTTATAACGGAGACAAATATACACAAATTGAAATCAAAGAACTTGCAAGTGATGTACTTGAGCAGGTTTTTTTAAGCAACGCTCAAATCAACAAGATAAGTGACAACGACAGAACAATCCTGCTCCAAATATTCAAATTAATCGAGTATCATACCTATGCAACCGAACTACTTGCAAAGCAGATGTATTATTCCGGTTGGAGTTTAGAATTATTGCATCAAAAAATAAAATCGGGGCTTGCTTCGTTGGAAAATGTAGAAAAAGTTGTTTCGAATAAGGACGAATATACCGAAAAGAATAGCTTACTGAATATTTTGAGAGCAGTTTTTAAAGTGTCCGATTTAACAGAAGAACAAAAACAAGTCTTGAGAAATATGGCACTATTGTGTAGTTTTATTGGAGTTAACAAAAACATATATAAGGAATATTGCAACTCGGAATTACACATTCATGAGTATGATTTGAACAGTGTCCTTGGATATTCTGCACACAGGTTTTATTTTACACCTATTATTCCGGAATCATCCAAAGATATAGATACTATAAACACATTGTTTGAATTGGGATGGATACAGATTAAAAATGCATTTTATGTCTTACATCCATTAGTTTCTGACATTGTTTCAATTGATTTAACACCAAGTGCGGAAAATTGTGTTAAATTTTATGAATATGTTAAAGCAAAGCTGTCATATTTTGAATGGTTTCGTTGCGAGGACGAAGCGGACAAAAAAACTCATGTAAATGATTTACAACTACTATCGCAGTTAATTAACAATTTGAATTTTAACGATAAAACTAATAGAGAACTCGCCACAAAATTTTTAAAATGTATTGTTGAAGATCCGGAGGAAGACTTTATTTGCATGTTGGATGCGCCAGCATGCAAATCTATAATAAACAAATTAGAAAAATATAATGATAATAGCAGTTTAGATCTTTGCGAAAGATATGAGATTAACGCAATTTTACTTCTTATTCAGCTGTACCTTTATGACCTACATTTAAATTACAAGTCTATATCTGATAAAGAAAAAGAGTTACGTTCAAAAAGAATTTTATACGCTTTTGATTCAACAAAAGCAATAGCGCCCAAGGTAAACAAAACAAACGATTTAATAGACGATCTATCATGGTTTGTACGCTCCGTACGTCGCATTCACATATTATCGCCTGATCTTTTAAGCCGGATAATTGCAGAATACCCAAAGCTCATAGAGCACATATCTTGTGAAATAAAAACATATTGCGGTATCCACTTATCCGAAGAAGAAGCAAACCAACTTGAAAAAAATGCTGCGGAAATGAAATCGCTCGTTAGAACAAAAAGTGATGAAGAACTTCAAGAAGAAAAGGATAATGAAGAATGGGAAAATAAAATAAACCAAATGTACAAGGTGTTTTTAAATTCAAAAAACAAGCTTGAATATGCAAAATGGTTGTACGAAAAATCTGGGCTTGAAATTTTTGAGGTAGTCGCTTGCTTGTTTGAGTTTTGTGACGAGCTATTTTTTTATGGAGCTCAATTTAAGCCCGAAGAAGTCATGAATATAAATTGGCAAGAAATTGAAAACGTCTTGGACTATGCTGAGGGATTGCAAAAATCCGATGCGTGGAAAGAGAGTTACTATGGTTACTCATTATATGACCGTGGTTTTTGGTATAATAAAGAAACTGGAAAACCCACGAATGATTGCGTAAGCAATGTTGTTTGGAGAGCGCAGCTGGCAGCTTTAATGGAAAAATGGCAACTTTTAGACGAGTATATAACGGAAAATAAAGAATTTTTCTATAGTTGTGATGATAGGGTGTTTAAAATAGAAGGTGCTTGCATCTGGTGCCTTGCCAGAACTTGTTTTCATCTCAAAAAATGCCATAAAATAATTAAATATCTGGTTGATTTAATCAATGAATGGGAAGATGATAGGGATTTTGATGAGCGAGACAACATTACCATATTTGAAGAAATAATAGAATATGCTGAACTGTCTTGCGTTGAAGTAGGTGCAGATCACCCAGAATATAATGAATACATGCAAATCTATAAAAGCTTCAGCGAAAGAGTTAATAGATTGACTAAAAAGAATTATAAACTTAAATCAGAAATTAAATCCGAATAACAACCCTATCCACACCGACTGAGGTAAAACTCGGTCGGTGTGGTTGAATTTTTACTTATTTCGTCAGTGTGCCGTCGTCGCTGTAAAGAAGCAGGAGAATGTTGTCTTCCTGCCCCGTCTGAGTGTCAATATAGACAAGGTATTCTTTTGAGTTGACGTCGGTGCAGTGAAATTCATAACAAAAAAACTCGTTTTTTCCCGAACTTGGAATTACACACAGTTTTGAATCAATAACAGTCAGATTATGACTTACGTTTTTCATCGCTTCCTCTTGTGTAAGTGTTACAAGCAGACCGTTTCTTACGTGGTGATTTGTAAGGTAACCTCTTGCATCAACTCCGACGATTTCTCCCGTGTCAAGCGCAACGGTAACTTTGATAAGGTCTGGGTAATAGGTTATGCCGTTTTCCGTGTATGCAAAATTTATCGTACATTGACCTTCCGTTTTGGCGTAGTAACTTTCTTTCATATTATTGATGCCAAGATTTTGCAGATATCTCACAGCGTAATCAATCGCATCTTCGGGTGATATACTTTCCTGTGTCACCTCGGCGGATTTTATCATATAGCATAGAAAACCGCCTTTTTTTGAAATTCCCATATACGCGTTTTCATCGGAGAAACAGTATTGTTCAATCGTTGAATTTTCCATACCGACGAATTGCGGGTTATCAAAACCGTATTTTATTGCAAGTTCAGTGGCTTGTTCCTGTGATATTTCCTCTTTGTTTTCAAGCGCTTTGGCGGTAAGTTGCATTATATGGTCGGAGAAAGGCCCGTCATAAATGAGTGTTGGAAATTCCTCCATACTCGTTTCGGCAGATTTAAGCGAATCGGAGAAACCAAACGATTCGAGCGTCTCGTTTGATTTGAGTAGATTATTTTCGGCGTTTCCCGTAAAATATCCGGCTGAACTTATGTTTTGCCTTGCAAAGTCAACCTCTTGTGAAATGCCCGATAACAATGTGGTAAAACCGACAAGACTTTCGTGCTCCTGTTGTGTCAGTTTTTGCCCCGATGCAAGTTTTTTGTTCAGATACAGTGAATAATCTCCAAGTTGCGAGAAAAATTTATAAGTGTTGTCAAGTTCAAGGTCGGATATCGGTAATGCGCTCAGCGACATTTTTGCGCCCGAGGTTGATTTGACAAGGGTTGAGGTTATCTGTCCTAACATTGAGGACGTGTTTGCGTATGCGCCTTTGGACAACGCGGTGTCAATTGCGCTGATATATTCGCTCAGTTCGTTGAGTGCGCGTTGGTAACCCATCTCAACTTGCACACGGTATCTTTCGGATTTCGTGTGGTTAGAAATTGCGAAAACCAGCAGCACAACAGTGATTGCGACTATATAACTTATAAGTCGTATTAAGGCGCGTTTTTTTAAAAAAGTTTTTGGTTCCATAACTTGTGGGCGTATTGCCCTTTTCCACCTTTCATTTTTTGTGATTTTTAGTTAGTATTTCCTGTGTTTATTGTATATATGCAGTTGAAATAAACAACGTTTTGTGATATACTATAATATCTTTAAGTATTTTCAACGGAGGTATCGTTTTGAGGAGCATCTATCTTGATAACAGCGCGACCACGGCGCCTTGTGAACAGGCTGTTGCGGCGGTGTTGAATTCTTTGACAAACACGTATGCAAACCCGTCGTCGCTGTACTCAATCGGAGTTGAAGCGAATCGGATGATGGAACAGTCGAGGGAGAATATCGCAAAGTTTCTTGGTTGTAGCGCGGAGGAAATTTTCTTCACAAGCGGCGGCACGGAGGCGAACAATATTGCTCTTCAGGGTGCTTTTTACGCGGGATACCGTAACGGAAACAAAGTGGTTACAACTGCAACGGAGCATCCGTCGGTGCTCAATACACTTAAAGAACTTTGCAGGAAACATTCGGCTGAACTTGTTGAAATTACTCCCGATGCTACGGGCGCAGTTTCAAAAGAAAAAATATTTGAAGCAATAGACGATAAAACGTTTTTAGTCAGCATTATGCTTGTCAATAACGAGGTTGGAGCAATAAATCCCGTTGCACAGGCAAGAACTGCGATTGCGAGAAAGAATTCTCCCGCGTTGTTGCACAGTGACTGTGTGCAGGCGTTTGGAAAACTGAAATTTTCGCCTAAAACACTGGGCGTTGATTTGCTTACTGTCAGCGGACATAAAGTCCACGGCCCTAAGGGCGTAGGTGCATTGTACGTCAAAAAGGGCGTCAGGTTATCTCCCACTGTCTTTGGTGGCGGGCAGGAGAAGGGTATCCGCCCCGGCACTCAGGCAACAGCGTTTATCGATGGCTTTTCCGCCGCAGTGTCGGCGCTTCGTGATGAAAATACGGATGTTGAACGTATTTGTGAACTTCGCGATTATGCAGTTGAGAAATTATCCGCGCTTGACGACGTGTTTATAAATTCATCTCCCGATGCCTTACCGTATATTTTAAATATCTCTGTTTTGGGTTATCGCTCGGAGGTTATGCTGAGGTTTTTGTCGGGCAGGGGCGTGTTCGTTTCGTCGGGCTCTGCTTGCTCAAAGGGTAAGCGCAGTTACGTGCTCACTTCAATGGGAGTTTCACCCGCAAGGATTGACAGCGCGCTTCGTATCAGTTTTTCGAGATATTCTCAAAAGAGCGATATCGACGCCCTTGTCGAAGGCATAGCACAGGGACAGGCAAATCTTTTAAAAAGCAAATAATTCTTTAGAAAAAGGTGTATATATGAGAGAAGTAATACTCATCAAAAACGGTGAACTTGCACTGAAAGGAATGAACAGAGCGTCTTTTGAGGACGTTCTCATCAAGAATATCAAGAGAAAACTCAAGGATTTAGGCAACATCAAGGTTATCAAGGCGCAGTCAACGATTGCCATTGAGCCTTGCGACGATACTTTTGATATGAACGAGGCGGCAGAGAGAATGGCGTGCGTTTTCGGTATCGTCGGTTTTTCAAGGGCGGCGGTTGCCAAAAAAGATATGGCGGATATTATGAGTACCGCTGTTACTTACCTTGAGGATGAACTCAGATGCGCCCGCACTTTCAAAGTGGAGGCAAAACGCTCGGATAAGAGTTTCCCGCTCAAATCTCCAGAAATCTGTCGTGAAACGGGTGCATACATACTTGAAAATTATCCGCATCTTACCGTCGACGTAAAGAACCCCGACGTGTTGGTTACAGTTGAAGTCAGGGACATAAACGCGTACGTGCGCGGCTCTCAACAAAAGGGCGCGGGTGGTATGCCCGTAGGTACGGGCGGCAGAGGAGCAATCCTCATTTCGGGCGGTATTGATAGCCCCGTTGCCGCATGGATGATGGCAAAGAGGGGACTTGAACTTGTTGCAATCCATTTTTCCGCACCGCCCTATACAAGCGAGCAGGCGGAAGATAAGGTTATGACTTTGCTCAAAAAGGTTGCACGTTATTCGGGCAGAATTCCGACTTTTGTTGTCAACTTTACAAAAGCGCAGCAAGATATAATGAATTGCTGTGCAGAGGAGTATTTCACAATAATTATGCGCCGTATGATGATGAAAACGGCTGAACGTCTGGCGGCAAAAGAAGATTGTCAGGCGATAGTTACGGGAGAAAGTCTTGGTCAGGTTGCAAGCCAGACCATCTATGCGCTCGGTTGTACCGATGCCGCAACGTCTTTGCCCGTATTCCGCCCCTGTATCGGTATGGATAAGGATGAGATTGTACGTATTTCAAGAAATATTGATACGTTTGAAACATCCATTCTTCCCTATGAAGATTGTTGTACCGTGTTTGTACCGAAGCACCCGAAACTAAGACCGACTCTTGAAGCGGTGCTCGAACAGGAAAAGAATCTGGACGTTGAAGCGCTTGTTGAGCAGGCGCTTGCCGATACTCATTTCCGTATGATAAAGGCGGATTAAAAGCGCTTTTTTGTCGAACGGTTTTAATGCCCGCAGTATTGATGTTTAATTGTATTGTGTGATAAAATGGAGATTAAATAATGATTGATAAATCAGCAGTAAATGAATTTGATACCGAGGTTTTGGGGCGTCAGGCGCGCACCCTTGCCGAAATTGCGGTCGGACTTCTCAAATCGCACGGACTTAAAATTACTTTTGTAGAGTCCTGTACGGGCGGCTTACTTTCAAAACTGATTACCGACGTTTCGGGTTCGTCGGCTGTGTTTGAGTGTGGCATTGTGTCATATTCAAACCGTATAAAAATCGGTGTGCTCGGGGTTGGGCAGGATACAATCAATCGTTATACTCAGGTCAGTGAGCAGACTGCGCTTGAAATGGCCCGCAGAGCGTGTGCTTTGTCGGCAGCCGATATCGGCGTTAGCACTACGGGTGCATCTGGTCCCGGCGGAGAAGCCAACGTTCAGGCCGGCGTAAGTTATTTTGCAATATGCCATGGTCAGTATAGCACCTGCACTTTGCTTGACGTTAGTGAGAAAAAACTCAGTCGTGAGCAAAACAGACTTTATACCGCAAAGTGTGCATTAAAATCAATTTGTGACTATGTTGAAAAAATTTCTGAAACTGGAGGAAATTATGAGTAGGAAGAAAAAGAAAACCGAAGTCCCTTCCGTTGAGCAGGTTTCAATTCCATCGAACCGTGACGGGTACGGCGTTGTTGAGGTTGACCTTGATAAAGTCGGTGTCGAAGTGGATGACGGTTCTATCAGCGAATATGAAAAAACGATAAGGGAAATTGAAAATTACAAAGAGCCGGGCAAATTCAAACGCTTTTTGAAAGGATTTTTGCCGTGGAAAGGTGATTCTTTCAAAGAGGTTTTGAGAAAGATTGTTTTTATCGTTGCTCTTGTAGTGTTCGTTTGCAGCGCGATATATATTGTCGATTATCAGATTGACAAGAAAAGAAACGAAAGTATGATGTCGGAGTTTGTCGACGGCGTAGGTCAGGTTGACAAGGATATCAACGATAAGATTAATTCAATTATCGATAAAGAACTTGAACAGAGAATTCAGGAGAAACTCAAAGAGATGATTGCGCAGGGCATGACGCCGACTGAGCAAGAGGTTGAGGATGCCGTGCGTGACGAAATACGTCAGGAAGTTGAGACTTTGACTCTTGAAGAAATCAAGGCGAAATACCCGCACATTAAATTTCCCGAGGGAATAAGTGCAAGGTATGCCGAACTTTACGCGAAGAATCAGGAAATGGTCGGTTGGATTAAAATTAATAATACTGAGGTTGATTTCCCTGTTGTGCAGACAACTGACAATGACAAATACCTTGAATATAACTTCTATAAATACAAGTCCACTTACGGCTGCCCGTTTGTTGACTATCGAAATACAGTGAAGGACGGAATTGAGAATTTCTCAACTAATACAACGATTTACGGCCACCATATCCGCAACGGCGCAATGTTTGCAAAACTTGACGTTTACAAGAAACTCAGCGGATACAAGGCGTCGCCCGTAATTGAGTTTGACACCCTGACGGGTAGTTACAAATGGAAGGTTGTTTCCGTGTTTATCACAAACGTTTACTCGCGCGATGATAACGGATACATATTCAATTACACTTCAACTTTGAGCACACAGGCGGAGTATGACGACTTTATTTATCAGATAAAGGCGCGTTCAATGTATGAAATTGACGTTGATATTCAGCCGGGAGATAAATTCCTTACTCTTTCAACCTGTTCATACGACTTTGACGGTGCAAGACTTGTAATTGTCGGCAGATTACTTCGTGAGGGTGAGGATGCGAGTGTTGACGTTTCAAAGGCAACTGTAAATCAGGATGCAAGATATCCTCAATCCTGGTACGATGCAAACGGACTTGAAAATCCGCACATTGGCGCAACAAGGCCGTCAACTACAAAGCCTACTACCACAAAGAAACCTACGACTACCACAACAACTCAATCAACAACTCAGAATAATAACGATGAGGACGAGAGTACAACCACCACAACCACAAAGAAGACAACTTCTACAACAAAAAAGACAACAACCAAGAGTACAACTCAGTCCACAACACAAAGCACAACTCAGTCCACGACCGAGTCTACGACAGTGTCGACAACTGAGAGTACAACCTCCTCCACAACGGAGGAAACCACCACAACCACTACCATAACTGCTCAGGAGCAAGAGTCTGCGCCCGATAATGAACAGTCGGGCGGAGAAAACCTTGAGTAACGGTAGATTTGCGGATGGGGGGGATTTAAATGAAAAACGAGATGATAACTTATCGCCCCGATGAAAGCGAGCAGATTCTGATTGATGCTTCTCAGAAAGCGCTTGAAGGGCTTGGCTTGTATGGCGGTAATTCTCAGGTTGATACTTCATACGAACTTCTGACAGCGTTGTCGGACGCGGTTAAAAGAAGCAACCTGATACTTGTGCTTGTTACAAAAAGTGAATACATAAAGATTAAAAAGATTGTCAGCAAATCTTTGGGAATAGAACTTGTTAAAAACAATTCTGTTGCAAAGAAACTCGGCAGGCTGTCGGAAGATAAGGAGTTTCAACTTCACGATAATTTTCCGAAAGGCTCCGTTGTGCTTGATTCGAAAGATGCTCTTTACAGCGGATATTATTTAAAGAGTGGTGACCAGTGTATCGTTTTCAGCCCTCTTGACGCCGTAAGGACGGAGGGGATTCTTGAAAAGGCGGGAATAAAACTCAATATCGAGTGCATAGCAAGGAGAAAGGTTCGGTTTATCGGTATTCCGAAAGCGCTTGTCGAAAAATCCCTTAAAGAGATTGGCGGTGTGAAAACTTACTCTGTAACCGATTCCGTCGGTGAACTTGAACTTGATTTTGAAACCGTCGGCTCGACTTACGAACTTGCCGAACAGCAGAGCAATTTCATTGTCGGTGAACTCAGGAAGATTTACAGGTCAAAGTTGTACGGCGTTGATTGTGCGCTTTTGCCCTATCTTCTGATGAGCGAAATTGATGCGCAGGGTAAACAACTTGCAATTGCCGACACGGAAAATTCGTCTGGTATAGTCAGTTATCTTGCCACTGACAGACGTGCGGGAGAGACGTGTAAGAAAATCCGTGTATCGTCTGCACAATTGCAGGCGGTCAGTCAGGAAGAGGTTTCCGAACTTGCTAAGAAGGTTCGTAACAGGAGTGGCTTTGACCTTGCGGTTGCAATCGGTGACGAGAGTTATGATGAGGAAAAGAAACGCTCGTTTATTTATGCTTCACTTGCAAATGAGCAGGGCGTGCTGACAAAGCGTTTCTGGCGACAGCCGGGTGAAGGTACGGTTGATTTCAGGACAAGGTGTGCCAAAGAACTAATGCTTTTGCTTTACAATGACCGCACGGGTGATGAGTATTACAGTAGTATGAAGCAGAATGCAAAGCGGGAAAAGCCACCTAAACAGGAAAAAGCGGTTAAGAAGCCGTCAAAACCTGATGCGAAAGAACCTGTAAAACCTGCGCCTGCTGAAACACCTCCCGAAGTCCTTGTGCGTAGACAGAGGGTTGCGCCGAAAGAGGACAGGTCGGTTACCAGGACAAAGGTTATTATTATGCTCGTCCTTGCCATTGTTATTGTTGTTGTCGCAACTCTTATCAGCATAGCGCCTGATGATGTAGTTGCCAATGATACTGGCGGCAGTTCCTCCACTACAACCACAACCACCGCGCCTACAACTACAACTTTGCCGTCGTGCGATATGTGCGGCAAGGAAATCGAGGGCGAAGTGAACGTTTACGTTGATTCCGACGGTAATGAACAGCAACTGTGCAAGGAAGATTATGACTTTATAGTCAGTATCGAGTAGTGGCTTGGTATAAATATTACGTGCTTGTGCATGAATGTGTAAAATATGCAGAATTCATTAAAAAATATTCATAAATATCAAATATTTATGCAAAACGCCGCTTGAAATTCTGCATAATCAGTGTATAATATTCTATATTGTGTCAAAATTAGCGCAACCGCTCGCTGAAAGCGGTAACTGCGCTCGGCAAATTACAAAGCCTCCACGTCGCAGGGGGAATTGAACCGTAAGGTAAACCGAGCGTATGGCGGCAGAAATGGAGATAAAAATGAAAGAGATTAAAAAAGTAGTATTGGCCTATTCCGGCGGACTTGATACGTCTATTATCATTCCGTGGCTCAAGGAGAATTACAACAACTGTGAAGTTATTGCTGTTTCCGGTGACGTTGGACAGGGTACTGAACTTGACGGTCTTGAGGAAAAGGCAATCAAAACAGGTGCTTCCAAACTTTACATTGAGGACCTCAACAAAGAGTTTATCGAGGACTATGTTTTCCCGACGATGAAGGCGGGCGCAATCTATGAGGGCGAGTATCTTCTCGGTACTTCTTTCGCAAGACCCGTAATTGCAAAGAGAATTGTTGAGATTGCAAAGAAAGAGGGCGCGGATGCAATCTGTCACGGTTGCACAGGTAAGGGTAATGACCAGGTTCGTTTTGAACTTGCAATCAAGGCTTTTGCACCCGAAATGGAGATTATCGCTCCGTGGCGTATCTGGGACATCAAGTCCAGAGATGAGGAAATTGATTACGCTGAGGCGCACAATATCCCGCTTAAAATAAACAGAGAAACAAACTATTCAAAGGATAAGAACCTCTGGCATCTTTCCCATGAAGGCCTTGACCTCGAGGATCCTGCAAACGAGCCGAAGTATGACGAAATTCTTGAAATGGGCGTATCTCCGGAGAAGGCTCCCGATAAGCCGACCTATGTTACAATCAGTTTTGAAAAGGGTATCCCGACCGCTATTGACGGCAAGAAGATGGACGGTGTTGAGATTGTAAAAACACTCAACAAACTCGGTGGAGAGAATGGTATCGGTCTTGTTGACCTTGTAGAAAACCGTCTTGTAGGTATGAAGTCCAGAGGCGTTTACGAGACTCCCGGCGGAACAATTCTTTACAGAGCGCACGCCGTTCTTGAAACGCTCTGCCTTGACAGAGAAACAATGCACTTCAAGCAGATTGTTGCTAACCGTTTTGCTGAACTTGTTTACTATGGCCAGTGGTTTACACCTTTGCGTGAGGCTTTGAGCGCATTCGTTGACTCAACACAGGAAACTGTAACAGGTGATGTAAAACTCAAACTTTACAAAGGCAATATCATCAATGCGGGCACAACTTCACCCTACACCCTCTACGATGAGGAAGTAGCAACGTTCGACGCTGACGAAGTTTACAATCAGAATGACAGCGCAGGATTCATTAACCTCTTCGGACTTCCGATCAAGGTTAAGGCTCAACTTGATGCAAAGAGAAGCAAGAAATAATTTCAAGGGGAATGACGTATGAAACTTTGGACCGGGCGTTTCAGCAAGGAAATTGACAAAAGGACTAATGACTTTAACTCTTCAATATCTTTTGATAGCCGTATGTTCCGTGAGGATATTGATGGCAGTATTGCCCACGCTACAATGCTTTCCGAGTGTGGAATTATTTCCGCGCAGGATCGTAAACAGATTGTTGCCGGACTCACCACGATAAAGGAAGAGATTATAAGCGGACAACTCCCGATTGATATGGAGAGCGAGGATATTCATACTTTTATTGAGGGGGAACTCACGCGTCGTATCGGAGATGCGGGCAAGAGGTTACATACCGCGCGCAGCAGAAACGATCAGGTTGCGCTTGATATAAGGATGTATCTGAAAAAAGAGTGTGATGAGATCACCGCTCAACTTCGTGAACTTATCGGTGTTATTGCCAATAAAGCGGAGATGTATAAGTCTGTTACAATGTGTGGATATACGCACTTGCAGAGAGCCCAACCCATCACTTTCGGTCATCACCTTATGGCATACGCGCAGATGCTTATGCGCGATTTGGGCAGAATCGAGGATGCGAAGAAACGAATGGACGTTCTTCCCCTCGGCAGTTGTGCTCTTGCGGGCACAACTTATCCGCTTAACCGTGAGAGAACAGCGGAACTTCTCGGCTTTGCCGACGTCTGTGACAATTCTCTTGACGGTGTATCGGACAGGGATTTTTGCCTTGAACTTGCAAGTGCGCTTTCAATCATTATGGTGCATCTCTCCCGATTCTCCGAGGAGATAATTCTTTGGTGTTCGTGGGAATTCAAGTTCATTGAACTTGACGATGCTTTCTCTACGGGATCAAGCATTATGCCGCAGAAGAAAAATCCCGATATTGCGGAACTCGTAAGGGGCAAATCGGGCAGAGTTTTCGGCGACCTTATGGGGTTACTCACAGCGATGAAGGGCATCGCACTTGCATATAACAAAGATATGCAAGAGGATAAAGAGGCAATATTTGATGCGGTTGATACTGTCAAAATGTGCCTTTATGCTTTTACTCCTATGCTTGATACAATGAAAATTCTCCCCCAAAATATGAGAAAAGCGGCAGCGGGCGGATTTATCAATGCAACCGACTGTGCTGATTATCTTGTCGGTAAAGGCTTGCCTTTCCGTGACGCTTACAAGGCAACGGGTGAACTTGTTGCAAAGTGCATTGAGAAAAATGAAACACTTGAAACTTTACCCATTGAGGAATATAAGGCGGTTTGCGACCTCTTTGATACCGACGTTTATACTGCAATTTCACTTGAAAAATGCGTTGGTGACCGTAAGGTAAGAGGCGGCCCCGCACCCGAAAGTGTGCAGTATCAGGTCGACAAAGTACGAAAGATAATGGAGGATATGTAATATGAATAAGCATCTTCTTAAAATTCAGGATATGACAACTGAGGATATCATCGCAGTGCTTGACCTTGCGGATAAACTCAAATACGAAACAAAAAACGGAATTCAGCATCATCACCTTGCCGGTAAAACTCTTGGTATGATTTTCAGCAAGTCATCCACAAGGACAAGAGTTTCTTTTGAAACCGGTATGTATCAACTTGGAGGACAGGCTCTTTTCCTCAGTTCTAACGATTTGCAGATCGGCAGAGGTGAACCCGTGCAGGATACTGCAAGAGTTCTTTCAAGATACCTTGACGGTATTATGATCAGAACTTTCAAACAGCAGGATGTCGAGGACCTTGCAAAGTACGGTTCAATCCCGATTATCAACGGTCTTACCGATTACTGCCATCCGTGCCAGATTCTCGCTGACCTTATGACAATCAGAGAACATAAGGGTAGCCTTGAGGGACTCAAAGCCGCATTCATCGGTGATGGCAACAACGTGGCTGCTTCCTTGGTTGTAGGTTGTCTGAAAGTCGGTATGAGTATCAGCGTTGCTTGCCCCGAGGGTTATGAACTTGATGAAACAATCCTTGAGTTTGTAAAACCCTATGGCGATAAATTCTCCATGGTTCGTGACCCGAAAGAAGCGGCCGCAGGTGCTGACGTTGTTTATACTGACGTTTGGTCGTCAATGGGTCAGGAGGGCGAAGCACAGAAGCGCCGTGCCGCATTTGAGGGCATCTATCAGGTTAACTCTGACCTTATGAGCGTTACAAACGATAAGTGTATGGTTCTCCACTGTTTGCCCGCTCATCGTGATGAAGAAATTACGGACGAGGTTCTCGAGGCACATGCTGATGAAATTTTCGACGAAGCAGAAAACAGACTCCACGCTCAGAAAGCCGTTATGGTAATGCTTATGAAATAAGCGGTAAAAACTCCGCACAAGATAAAAAGCACCTTGTTTTTCAAGGTGCTTTTTGCTTGCATATTATATTAGGTATACAAAAATTATTTGCAAAGCGCAAAACAGAGCCAGCCGTTTTCCTCTCTGCGTTCTTTGATTTTGAAACCGTTTTCATCGAACGCCTTTACTACGTCGGCTTCGCGCGTGTCAACAATTCCCGAAACGATGAACACCGCTCCGTCCTTCATAAACTGACCCGCAACGGAGCAGAAGTAAATAATTACGTCTGCAATAATGTTTGCAACGATTACATCATACTTGTCGGTGATTTTATCCGTAAGGTCACCGTGAATTATTTTGTATTGCGGCTCACGGAAGTTGTTTTCTTCACCATTTTCGATTGCGGTTTTTACCGCGATTGAGTCGATGTCAACGCCCGTTGCGTTCTTTGCACCCAAAAGTAAACCTGCAATTGAAAGTATACCGCTGCCGCAACCAAGATCGAGCAAGGTTGTGTCGGGATTGATGTAGTCTTCCATTGCTTCAAGGCAAAGGCGTGTCGTCGCGTGTGTGCCCGTACCGAATGCAAGTCCGGGTTCAATGCTCAATACCGCTCTGCCCTGTGCATCATAGTCGTCAATCCAACTCGGCCTGATGAGTAATTTTTTTCCGACGGGAATGGGCTTGAAGTATTGCTTCCAGTTGTTGATCCAGTCTTCCTCCGCACAGTTTTCAGTTTCAATTGAGTTTTCAATTCCTGCCGCATCAAGTCTTTCCTGAAGAAAAGAGATTGCTTCCATCGGGTTTTCGTCAGGCTTAATATAAATATGTATAATTGCAATATCTCTGTTTTTCTGTAAAAGTTCCTCGTCAATCAAATCGATATGGGCAACCTCGTATGCCTCTTGTTCAAGATTGGAGTAGTCCTCGATATAAATGCCGTAGGGTACGGTCATATGTGCTATGTCGGATGCAGTGCCGACGTTTTTTGCGTTTACGTTAACTTTGATTTCGGTCCAGTTGTTCATTTTCTTCCTCCGTGTTAATAGTATCTTACAACGGCAACAACTTTGCCGAGGATTGCACAATCATCAACAATTATCGGTTCCATCATATCGTTTTCGGGCTGAAGTCGGATTCTGCCGTTTTCTTTATAAAAACGCTTCGTAGTTGCTTCATCCTCAATCATCGCCACTACGATTTCGCCGTTGCGTGCTGTGGACGCTTTTTCCACAACAACGATGTCGCCGTTCATTATGCCCGCATTAATCATACTTTCACCGCGGATGTTGAGTGCGAATAAGGGCTTGTCGCGTGAAACCCTGCCGCTGTAGGGGATATACCCTTCGATGTTCTCGTTAGCGAGAATCGGTACACCTGCCGCAACGTCGCCCAGAATCGGAACGTGGTTGATGTTGTCGCACATTCCCTCAACCTTAATGGAACGCTTGATGTTCTGCGCGCCTCTTGAAATGTAGCCCGCTTCTTCAAGTGCATCAAGGTGAGCCTGAACGGAAGCGGGGGACTTGAGTCCTACCGCAGCGCCGATTTCTCGTACTGACGGCGGGATGCCGCCCATCTGTGCCCTCTCTTTGAGAAATTCGTATATTTTCATTTGCATATCGGTAATCGGTTTCAACATAAAAACCTCCTTTTTATCATTACAACTATTCTAACACATAAAAACTAAAAAAGCAAACATTTGTTTGTTGTTTTTTAAAAAAAGAATATATGCTTAATATTGATGAGTCAAGGAAAAAAGGTGTTGACATTTGACAAATGATATGGTATACTCATAACACCTCGTATTAGGGCTCTTTTTTTTGTGCCCTTTTTCAGAGGGAGGTCGACGCCGATTTAAGTCAATTTTATATGATTTTTCGGCTAGATACGCCGGTTAGACCGGCACAATATTATCCGTAAAACGGGAGGTGCCGTAATGAGAGTAAAAATCACATTATCCTGCACAGAGTGCAAACAGCGTAACTACAATACTATGAAGAACAAGAAGAACGATCCGGACAGGCTTGAGATGAATAAGTATTGCAGATTCTGCAGAAAGCACACTGTCCACAAGGAAACAAAGTAGTCGGGGGTGTGTCTGAATGTCAGAAACAAAAAAAGCAAACATATTCGTAAGAATAGGTAGAGCGATTGTCCGTTATTTCAAGGATCTCAAGGGCGAATGCAAGAAGATTACATGGCCCACATTCCCGAGCGTAGTCAAGAACACACTTGTTGTTATTGCCGTATGTCTTATCGTTGGCATTGGTATCTGGGTTGTTGACTGGGTTCTCAGCACAATTCTTGGTTTGGCAGGCAATATTGCCGGCTAATTCTTTCAAGTTCTGTTGACTAAATTAACTTGGAGGGAACAAAATGTCTGAAGAAGCAAAATGGTATGTCATTCATACTTATTCGGGTTATGAGAATAAGGTAGCAGACAATATCGAAAAGGTTGTTGAAAACAGAAAACTTCAACATCTTATTCATGAGGTTATGGTTCCTACTGAGATTGTTACAGAAGTAAAAGATAACAAGACCAGAGAGGTAGAGAGAAAGATTTACCCCTGCTACGTTCTTGTTAAAATGGTTATGAACGAAGTTTCTTGGTACGTTGTACGTAACACAAGGGGCGTTACAAGTTTTGTCGGCCCCGGCTCAAAGCCCGTTCCGCTCACCGATAAAGAGGTTGAGATGATGGGTGTTGAGAAGAAGTCCTTCGTTGTCGACTATCAGGTTGGCGACCACGTAACAATCACCGATGGACCGTTTGCTGATTTCGTTGGTACGATTGAGGCAATCAACGCTGAAGAAAACAGCGTTCGTGTCGTTATATCAATGTTCGGACGTGAAACTCCGATCGACCTTGAACTTAATCAGGTTGAGTCATTGGTAGACTAAGTTCAATAATTAACGGTTTATTCCGTTTGTTATGCGCAGTGTGCTGCGTTGGGACTTCGGTCCCTGTGGGAGGAGAGGCAGGAAGCCGCTCCGCCACTACCACGAAATTTTGGAGGTGCAAAGAAAATGGCTAAAAAGGTCACTGGCTTTATTAAGCTGCAAATCCCTGCTGGAAAGGCAACACCGGCACCGCCGGTAGGTCCCGCGCTCGGTCAGCATGGTGTAAACATCATGGCATTCACAAAGGAATTCAACGAGCGTACAAAGAATGACGTAGGACTTATCATCCCCGTTGTTATTACCGTATATGCGGACCGTTCCTTTACATTCGTAACAAAGACTCCGCCCGCTGCTGTTCTCATTAAGAAGGCTTGCGGAATCGATAGCGGTTCCGGCGTTCCGAATAAGACAAAGGTTGCAAAAATTACCCGTGAGCAGGTGCAGAAAATCGCAGAGCAGAAGATGCCCGATCTTAACGCTGCAAACATCGACTCAGCAATGAGCATGATTGCAGGTACAGCAAGAAGCATGGGCGTTGAAGTAATCGATTAATGTTCCCTGGTGGGAGGAAAAATCCGATTTAACCACTTTTTGGGAGGTACACAAATTATGAAACATGGAAAAAAATATGCAGAAAGCGCAAAACTTATAGAGAGAGCAAGACTTTACGATCAGAAGGAAGCTCTTGAACTCGCTGTTAAGGCTGCAAGCGCAAAGTTTGACGAAACTCTTGAGGTTCACATCCGTCTTGGTGTTGACTCCCGTCACGCTGACCAGCAGGTTCGTGGCGCAGTAGTTCTTCCGAACGGAACTGGCCGTAACGTAAGAGTTGCAGTATTTGCAAAGGGTGACATGGCTAAGGCTGCTGAGGCTGCTGGCGCTGAGTACGTAGGTGCTGAGGAACTCGTTGCAAAGGTACAGAACGAAGGCTTTATGGACTTCGACGTGGCTATCGCAGCACCCGATATGATGGGTCTCGTTGGCCGTCTTGGTAAGGTTCTCGGTCCCCGTGGACTTATGCCGAGCCCGAAGGCTGGTACAGTAACACCGGACGTTGCTAAGGCTGTAACCGAAGCAAAGGCTGGTAAGATTGAGTACCGTCTTGACAAAACAAATATTATCCACTGCCCGATCGGAAAGATTTCTTTCGGTGCTGATAAACTTGAAGAGAACTTCGTAGCATTGGTTGACGCTGTAATCAAAGCAAAGCCGGCTGCTGCAAAGGGCCAGTACATCAAGTCCTGCGTTATCTCTTCAACAATGGGCCGCGGCATCAAGATGAACCCCAACAAGGTTGGTTCTAACGCTAACGCTGAGGCTTAATTATCAGTTTTTGCAAAATTATACTTGCAATTTTTGTTGCAGTGTGATATTATAATTTCGCTGTTCACCTAAGACAGCAGGTGCGTTTTGCGTAACGGGCACTGTCCCTACCTGCCGAGGATGGAGTATGCTTTTAGTTTTACGATAAAAGTGTGCCTCTTTCTCGTCTTCGGGAAAGAGGTTTTTTATTACATCTATTAGTTGAATCGCGTTACCAAAAATTTTGGAGGTGAATCAAAAGTGGCTAGTGAGAAAATTCTTGAACAAAAGAAGCAAGCGGTTGCAGAACTTACTGAAAAAATGAAGAAGTCCTGTGCCGGCGTTCTCGTAAGTTACAAAGGTATCAACGTTGCTGATGATACCAAACTTCGTGCAGACCTCAGAAAAGCAGGGGTTGAGTACAAAGTTGTTAAGAACTCCCTTCTCTCCCGTGCTTCCGCAGAAGCAGGTCTTGAGGGTGTTGATGAGTTCCTCAGCGGCACAACCGCTATCGCGTTGAGCGAAAACGACTACGTTGCAGCAGCAAAGATTTTGTCTCAGTTTGCTGAAACAAGCAAAACATTCGAGATTAAGTCCGGTTTCATCGACGGTAAACTTGTAAGCCTTGACGAAGTAAAGGCTTTGGCAAAACTCCCGTCCAGAGAGATCTTGATTGCAACAGTTCTTGGCACAATGAACGCTCCTATCGCAGCGTTTGCACGTGCAATTCAGGCTATCGCAGACAAAAAGTCCGAAGAGCAGCCTGCATAATCAACTAAAAATTATAAGTTATCAAAATTTTGGAGGTAATTGAAATGTCAGAGAAAATCACACAGGTAATTGACTTGGTAAAAGAACTTACAGTTCTCGAACTTTCCGAGCTCGTAAAGGCTCTTGAAGAAGAATTCGGCGTATCCGCAGCAGCTCCGGTTGCAGTAATGGCAGCAGACGCTGGTGCACCCGCTGCAGCAGCAGAGGAGAAGACAGAGTTTGACGTTGTTCTCGCAGAAGTTGGCGCTAACAAGATCGCAGTTATTAAGGCTGTTAGAGAGGCTACAGGTCTCGGTCTTGCTGAGGCTAAGGCTGTTGTTGACGGTGCTCCGAAGACTGTTAAGGAAGGCGTTTCCAAGGAAGATGCTGAGGCTCTCAAAGAGAAGTTTGAGGCTGCTGGCGCTAAAGTTGAAATCAAATAAGATTTCTTCAATTAAAAATTCGCAGTGTGTTTGCATTAGCAGACACACTGCTTTTTTATTGACAATTTGGCGAGTTGGCTTTAAAATATATTGGTAAATTTTGATTAAAATAAATTTATTGATATATGGGAGGTTTATCTTGAAAAAGTTGTTTTGTAAGCCGATTGAAATTTATTTGATGCGACTTATTAGTGCGTGGCTTGTCGGTCAGTGCGTAATGGTTTGTATGAATCAATCTTTCGGCTTGTTGAGTTTTGCACAAAACGTGAATTTACCTGTATTGTTCTCGGTTGCCGTTTGTTCGTTCGTCGCAATATTTGCGCTTGATTTTGCTTTCCCGAAGGCTAACGTGGATGGAATCTTCTTTGCGGTATCAACGTTTCTTTACGCCTTTATTCTGGCTAACGCTTACGTTGGCGTTGACTCAATCTATTTCTATCTCGCTCTTGTGGCGGCGGCAGGACTGGTGATGTACTATCTGTTGCGAAGAAACCGCATACCCCTTGCCGATGTGAATGTGCCCAAGTCTGTAAGTATTACTGTGGTGATAATCGTTGCAGTAGCATTCACTTTTTTCGTCGGCATCGTTACGGTGTGCAGGTACCTTTCATATACTGCACCGAATTTTGATTTCGGTATTTTCTGTCAGATGTTTCATAATATGAAGGAAACGGGTTTGCCGAATACTACCTGCGAAAGAGATTTCCTCTTGTCGCATTTCGGGGTACACGTGTCACCGATATATTATCTGATTCTCCCGTTCTATGCTATTTTTCCGTCACCTGTAACCTTGCAGGTTGTGCAGGCGGTGATATTAGGAAGTTCTGTTATTCCTCTGTATTTGCTTTGCCGAAAATACAACCTTTCGCACAAAATTATCGCCCTTATCTCAATTATGTATATGGCGTATCCCGCGCTCAGCGGCGGCGCGATGTACGATATTCACGAAAACTGCTTTTTGCCCGCTCTTTTGCTCTGGATGTTCTATTTCTTTGAGAAAGAGAAATGGCTTTTGATGTATATTTTTGCATTCCTTACTTTGCTTGTCAAAGAGGATGCGTTTGTGTATATAATCATTTTTGCCCTGTACGCTTGCGTCGGTCGCAAAGCGGCAAAAACTTGCGGCTGGCTTATCGGACTCGCGGGCTTGTACTTTGTTGGTGCATCCTACTATCTGTCAACTTACGGAATGGGCGTAATGGCAAACCGTTTCGGCAATTTCATTTATGATGACAGTGGACTTTTAGGAGTTTTCAAAACCATCATTTTAAACCCCGGTTATCTGTTTACGCAGATATTCTCGTCGTCGGGTTATACGACGGCAAAACTTCTCTATCTTATCCAGATTTTTGTCTGCATTTGCTTCATTCCGTTTATCACGAAGAAACTTGCACGGTATATCTTGATACTGCCCGTCGGAATCAATTTGATTGCAAGTTACGCATACCAGTATGATATCGGTTTCCAATACGGATTTGCGATAACCGCGTTTTTCTTCTATCTGATTATTATGAACGTAGCGGATATGAAGTCGGAAATAAAGCGCTATGTTGTACCGATGGCGGCGGTAGCAACTGTTCTGGCACTGAGTCTGTTTGTTTTTCCTCGTTTTGGTGTTGTGAAAACATATTATGAAAACAAAGCGACGTATCAGCAGATGGATGAAATCCTTGAAACGATTCCCGACGATGTCAGCGTTTCCGCCTCAACTTTCCTGTTGCCGCATATTGCTGAAAGGTCTGAATTGTACGAAGTGTTCTACCACAAGTCAAGGAACGACGTTGACTACGTTGTGCTTGATATGCGTCCGGGCTATGATGTCGAATCGCTGATTTACCGTAACGAATACCTTGCTGAAGGTTACACGATTTTAGCAGAACATGATGGACTTATAACAATCCTTGTAAAGCCTTAAACAATACGGCCCTGCATCAGTGATGCAGGGCTTTTGCTTTACCTCTTATTCTTATATTTCAACTGTGTGGCAATACCGCCACGGATATGCCGCTGTGATTTGTTAACTTCTAAAACCGCTTTAACCTGAGTGTATAGTTGCGGATTAACTTTTTTCAGCCTTTCGGAAACGTCCATATGTACTGTGCTTTTGCTGATTCCGAACTTTTTCGCAGTGCTTCTAACGGTCGCTTTGTTTTCAATTATGTATTCGCCAAGTTCAATTGCGCGTTCTTCAACAATCCCTTTCAATAAAAATCACCTCTAAATGATAGTCATATCAATAACTATGCGGTACAAGGGGAGATTATGCCAAATATAGCCGATAGAATTTGCTGTAAAATGCAAGAACTGTCTTGCGTTAAGGCGAATTTTGGAGTATAATAAACTGATTATAATGAGTTGAGTATTGACATATGCGCTTTATCGTGCTAATATGTTACTATGATAAAACAAACTACACAAAAAGGTGGTAAAATAGATTGAAAAAATATGAGAAATTTATCCCCGAAGGTATGAGGGATATGTTATTTGAAGAATGTAATACGAGGATGATGTTGGAGGATGATATTTGCCGCACTCTTGCGCTACGCGGTTACAATCGCGTGGAAACTCCCGCAATTGAATTTTTCGATTTATTCAACAGAGGTAGTGCGAGCGTTGCTTGTGAAGAAATGTATAAAATGACCGATATCAGAGGCCGCCTTATTGTTGCGCGTCCCGACAATACTTTACCGATTGCACGTCTTGCTGCAACACGACTTAAGAATGCGGAACTTCCCTTGAGAATGTATTACACACAGGAGGTATTCAGACAGAATCCCGCCCTTGCAGGTCATAGGGATGAAATTTTACAGAGCGGCGTTGAACTTATCGGAATGAAAGGACTTCGCGCTGATCTTGAGGTGCTTGCGCTTTCCATTGATGCGCTTACAAGTTGTAATGACCTTGATTTCAGAATTGAAATCGGACATGCGGGATTTTATAAATATATTCTTGGCAAACTCAATGCGGACGAGAGTGTGAAAGAGAAAATAACTGAACTTATTGAAAGCAAGAACGTGCCCGCACTCAACGCTTTGCTTTCGGAGATTGATGATAAGAATGCCGAAATTTTACGCCGTTTGCCGACTTTATTCGGAGGTGAAAAGGTGCTTCAGACTGCGTCAGAGATGTGCGCTGATGATGAGGTTTCCGCTTTGCTTTCATATCTTGGAGATATTTACAACGCGCTTCGTGAACTCGGCTACGGTAAGAAAATAAGTATTGACTTAGGCCTTGTCCACAGAGGTAGTTATTATACGGGTATCGTATTCCGCGGCTACGTTGAAGGTTCCGGCCTTGCTGTTATTTCGGGCGGCAGATACGATGGACTCCTCGGTGAACTCGGTGACGATTGTCCCGCTGTCGGTTTTGCAATCGACGTTGACGAACTGACACAGGCGGTTATAAGCAAGAGTGGCGCTATTGAAACCAGGATACCCGACGTGTTGATTTTCGGCGAAGATAAGATGGAAATGCGTCAGCAGATTTATGCAAAGAGTGTCACAAAGCAGGGACTCGTTTGCGAAACGTGGCTCGGAGATAATATCGAAAAGGCACTAGCGTATGCGCGGAAAAAGGGAATTTCCCGTATTGACGTTGTCAAAGCCGATGGCATAGAAACTATTGAGGTGTAGTATGAAAAGACTTAGAATCGCTCTGACAAAGGGCAGACTTGAAAAAGGCACGGTTGAGATGTTCAGAAAAATGGGTCTTAACTGTGATGAGATTGATAACAAGGGCAGAAGGCTTATTTTGCCCGTTGGTGATTATGATATAGTGCTTGCGAAAGCGGCTGACGTTATAACCTATATTGAAAACGGTGTTTGCGACGTTGGAATCGTCGGTAAGGATACCATCGAGGAGAGCAACCGACATTTTTATGAGATTATGGATCTTGGAATCGGAAAGTGCAAGTTTGCCCTTGCCGCACCGAAAGGCAGTAATTTCTACGCGGGTTTTTCCGTTAAATGCGTTGCTTCCAAATATCCCGAAATTGCACGTCGTTTTTTCGCACAGAAGGCGATGGACGTAAAGATTATCAAAATTGAGGGCTCTGTTGAACTTGCGCCACTTCTCGGTCTGGCAGACGGAATTGTTGATATCGTAGAGAGCGGCAAAACGCTTGTGGAAAACGGGCTTGAAGTGGTGGAGGATATTATGCCCATTTCAGCGCGTGTGATTGTAAATCTTGCAAGTATGAAATTGCGTAAGAATGAAATTGACGGACTTGTAAAGGGACTTGAAAAAGTCACTGCAAGCGAGGAGTGATAATATGAACGTTAAAATATCAAAAATGTCCGAGATTAACAAAGAGCAGTTTATCGCGGAACTTAATAAGAGGGCGGGCGAAACAGACCGCCGTGTAACCGAAGCGGTTTCCGAAATCATTGAGAACGTTAAACTTCGCGGTGATGAAGCGGTAAGGGATTACACAATCAAATTTGATGGTAAAGCGCCCGAATGTTTTGAAATTACAAGGGAAGAAATTGAAAGAGCATATAACGGTTGCGATGATAAGTTTATTACCGCGCTTAAAAATGCGGCAGACAATATCCGCGCTTTTCACGAAAATCAAAAGGAGAGCGGCTTTATGATGGACGGCGCTCTCGGTGTACATGTCGGTCAGGTTGTACGTGGTCTTAACAGAGTCGGCGTTTACGTTCCGGGCGGCACAGCGGCATACCCGTCATCTGTACTTATGAATGTAATTCCTGCTAAAATTGCGGGCGTTAAAGAGATTGTTATGGTAACACCCCCTTGCGCCGACGGCACTGCAAACCCTAATATTCTTGCCGCGGCATATATTGCGGGTGTTGACAGAGTGTTTCTTGTCGGCGGCGCACAGGCAGTTGCCGCTTTAGCGCTTGGTACAAAGAGCATTCCCAAGGTTGACAAAATCGTTGGTCCTGGAAACATTTACGTTGCAACGGCTAAGAAACTTCTGTACGGCGTTGTTGATATTGATATGATTGCAGGTCCGAGTGAGATTCTCATTGTTGCGGACGAAAGCGCAAGGGCGGATTTTATGGCGGCAGATATGATGTCGCAGGCAGAGCACGACGTACTTGCAAGCGCAACGTTGATAACAACAAGTCAGGAACTTGCTCAGGGCGTAGTCAAGGAACTTGAACGCCAAAGCGCGCTTATGAGCCGTTGTGAGATTATCCGTAAATCACTTGAAGATTACGGAATGATTATGGTGTGTGATACGATGCAGGAGGCAATTGACCTTGCAAATGAACTTGCACCCGAGCATATGGAACTTGTTGTAAACGATGTTGATAAGTGGGTTGACAAGATTTACAATGCGGGGTCACTTTTCCTTGGAGCATATTCTCCCGAACCGGTTGGTGACTACTATGCGGGGCCGAACCACGTTTTACCCACAAGCGGAACAGCAAGGTTTTTTTCACCGCTTTCCGTAAACAGTTTTGTAAAGAGAATGGGAGTTATCCGGTATACTGAACAGGCGCTTGAAAAGTCAAAGGATGACATTGTTCTGCTTGCTGAAACCGAGGGGCTCACCGCTCACGCAAATGCAATTAAAGTCAGATTTTAATTTATCGTTGGAAGGAAATATATATGGCGTACCAACTGAATAAAAAATTAATAAATCTCGTGCCGTATGAGCCGATAAGCGGGGAGTACGAGGTGAGATTGGATGCTAATGAATCGTTTATAAGTGTCAGTGAAGATATGAGGGCGCAGATTTGCTCCGTCGTTATGCAGGCGGATTTTAATCGATATCCCGACCCGCTTTGCACAGATTTGCGTGAAATATTTGCAAAGAAAAACGGTGTAGGAGTCGACAATGTTGCCGTCGGTAACGGTTCTGATGAACTCATTTCAATTCTTATGAATTCATTCCTTGAAAAAGGGGATAAGGTTGTAACATTAAGCCCTGATTTTTCTATGTATTCATTTTACTGCAGCGGCGCAGAGTGTGAAAACGTTGTGCTTAAAAAGGATGAAAATTTCAATATAACCGTTGATGAAATTATCACCTGTGCCAATGAAAATAATGCTCGTATGATAATTTTTTCAAACCCCTGCAATCCTACTTCGTGCGGAATAGAAGCGCAGGAGATAAGGCGGCTTATAAAGAACGTTTCTGCGCTTGTTGTGCTTGACGAAGCATATATGGATTTCTGGGATCAGTCAATTCTGAGCGAGATTAACGATTATGACAACTTGATTGTTCTTAAAACTTGCTCAAAGGCGGTTGGACTTGCGGCAATCCGTCTTGGTTTTGCAGTTTCAAATTCGGTACTGACACGCGCAATAAATGCCGCAAAATCTCCGTACAACGTAAACACTCTTACGCAGGAGATAGGCAAGATAATATTGAGTAATGACGAATATGTAAGATGCAGCAGAGAGCAAATTCTTGAAAGTAAAGAGTACCTTTATAACGCGCTTTGCAAGTATAACTGCAGCGGATTTGAGGTGCTGGAGAGCAAGACTAATTTTATCTACATAAAAACGGACAGAGCCAAGGATATTTTTGAAAAATTAAAGACTCATTCGATTGTTGTAAGATGCTTTGGAAATGGCTTGCGTATAACCGCGGGCACTAAAGCGGAGAATGAAAAACTCATAAACTGTCTTGATAAAATTCTGTAAGAAGGGGGCAAAAAATATGAGAACTGCACATTATGAAAGAAAGACCAAGGAAACCGACATCGTTATGGATATCTGCCTTGACGGCGGCGAGATTGAGGTTTCTACGGGTATAGGATTTTTTGACCATATGCTGTGTGCCTTTGCAAAACACGGCGGTTTTGGACTTAAATTAAAGGCAACGGGCGACTTGGAGGTCGATGGTCACCACACTGTTGAGGACGTCGGCATCGTGCTTGGCAAGGTTATGCTTGAGGCGCTTGGCGGTAGGGAGAAAATTGTCCGTTACGGCACTAAATTTATCCCTATGGATGAGTCGCTCGCTTTCTGTTCCGTTGACGTCAGCGGCAGGCCTTACCTTGTTTTTGATGCAAGTTTTGAGGAGGCGGTTGTTGGCGAATTCGACACCTGTCTTACGCAGGAATTCTTCAGAGCATTTGTCTTTAATGCGGGCATAACAATGCATATCAGTATCGTTACGGGACTCAACGCCCATCATATGATTGAGGCTATGTTTAAGGCGGCGGCTCACGCTATCAAAGAGGCGGTTGCCGTTACCGACAGCACTCTTTCAACAAAGGGTTGCATAGATTAGGAGGTACAAAATGATAATTTTACCTGCAATTGATATAAAGGGCGGTCAGTGTGTACGTCTTTTCAGAGGTGATATGAATACCGCAAAGCAGGTCGCATCCGACCCGTTGACTGCCGCAAGAGGATTTGAGCAGGCAGGCGCAAAGTGGCTTCACACCGTTGATCTTGATGGTGCAGTGAGCGGGAAGCGAGTAAATGCCGATATCTTCATTTCTCTTGCAAAAGAAACCTCTCTCAAAATTGAACTCGGCGGTGGTATTCGCACCATGGAGGATATTGATTTTTATCTTTCCAACGGAATTGAACGTGTAATTCTTGGATCAGTTGCACTCAAAGATCCCGCGCTTGTTAAGCAAGCGGTTGAAAAATACGGTGAGAGAATTGCCGTAGGGATTGACGCCAAAAACGGCAAGGTTGCCGCGGAAGGCTGGGTGCAGGATAGCGAGATTGATTATATCGACCTTGCAAAGCAGATGGAAAAGATTGGCGTTAAAGTTATAATCTTCACCGACATTTCCAAGGACGGTACGTTGATGCATCCAAATTTTCAGCAACTTCAGGCAATCAACACCGCTGTTTCCTGTGATATAATCGCAAGCGGTGGTGTTACCGATATTGAGGACATCAAGTTGCTCAACAGAATGGGAATGTACGGTACAATATGCGGCAAGGCCATTTATAATGGCAACCTCGATTTGGCTCAGGCAATTACGGAGGGTGGTAAATAATGGACTTCAGAAAATATTTTGTAAAGTCGGAACTCATTCCTGCAATAATTCAAGATGACGACACAAATGCAATTCTTATGCTTGCCTATATGAACGAGGAGTCTATGCGCCTTACTTTTGAAACGGGCAGAACTTGGTTTTTTAGTCGTTCAAGGGGCAAATTATGGAATAAGGGCGAATCATCCGGCCATTTTCAGCAGGTTGTGTCAATCTGTTCGGATTGCGATGATGACACCCTTCTTATCAGAGTTAAGCAAACGGGACCCGCTTGTCACACGGGCAGTTATTCCTGTTTCTTCAATAAAATTTTGGGGGAATAAATTATGTCAGGCAGTACTTGGAGAACACTTTATCAGACAATTGTTGACCGTCAGCTTGAAAAGGCTGAAGGCTCATACACCTGTTACCTTTTCGAAAAGGGTAAGGATAAAATTTTGAAAAAATGCGGTGAGGAGTGCAGCGAGGTTATAATCGCTTCTAAAAACGGCGACAATAAAGAAACCGTTATGGAGATTTGCGATCTTATCTATCACTTGACTGTACTTATGGTAAACGACGGAATTCAGATGGATGACGTTACCGCTGAACTTCGCAGAAGAAGTAAGAAAATTGGCAATTACAAAGGCACAACAAAGAGTGACCACGAAACCTGATAATCAGTCAACACCTTATAAATCATCAACAAAGGATTGAAAATTTTGGGAAGAAGAAGTGAAATTAAGACGGGCGCAGTAGTGTCTTATGCGATTGTTTTTGCCAACATCATCATAAGTTTGCTGTTTACTCCGTTTATGATTCGCTCATTCAGCGATGGCGAGTACGGATTGTATCAACTGTTAGGTGGAATTGTTTCCACTCTGACGGTAATGGATTTGGGACTTGCCGAAACAATAACTAAATATGTTGCAAAATATAGGGCGGAGAATGACCAAAAGGGGATAGAAAGACTCGTTTCCACTTGTATGTTGCTCTATATGGGCATCGGTTTGGTGATTCTTGTAATTGGTATGGGATTTTATCCTTTTTTGGGTGATTTCTTGACCGCAATTCCCGACGGATACATGGCGGAAGCCAAGGCGATGTGGATTATCCTTGTCATAAACCTTGCGCTGATGCTGCCGATGAACACTTTTCCGGCTATTTCAAACGGATATGAGAAGTTTGCATTTCCAAGGACAGTAAATCTTGTAAAACTTATCTTGCGCGTTGGAGTCTGGGTGCTGATACTTATTACGGATGATGGTTACCTGCCGTTTGGTAAGGCGTTTTTCCTTATTTTGACCGATACGATAATGAATATTATCGCCGCCGCACTGAAAGCGTGGTACGTATTCTGTGTCTTGAAGGTCAGAATGAGGCGCACCAAAATCGAAAAAGACTTTGTTAAAGAGGTTTTTGGCTTTTCTCTGTTTGTGTTCATAGCGGCTATTGCCGATGAAATTTTCTGGAAGATTGACTATTTTATTCTCGGCAGTTGCCTTGATAATGATTTGACGCAGGTTGAAATTTGCGGCTATTCAGGTAATATTATCAGTTATTTCAGAAACTTTGCGGGTGCACTTTCGGGCGCATTCCTGCCACGAATTACAAGGATGGTCAAGAATGGCGCAAAGGGCAGTGAACTGACGGGTATTATGACCACTGTCGGACGCGTGCAGTTTATAGTGCTAGGACTTATGCTTGTCGGTTTTGCCGTTGTTGGTAAAGACTTTATGGTGCAGTGGACGGGCAACACGATGGCAACCGATGCTTATATCGTCGGACTTGTAGTAACAATTCCGCTTACACTTGCACTCACGCAGTCTGCGGCAGGCGTGTCAATACTGCAGGCTACAAACAAATTCTCCGTCAGAGCAATTATTATGATTATTGCAGCGGTTGGAAATATCGTTGTCAGCATCATTTTTGTAAAATGGTTTGATACCTTTAATATGGCGGCTGTCGGTGCGGGTGTCGGTACGCTTCTTACAACCCTCGGCGGTCATCTGATAGCGCTGAATATCTACTACAAAAAGAGTTGCGATATCGACGTAAAGGGTTATTTTATCGGTATGTTCAAGGGGCTTTTGCCCGCAATGCTAATAACTCTCGTTTTGGGATTCGGAATCAACTTTATTCCGATATGGGACGGTTATTGGATGAGTATTATCGTCCGTGCTATTATTGTAACAGCAATTTATATAGTTACAATGTTGGCTTTTGGCCTTAACGGATATGAGAAAGACTTGTTCCTGTCACCCGTTAAAAAGGTGTTCAGAAAATTTGCAAAGAGATAAAAAATACGCCTTGGAATTTTCCAAGGCGTGTTTTTTTATTTACTTAACTTTGCAAATTTAGCCATAACTTTCTTTGTTCCAACCGTATCAAAGGCGATTTCAAGCAAGGTATCGTTACCCATTTTCTGACAACTGAGCACTGTGCCCTCACCAAAAACCTTGTGCTTGACTCTGTCGCCGATGGAGAAACTTTCCGTAGGTGCAGATGCTGCGGGTTTTGCAAATGAACTTTTGCCAAATGAGTTTGAACCAAGGTATGAACTCTTCTGAGTTGTGTTTTTGCCCGCACCGATGGGGGAGAATGAGGAGGAAGAGGAGAATCTGTCGCTCTTTCTTTCAACGCAATCGTGCGGAATTTCAAGTGCAAAACGCGATTGTCTGTTGAGTGAAGTCTTACCAAACAACATTCGCTTTTGTGTGTTTGTTAAATACAACTTTTTCTTTGCTCTTGTGATTCCAACGTAAGCGAGACGACGTTCTTCCTCGACCTCGGAGTTATCATACATCGTCTGCATTGACGGAAAAATACCTTCTTCCATTCCGGGAATGAATACAACGGGGAATTCAAGACCCTTTGAAGCGTGAAGAGTCATCATAACAACGCTGTCTGAGGTTTCGTCATAGTTGTCAATGTCCGTCATAAGAGCAACTTCTTCAA
The DNA here is from genome assembly GCA_017560255.1 of Clostridia bacterium. Taxonomy (GTDB): domain Bacteria; phylum Bacillota; class Clostridia; order Oscillospirales; family Acutalibacteraceae; genus RGIG7273. The sequence continues at coordinate 113,323 of JAFYOI010000035.1, forward strand.
GAAATCCTGGCAAATCACCGTCGGGATTTTCCTCACTGTATTTGAGAAGGTTACTGGAAAGTTCCCGCAAGTTGTCCCTGCGTTCATCGCAGGTTTCAGGGTCGCCGGAAAGTGCATTTATGTAGCCGCTTTGCTCCATCACTTCGTCGAACAATTCCTTTAAAGTTGCCGTTTGAGCAAGTTCCTGCAAATCTTCAATCATTTTTGCAAATTTCAGCAGTCCCTTTGAACTCTTGGAAAGTTTAGCGTATTCGTCGGCAGTTTTGATAACTTCAAAAAGGCTCATACCAAGTGTTTGTGCGATTTCTGCGGCGTTGTTTACCGTAGTGTCGCCGATGCCCCTTTTGGGCTCGTTTATGATTCTGCGAAGTCTTACCGAGTCGCTGGTGTTGTTGATAACCTGCAAATATGCAAGTGCGTCCTTGATTTCTTTTCGGTCATAGAATTTCCTGCCGCCGAGAATTCTGTACGGCACTCCCATTCTTATAAATGCGCGCTCAATCATATTTGACTGCGCATTCATACGGTAGAGTATTGCATGGTCACTCCACTTCATACCGCCGTTTACGTTGTCAACAATCGTGTCAGCAATGTATTCGCCCTCACGTGTTTCATCGCTTGAACAGTACATCGTGATTTTTTCACCCGCACCCGCATCGGTCCACAGATTTTTGCCTTTGCGGTTTTCGTTGTTTTTGATAACAGCGTTTGCCGCATCAAGAATTATCCCGGTTGAGCGGTAGTTTTGTTCAAGCCTTATTACTTTCGCGTTTGTATATTGTTTCTCAAACGAGAGGATATTTTCTATTGTAGCGCCACGGAAGCGGTAAATACTCTGGTCGTCGTCACCAACAACGCAGAGATTGTTGTATCCGCCCGCAAGCATTGACGTGAGCAGATATTGCACGTGGTTCGTGTCCTGGTACTCATCAACGAGAACGTATCTGAAGCGGTGCTGATAATAACCGAGTACGTCGGGATTGTTCTGTAAGAGTTCAACGGTTTTTACAATAAGGTCGTCAAAGTCCATTGCATCGGATTCTTTGAGGATCTGCTGATATTCGCTGTAAACCATGCCGACGCTTTTCTTACGGAAATCAAACTGATATTGCTCCGCGTACTCCTCGGGGGAAACCATCTGATCTTTTGAGTGGCTGATTTCCGACATGATATATTTGACGGGGAGGAATTTTTCGTCTATATTGAGTCTTTCAAGCGCCTGCTTTATGGCTTTCTTCTGGTCGTCGGTGTCATAGATTGTAAAATTCCTTGTGTAGCCGAGTTTGTCTGAATGTTGACGCAAAATTCTTGCACAGCAGGAGTGGAAAGTGCTTGCCCATATTTCGTTTGCTCCCTTGGGAAGCATAAGTTCAAGTCTGTTTTTAAGTTCACCCGCCGCTTTGTTTGTAAAGGTTATCGCAAGTATTTGCCACGGCTGAGCCGCTTTGTGAGCGAGCATAGCGTCGACGCTGTCCTTTTGGTCGTGTTCGCCGTTGAGATATTGTTCAAGAAATACAATATCTCCGTCTTCCACGTCAAAATTAATCGCATCGGTAACGTAAGCGTCACCGAAGCGAATGAGGTTTGCTATTCTGTTTACAAGTACGGTTGTTTTTCCACTGCCCGCACCCGCAAGAATGAGCAACGGGCCGTTTATGGTTAAAACGGCCTCAAGTTGCTTGTTGTTCATTCTTGAAAATTCTTTTTCGATTATTTTACGCCTGAGTTGTAAAAACTTTGTGCGATTATCCGTCATTGAATTATCATCCTAAGAAAGAGTTTTTCGTCCGATGTCTGTGCGCCAGAAAGCGCCGTCAAAGGAGATTTTGGAAACGGCGGCATAAGCCTTGTTGAGTGCTTCTTCAAGGTTTTCGCCTTTTCCGGTGATGCCGAGTACACGACCGCCCGAAGTTACGATATTGCCGTCGCTGAGTTTTGTGCCCGCATGGTAAACGGTAACTCCGTCGACCTGACCGTTTTCGTCAAGTCCGTTAATAATCTTGCCCTTTTCATAACTGCCGGGGTATCCGCCGGAAGCCATAATAACGCAAGCCGATGCGCCGTTGTCCCACTCGATTGCGAGGTCACCGAGTTTTTCGTCGATAACCGCATCGATGATGTCGATAAGGTCGGTTTTGAGTCTGGGCAGAACAACCTGAGTTTCAGGGTCGCCGAAACGTGCGTTGTATTCAATTACTCTTGGGCCGTCCTTTGTGATCATAAGTCCGAAATACAGACAACCCTTGAATTTTCTGCCCTCTTTTTCCATCGCGCGAAGCGTGGGGATAAAGATAGTATCATAACATTCCTTTGCAACCTCATCTGTGTAGAACGGGTTGGGGCTGATTGTACCCATACCGCCTGTGTTGGGGCCGAGGTCACCCGTAAATGCGCGTTTATGGTCCATTGAAGAAACCATCGGGGCGATTGCAACGCCGTCGGTAAAGGCGAGTACGGAAACTTCGGGACCTGTAATGAATTCTTCAATTACAACCTGATTTCCGGAGTTGCCGAAAATCTTTGAGTTCATAATGGAGTCGATTGCATCGGTTGCCATTTCAAAACTTTCTGCAATAATAACACCTTTGCCGAGTGCAAGACCATCCGCTTTGATAACGATGGGATAAGTGTTGTTATCCTTGATGTATTCAAGAGCGTTTTTGGGGTCGTTGAACACCTCGTACTTAGCGGTGGGGATATTGTATTTCTTCATAAGGTTCTTTGAAAAAACCTTGCTGCCCTCAATAATTGCCGCAGCGGCATTCGGACCGAATGCACGGATGCCCTGTGCGTTGAGTGCGTCAACCATTCCCGCTACGAGCGGGTCATCGGGAGCAACGAACACAAGGTCTGCGCCGATTTCTTTTGCAAGCGCAACAACGCCCTCAACGTCCGTTGCAGCAACGTTGAAACATTTTGCATCTTTTGCAATACCGCCATTACCCGGTGTGCAGAATAATTCGGGGTTTCTTTTACTTTCAAGAAGTTTTTTAATCAGGGCGTGCTCACGGCCGCCTCCGCCTACCATAAGTATTTTCATAAGAATCTCCGTTCTGAATTTTTAATTAATGCTTGAAGTGACGAACACCCGTGAAGAGCATTGCAATTCCTGCCTCGTCAGCGGCTTTGATGCTTTCCTCGTCTTTGATAGAGCCGCCCGGCTGAATGATTGCTGTGATGCCTGCTTTTTTAGCCGCCTCAACGCAATCGGGGAACGGGAAGAATGCATCACTACCCATTACACTGCCGGATGCTTTGTCACCTGCGTATTTGATGGCAAGTTCAAGAGCGGTAATTCTGTTTGTCTGGCCGGGGCCGATACCAACGGTCATATTGTCTTTTGCAAGAGCGATGCCGTTTGACTTAACGTGTTTTACAATCTTCCAGACAAACATAAGTTGTTTGAATTCCTCAGCGGTGGGATGACGTTTTGTAACGCATTTGATATTTTCTGTGTCGAGCAATTCGGTGTTGAGGTCCTGAACAAGCAAGCCGCCCGCAACTTTTTTCATATCAACAAAGGATTTGTCGTTTGCTTTTGCAAGTCTGGGAAGTTCAAGCAAGCGGATATTCTTTTTCGCTGTGAGAATTTCAAGTGCCTTTTCGGAGAAAGACGGAGCGATGATAATTTCGAGGAAGATTTTAGCAAGTTCGTTTGCCGTATCCTCGTCAACCTCTCTGTTAAGAGCAACGATGCCACCGAAAATGGAAACGGGGTCAGCGTTGTAAGCGTTCATATATGCCTCAAAAATTGTTGCGCCAAGACCTACACCGCAGGGGTTAGCGTGTTTGATAGCAACTGCGCAAGGTTCTGCGTCGCCGAATTCCTTGATGATGTCGAGTGCGCCGTTAGCGTCGTTGATGTTGTTGTAGGAGAGTTCTTTACCGTGGAGTTGCTTTGCCATGTGGAGAACGTTTGTGTCAAAGTTGCCGATTTCCTTGTAGAAAGCGGCGCTCTGGTGCGGGTTCTCGCCGTAACGCATATCCTGAACTTTTTCGTATGTGAGGGTAAGAGTATTGGGCATACCTGTTTCGCCCCTCTGCGCTCTGAGGTAACTGTTTATCATAGCATCATAGGAAGCGGTATGCTCAAATACTTTTCCGCAGAGTTTAAATTTTGTATCTCTGGAAACTTCACCATCGTTGCGAAGTTCATTAATTACGGCGTTGTAGTCGTTGGGGTCAACGATAACGGCAACGTCCTGCCAGTTTTTAGCAGCCGCGCGAATCATTGTCGGGCCGCCGATGTCAATGTTCTCGATAGCATCCTCAAAAGTAACGTCGGGCTTGAGAATTGTAGCCTTGAACGGATAGAGGTTGATTGCAACAACGTCAATCGGTGTAACACCGAGTTTTTCAAGTTGTTCCATGTGTTCGGGATTTGAACGCATAGCAAGTATGCCTGCATGAATCATCGGGTGGAGAGTTTTAACTCTGCCGTCAAGACATTCGGGGAAACCCGTAACGTCGGAAACGTTCGTGCAGGGGATATCTGCGTTTTTGAGTGCGGTTGCAGTACCGCCCGTTGAAAGAATTTCGTAGCCGAGGTCAACAAGTTGTTTAGCGAATTCGCAAATACCTGTTTTGTCGGAAACGCTGAGAATTGCTCTTTTTTTCATAGTAGGATCCTCCGTTTATTTAATAGTAACTTTGTTGTCGGTAACAGTTAATCTGCCTGCGCAGAAAAGTTCTGCCGCTTCGGGAAGAATTTTCCATTCGGCCTGTTCCATAACTCTTTTTTGCAGAATTTCGGGGGTGTCACCGTCAAGGATTTCAACAGATTTCTGAAGAATTATCGCTCCGGCATCGGGAATTTCGTTGACGAAATGTACCGTAGCGCCCGTAACTTTTACGCCGTAGTCAAGTGCGTGCTGATGGACGCGCAAACCGTAAAAGCCTTTTCCACAGAAAGAAGGTATGAGTGATGGGTGAACGTTGATAATCTTGTTGCGGTATTTTGCAATCAGTCCTTCGCCGAGGATTGACATAAATCCTGCAAGTATAACAAGATCAGCACCGCAATCATCAAGTTCCTTCAGGATTGCGCTATCGTAATCCTCACTGCTTTGAAAACTTTTTCTGCTGACAACGCAGGCGGGGATATCGGCATTCTTTGCGCGTGTTAGCGCGTATGCGCCCTCAACGCTTGAAATAACCTTTACGATTTTACCGCTTTTGATAATCCCGTTTTTTTCTGCGTCAATGAGCGCTTGGAGATTAGTGCCGCCACCGGAAACGAGTACGGCTATGTTTAGCATAATTCAACCCCCACGTCACCCGTCTTCATCTGACCGAGGATAAATGCTTTTTCACCTGCTGCATTGAGGATGCGTACAGCCTCATCGGCATCAGCGGGATCAACGGCGATGCAGAAGCCAACACCCATATTGAAAGTGTTGAACATATCATGCTCTGTGATATTGCCCTCTTTCTGAATGAGTTTGAAAATGGGAAGTACGGGTACGTCGGATTTTTTAATAACAGCGGTAAGTCCTTTGTTGAACATACGCGGAATATTCTCATAGAATCCGCCACCCGTAATGTGGGACATACCGTGAATGTTAACCTTGTCCATAAGTTCAAGGATGGGTTTTACATAAATCTTGGTGGGAGTGAGGAGTTCTTCACCAAGAGTTTTGCCGAGTTCATCATAATATACGCTAAGGCGTTCCTTGGTAACGTCGAAAACTTTTCTTACAAGTGAGAAACCATTTGAATGAACGCCGGAGGAAGCGATTCCGATAAGAACGTCGCCCGCTTTAACGTTGTCCTTGCTCATAAGTTTTGATTTGTCGCAAACGCCAACGCTGAAACCTGCAACGTCGTATTCGTCCACGGGGTAGAAACCGGGCATCTCAGCCGTTTCGCCACCGATGAGAGCGGAACCTGAACGAACGCAACCCTCAGCAACGCCTGCAACGATCTGCTCAACTCTTTCGGGAACGTTTTTGCCAACCGCGATGTAGTCGAGGAAGAAGAGCGGCTTTGCACCCGCGCAAACAACGTCGTTTACACACATAGCAACACAGTCAATACCAACTGTGTCGTGTTTGTCGGTAAGGAAAGCAATTTTGAGTTTTGTTCCTACGCCGTCCGTGCCTGAAACGAGTACGGGATGTTCCATTCCCTTTGTGTCAAGTTCAAACATACCGCCGAAACCGCCGATTGATGAAAGTACACCGGGGATCATTGTCCTTGCCACGTGGGATTTCATAAGTTCAACCGCGCGATAACCTGCCGTAACGTCAACGCCGGCGGCTTTGTAACTGTTGCTGTAACTGTTTTCCATTGTAAAAACCTCCTAAATAGTTAAGCCTTAGTTTCCTTTAATTTTTTATTGAGTTCTTCATCCTTGCTCAGAACTGTTTCTTGCATTTTCTTTTTGAAAGCATCAAGTTTCTTTGCAAGGTCGTCGTCATAAATTGCAAGCATCTGCACAGCAAGGATTGCCGCGTTTTCAGAGCCGTCGATTGCCACCGTTGCAACGGGTACGCCACTGGGCATCTGCACTGTTGCAAGAAGAGCATCAAGACCATCAAGAGTTGATGATTTGACAGGTACTCCGATTACGGGGAGAGTGGTGTGAGCCGCAAGCACGCCGCCAAGGTGAGCCGCCTTACCCGCGAAAGAGATAATAACGCCGAAGCCCTTATCCTTTGCGGAAGCCGCAAACTCCATAGCCTGAGCGGGAGTTCTGTGAGCGGAAAATATATGAGCCTCGAATTCAACTCCGAACTCCTCAAGTTTAGCGATTGCCTTTGATACAACGGGGAAATCGCTGTCGCTGCCCATTATCAATGCAACTGATTTTTTCATTTTGTGCACCAACCTTTTCTACCTAAATAGCATAATATTGTAATTCTATTATATTTTTAAGAAAAATTCAATACGGAGAGGCAAAAAAGAGTGAAAAAAAGAAGAAAAAATATCATCTTTTCAGGTAAGGAAAAATAATCCGTCAAAATTGTGAAGATTGTACTTGAATCGGAGGATTTGAAGTGGTATAATATTTTGCGGTTTTGAATTTTGTAATGAAAGGCATATTGCAACAAAATAATTGCAGATACGGTGGTTTGTTATGGGTAAAATAGGATTTGACAATGACAAATATCTAAGACTCCAGTCGCAGAATATTCTTGACCGCATTTCTCAATTTGGAGGCAAACTTTATCTTGAATTCGGCGGGAAATTATTTGATGATTTTCACGCTTCACGTGTGTTGCCGGGATTTGCCCCCGACAGCAAGGTTAAGATGTTGCTCCAACTGAAAGATGAGGCGGAAATCGTAATCGTTATCAGTGCAAACGATATCGAAAAGAATAAACGCAGGGGCGATCTCGGCATAACTTACGACGTTGATGCTCTCCGACTCATTGATGCTTTCAGAGAGATCGGTTTGTACGTAGGCAGTGTCGTAATAACTCATTATAATTCTCAACCCACCGCCGTTGTTTTTGAAAAAAGACTCGGTAACCTCGGAATAAAAGTGTACAAGCATTACACAATTCCCGATTATCCCGCAAACGTATCTTTTATCGTAAGTGACGAGGGTTACGGAAAGAATGAGTATATCGAAACAAGCCGTTCACTCGTTGTTGTGACCGCACCCGGTCCCGGAAGCGGAAAGATGGCGGTTTGCTTGTCTCAACTTTATCATGACCACAAGCGCGGCAAGAGTTCGGGATATGCTAAATTCGAAACCTTCCCCGTATGGAATATTCCGTTGCGCCACCCCGTAAATCTTGCTTACGAAGCGGCAACGGCTGACCTTAACGACGTTAATATGATCGACCCGTACCATCTTGAAGCGTACGGCAAAACTGCGGTTAACTATAACCGTGATATCGAAATTTTCCCCGTAGTAAATGCGATGTTCAATCGTATTGCGGGCGCATCGCCGTACAAAAGCCCTACCGATATGGGAGTTAATATGGCGGGCGATTGCATTACCGATAACGAGGCGGTTTGCGAAGCCTCCAAGCAGGAGATTATCCGTAGATATTACAATATTTCCTGTGCTCATCGTCAAGGGTTTGCAGAGGCATCCGAAGTGCATAAACTGGAACTTATAATGAATGAACTTTGCATTTCATCCGCAAACAGACCGGTTGTTTCAGCCGCGCTTGAAAGAGCGGAAGAAACGGGTGAACCCGCTGTTGCGCTTGAACTCAACGATGGCAGAATTGTTACGGGTAAAACTTCCGATTTGCTCGGCGCATCGTCTGCGCTTTTGCTCAATGCTCTCAAAGAAATTGCGGGTATTCCTCATGAAGTACCGCTTATTTCACCCAAGGTTATCGAACCGGTGCAGGTGCTCAAAGTAAAATATATGGGCAACAGAAACCCGCGTTTGCATACCGATGAGGTTCTGACGGCGCTTTCCATTTCCGCTGCAACAAATCCTGATGCAGCACTTGCGATGGAGCAACTTTCCAAACTCAAGGGTTGCGAGGCTCATTCAACCGTAATTCTTTCCAAGGTTGATGAAATGGTTTTCCACAAACTTGGAATTCATATTACTTGTGAGCCAAAATATCAGACGAAGAAACTTTACCATAAATAATTTTGAGAAGCAGAGTCTTTATAAATCGGCTCTGCTTTTTTTAGAAATTCTCAAGAAAGGGGAGTGAAGTGATGTTTTATAAAATAACGGACGGATTTATCGGATTCGGTGGCGAGTATTTGTTGCACGACGTGAATTTTGAAATTCGTGAGGGGGAGAAGATTGCCCTTGTCGGCAGAAACGGCAGCGGTAAAACTACTCTGTTGAAAGCAATTTGCGGAGAAATTGAAATTCTCGGCAATAGTAGCGAGGATGAACCCGTATCTTGTACGGGAAACCCCGAAATAGGCTACCTTAAACAGTTTACTTTTGATGACGACAGTGTGCTGATGGAGCAGGAAATCCGTAAGGCGTATGCCCAGATTATTGATCTTGAGCAGAAAATGGCTCAACTGCTTGAACGGATTGAACGTGACCATAACGAGCAGGATATACGTGATTATTCCTCAATGCAGGATCACTTTACAAACCTTGGCGGTTATTATTATGAGCGTGAATGCCACAGTGCGATAAAAAGTTTTGGATTTACCGATGAGGATAAGAAAAAGCCGCTCTCCGATTTTTCGGGAGGGCAGCGTACCAAAATCGCGCTTATAAAATTACTTTTGAGTAAACCCGATATTCTGATTCTTGACGAGCCGACCAACCACCTTGATATTACTGCAATCAGTTGGCTTGAAGATTATATTACAAGTTATAAAAAATCTGTTGTTATCGTGTCACACGACCGAATGTTCCTTGATAAAACGGTCGGCACGGTTTACGAAATTGAGCGCGGCAGAGTCACGAAGTACAAGGGTAATTACACTGATTTTGTACGCTTGAAACAGGAAAAATGGGAGAGTCAGCGCAAGGAGTACGCGGCTCAGCAAAAGGAAATCGCACGCCTCAAAGAACTTGTTGAAAGGTTTCGGTATAAACCCACAAAGGCGGCTATGGCTCAATCAAAACTCAAACAGATCGAGCGAATGGAAATTGTACCTCCGCCGGAAAGTTATGATTTGAGAAGTTTTAACGCGGATTTTAATTTTGATTTGAAGAGCGGTAATGACGTTTTGTCAATCCGCAATCTCAAAATAGGCTACGATAAGGTGTTGTCCGAAATTACCGCAGATATAAAGAGCGGTGATAAAGTTGGCATTATTGGCGGAAACGGGCTTGGTAAATCAACGTTTTTAAAGACTGTAACGGGTGCGCTTGATTCGTTGGACGGCGAATACCGATACGGAGTAAACGTTAAAATCGGTTATTTTGATCAACAGACCGCGCAGTATTCGAGTGATAAAACCGTGCTTGATGAACTCTGGAACGAGTTCCCCGAGATGACACAAACGCAGGTGAGAAGTGCTTTGGGGGCGTTCCTTTTCAGTGGCGAAGACGTTTTTAAAACCGTCAATATGTTATCGGGCGGCGAAAAAGTGCGCCTTGCACTGTGCCGAATGCTCAAGCGCAAACCGAATATGTTGATTCTTGACGAGCCTACCAACCATATGGATATCGTAGGCAAGGAGACGCTCGAAACGATATTGAAAAGATATGAGGGCACAGTGCTTTTTGTTTCGCATGACCGATATTTTGTGCAACAGATTGCGCAGTCACTATTGGTGTTTGAACAGGACAGAGTTACTTATTATCCGTACGGTTATTCGCAGTATATGATGGATAAAGAAAGGGGTATAGCATCTGTCCCTGTTGCTCAGACTGTCGTTGAAAAGTCCGTTAAAAAACCTCATTACAACGCTTCAAAAGAGCGTGCGAAACGTGAACGCAGAGTCCAGAAACTTGAGCAGTTGATTGCGGAAACGGAAGCGCTGATAGAGGCAGAAAAAGAAAAACTGGAACTCGACGAGAATGTGAGCGATTATCTCAAACTCGAAGAGATCCAGCAGGTGATCAGTGACCAGGAGGAGAAATTGATGGAGTATATGCAGGAGTGGGAAGAACTCCTCAATCTTCTTTCGCAAGACTGAGCACTTCGCAAACCGTCAGTTGCTTGCCAACCACTGTAAATCTTATGTCAAAACCCGAAAAATTCATACCGTAAACACGTTCTGAATCGTCGTGATATTGGGGCCTCGGATCTAATCTGAGCACTTCAATTACGGCGGTTCTTTTGTCTTTGGGAATGATTTTGAGCAAGTTTTCAGGGAAATTCACATCAAGTGAGCATTCCTCACTTGTCGGTGCAAAACCGTTGCTTGCATCGGGACGGCTGTCGGTGTATGGCAGGTAGGGTTTAATATCAAAAATCGGGGTACCATCAAGCAAATCCGCGCCCGAAACGTGAAGCACAGCGCCCAGTTCTTCGTTGTACTCAATTTTCTCAAGTCGCACACAGGAAAGCCCCAAAGAATTCGGACGGTAGGGAGAGCGCGTTGCAAAAACACCCATATAGGTGTTGCCGCCAAGCCGGGGAGGGCGGACAAGCGGAGTGAATTCTTCGCGCAGTGCCTGCGAAAATTGCCATATCAGCCATATATGAGAAAACTGTTCGATTCCGCGCACAGCATCAACGTTTCTGTATTCGGGTTCAAAAATGATTTTTCCCTTCAATTCTTCAACAATTCCGCTTTGACGTGGTATGCCGAATTTAGTACTGAAATCCGTATGTATACGCGCTATGATTTTCAATTATTGCACCTCCCTGATTATTTTTTTATTATACTACCATAACACTTTAAGTTCAACAAAAATCATCACGTTTTTTTCTTTTATGTCAATAAAATCTGATTGCAAATACACTACTAATGTGATAAAATAAATAGAATTTGTTTTATAAAAGGGGTGAAAATGGTGCATAGTAACGAGCGCGATGATTTTTCCGTTCAGCAGGTGGAAACGGACGACAACGAAGTGATTGAAGTATTGGATGCGGGGCAGCCCGAAGAAAAAAAGCGCGGCATTTCTTTTAATATCTTGATTTTATTTGCGTATACGCTCGTTTTGTATCTGTTTTCTGTTTACACAAATGTAAACCGTCCCTTTGCATATCTCGGTGGGGCAGTTCTCGGAATTGCCGTTGTTACCGCTTTGTTTATCGGCAGGTTAAAGAGTCGTGCAGTCCGAATGTTGTATACACTGATGTTTATGTTTGTACAGTTTGGCGCACTGATGCAGTTGATTCTTCATATTGAGCCGCTTGATTATGAGCCGGACGGACTTGATTATTTCTTTTATCTGACGGCTGACGAGAAAGCGTTTGTTATCGATATGATGCTTCCGTATGTTGCGGCGCTGGTGATGTCTTTGATAAGTGTTTTTGTGTTTAAAACCGTTATGAAGAAGCACGCAACGATGAAACTTGCGTTGCTTTTGACCGTTCTTTCCGCCCTGACATACGTTTTGACGATTGTTTTCGGCATAAGCGTCGGCGGGACAAGGGTTGGCGTTGTTATGTTTGGCTTTACTTTCCAACCCGGTGAGTTTTTGAAGTATATTTACTGCATAATCATAGGCATAGTCCTCGGCGGCGGTGACGACAAATTGATGCAGCGCCGTCTTAAATACGCGTCGGGTGTTACCTTGATGTTCCTCGGATTTATGGTGTTGCAGGGTGAATTCGGTACGTTTCAGGTTGTGGCGATGTCCTACCTTATCATCGTTATTTGTTATATGGGTGTAAAGGGAATTTTAAAACTTGTCGCTTTTGTTGCGGCGCTCGGAATCGGCAGCACCCTTGTCTATTTTGCAAATAATTATGTGTTGAAAATTTCATTTTTGACTACTCAGTTCAATAAAATTTTTGATCGCTTCAGAGTGTGGCTTGACCCTGACTATGATATTTACGGCGCTGGTTATCAGATGCATCAGGCGATGCAAAAGATTTATCAGGCGGGTTGGTTTGGGCAGTATGGCAGTAAAAATACTATTTATGCTGCCGAAAACGATCTTGTTATTGTCAGCATTATTTATGCTTTTGGTCTGATAACTGCCCTTGCGCTTGTTATTGCGTTTGTAACAATGGCTGTAAATCAGGTGCGCGTTATCAGCCGTACCAATAATTCAAAGTTAAAAATAATGGCGGCAATTGCATCTACTTTGTTGTTTTCTCAGGTGTTTTTCAACATCGGTGGAGCAACGGGTGTAATCCCGCTTTCAGGAATAACTCTTCCGTTTATAAGCAAGGGCGGCAGTTCTATTGTTAGCGTGGCGCTTATGATGACGCTTGTATTTATGCTTGCGGTTGAGAAGGAGAAAGGGGGATTTATCGATGAAAAAACGTGCGGATACAAAGATACCTCGCGTGCTTTCGGCGGTGGTGATAGTGCTGGGCATAGTACTGATGCTGGGAATAGTGTATAATTCAAGCGTTTTATCAGACGTTTTACCATTTTTTTCACGGCTTTCCACTGCTGAAAAAAATGCGCAGATTGTCCTTGGAGGTTCACGTTTGCGCGCTCCGATATTGGATAGAAACGGTAACGTAATCACCGATTATTCGGACAAGACTGACAACAAAACTCTCAACGATGATGACTATATCATAATGCGCGACCCGTACGCTTTCTCAAGTCTTATCGGCTATTCATCAACGCGTTACGGCATAGGTGGAGGAATAATTTCAAAATTCAATTCAACTTTGACCGTTGGAACAAACTCGTTTCTCAATATCAGAAACAATACGGGAAATACCGTACAACTGACCATTGATGCCGACCTGCAGGAGTATGTTTACAATCTCACTAAGGACAATAAGGGAGCAGTTGTTGTAACAAATGCCGACGGTGAAATTCTTTGTCTTGTTTCAACCCCGACTTATAACGCAAATGAAATCAAGGCGGGTGAGTCGGATATTTTTACCGATGCCAAATACGAGGGACTGTTTTATAACAATGCCTATGAGTATCCACGTGTCCCCGGCAGTGTTTTTAAACTGATTTCTTCCGTTGTTATCAGCGAGAGCGGATTGAGTAAAGTTCCCTATTGTGACGAGGGAGTAACTTATACCGATTCGGGATTTGCTATCTACAACTCTTCAAAGGCTACTCTGGGCACACAGGTTACACTGAGCAAGGCGATTTGTTACAGCATTAATACCTATTTTGCCGACGTTGTAAACACGGCGGGCGCTCATAAATTCAACGAGGTTGCCGAAAGATTTCTGATTGGCGGTAGATTGCCGCTTGATTTTGCTTCTATCAGTTCAACGTTTGACATTTCCGGCAACGGAAACGGACAATTGATGGCAAGCGCATTTGGACAGGGCAGGACTTTGCTTACGCCGCTGCACATAAATATGATTACTTCTGCTGTTGCAACGGGTAATCTTGTTGAACCGCACCTGGTCAGACGGATTTTAGAGCCGGGAGAGGATGGAAAGGTTGTAAAGACAACGAAACCAAAAGTCTTGCACAGCAATATCATTTCCTATGAAACGGCAACGGAAATCCACGACGGAATGGTTGCTGCGGCAAATTACTACGGACTTTACGACGTCAATTATAAAGGTGAGCGATGCTTTATCGCCGCTAAGACGGGCACTGCGGAAGTGCGCGCTGACAGTGGTATTACAAACAACTACATTACTGCATATTTTCCCGAAGATAATCCGCAGTATTTTATAACGATAATGGATATCAGTGAGGCTTATGGTTCATCACTTGCCGTACCGCTTCAATCAATTTGCAAATATGTTGCAGAAAACGAAGAGGATTTTGAATAAAATATTCTTCGTTGTAGTTTTGTGTTGCAAAAAGTTGCAATTTAGTGTAAAATATTAATTTAGAGTTTTGATAAGTTTATGTATAGAGGGGGGTATTGACTTGTTCGTGGCGGTTATAGAATTTTTTGAAACGATTATTAAAAACTGGAAGACTATCTGGAGGCTTTCCGCTCACCAGTTTGTGACTAAGAACAGGGATACAAAACTTGGGTTTTTGTGGCATTTTCTTTCGCCTCTTTCAATAGCGCTGGTTTATTGGTTCGTTTTTGGCATCGGCTTTAAAAACGGAGCCGAACATCTTATGGGCGACGGCACTTCGTATAGTTATCTCAGTTGGATGTTCTCGGGTATGTTCCCGTTTTTCTATTTCCGTTCAAATCTCAGTGAGTCAATCAACGCTATTTATTCAAAGTACAACCTTGTGTCAAGGGCGGGATTCCCTGTGCTTATGCTTCCCGTTGTGTCGACGATAACAAATCTTTTTGTATCTTTGCCGACGTTCATTATGCCGATAGTTCAGCTTTTAATATCGGGAGATTTTAATTTCAGTGCATCGATGCTTTTGATACTTTATTTCTGTGCTGCATCGCTTTTGCATTTTACGGCGGTTTCCGTACTTTTCTCCGTCCTCGGAATGATTTCAAGGGACTTCCAGAGAGTGATGCGACCCGTCTTGAGAATGCTTATGTATTTTTCACCTGTTGTATGGTCAATCAACGGCTTGCAGGAGCCGTTTGCTACAATAGTTAAATTCAATCCGCTTTATCACTTGTTTGAAGTGTTCAGAAGCAGTTTCCTTGAAAATTACACAATGGATTGGGGGACAACGTTGTATTTCTGGATTTATACTGCGGTGATTTTCCTTATTGGTTGTTTTATCCATTCAAAAAGCAAGGACAAATATTATATGAGTGCAACAAGATAACACTCAATCAGGCGGTGAATTAAATGAAAAACTTTATTGCGATAAGTTCAAAGTCAAAAATCAGTCCTTATATGATAGAGAAGGCGAAGAGCATTCTGGCAACTTTTTACAGAATTGATCCGCCCAATTATGACTTGGTTTTTTCCGACAATGGAAAAAACGTTGTAATTATTGCTTCCAATGAACCGAATCAGTTTATAAGAGGGCACAAGCAGGTTGCCGTTTCAACGGGATATATTCCAAACTGTGACCAGAAACTCAAAGGCTTGCTCGAAAGCGTTGATCCGACAAGATACGTTGCGAATACAAACGGTACCTTTGCAATTTGCCTTATGAATACGGACAATGGCAGAATGAGCATATATAACAGTTTTATGAGAATGGAGCCCGTCTACTATTCTCAGGATAAAAACGGTGTGTACGTCGCAAACAGAGCGGTTTTTGTAAACCTTCTTGCAAACGACAGAAAGAGTATTGAGTACGATATTTCAAATATGGGTGCTTTCGCAAGCGCGGGTTACTACGTTTCTGAGTATACCCCCTTCAAGGGTGTTAACGTTATGCCCGTCAATTCTCAGTTGCAACTGAGAAACGGCAAAATGAAAATGTTGTCAATAGACGATGCCGAAAAACTCATTGGTACAAAAAAGAACCCTACTTCCGCTGATTATTATGATTTGGCGCAGGCGCTCATAGATTCAACCGCGGGCATCGACACAAACGCACAGATTTCGCTTGCGCTTACAGGTGGTAAGGATAGCCGCTTGCTCGCGGCAGTTTTCAGCGCGGCTGGTTATCCCATTGAAACGTTCACAAACGGATTTGAAAATTATCCCGACGTTATCGTGGCGCAGAGAGTGGCGCGTCAACTCGGACTTCCTCATAAAGTAAATATTCCGCAGACGTTCAATGATGAGCAGAGCAAGGTGAGTTTTGTGCTTGCCGATATGTTTGCGCCCTCCCTTGAAAAGATTTTTCAGAGTGAGGGTATGATAAGCGTCTACGAAAACCTCGGCCCGCCTTATCGCCCGAATACCATTGTAAATAACAAGAAAATCAGCATCGGCGGCAACGGCGGTGCAATTCTCAAGGGCGGATTTGCAAAGGTTTATAAGGAGTGTAACGAAGCGGATTGGGCAAAGTTCAAGAGCACTTTTTGCTGGGGTTGTGACAATCTTTTCCGTGAGGAGCAACAAAAGGTTTTCTATGACCAACTTTCCGAATATATGCTCAGCCCCCTCAGTTATGCCGACGTAATGGACAGATTTTATTTCAAACTGCGTAACGGCAGATGGGGTGCATCGGGCAACAGTGCGACCATCGTACCCAGAAAGGTTGTAAAACCGTTCTTTGATTCGGTGTTTGCCAAGAAGTGTATGATGATTGATATTAATCTCAGAAAGAACGATATGGCAAACTATCAGATATTGAAGCATATCAATCCCGCCCTGACCGAAGTTCCGTTTGCGGAGGATAGATGGGGCTTTGAAACCGACGGCCCGATTGATGGCGATATGGCTGCGTGGAAACGCCGTGAGCCCGTTTTGGGACAGAAGTTCGGCACGTCGGGATTCAACTGGCGTGAGGCTGTTTTCACCTATCTTCGTGAAGAGATGTATTCAAAGATTTTTGCTCCCGAAGCATCGGCGATTTTTGAACTTATAGATAAGCAGAAACTTCAGGAGTTGTTTGATACTCCCGCAAAGCAGAAACTCCATCCCGGTAAGGTCGTATGGAATATTTATACTCTTGCGCTTATGTTATCTTACGATTGGTGGAATGGAAAAATTCCGAGTTCCGAGCCGATCCGAGTACAGATTCCGACTGAAAAAATAACCTATGCGGACAATGCTCATCTGAAATTTGAGAGCAAAAATTGCAACGTTGAGTACAGCCAGGACAAGCGCAGTTTTACTTTGTCGAGAATGGTCGGCACGTACGACCAGATTAAGAACCCCGTTGCCTATATGTTCGGCGTAAGTACAACCAGAGCACCGTCACATCAGAAATTTCCCGAGGCTTACGTCGGCACGTATAAGCGTGTTCGTGTGTTCGGTACTGCCGAACTTCCCGAGGGACTCAAACCGAGAATATTGTTCTTCCAGTACAATAAAGAGGGCGAGAAAATTGCTATGGATTCCTACACCGTAAGGCGTAAGGAAGTCGCTTCACTTTTCAATGTCTTACCCGACGCTACTTCTTTCCGCGTTGCAATCAGGGTGGGGCAGGAGAATTTTGAGCCCATTACGTTCACGGACCTCGGCATATTCTACGTTTAATTTAATCAAAACAAAAAGGCAGAAAATGTCTTGTAGGACGCTTTCTGCCTTGTTTTATTATTAAGTTTTGATTATGAATTCTGCTCAATGTATTTTACAAGTTGAGCAACCGTGCGGATGTTTTCAATTTCCTCATCGGGAATTTCGATTTCAAACTCATCCTCGAGTGACATGAGGAGATCAACAACGTCAAGACTGTCAGCGCCGAGATCGTCGCCGATGTCTGATTCCATAAGTACGGCATCCTCTTCCAAATCAAGTTGTTCGCAAAGAATAGTTCTTACTTTTTCAAATATCATAAATACAACGCTCCTTATTAACGATGTTTGATAAAATATTAGTTGTAAATTGCTGCTTTGTCAAGAGATTTTTTTTAAATTTTTTTGGATTACTATAAGAAATATGCGTTGCTCGTGTTAAATAAAACTGATTTTTTAAAAATAAGAGAGGGAAATTATATATGAGATTGGATAAATACTTAAAGGTTTCAAGGATAATCAAACGCAGGACGATTGCGAACGAAGCGTGCGATGCGGGACGCGTGTTGGTCAACAATAAGGTTGCGCGTGCATCCTACGACGTGAAAGTAAATGACGTGATTGAGATTCATTTTGGCAGCAACGTTGCTCGCTACCAGGTTGTAAACGTTGCTGAACACGCAACAAAGGACTCGGCGGGTGAGATGTACAGGGTTATTGGTTCCGGGGATAAGCAGTAAATATTCCCTGTCAGAAATATATGTTTTTACTGATTGACAGTTACGTCTAAATGTAATATAATTACTGAAATATTATTTATTTATGTGGGTTTTGTATTATGAAGAATAAAAAGTATTGGATTAGCGGTGCAATACTGATTATCATAATCTGCCTGACGATGTATACACTGTTAAAAGATTTTAAGGTTTCGGACATTGTTAATACGATACTGAGTGTAAATCCTATATACATCATTCTATGCATTGTTATGGTATTTCTGTATTTGTGGTTTGAAGGGCTTGGATTAAAAGTCGTGCTCAAAACTATCGGTACAAAAATCAGTGGAAAAAAAGGTTTTGTTTACGCTAACGTAGATTTGTATTTTTCTTTGATTACTCCGTCTTCGACGGGTGGTCAGCCGGTTATGGCATACTATATGAACAGGGACTCTATTCCGATTCCGCAGTCAACAATAGCGATTTTGTTCAACACCATGACGTTTAAAGTCGTGTTGATGGTGCTTTCAGCAGGTGTTCTTATTTTTATGCCGGATGTTGTGCTTGGCAACGGAGTGCTTGTGACGGTACTGTTTTTTGTAGGATTCGGAATGCAGATTCTGATGAGTGCGCTGTGCTTTATGTCCATGTTTTCACAGACCGTGGTGAGAAAGATTTCTGTTTCTTTCATAACTTTCTTAGGAAAAATCAGGATTCTGAAAAAACCGCAGAAAACGTTGGAGAGTCTTGAAAAGAGTCTCGGAGATTATGCACAGTGTGCCGAATTTCTGAAAAATAGCCTATCGATGATTCCCAAAGTTTTTGTAGTGAACTTTATTCAACGCGTCTGTCTTTTCACTGTAGGATATTTTGTTTACAGAAGTTTCGGACAGAATGCTTTGAATTATTTTGAAGTTGTCGGCATACAGACTGCAATAGCGATGTCGGCAAACTTTCTTCCCATTCCCGGCGCAGCGGGTATCACCGAAGCGGTGTTTGCATTGCTTTATTCTTCAATTTATCCTAATGAGCAACTTTTGGTTTCTGCGCTGTTGCTTACAAGAATTTTCGATTATTATTTCAGTTTGGTATTGTCGGGTGCAGTCACGCTTGCTAACCATGTGAAATTGACAAAAAAGGCTAAAAAAGAGGGTTGTATTAAGTGATTGGATTTTATAATTATACTGTAATATTGACTTTTGTCGGCGTTATTTCATCCTTGCTTGGAATAGCGAGTGCATCTCTCGGATTTATCGGCAGAGCAATTATCTTTCTGATGGTTTCTGGTCTTTGCGATATGTTCGATGGCAGGGTTGCGCGAACAAGGGAGAGAAATGAAAACGAAAAGAAGTTCGGAATTCAACTTGACTCTCTTGCTGACATCATTTGTTTTGGCGTTCTTCCGGTTGTAATCGGTTACGCGATTCTTATCAAGAAGTATATTTCACCCTTAACAACGGATTGGGGAGAGGTTAAAAGTCTCTTGGTTAACCCGATTCCGCCCGTAATAAAAGTTGCTTACATAATCATTTCTTCACTGTTCGTTCTTGCGGCAATTATCCGTCTTGCATACTTCAATGTTATGGAAGACGAACGCCAGCAACTTGAGCCGTCACAACCCAGAAAGTACTATGACGGCTTGCCCGTAACAAGTGTTTCGCTTCTGTTGCCCATTATCTATCTTTTGCAGAAAATTGAGGCGCTCCAGAACTATTTCCACCTTATTTATATGGCGGCTTTGCTTATTATCGCGGCACTCTTCGTAATCAAAATAAAGGTGAGAAAACCGGGACTTCGTGATATGTTTATCTTTATCGGAATTGGTTTTGTTGCAAGTGTTGTTATTTTAATGCTGTAAGATGAGTACGATTATAAAAAACAGAAACGGCGAAATCATATCTTCGAACGAAACACAGGATAAGTGGTTAAGGTTTCTTTATCGCAACTTTTTCGGTAGGCTGATTCTGAAACTTCTTGTCTGTCGCTTTGTTTCCAAAATCGTCGGATGGTATATGAACAGCCGTCTTTCAACCCGAATGATAAAAGGTTTTGTTGAGAAAAACAAAATCGATATGACTCAGTATGAGAATAAAGAATGGCGCAGTTACAATGAGTTTTTTACAAGGAAACTTGCGCAGGGTGCAAGGAAGATTGACTATGACAACGATAGTTTCATTTCTCCTTGCGATTCAAAACTGACCGTTCACCCAATAAATGCTGACAGTGTTTTTTACATCAAAAATTCAGTGTATACCGTTAGCGATTTGCTTGCGGGTGCAAAAGTGGCTCAGGAGTATGAGGGTGGTTATTGCCTCATTTTCCGCTTGTGTGTTGACGATTATCACAGGTATTGTTACTTTGACAGCGGCAAAAAAACGATGAATATTTTCGTCAAGGGCAAACTTCATACGGTAAATCCCATAGCACTTGATAACTGCAATATTTATGCACGCAATTGTAGGGAATACACCGTAATGCAAACTGAAAACTTCGGTAAGGTTATCCAGACAGAAGTCGGTGCTATGTGTGTCGGTAAGATTAAAAACTGGCACGAGGAACATTCTTTTTCAAGAGGCGAAGAAAAAGGAATGTTTGAATTCGGTGGTTCAACAATCGTTTTGCTCGTAAAAAAAGACGTGATTAAAGTTGATGATGATATTCTTTCAAACAGCGGCGAGGGGATTGAAACCGTTGTTAAGATGGGTGAGAAAATCGGCAAAAAAATCTGTGTCAATCTGCCCCAAACTGAATAAGATATAGAAAAAGGATGTAACGTGAGGTTGCATCCTTATTTTTATTCAGAGGTGATTTTATGTGCGGAATTGCTGGAGTTGTTGAGTTGGGAAAAACGTTGGATACGCAGAGTGCTACATATACTGAAATGAAGAATGCATTGTTACGGCGCGGACCCGACCAAAGTGGGATTTATTACGCTACCAATGCGGCTTTGATGCATACAAGGCTCTGTGTTGTTGATATCGAAAACGGAATGCAACCGATGAGTTATCAGACTTGTGAAAGGGATTGCACCTTGGTTTATAACGGCGAACTTTATAATACGCAGGAGATTCGCGCTGAACTTAAAGCCGACGGGTTTGAATTCAAAGGCCATTCCGATACTGAGGTTGTGCTGAAATCCTATGTCAAGTGGGGCGAAAAATGCGTAGAAAAATTCAATGGAATTTTTGCTTTTGCCGTTTGGGATGAAAAAGAAAAGCGATTGTTTGTTGCAAGGGACAGAATGGGCGTTAAACCGTTCTTTTACACCTTGGTTGACGGCAAGTTTATTTTTGGTTCAGAAATCAAGGCTTTGCTGTGCCATCCGCAAGTAAAGCCACGGATTAACGTGTCTTCAATTGCGGAAATTATGCTGATAGGTCCCGGCAGGACGTCGGGTTGCGGCGTGTTTAAAAACGTCTGCGAGTTGCCTCCCGCGTGTTGCGGATATTATTCATCGAATGGACTGAAACTTAAAAAATATTGGCAACTTGAAGATAAAGAACATACCGATAATATAAACCAGACAATTGAAAAAGTGCGTTTTCTTGTTACTGACGCCATTGAACGTCAACTTGTATCCGATGTGCCTGTTTGTACGTTTTTGTCAGGTGGGCTTGATTCAAGCATAATCTCGTCCGTTGCCAATCGGTATTTTAAACGAAGGGGAGAAACGTTGCACACGTTTACCATCGACTATCGTGATAATGATAAATTCTTCGCAAAGAGTAAATTTCAGCCGAATAGCGACAGCGAGTTTGTCGGTGTGATGATGGATTATCTCAGGTGCGAGAATCACGTTGTGACGATTGATACACCTGAACTTGTTTCGGCATTGTTCAAGGCGGTAGATGCGAGAGATTTGCCGGGTATGGCGGACGTTGATTCGTCTTTGCTTTTATTCTGTGATGAAATCAAAAAATACTCAACAGTTGCCCTTTCGGGAGAATGTTCCGATGAAATTTTCGGCGGATACCCTTGGTACAGGGATAAGGAAATCAGAGTGATTGACGGTTTCCCGTGGGCGCAATCCACATCATACAGATACAGTTTTTTGCGCGATGAATTCGCTGATATGATTGATGCGGGGGACTATGTATATTCTCGCTATGCCCAGACGCTTGAGAGCACGTCAAAAAATGTTGGGTTAAGTCCCGTTGAGTCAAGGATGAAAGAGATGATGAAACTCAACCTTGACTGGTTTATGCAGACTTTGCTTGACCGCAAGGACAGAATGAGTATGTATAATGCCCTTGAAGTGAGAGTTCCGTTCTGCGATTATCGTATTGCGGAATATCTGTACAGCGTGCCGTGGGAAACGAAGGATTATAAGGGGTATGAAAAGGGACTGCTGAGGGAGGCTATGAAGGACTTTTTACCCTATGAAATTTTGTGGAGAAAAAAGAGCCCGTATCCAAAAACACACAATCCGAATTACTGCAAAGCGGTTTCGGATATTTTACAGCAGGTGATTGACAACCCGAATTCAAGAATTCTTGAATTTGTCAAAAAAGAACAATTGCAGAAACTTATCGATGAAGGTGCACCGCTGCATTGGTATGGTCAGCTTATGGCAACGCCGCAAACGATTGCGTATTTTGTACAGATAAATTATTGGTTGGAAAAATATAATATAGAAATTGTTGAATAAAAGAAAAACCGCCCTGAGATAATCTCAGGGCGGCAATTGTTAAAACGGATTATTCAGCATCCTCGTCGCAGCAATCGCAATCGCAGTCGATATCGCAGAAATCATCGCAATCGCAATAGCAATCATCTTCGTCGTAGTAGTACTCTTCGAGTTTCTTTCTCTCCAAGTATTTAGAGATAGCGAGGTAAGCAACGCCGGCAACAGCAAGTACGCCAACGATAGCACCGATAATAGCAAGAACCTGTTTTGACATAGTAAAAACCTCCATTATTTTATAATTATCCTATTAAGACAATTTCATTATACATTAGTATTACCGCAAAGTCAATAAAAAACCATAAAATTACATTATTTCCGACAACACAAAAAAAGCAACGAGTTACCGTTACTTTTTGTATTATTCATTAAAGAATATTTTGTGTTTCAATTACGCAACAGCGTTGAGTTTGCGTGTGAGGTTAGACTTCTTTCTTGCAGCGCAGTTCTTGTGAATAAGACCTTTGCTTGCAGCCTGGTCAATCTTCTTGCATGCGTAAGCAACAACCTCAGCCTTGTCAGCAGAGTTGTTCTCGATAGCAGCGTAAGCCTTCTTGATTGCAGTCTTAAGTGCAGAGTTGATCACTTTGTTGCGAAGAGTTTTTGTTGCGATAACATTTACGCGCTTCTTAGCAGATTTAATATTCGGCATCGTTACACCTCCTTGAGTTCTTCCATACAAGGTAGTATTCTAACATAAGTTTTTATAAAATGCAAGTTTTTTTTAAAAAAAGCATATCAAATTAAAAATGACAAAGAATAGTTAAAAAACTTGGTCAAAAGGACGGATAAAATATGCTTGTAAGAACGGATTTGGCATTGGAACGCAGGGAGATTACGGGTTATGGAGAGATTGACGGAGTTGAAATGGAAAAGGAAGAAACGGGCAACGTTACCGTAACTCGTATCAAGGTTGTCAACAATAATGGAGAAATTGCGATTGAAAAGCCGTGTGGTGCATACGTTACGCTTGAAGTGCCGCCGTTTTCCAATGATGCAGAACTTTTTGACGGGCGCATCGATGTGCTGGCAAAGGAGATAAGGACTATGCTGCCGGAAAATCTTAACGGAGGTGTACTTGTAGCGGGACTTGGAAACCGAAAAATAACCCCTGATGCGCTTGGACCCGAAGTTGTTTCTCTGATTTTTACAACAAGGCATATTCAAGGGGAGATTGCACGAAGTGTGGGGCTAAGTGGACTAAATTCCGTTTGTGCGGTTGCCACGGGAGTGCTTGGTGAAACGGGAATGGAAACGTTTGAAGTTGTGCGCGGACTTGTTGATAGCATAAAACCGTCGGCGGTGATTGCAGTTGACGCACTCGCTTCGTACAGCGTTTCCAGACTCGGCTGTACGGTACAGATAAGCGATAGCGGAATTTTTCCCGGTTCGGGTGTCGGGAACAAACGTTGTGAACTTTCCTGCAAAACTCTTGACATTCCCGTTGTTTCCATCGGTGTACCAACCGTTGTTGATGCCGCCACGCTTGTGTGTAGTTTGTTGCGGGCGGGGGATGATTGCGACAAAATAATAAATACAATTGAGCCCGATGGTAAACGTATGATGGTTACGCCTAAGGAAATTGATTTGATTACTCACCGCGCTGCAAAATATATTGCAATGGGGATAAATTGTGCGTTAAACCCCGTTATTCCTGCAAAAGATATTTTATCACTCGTAGCGGATTAGTTAAAGTAATAAACCGAACTTTGCCTTCATATATTTTAATGCGAAAATTAAAAAAAGGAGGCGCACTATGAGCGAAGAAATTTTAAAAAAATGGAAGAAAAAAGCAATGATTATTTTTATGAAAACGGGCTTGATCGTGCTATGTCTTGTTCTGTTTTCTGCTGTAATTTTCATTTACGAACCCGCTGCGGAAAAACTTGGATTTCTTTCGGCGGTGCTCGGAATGCCGGGTGTTGACGTTAAGTATGAACGAAAATACAGTAACTCTTCAGTATCGCTCGGTGTTAAAATCCCAACCGTTTCCGATATTATTTTTGTGTCTGATGATCAGGGTGAATATTCAACTCCGCTTGATATTGAGGAACTTATCAGCGTTGCGCAAATGAACGTGAATTCAACCAAAAAGGGCGGAACAATTATAGAACAAAGTTATACTAGCGGCAGCGCGTACACGGGATATAAAGATTTATGGGTGATGAATACAACTGGCAAAACACTTGATTTATCGGCGCTATATTCTGAAAAACCGTCGCTTTCCGTTGATAGCGATAAGCCGTCAATATTGATTTACCATACCCACACAAGTGAGAGTTACGTGATGCTTGACGTGGGGTGGTATCCGTCAGGTTTTTCGTCGCGTACCGATGATTGCGGTCAGAATATGGTGCGTGTGGGTGAGGCAATAGCGGATGAGTTGAGAAAAGCGGGATTTAACGTGATTCACGACAAAACCATATACGATACGTCTTATAACGGTTCGTATCAGCGCTCACGTGCACAGGTTGAACGTTATCTTGATATGTATCCGTCAATTGCCATAACACTTGACGTGCATCGTGATGCTTTAACAACGAATAACGAACAGACGATTATTAAACCCGTTGCAGAAATAAATGGCAAGAAAGCGGCACAAATAATGTTGATAGCAGGCAGGGAGGGCAGTACTATCACAGATTTTCCGAATTGGGAAAATAATTTGAATTTTGCAGTTCAGATACAGAACAAAATGAATGAATTGTATTCGGGCGTAATGAGACCGTTGTTTCATTGCTACCGAAAATATAATATGGACGTAACACCGAATTCACTGCTTGTGGAGGTTGGCACACACGGTAATACTTTGGAAGAAGCGGTCTATTCAGGGACACTTTTTGGCAAAGCGCTCGGAGAGATGCTCCGAGATTATATTTCTACATAAGAAAAAACGGCACGGATTTCCATTCGTGCCGTTTTGTGTGTTGATTTATCACAAAAATATTATGCCTGTTTTGCTTGTGATGGTTGCTTCATCGTAAGAGAAATTCTGTTTTTTGCGGTGTCAACGCTGAGAATCCATACTTTGACAATATCACCAACCTTGAGAACTTCGCTCGGATGTTTAATATATCTGTTCGTGATCTGAGAGAGGTGAACAAGTCCGTCCTGATGAACGCCAATGTCAATAAATGCACCAAAATCAACAACGTTTCGTACTGTTCCCGTAAGTTCCATTCCATCTCGCAAGTCTTTTATATCAAGAATATCGCTGCGCAGGATGGGCTGCGGTAACTCGTCACGCGGGTCTCTTCCGGGCTTTAACAATGCCTCGACGATGTCTGTCAGTGTAGGTATGCCTATATTGAGTCTTTGGGCGACATTTTCAGCGCCGAGTTTTTCAATTCTTTGTGCTAATTCGTCAACTTTTCTTGCTTTAACGTCCGCTACGGTGTAACCGCAGAGGGTGAGGAGATTTTGTGCCGCATCGTATGATTCGGGGTGAACGCTTGTGTTATCAAGTATGTTTTTACTCTCTGCAATTCTCAAAAATCCCGCACATTGTTCAAATGCTTTCGGGCCGAGTTTGGGAACTTTCTTGATTTGCGCTCTTGATGAGAATGCGCCGTTTTCTTCACGGAATTTAACGATGTTCTTGGCGACACCCGAATTAATTCCCGCAACTCTTGAAAGCAAGGCGGGGGAAGCAGTGTTTAGGTCAACTCCTACACTGTTTACGCAGTCTTCAACAACGCCGTCAAGTGCGCCGTCAAGTTCATTTTTCGGCATGTCGTGCTGATACTGTCCAACGCCGATGGCTTTCGGATCAATTTTAACAAGTTCGGCAAGGGGGTCCTGAAGACGTCTTGCGATGGAAACCGCACTTCTGAGAGAAACGTCAAATTCGGGGAATTCTTCTGCGGCAAGTTTTGATGCTGAGTAAACCGATGCGCCTGCTTCGCTGACCATCATATATTTTACGTCTTTGCCAAGTTCTTTTATCAGTTCGCAAGCAAAGATTTCAGTTTCCTTTGATGCTGTACCGTTACCGATTGCAATTACTTCAACGTTGTGTTTCTTAATGAGTGTTGAAACGATGCGCTTTGCTTCTTCTTTCTTGTTGTGTGGGGGGACGGGATAGATAACTCCCGTATCAAGCACAAGCCCCGTTTCGTCAACAACCGCAACCTTACACCCTGTTCTGTAACCGGGGTCAAGTCCCAATGTTACACGTCCCTTTACCGGGGGCTGTAAGAGAAGTTGACGGAGGTTTGTTGAAAACACTTTGATTGCGCTGTGGCAAGCGTTTTCTGTGAGCCAGTTTCTGATTTCGTTTTCAACGGAGGGGTAAATGAGCCTGTCATAAGCATCCGCTCCCGTATTTCTGACTGCTTCTGTGCAAAGTGAGCCGTTGTCAAGTAAGGTTTCGCTTGCAATAACGTTCATTGCCTTTACAATGTCAAGTTTTACACTGACTTTAAGGAAACCTTCTCTTTCACCTCTGTCAATTGCAAGGATTCTGTGGCCTGTTATTTTGGCGACGCTCTCTGAATAGTCGTAGTAGTTTGAATAAACACTGTCCTCGTCTTTTGCCGCAACCGACGTAACCTCTCCAACGACGGTGAATAGGTTTTTAAGACGTCTGCGGATATTTGCGTTGTCGGAAATCATCTCTGCAATTATATCAAGCGCGCCGCTCAGAGCGTCCTGCACCGTTTCTACCTGAAGGTCGGGATTTACGTATTGTTCTGCAAGTTTTTCGGGCGTGTCCGAATCTGCATTCTGAGCATAGATCTGGAGAGCGAGCGGTTCCAATCCTTTTTCCTTTGCGATTGATGCTCTTGTGCGACGCTTCGGCTTGTATGGACGGTAAATATCCTCAAGTTCCGCAAGTGTCGTTGCCTTTTCAAGTGCCTGTGCAATTTCATCCGTCATTTTTTCCTGAGATTCAATTGAGGAGTAGATTTCCTGACGGCGTTTTTCGAGGTTTCGCAGGTAAGCGAGCCTGTCTGCTATCTCTCTGAGCACTTGGTCGTCCAATGAGCCATGAGCCTCTTTACGATAACGTGCAATAAACGGGATTGTGTTACCCTCATCAATGAGCGCGATTGTGTTTTCAACCTGCCAATTTTTTATTTTAAACTCGTTTGCAATAATCAATGAAATGTCCATTCCGGTCGCCTCGTTTCCAAAAAAATACGCAAAAATTTAAATTTCGCCTATAAGATTATATCATAGTTTTTGAAATAAACAATACTTTGCTTATAAAATATAAAATTGATTCACATAGATATTGACTAATTACGCCTTTATTAGTATAATATACAGAATAGTGGAACAGTATGTAATTTTTTGTGGGACAACGGAGTTTCGACAGTCAACATATAGGGAGGATGACTTTCGTGTATAAGTACGTAAAGAGAGTTATGGATTTTATAATGGCGCTGATTTTTATAATTATTCTGTCGCCTGTAATGCTCATTGTTTCGTTGTTGATTTTAATTCAGCGTGACGGCCCGATTTTATTTAAACAGGAGCGACCGGGTAAGGATGGAAAAATATTTCTTTTACATAAATTCCGTACAATGAGTACGATTACCGAGCGTGACGGACGCAAACTTTCCGATATGGAAAGGATAACCAAACTTGGCAATTTTCTGAGAAAGACAAGCCTTGATGAACTACCGCAGTTTTTTGATATCCTTACGGGTAAGATGAGTTTTATCGGGCCAAGACCTCTCGTGAAAGCCTATCTTGAACTTTACACTCCCGAGCAGATGCGTCGTCATGAAGTGCTACCCGGTCTTTCCGGTTGGGCGCAGATTAACGGCAGAAACTCAATCAGTTGGGAAGAAAAATTTGAACTTGACGTTTATTACGTTGACAATATGAGTTTCGGGCTTGACGTGAAGATATTTTTTACAACGCTGAAAAACGTTCTTCTCAGAGTCGGCATAAATTCTTCCGAGGATAATACAATGGAGCCTTTCAGAGGCACGGTTAAAAAGGAAGAACAAGCAACTGTTGCGGCAGGTGATAAAGAATGAAAAAACTCGTTATAATGGGTGCGGGCGGTCACGGTAAAGTGGTTGCTGATTGTGCTCTGAGTGTCGGATATACGGATATAGAGTTTCTGGATGATAACCGCGTGGTGTCGCAGGTGCTCGGTTTTCCTGTTTCGGGCAGTGTGAGTGATGCCGATAAATATGACGTTGACAGCACCGAGTTTTTCGTAGCAATAGGCAATAATCGTGTGAGAATTGATTTAATCAACCAACTCATTGGCAAAGGCTGTGCGATAGCAACTCTCATCCATCCCAGAACCGTGATAAGCAGTTTTGCGCAAGTTGGTGCGGGAACGCTTGTAATGCCCGGCGCGGTGATAAACGCTCAGGCAAAGATCGGTGTTGGTGCGATTGTAAACACAGGCGTGTGTATCGACCACGATTGTGTCGTCGGTGACGGTGTACATATTTCTCCCGGCGCTATACTCAGCGGCACCGTTAAAGTCGGCGCTGGTACGTGGATATGTTCGGGTGCCGTTATTTCAAACAACATCAATATCGGTTCGGGCAGTCAGGTGGCAGCAGGAGCGGTTGTTATAAATAACGTTGACGATTTTGTGCTTGTTGCGGGAGTACCTGCAACTGTCAAGAAAAGAGTATAAATCCTTAGGGGTGATAAAATGAAAATACTTGTTCTGTCGGGTTACAGTCAGTCGCTCGTGATTTTCCGCGGTGATATGATTAAGGAGATGGTGAAAGCGGGACACACCGTGATAACCGCATCCCCCGAAGATGGTTACGATGACGAGATAAGGGCGCTCGGTGCAACGCCATACAGAATGGCATTGAGCCGTAACGGTATGAATCCGATGTCAGATTTGGATTATTACAAGCGTGTCAAAGCGTTCATAAAGGAGCAAAAGCCCGACCTTGTTCTGTCGTATCTGATAAAACCTGTAATTTACGGATCGCTTGCGGCAAAGAAAGCGGGAGTTAAGAATATTTATTCTATGATTACCGGTCTTGGATATTTCTTTACAAACACGTCGTTCAAGGCACGCCTGTTGAGGATGCCGATAGTTTTTCTCTATCGCAGAGCGCTCAAAGCGTGTAAAAACGTGTTTTTCCAGAATCGTGATGACCTTGGTGTGTTCATCGATTCAAAGATAACGACACAGGAGAAATGTGTTATAACAAATGGTTCGGGAGTTAATATTGAACGTTTTGTCCCGACCCCTCTGCCTGAAGAAAACCGCTTTTTGATAATCGGCAGAATATTGCGTGACAAGGGTGTCATAGAGTATCTTGAAGCGGCAAAGAAAGTTGTGCAGAAATATCCTGATGCAAAGTTTGACGTGGTCGGGCCTATTGATACGAATCCGAGTGCGTTGCAGGAGAGCGACCTTGCTCCGTATCTCAACGACAATATCCGTTATCTCGGTGCATCAAAGGATGTGCGTGAGCATATCGAACGGTGCAGGGTTTACGTTTTGCCGTCGTATCGTGAAGGTACGCCGAGGACGGTACTTGAAGCGATGGCGATGCGTAGGGCTGTTATAACAACCAATGCTCCCGGATGCAAGGAAACGGTTGTTGATGGCGATAACGGATTCTTGGTTCCCGTCAAAGATTCCGACGCTTTGGCTGAAAAGATGGTTTATATGATTGAGCATCCTGACGAAGTTGAGCGTATGGCTCAGCGAAGTCTTGAAATATGCAGGGATAAATTTGATGTAAGAAGTGTAAATAAAAAGTTCCTTGAAACAATGAAACTTAACTGACGGAGGTAAAAATTATGGTTGAAGCAATCAAAGCAAAAGAAAAGAATATTGTAGTTGTTGGTCTTGGTTACGTAGGACTTCCCCTTGCCGTGTCTTTCTCAAAGCATGTTAACGTAATCGGTTTTGACGTTAATGCACAGAAAGTACAGATGTACAAGGATGGAATCGACGTTACAAATGAAGTTGGTGATGAGGCAATCAAAAACTGTTCGGTTGAGTTTACTTGTGACCCCAAAGATATCAAGAGGGGAGATTTTATCATCGTTGCCGTTCCGACTCCTACCGATGAACACCGCAATCCTGACCTTACTCCCGTTATCGGTGCAAGCAAGTTCGTAGGACAGAATCTTAAAAAGGGAGCAATCGTTGTTTACGAATCTACGGTTTATCCCGGTGTTACAGAGGATGAGTGTGTGCCCGTACTTGAAAGAGAATCGGGACTTAGATGCGGCGTTGACTTTAAAGTCGGCTACTCTCCGGAGAGAATCAACCCCGGTGATAAAGTTCACCGCTTTGAAACAATTGTAAAAATCGTTTCCGGTATGGATGAGGAAAGCCTCGATATTATTGCGGGTGTATATGAAATTGCCGTTCAGGCGGGCGTTTACAGAGCAAGTTCAATCAAGGTTGCGGAAGCGGCAAAGGTTATTGAGAATTCTCAGCGTGATATCAACATCGCTTTTGTAAACGAACTTTCAAAGATTTTCAACATAATGGGTATAGACACAATCGAGGTACTTAAAGCAGCGGGAACAAAATGGAATTTCCTTAACTTCCGTCCCGGCCTTGTAGGCGGTCACTGTATCGGTGTTGACCCGTACTACCTTACATATAAAGCGCAGGAACTCGGCTATCAGCCCGAGGTAATCCTTGCGGGCAGAAGAATAAACGACAGCATGGGCAAATACGTTGCTGAAAATATTGTTAAGTTGATGATTAAAGACGGCACGAATATCAAAGGTTCAAACGTAGCGGTTCTCGGCGTTACTTTCAAGGAGAACGTACCCGACGTAAGAAATTCCAAGGTTGCCGACATCGTACACGAACTTATGGAGTACGAAGTAAACGTGAGTGTTGTTGACCCCTACGCAGTAAGCGAAGAGGTTGAAAAGGAGTATGGCTTCGGAACAGTGGATACAATCGGTAAGGTTGATGCTGTTGTTCTCGCCGTTGCTCACGATGAATACAAAGAATACAGTATGGATGATTACAGAGCGATGCTCAACGATGATTGCAACGTGCTTGTTGACGTTAAGGGGCTTCTTGATCCTAAACAGGCTCAGCAGGCAGGACTTACTTATTGGAGACTCTAATTCAGAAGGAGTGTTGACAAATGGGATATAAGCATTTGAAGTTTCCCGAGGGTACAGTGTTTCTCGTAACCGGTGCAGCAGGTTTTATCGGTTCAAACTTATGTGAAGCAATTTTAAGTCTCGGGTATAAAGTAAGAGGTCTTGACAATTTTTCAAACGGTCGCAGAGAAAATATTGAACAGTTGCGTCAGTATGAGAATTTTTCGTTCATTGAGGGTGACATAACCGATCCCGACACCTGCCTTGATGCATGTGACGGTGTTGATTACGTACTTAATCAGGCGGCTTGGGGCTCAGTTCCCCGTTCAATGAAAATGCCCCTCGTTTATAATGCAAACAACGTCAGCGGCACAATGAATATTTTTGATGCTGCGTACAAAAAAGGCGTAAAGCGCGTTGTTTACGCATCCTCGTCATCCGTTTATGGCGATAGCGCCGTTTTGCCGAAAGTTGAGGGGCAGGAGGGGCGTCCGATTTCTCCCTACGCTCTGACAAAGAAAATGGACGAGGAGTATGCGGATTTGTATTATCGCGTGTTCGGGCTTGAAACAATCGGACTTCGTTATTTCAACGTTTTCGGCAGACGTCAAGATCCGCATTCAACCTACGCGGCAGTTATTCCGATTTTTGTAAAGAACTTGCTCAATGATACGCCGTCCGTAATTAACGGTGACGGCAGTCAGACGAGGGATTTTACGTATATCGAAAATGTTATTGAGATGAATCTTAAATCCTGTTTAGCGCCCAAAGAGGCGTGCGGCGAGGCGTACAACGTTGCTTATGGTGAAAACACTTCACTCAATCAACTTTACGATAAGTTGTGCGCGTTGCTCGGCAAGGATATAAAACCGAACTACGGTCCAAGCAGAGCGGGAGATAT
Organism: Clostridia bacterium; assembly: GCA_017560255.1. Classification (GTDB taxonomy): domain Bacteria; phylum Bacillota; class Clostridia; order Oscillospirales; family Acutalibacteraceae; genus RGIG7273. Next base: position 146,052 of record JAFYOI010000035.1, read on the forward strand.
TCCGCATTCGCTTGCCAATATAGATAAAGCAAGAAGACTTGTCGGTTATGACCCCGATTATGATATAAACGAGGGGCTTGAACTGACAATTGAGTGGTATAAAGAATTTTTGAAGTAGGCCAAAGCATTCAGACTGATTTTGTTTTTTGAAAGGAGTGGAGCGCGTTGATGATTTTGTATCTGGCACTGTTTGTTATCGGTGTAACAGCAGCTGCTTTTCTTGCAATGAAAGCACCTACGTATAAACGCGTTCAACTCGGTGATGGCTACGGTTACAGGGTTGTAAAATTACCGAACGCTTTCCTTGTTATTTTAATCACTGTGTTTTTGATTGCAGTGGCGGGGCATAGAGGTCTTTCGTATCAGGATACGGGTAGTTACGTTTATCAGTTCCGCGATTTCTTGCCAAGTGGATTTATGGATGCCTGGAATTCCGTTGAAGAAAGCCGCGCGTTCTGGGGGTTGGCAGGTCTTGTCAGGTCTTGGACGGACGTCAATATGAGCTGGTTCCTGATCATATTTTCCGCTATTACAATCGGTTTCATAGTTTTTACTTTCTACAGGTACAGCGAGCGCTTTGAGATTACTCTTTTTATATTTCTGACACTCGGCTCGTACCTTGTCACAATGAACGCTATGCGCCAATGTTTTGCCAGTGCAATCGTATTTTTTGGATACAAATTCTTTATGGATAAGCGATGGTTCTGGTTCTTTACGCTGGTAGCGATAGCGTACTTCTTCCATCCGACGTCGGTTATAATGATACCGATTTATTTCTACTGTCACCGCCCTGCTTGGCAACCCGTTATGACAATTATAACCTGTCTGGCAGTGCTTGCTTTGGTACTTTTTCCGTCGGTTACGGAAGCGATATTCTCAATTCTCGGAGAAACAAAGTATTCTCAATATGGAACAATGGCGAATGCAAATATTTTCCGCCCTCTCATAATGGCGGCACTGTGCGGCTTTGCATATATAAACAGAGAAAAAATACGTGCTGCATATCCGCAGAGTGACATATTGGTAAACGTTCTTATTGTACATACCGTTATGCTTTTCGCTGCTACAAATTCGTGGATTTTTGCGCGACTTTGTATTTTTACCGACTTGTATGTCGCAATGCTTGTACCCATACTTATTATCTCTTGTTTTGAAAAGAGAGACAGAGCGGTCGGAGTGATATTTCTTATGTTGTTTTTCCTGGCGTACCATCTGTACGAGTATCGCGGAATTAACTATTACAGTGTAACTCTTGGTATCAACATATAATATTGTGGAGGGAAGCGAGGATGGAAAAGAAAAAAATACTTATAGTATCGTTTGATCTGGAAGTCGGTGGAATTGAGAGAAGTCTTTTGGGACTGCTTGAACATTTTGACTATTCGAAATATGACGTTGATCTTATGCTTTATAGTCACACGGGAGATTTTATGAAATTTCTTCCCGACAACGGCTATCGTTTGTTGCCCGAAATACCGCAGTATGCAACGTTTCGAAAAGGTATTGTTGAAACGATAAAAGCGGGACATCCTTTTATCGCACTTCGCAGAATTATTGCAAAACTTGCGGCAAAAAAGATGATGAGAAACGGGGTGCCGGAGGGCAAAGTTGCCGCAGAATTCTGTCAGGTGCAGAAATATTGGGACTATACCATTAATTGCCTGCCAAAACTTGAGGGTGAGTACGACGTCGCAATCAGTTTTATGTGGCCGCATCATTTTGTTGCCAAAAAAGTTAATGCAAAAAAGAAGTTTGCGTGGATTCATTCCGATTACACAAAGGCGTTTTACGATGCGCCCGCTGATGAAAAAATCTGGAATATGTTTGACAAGATTGTCGGTGTTTCAGAGGATTCAAGGCGAATGCTTTGCGAAGTTTTACCAAGCCTTGAACCGAAAACAACTTTCGTTGAAAATTTGCTTTCGCAGGAGTTTGTTCGCGCGCAGGCAAATGAAGATATAGATACAAGTGATATGACGGTTGAGGATGGAGAAATCTCCCTTGTAAGTGTTGGTAGGTTAACTCATCAGAAAGCGTTTGATGTTGCTGCTGAAGTCTGTCGCAGAATCATTGATGACGGTTACAAAGTCAAATGGTTTGTAATCGGTTACGGCAGTGATGAGGAATTGATAAAAAGTAAAGCGGCGGAGTTTGGAGTTTCTGATAAGTTCATTTTGCTTGGTAAAAAACTCAACGTATATCCCTATGTAAAAAAAGCAGATTTGTATGTTCAGCCATCACGATATGAGGGCAAAGCGGTTACAATCCGTGAGGCACAGATGCTTGGCAAAGCGTGCGTTATTACAAATTTCCCGACCGCAGGCAGTCAGGTCGAGGACGGAGTGGATGCCGTTATCTGCGGAATGAAAGTTGAAGAAATTGCACGTGCGGTTGAAACCTTGATTGATGATACCGAACTTCGTTCCCGCATCGAGTCAACCGCATACGGCAGGGATTACGGAAACCTTGAAGAAATAAACAAAATCTATTCTTTGATTGAAGAATAAGGGGATATATTTATGAAGATAAGTGTTATCATTCCCGTGTATAATGCGGAGAAATTTTTGCACAAATGTCTTTCTACCGTTTTGAATCAGACGTTTAAGGATTATGAGATTATTCTCGTAAACGATGGGTCAAAGGATAATTCCGGTGCTATTTGTGATGAGTACGCCGCAAAATATGATTTTATAAGAGCGTTCCACAAGGAGAACGGTGGAGCATCATCTGCCAGAAATTACGGTATGCAGTTTGCTCAGGGTGAGTACATCAATTTCGTCGATGCTGACGACTGGATGGAACTTGATATGTATGAAAAACTGGTAAAAGCCTCGGAGGGCGGCGTTGACCTTGTAATGTGCAACTGCAAACGTCCGAGTGACGATAAGGGCAATTTTAACAATATCTGTTATAATCTGCCGTCGGGTTATTACGACAGAGCAAGAATTCTGGAGCACGTTTATCCCTGTCTTGTTATGCAGGAACATATGGATTTTAATCCTCTTATCGCACCGTGGGGAAAACTTTACAAAAGGGCGTTGCTTGTTGATAACAAGATAACTTTTGATGAAGCGTTGCGTTTTTGTGAGGACGAACTTTTCTCTGCAATCGTATCCGAAAAAATGCAGAGTTTCTATTATCTGAAAGACGAGTATTTGTATATCTACTACTACAATCCCAATTCAAGCGTAACGTCGTTCAATGCTAAAAAATGGGAAGTGTATATTGATTTGTACGAAAAGATGCGTGACCGCTACGCAGATAATAAGGATTATGACTTTACGCGCCAACTTGACATATTGATCATATACCTTGCTATGAACGCGGCAACCAACTATAAAGCATCAAAATTGGGCGTTTTCAGAGTGGCGGCTGAAATCAGAAAGATTTTTTCTCATCATTACGTGAGACGTGCTTTTGAGAATTTTAAATATCCTCAGTTGCCGAAAAGACAAACAACGGTTTTGAAATTTGCCCATAAGAACAGAGCGCTTCTCTATGCGTTGCTTTTAAAAAGATAAAATAATTCAATTCGGGGGTGTGTTATGAAAAAGATGCTTATTGTCGCGGGCAAAATTTACGGCGGCGGTGCGGAACGCGTGCTCGTTGACCTTATCAACGGCCTTGACGAGTCGGAGTATGACATAACCCTATATACGATTTCAAAGGACAATTTTGAGAAATCAGGCATTGAGCGGACGGTTGAGTATCGCACGGTTTACAGCGATGTTTCACAGTTTGGCGGGATTAAAAAGATAGTCTGTAAACTGCGTAATAAAATATTATATGAGGTTTACAAAAGATGTTCCGCCAGGACGTTTTATAAGCGCGCTATTAAAGGAAAATACGACGTTGAACTTGCTGCAATCGAGGGCTATACAACACGTATAGTATCAGGAAGTACCAACCCCGATTCAAAGAAAATTGCGTGGCTTCACACGGATCTTGTCACTAATCATTGGTCAAAAATTGCTTTTAAGAATGATGCAGAAGAGGCGGCTGCCTACAGAAGTTTTGACAAAGTGATATGTGTAACCGAAAACGTGCGGCGTATTCTGTTGGACAAGTTCGGCAGTGATATGAATACGGTGGTAATTTCAAACCCGATTAAAAAAGACAGTATACTTTCTCTCTCCCGTATGGGCGAGTGCGAAATTCCAAAATCTCCCGACGTTATGCGTGTCGTTTTTCTTGGTAGATTGCAGGAGGAAAAAGGCGCAGACAGACTTCTTGAAGCGCATAACAGACTTATTAACGAGGGCAAGAAAGTTGAATTATTCGTTATCGGTGACGGGTGTGATATGGATAAAATTCACGGTTATGTTGAAGAAAACAATCTTTCAGGTAGTGTCCACCTGTTCGGTTATCTTGACAACCCATATATTAATATGAAAACCGCTGATTTGTTTGTTTGTCCGTCAAGAGCGGAGGGGTTCGGTCTGGTACTTGTTGAGGCAATGCTTCTCGATTTACCCGTTGTCAGCACGTCTTGCGCCGGCCCAAATGAAATACTTGATGGCGGCAAATACGGTTTGATTGTGGAAAATTCCACTGAGGGCATTTATAACGGCATAAAAACTTTCGTTGACGAACCCGAATTGTTGAAAAAATATGCCGACCTGTCTGCTCTACGCAGGGAGGATTACGACTATACAAAGGCGATAGATAAATTTAAAGAAATTTTTTCTTAAAAGAGGAGAGTGCAAAATGGGATTTTTCGTTAAAGTAAAGAATTCACTTTCTGCCCGTGCGTCAGGTTTGGCGCGCAAGATAAAGGTTGCAACGTATCCCATTTCCCGCAGTAGCCGACAGATAAGAAAATTCAAGGATAAATACCTCGGTAAACGTTGCTTTATAATCGGCAACGGCCCTAGTCTGCGCCCCGAAGACCTTGATAAACTCAAGGGCGAGTATTGCTTTGCGGCTAACAGAGTTTACAAGATTTTTGACCGCACCGATTGGCGACCGACGTTCTTTTGTTCGGAGGACTATAAAACGCTTGAGGCGTGTGTTGATGAGATAAATGCGCTTCCTTGCAAACATAAATTCATCTCTGCTGCTTGTCATTGGGATATGGGAATAACGATCAAAGGCGCAAAGTATTTTCTTTTGAAATACGATGATATTGAGAATATTCCGCCCTCATTCAGCAGAGAGCCTGATAAGTTTATCTCCTGGGGCAACACTGTTACTTACACGTCAATTCAACTTGCCGTATATATGGGATTTAAAGAGATATATCTTCTCGGAGTTGACCATTCTTTTTCTGTTTACCAGAATATGAAGGGCGAAGTTATCCGTGACGAAAATGCAAAAGACTATTTTTGTGAGGATTATAATAAAGACAGGGACAACCTCTTTGTGCCGACCCCCGAGCGCTCGGAACTTGCATATATGGCGGCTCAGGCATTTGCAAATAGCAGTGACGTAAAAATCTATAACGCAACGCGCGGCGGCAAACTTGAAGTTTTCCCGAGAATTGATTTTGACAGTATTTTTTAGAAAGAGGGGAGTTATATGAGCGACGTAAAAATTTCGGTTATCGTGCCGATATATAATTCGGAGCAGGCACTTCCCAAATGTATTGAAAGCGTTCTTAATCAGAGTTTTTCCGATTTCGAGTTGTTGCTGATAAGTGACGGCTCAACCGATGACAGTGTATCGGTGTGTGAGCAATATGCCGCAACAGATACCCGTATACGAGTTTTTGATAATGAAAATAAAGGCGTTTCCTATACTCGAAATTTTGGTATTGAGAATGCCAAAGGTAAATATATAATGTTCCTTGATAGCGATGATTTCGTTGATAAGGATTGGTGCAGGCTGAATTTTGAAGCGATTGAAAACAACCCGACTTCATGGATTGTTTCAGGCGTTCGCAACGTTTTCCCTGATGGCAGGGTGGATGATTTTCTTGTTAAAGGCGTTGAGAAAACCGCACTGCTTAAAAAGGACGATTACTACTTGATTTTTGAAAGCGGGTTGTCGGGATTTCCCGTAAACCGAATTTATTCAAAACGGGTGCTTGCGGATATACGTTTTGACACTTCATCAAGTTGCGGTGAGGACGTTGTATTCAATAATCTGTATCTTCAGAAGTGTGATTCTATATTTGTGATAAATGAGTTGCTTTACAACTATTTGCGTGGCGACGGCGAAACTTTGTCGACCAGATATGACAGCAAGTATTTTGATGTTCATCGTCCGCTCTATGAGAGCAGAAAGCAGTTTATAAACGATGCAGATATGCCCGCTTTTTGCAAAACTTATTTTTCGATTTTCACAACGGGACTTAAAATGACCTTTGATAAACGAAATAAAGACGGTTTTTTCTCTAAACTTAAATACAATAATTATATACTGAAAAATCTGTCATTTATTGAGTGTATGAACAATGCCGATTTGTCGGGTGAATCCCCGAAATATATAAAACTTCTTCGCAAACAAAACTATTTTAAGGTGTACGTCGTAGAGAAACTTGCCGCTTTCAAGAAAAAGTTGGGTAAGTAGGAAAGGGATGAATTGATAGTTTATGGCTAAAGTCAGTCAACTTAAAATGGGCGCGGTAATATCTTACGTAACGCTTATAATCAATACGATAATGCCGATTATATATACGCCCATTATGTTGAGTATTCTTGGAAAAGACGAGCACGGCCTTTATACTTTTGCTCATTCAATTGTGTCGTATCTTACCTTGCTCAGTTTCGGATTCGGCAGTTCAATCGTCCGTTATATGACAAAGTACAGGGCGCTTGAAGACAGGGAGAATGAGGAAAAGACGTTCGGATTGTTTATGATTGTTTACGGCGTATTTTCCGCGTTGGTGCTTATCGGTGGCGTGATTCTTTCGTTCAATTCAGGTGCGCTACTTACCGATACCGCAAACAGCGTGTATGTTGACAAGATGAAAATACTGGTTCTGATTATGACTTTAAACGTAATGATATCGTTTGTGTCGGCAGTTTTTTCATCGGTAATAATCGCTCACGAGCAGTTTATTTTCTATAAATTATTAACTCTTTTCAGTGCTGTTGCTATTCCGTGCGCTTCAATAATTCTCCTTTTCTGCGGCTTTGCATCAATCGGAATAACCTTGTCGACAACTATTGTTAATTTTATTTTGTTGGTAGGTCATAGTATTTATTGCACAAAGAAATTGAAAATAAAACCAAGATTCAAAAACCTGGATTTTAACGTCCTCAAAGAGATCATAAGATTTTCTGCATTCATTTTTATCGCGGAAATATCCAATATGCTTTACATGGCGACGGATAGATTTTTACTCGGTAAGATGGTTACGCTGGCATCGGTATCGATCTATTCAACGGGTGCTACGTTCAGTACGATTATGAATTCTTTGACCGTCGGTATAAGCGACGTGCTGATGCCCAAGGTAACCAAAATGGTTTTCAAGGGCGCAAGCAACAAGGAGATGGATGATATATTCATACGTGTTGGGCGTATGCAGTTTATAATCGTTTCGTTTGTAATGTCCTCATTTGCCGTTTTCGGCAGACAGTTTATGCCGATTTTTGCAGGTGAGGGATATGATGATTCCTATTGGGTTGCGATTATTCTTATGGTACCGCTTGCCGTACCGCTTATCCAGAGTGTCGCAGTCAATATTATTACGGCGCGCAACAAGCATCGTTTCCGTTCATTTGTGCTTTTTGGTGTTGCCATACTTAATGTTGTGCTGACGGTTTTAGCCCTCTGGTTAGGTATGGAGGGTATCGGAGCGGCTCTTGCTTCCGCGGTTGCCGCAATTATCGGTACGGGTGCTATTATGAACTGGTACTACCATAAAAAGATGCAGATTGACATTCCACGGTTCTGGTTCAATGTTCTTAAACTTTGCCCTGTGCCTGTCGGAATGACACTTCTCGGTTTTGGTATAACTTATTTTGTCGATGTAAGCGGAATCTGGAGATTCCTTATTGGCGCGGTTATTTATACAATCGTATATTTGCCGCTTCTCTGGATAACTTCGCTTAATAAATATGAAAAAGGCATTTTTGAGGATATTTTCAAAAAGGTCAGGTCAAAGTTCAGAAAGGGGACAGTTTAAAATGAAAATTATCGGTATGATTCCTGCACGCGGAGGTTCAACACGTTTTAATAACAAGCCTTTGGCTGACATCTGCGGACATCCTATGATCTGGTGGGTACATAAGCACTGTAAAGAAGTTGAGCGTTTCGATGAGGTTTACGTTGCAACGGACAGTGAGGAGATTAAGGCTGTTTGTGAGGGCTTTGGTGCAAAAGTTATTATGACTTCCTCCAACCACGATACAGCAACCGAACGTCTTTATGAGGTTTCACAGAAAGTAGACGCCGATTTGTACGTCATGGTTAATGGTGACGAGCCCGTTATTAAGGCTGACGACATTGTAAAATGTATTCCCGACAACCTTGAGCCCGACAGTTTCTACGTTTCCAATCTTATGACTGATTTCTCCGATCCCGTTGAAGTTGTTGACTCATCAAATCTCAAAATCGTTACCAATAAGGATGGTATCTGCCTCTTTATTTCAAGAAGTCCGATTCCGTTCCCGAAGGGCGCTATGAACTATACCTATCATAAGTTTGTAGGTGTTGGCGCATTCACAAAGAAAGCGCTTGAATATTATCACAACACTGAACGCGGCCCGATCGAAAAAATTGAGGAGAACGATTCTTTCAGATTTATCGAAAATCGTAAAGATATCTACTATATCAATGCTCATTGTAAAACTCTCTCTGTAGACACACCCAAAGATATCATTAAGGTTGCGGAGTATTTACAGAGCGAAAATTAAAAGAAAGGGAGAGGATGACCTCTCAGGTGGACTGTATGTTTAGTTTGATTGCAGGCCCTTGCGTTATCGAGTCCGAAGAAATGATTATGGACATCGCTAAACGTATGAAGGCGATTACTGAAGAACTTGGAATTCCCTACACTTTCAAGGCATCTTTTGACAAGGCTAACAGAACGTCGATAACAGGCAAAAGAGGCCCCGGAATTGAAGAGGGACTAAGGATACTCAAAAGAGTAAAGGATGAACTCGGGTTGCCGGTTGCTACCGATATTCACGAACCTTGGCAGGCGGAGATTGCGGCAAAGGTAGTTGATATTATTCAGATTCCCGCATTTTTGTGCCGCCAGACAGATTTGCTTGTTGCCGCTGCAAAGACAGGCAAGAAAGTCAATATCAAAAAGGCGCAGTTTCTTGCGGCTTGGGATATGAAGAACTGTGCACAGAAAGTAAGTGACAGCGGTAATGATGATATAATGCTTTGCGAGAGAGGCACTTGCTTTGGCTACAACAACCTTGTTGTTGATATGACAGGTCTTGTTGAGATGAAGAAACTCGGTTATCCCGTTATTTTCGATGCAACCCATTCCGTACAGAAACCGGGCGGAAACGGAACTTCAACGGGCGGCAACCGCGAATACGTTGAGTATCTTGCGAAAGCGGCTGTAGCGGTTGGAGTTGACGGCTTGTTTATGGAAACTCACCCGAATCCCGATTGTGCGTGGTCGGATGGGCCGAATATGGTTGTCCTTGATGACATGAAAGGGCTCCTTGAAAAACTGATTAAAGTTTATAAGGCGGTACACGAAGATGAGTAATTCTGTTATTGAAGCGGGAAAACGGGTTTTTGACGTTGAAATTGAGGCGCTTACTCAGGTGAGGGATTGCCTTGATGAAAGTTTTGAAAAAATAGTAAATGCAATAACCGAATGTAAAGGCAAGGTTATTATTACAGGTATGGGCAAGTCGGGCCATATTGCTTCAAAAATTGCGGCAACAATGGCAAGCCTTGGCACTTCTTCATTCTTTCTTCATCCTGCTGAGGCGCTTCACGGTGACTTGGGTATGGTGTCAAAAAACGATATAGTTATTGCAATAAGTAATAGCGGAGAGAGCGATGAGATTGTCAATATTCTCCCGAATATCAAACTCATTGGTGCAAAGATTGTGGGCATTTCGAGCAATCCCAATTCAACTCTTATCCGCAGTTGTGACCTTCCCTTTGTGTTTCCGAAGATGAAAGAGGCGTGCAATCTTTCACTTGCCCCGACTTCAAGTACAACGGCAACACTTGTTTTCGGTGACGCGTTGGCAGTTGTGCTTTCGGGCATATCGGGTTTCAGCAAGGATAATTATGCACTTATTCATCCTGCAGGCTCACTCGGTAAAAGGCTTCTTGTAAGCGTTGCCAACGTTATGATGACAGGTGAAAACAATTCCACCATTCCGGTTGGTTCCTGGCTTAAAGATGCGATTGTTGAAATGGGAAAGAAAACTCTCGGCATGGTCAACGTCATCGATGGTGATGGTAAACTTTGCGGTATTATTACCGATGGTGATTTGAGAAGATTGCTTGACAAAGGTGTAAATATCTACGAGTGCAAAGTTGACGACGTTATGACCCGTACGCCCATCACAATCGCCGGTGACCGTCTTGCAGTTGATGCCTTTATGGTTATTAAAAACGCCAACAAGCAGATTACCGCACTTCCCGTAATTACCGACGATGGTATATTGGAGGGAACAGTGCGCATATATGATATTGTGAATAAAGGTATCATCGCATAAGTTTTGCTTGAATGGGGGAGCGGTTTTGAGGAAGTTATTGCTGATTTTCCTGTCGGTTATTCTGACGTTTTCGTTGTGCTCATGTAATGACGAAAACTCTGATAATCCCGAAACTACAACAACTACGGAGTTGATTGTTGCAAAATCGCTTACTCTGGGTTATTATAAAGACGGTGATCCCAAAACAATCACCGATTACGATTTGAAACAGTTGCTCGAATATGATGAGATACACAATCTCGTTCTGGCAAATTACGTCGGCACGGATCTTAGCATTTTGACACAGTTTAACGGCATGAAAAGTCTTAAACTTATGTCCATGGAAAATCTGACGGATTTGAATTTTCTAACTTCGCTCACTGAACTTAAATCTTTGACGATTTATGATTTGTCCGATGAGTTTACCGATATCGGCGTTCTGTCCAAACTTGATTGGCTTGAAACGTTGAGAATAAATAACATATGTGTTGAGGATTTTTCGCCGCTATATTCCTTAAGGAAACTTCGGAGTCTTGATTTGACCTCAACCGCAATCACTCAGTCACAGTACGATGCTCTTGTGGCGGCGTTACCCGAATGTGAGATAAAGAACGTTACAATATACCAATAATTTTTTGAGGGGTTTATATGCAACAGACATTGATAGGTAAAAATGTTTATAAACGATGGCGTTTTTAACGTTTTAATTTTATCTGATGTTAAAAACGTAAAGGAGTTATAAATATTATGAATAAGTATGCACAGTATCAGAACTATCTTAAAGAATTTCCTACAAAGGACGGTAGATTCGGCCCCTATGGTGGCGTTTATTTGTCCGATGAACTCATTCCTGCCTTTAAGGAAGTAAACGAAGCGTACAGGACAATTTGTCACAGTGCGCAGTTTATCAACGAATTGAGAAGAATTCGTCGCGAGTTTCAGGGACGTCCGACCCCCGTATATCACTGCGAAAGGCTTTCTAGATATATCGGCGGCGCACAGATTTATCTCAAGAGAGAGGATTTGAACCATACGGGTGCGCATAAACTCAACCACTGTATGGGTGAGGGTTTGCTTGCAAAGTTTATGGGTAAGAAGAAAATTATTGCTGAAACGGGCGCAGGTCAGCACGGTGTTGCCCTTGCAACCGCTGCGGCATTCTTCGGACTTGAATGCGATATTTATATGGGTGAAGTTGATATTAAAAAACAAGCGCCCAACGTTACGAGAATGAAACTTCTCGGTGCCAATGTAATTCCCGTATCACACGGACTCAAAACCTTGAAAGAGGCGGTTGATGCGGCGTTTGAAGGTTATTTGAAAGAGTATAAGGATTCAATTTACTGTATCGGTTCCGCGCTCGGTCCGCATCCGTTTCCGATGATGGTGCGTGATTTCCAACTTGTTATCGGCGAGGAAGCACGTTCACAGTTCATTGAAATGACGGGGATTATGCCTGATGCGGTTTGTGCTTGCGTTGGCGGTGGTTCTAACTCAATTGGTATGTTCCTTCCCTTTATCTCCGACCCCGTTGAGATTTACGGCGTTGAGCCGCTCGGTAGGGGCGATGCAATCGGCGATCACGCCGCTTCCGTAAAACACGGTACAAGAGGTATTCTGCACGGTTTTGAAACCTTGCTTCTCCAGAATCTGAAAGAGGGTGAGCCCGATCCCGTTTACTCCGTAGCGAGTGGTCTTGACTATCCTGGTGTTGGTCCTGAACACGCTTATCTCCATGAGTGTGGCCGAGTTAATTACATAACTGCAACCGATGATGAGGCTATGGAAGCATTCTTCTTATTGTGCAGATATGAGGGTATAATCCCCGCAATCGAAAGCGCTCATGCTGTTGCAGGTGCAATCAGACTTTCAAGGGAGAGGAAACACGACTCAATTCTTGCTTGTCTGTCCGGTCGAGGAGATAAAGATATAGACTACGTAATTGAAAATTATGGTTACGGCGAGAAGTACGCAAAGAAATAAAATCGAAAACAGGGACGTTCGTATTGCGGACGTCCTTTTTTATGTGAATTCCCGCTTATCATTGGTCTGAGCGATGCCGAATTGTGACTAAATTGTATCTGAAACAACGACAAAATTCGGCTAAATGCTTATAACTCTTTGAAAGATAATTTATTTTTTGTGCAAAACGACTAAAAAACACCATAATTGTTGTAAAAATGGTGCATTGAAATAATTTGTTCATATATGGTATAATCACAGAAAGCGGTGCTTTAAGGCTTTACTGCTTTAACATCTTAACAGTACGCTGTTAAAAGGAGGAATTCGCGTGAAATCTTATAGTGCGAAAGATATCAGAAATATTGCCTTGGTAGGACATGGCGGAAAGGGAAAAACAACACTTGCGGAAGCAATGCTTTTTAATGCGGGTGTAACTGATAGACTTGGACGTGTACAGGACGGAAATACAGTTCTTGACTTTGACGCAGAGGAAAGAAAGAGAAAGGTTTCCGTTTCCACCGCAATGGCTCCTATTGAGTGGAAAGGTACGAAAATCAACATCATCGACGTACCCGGAATGTTTGACTTTGCGGGCGGCGCAAGCGAGGGTATGCGCGCTGCTGATTGTGCGCTCATCGTTTTGTCTGCTAAGACAGGCTTTGGCGTAGGTGCTGAAAAGGCTATGAAAGCCGCTGCAAAGAGAGGTATTTCAAAAATCCTTGTAATTTCAAAAACTGATACGGAAAATGCAAATTTCTATAGAACACACCAGAGTATCAAGGAAAGAATCGGTACAGCGGCTTGTCCGGTAATTATCCCGCTTGTTGCTGACAATCAGGTTCACGGTTACGTAAATCTTATCGAAAATAAGGCTTACCAGTTTGACGGAGGTCCCGCTAAGGAAGTTCCCGTACCGACTGATGACCACCACGTTACAGATATGCTTGAACACCTCAAGGAGAGCGTTGCAAGTGTTGACGAAGGCCTTATGGAAAAATTCTTCAGCGGTGAGGATTTCACTAAAGAGGAGATTTTGAGTGGTCTTCGTATCGGTTTGCTTTCCGGTGACATCGTTCCGATCGTTGCTTGCTCCGGTTATATGAATGAGGCTGTTGATATGCTTCTTGATTTCGTGAAGGAGGTTGCTCCATCTGCGGAGGCGTACAAACAGAAGGCAAAGACAGAAGATGGCGAGGATATTGAACTTAGCGTTGATCCCTCTGCTCCTCTGGCATCAATCGTATTCAAGACGGTTGCTGACCCCTTCGTTGGTAAACTTTCTTACATAAAGGTTATTGCGGGTACTCTCAAGCAGGACGCTGTTGCATACAATCCCAGAACGGGACAGACTGAAAAAATCGGTAAGATTCTCTACCTCAAGGGCGGTAAGCAGGAGGATGCAGGTGCAGTTGGTGCAGGCGATATCTGTGCGGTTGCAAAACTCGGCAACGTAAATACGGCAGATACACTTTGTGATCCCGCAAAGAAAGTTATAATTGAGGGTATCGATTTCCCCGTACCTTGCTTGTCAATGGCAGTTAAGGTTAAGAAAAAGGGTGAAGAGGACAAGGTTGCACAGGGACTCCATAGACTTGTTGAAGAAGATCCGACAATCAGTTTCTATACAAATAAAGAAACTCATCAGCAGATTCTCTCTGGTCTTGGTGAACAGCACCTTGACGTCATCGTTTCAAAACTCAAGGCAAAGTTTGGCGTTGAGGTTGAACTTGAAGTTCCGAAGGTTGCTTACAGAGAAACCATTCGTAAAAAGGTTAAAGTTCAGGGCAGGCACAAGAAACAGTCGGGCGGCCACGGTCAGTTCGGTGACGTTTGGATTGAGTTTGAGCCGTGTGAAAGCGACGATCTCGTATTTGAGGAAAAAGTATTCGGCGGCGCTGTTCCTAAGAACTTCTTCCCCGCAGTTGAAAAGGGACTTCGTGACTGTGTAGTCAAGGGTGTTCTCGCGGGCTACCCCGTAGTTGGACTCAAGGCTACTCTCGTTGACGGTTCTTATCACCCCGTTGATTCATCTGAAATGTCCTTCAAGATGGCTGCTTCAATCGCATACAAGACGGGTATCCCGCAGGCAAACCCCGTTTTGCTTGAACCCATCAATGAAGTTAAGATTTATGTGCCCGATGACAATATGGGTGATATAATCAGTGATATCACAAAGCGCAGAGGTAGTGTACTCGGCACGAATGCAACGGAGGATAAACTCAAGGAGATTATCGTTGACGTACCCGCTTCCGAAATGGGTACTTTTGCAACGGCAATCCGTTCCATTACTCAAGGCAGAGGTTACTTTATATCTGAATTTTCATGCTATAGAGAGGCTCCTGCAAACGTTGCGCAGAAAGTTATTGAGGCGTATAAAGCGTCCGGCGCTGACGCAGAATAATTAAAAATAAAATCCCCGCTGACCGTAAGGTCAACGGGGATTTTGAATTGTGCTAATTTTTCTTTTTTATAACTCGTCTGATTTTGTCATAGATGTGGAGCATGATTATTATAAGCACTGATGCGCCAACAAAATAAAGTGCTGCCAGCACTTCGTCCTCAATATAAATCGGACCGATAAGCATGTTGAAGCGTTTTTGTATGATTGTTGAAATGATAGTAAACGTTATCAGATGTGCGGCGTATGCAAACAAAGAATGTCTGCCAAGCAGAGTGAATGTTTTTTCAAACACTCCAAGTTTTCCGTCAAGATGAATTCCGAGCAAAATCACAATCAGGCTCATAACCGTTGCAATAAATAAGAAGATAATCGGGTTTTCACCAAACTGTCCGTGGGGGAGTGAGTAAACGGGATTTAGTGTGTAGTGTATGATTGCGTAAACAGAAAACGCAGCCGCAAAAATAATGAAATTTGAAGGCTTTTTTGCGTTATGTTCCGGATTTGTTTTCTCTTGATGTAAGGAGTATTTCTTGAGCATAAAACCAATCAGCATAAAGCTGAAGCTGATGAGCAATGTGTCCGCCTTGAATGGCAGCATTGTAAAGAATTCAGAGCGCTGAATACCGCCTAACAAAGAGGGGATAACCGCAAGGATGAAAACGAAAAGAAAAATTCTCCAACTTGCGTTTTTGATTGCCTTTATTGCCTTGACAACAAAGAACAACAAAATCTGTGAACAAAACAGAGTCGGCAAAAACCATTCTGCATTCGGATCGTTATTCCAGAAAATCTTGATTAAAAGTTCCTGCCAACTTGTTATTTTAACCTGCTGACAAACAAGGAACAGCACCCTGATGATAAAGCAGGGAATCAGAAGTGTCTTGAATTTTTTGAATAAAAACGGTAAGAACTTTTCTTCTTCTTTGTGATGCAGTGAGGTTGTAATTCCTGAAAGAATAAAGAAAAACGGCATATGGAAGCAGAAGATAAATCGGAAAACAAGGCTGTTGAATGGCACCGCGTGTCCAAGAATTACAAGCAGTGCCGCAATACCCCTTGCAATATAAAATCCGTTATTTTTTTGTTCAGCAATAAGAGCGTTGTTACGCTCCTTCATCTTTGATTTTTTTGTCATAAACCCATCCCCAGATATAATAAAACCCAAATAATAAACCCAAAATAAAAAAACATATAAAAACGCAACTCTACCTTATATGGCAGGGTTGCGTTGCTTTTTGCTTTAATTGTCTTTGTCTAAACTTGCAAGGTCATAAGGTGTCTGCTGATATACAAAGTAGTTGAGCCAGTTTGAAAACAGCAGGTTTGCAACCCCCTTCCATACCGCAACGGGCGGCAATTCAGGATTGTCGTCAGGAAAATAATTTTCAGGCACATTCGGATTGATTCCTTTTTCAAGGTCCCTGAAATATTCCTTTTTAAGTGTGTCTGCATCGTATTCGGAGTGGCCTGTTACAAAGAACTTGCGGCACTCCATATCCGATACTATGTGAACTCCCGCTTTTGCGGAGTAGGATATAATCTGTAAATCCTTGACTTTCACAATGTCTTCCTTGCGGAATTCTGTGTATCTTGAATGCGGCGCATAGAATACGTCGTCAAAACCTCTTAAAAGCGGATGCCTGAAATCAAGCGGTGTATGCTCATAAATACCGGAAAGTTTTTCATTCAGTCGGTATTTCGGTACACCGTAGTGGTAATAAAGCCCCGCCTGTGCTGCCCAACAAATATGAAGAGTTGAGTACACATTTTTCTTTGCCCATTCCATAATTTCGCACAACTCGGGCCAGTAGTCAACGTCCTCAAATTCAAGGTTTTCAACGGGTGCACCTGTAATAATCAAACCGTCAAAGTATTGATCTTTAATTTCATCAAACGTGTGGTAGAATGAGAGCAAATGTTCTTTCGCAGTGTTTTTGGCATCGTGTGAAGAAACCTGAAGTAATGATATTTCAACCTGCAATGGTGTATTTCCAAGCAAGCGGAGCAACTGTGTTTCGGTTTCAATCTTATTCGGCATAAGGTTCAGTATTATAATGCGAAGCGGGCGGATGTCCTGCGACATAGCCCTTGACTGAGTCATTACAAAAATATTCTCGTTTTCAAGCGTGAGCTTTGCAGGAAGTCGATCATCTATTTTAATCGGCATTTTTTACCCCCCATTCAGAATACAATAAAATGATTTTATCAAATTCACCGCTATTTTGTCAACTGTAAAATAAAAGATTGTAAAAAGTAAACTCTTGATGTATAATTGCGTAGAAACGGAGTGATACGTTTGAATAGACTTAACATTGTTTTGGTTGAACCCGAAATCCCGCAGAATACGGGTAACATAGCGCGCACCTGTGCGGCGACTGGAGCAAGACTGCATATAATCGAACCGATGGGCTTTAAAATTGACGACAAAAAATTAAAGCGTGCAGGGCTTGACTATTGGTATCTTCTTGATATAACCTATTATCCGTCAATAGACGATTTTTTTGAAAAAAATGAAGGCAGTTTTTATTTTCTGACAACAAAGGGCAGGCAGGTTTATTCTCAGGCTCGGTTCAATGGAGATACTTATATAATATTCGGTAAGGAAACCAAGGGACTTCCCGAGGAACTTCTGAAAGCGAACCCCGAAAAATGTCTGCGTGTGCCGATGATAGGAGAAGCAAGAAGTCTTAATTTGTCAAATACTGTTGCGCTTGTTGCATACGAAGTGTTGCGCCAGTGGAATTTTGAAGGGCTCTTGTGTGAGGGCGAACTGCATAATCTTAAATGGTAGGTGTAAATTGTGATTTTAACAATAGATGTTGGAAATACACGTGTTTCAATGGGGGCGTTCAAAGGGGACGAACTCGTTTTCACTTCGGCTATGTCGAGCGTGAGAAACAGAACACGTGACCAGTATGCGATTGAAATTCTTGAAATATTCTCTCTCTATTCTGTTGACAGGTCGGATTTTGAAGGTGCGATTATAAGTTCCGTTGTACCCGAAATGTCAAACACAATAAGGGATGCGGTTGAAAAGGCAATAAACTGCAAACCGCTTATGCTCGGCCCTGGTGTAAAGACTGGTCTTAATATAAGGGTTGACGAGCCGTCGCAGGTCGGAGTTGACTTTGTTGCGTTGTCTGTTGCGGCTTGCAGGCGTTTTAAGACACCTTGTCTTGTAGTTGACCTTAAAACCGCGACCAAGATTTCGATAATTGACGGAAACAATACTTTTATTGGTGCTATCATTTGTCCGGGTGTTGAAATCTCCGTTAAGGCGCTTGCTGATAAAACTTCGCAACTTCCTAAAATCAGCATTACCGCACCGAAGAAGGTTGTCGGTAAGAATACGATTGACTGTATGGCGTCGGGCGTTGTTTACGGTACGTCCTCAATGCTTGACGGTCTTTGTGACAGGGTTGAAAAAGAACTCGGACAGGAATGTTCCGTTATTGCAACGGGCAGTTTTGCGCAAGGAATAATTCCTCATTGTAAGCGTGAGATGATTTATTGTCCCAATCTCATATTTGAGGGACTCAAAATTATATACGATAAAAATATGGGCAAATAGTCCCTAAAATAAAGGGTCTTTACTTTTTTCAAAATGTGTGCTATAATCCGCTGTGGGTGGTATCCTGAGCGAACTGCACCGTAGGTGAATAAGTTAAGATATGCGGCGTCCCTTTCGGGAATGGCTGCTTTCTGGTTCGTGAAATATTAGGACTCCACCGAATTTTCGGTGGAGTTTTTTATTTGAGGCGATGATTAATGAAAATCGGTTTTATCGGAGCGGGAAAGGTAGGTTCGTCTCTTGGAAAGTATCTTTCCGTGAGCGGCAACGTAGCTGGATATTTTAGCCGTAGTGAGAATTCATCTCGTGCGGCGGCAAGTTTTACGTCTTCGAAGTTTTATCAGAATGTTTCTTCGCTCGTCAGTGAGTGTGACGTAATTTTTGTCACAACACCCGATGGGGTGGTTGCAGATGTGTGGGAGCAACTTAAAACGCTTTCAATTTCCGGCAAGACGATATGCCATTGCAGTGGCTCTCTTTCATCGCAGGTGTTTGAGGGAATTGAGCAAACAGGCGCATACGCTATGTCTGTTCATCCTTTGCAGGCGATCAGTGACAGGGAAAAAAGTGTCCATCTTTTAAAGGGCTGCATATTCACCATTGAGGGTGATGAAAGAAAAATCGATGAAATCAAATCGTTTTTTGAAAGTTTTGGCAATATAGTCAAAACTATTTCAGCCAAGGACAAGACTCTCTATCACGCGGCGGCGGTTTTTGTAAGTAATCTGCCGATTGCACTGACCCAGGTGGGAGTTGATATATTAATGCGTTGTGGGTTCGATTATGACTCGGCGCTCAAGGCGCTCGCACCGCTGATAGTCGGCAGTGCAACCAACGCCGCCCAAAAAGGCGCAGTCAACGCACTGACAGGGCCTGTTGAGAGAGGGGATACCGAAACGGTCAGCGCCCATCTCGGAGTTATAAGTGAATCGGAGAGGGAAATTTACCTTCTCTTGACAAATAAACTTGTGGATGTCGCAAGTGAAAAAAATCCCGACAGAGATTATACTGAACTCAAAAAGATTTTGGAGGAATAACTATGAAAAAGACAGTAGCAACCTTTAAATCAGCAAAAGAAAACGGCGAAAAACTCACAATGCTTACAGCGTATGATTACTCAACCGCAAAACTCATTGATGAGGCGGGAGTTGACAGTATTCTCGTAGGCGATTCTTTGGGAATGGTAATGCTCGGATACGAGGACACCGTTTCCGTTACTATGGAAGATATGATTCATCATACAAAGGCGGTTACACGTGGCGCAAAGAATGCGCTTGTTGTTGCCGATATGCCGTTTATGTCCTACCAGACTTCAGTTTACGATGCCGTTGTAAATGCGGGCAGACTTCTCAAAGAGGGCAGAGCGCAGGCAGTCAAACTTGAGGGTGGTCAGGAATTTTGTGAGCATATTGCGGCAATTGTAAAGGCATCAATCCCCGTTGTTGCTCACATCGGAATGACTCCGCAGTCAATTAATGCTTACGGTGGATTTAAAGTTCAGGGCAAGAGTGTTGAGGCGGCAAACAAGATTATTGAGGATGCAAAAGCCGTTGAAAAGGCGGGCGCATTTGCGGTGGTTCTCGAGTGCGTACCTGCAAAACTTGCAGAGATTATTTCAAAGACGGTAAGTATTCCCACAATCGGTATCGGTGCGGGTGCGGGTTGCGACGGTCAGGTGCTTGTTTATCAGGATATGCTTGGAATGTACAGTGATTTCACACCGAAATTCGTTAAGAAATACTGTTCATTGGGTGAAACAATGACTGCCGCTTTCAAAGGCTATATCGAAGATGTAAAGAATGGTAGTTTCCCCGAAGAAAAACACACTTTTACAATTGCTGACGATGTACTCAGCAAACTTTATTAAGGAAGATCAAGGGTGAAGGAAATGAATTTGGTACACACTATCAGTGAGGTGCGCTCACAGGTTAAAGAATGGAAGAAACAGGGGCTTACAGTCGGTTTTGTTCCCACAATGGGTTATCTCCACGAGGGACATCAGAGTCTTATTGAAAGAGCGGCAAAAGAGAATGACAGGGTTGTCGTAAGCGTTTTCGTAAACCCCATGCAGTTCGGCCCGACGGAAGACCTTGCAAGTTATCCAAGGGATATTGAACGCGACTGTGGCATTTGTGAAAAAGCGGGTGCAAACCTTGTGTTCAATCCCGAACCGTCCGAAATGTATGCTCCCGATTTCTGTACATTTGCCGATATGACGGGACTTACTGACGTTCTTTGCGGAAAGAGCAGACCTGTCCATTTCCGTGGCGTTTGCACGGTAGTAAGCAAACTTTTCAATATTGTTGCTCCGGACAGAGCCTATTTTGGTGAGAAGGATGCTCAGCAACTTGCGGTAATCCGCCGTATGGTGCGTGATCTTAATTTTGATATTGAAATCGTCGGCTGTCCGATTATCCGTGAGGATGACGGGCTTGCAAAGAGTTCAAGAAATACATATCTCAGTGAACAGGAGCGTAAAGCCGCGCTTATTCTCAGCCGTTCTCTGGAACTTGGTAAAACCGCTCTTCAAAACGGTGAGAGGGATGCTGAAAAGATAAGACAGATTATCTGTGACAGTATCAATACCGAACCACTTTCACGTATCGATTACGTTGAGGTTTCGGATTTGTTCACCCTTGAAAGACAAGATACAATAAAGTCAGACGTACTCGTTGCGATTGCCGTTTACATTGGCAAAACAAGACTTATTGATAATTTCACGTTCAATATATAATCGGAGGTCAATTATGGTTTGCGAAATGTTAAAAGGTAAAATTCACAGAGCAACGGTAGTCCAGGCGGAACTCGACTACGTCGGCAGTATCACTGTTGACGAGGATTTGCTCGACGCTGCGGGAATTTACGAGTACGAAAAAGTTCAGATTGTTGACATTAATAACGGCAGTCGTTTTGAAACTTACACCATCGCGGGCGAGAGAGGCTCGGGAATGATTTGCCTTAATGGTGCGGCTGCAAGATGTGTTTCTGTTGGTGACAAAATTATCATTATGGCATACTGCCAGATGGAACAGAGCGAAATAGCAACTCATCAGCCGAAAGTTGTTTTTGTTGACGATAAAAATAAAGTTGACAAAGTTACACGTTACGAAAAACACGGTAGAATATCTATGTAAAAAAATAAGACACCGAATGTGATTCGGTGTCTTGACTTCTTATCTGTCTTTGTTGTTTTCATATATCAGGCGCAAGCCTTTGAGAAGTAATATTTCGTCGCGGTGAATTTCGTGTTTGCAGAGCGGCACGATGAATTTTGAAAGTCCGCCCGTTGCAACAACGGTGGCTTCCTTGCCGATTTCTTCTTCAATCAGAGAAATCATACCGTCAACCATTGACGCGTGTCCGTACAGAAGTCCGCTCTGTATGCAGTCAACCGTATTCTTACCAATGATGCTTTTTGGATTGTCAAGGCTTACGTTGGGAAGTTGTGAGGTGTAAACTGCAAGTGCTTCCTGTGTTATTTTAAGGCCGGGAGCGATTACGCCGCCGATATATGTATTGTGGTCGTCAATTACAGACATAGTTGTTGCCGTACCCATATCAATTATTATGAGCGGGGGAGCGTATTCGCTTATTGCCGCAACCGCATCAACAATTCTGTCAGAGCCGACAAGAGAGGGGTTGTCCGTCTTTATGTTAAGCCCCGTTTTAATTCCCGGGCCTACAATGAGCGGAGTCTTTCCCGTCAATTTTTCCAAAACCGCTTTTAGCGTGTTTGTCAGCGGTGGCACAACGGAGGAGATAACGCTACCCTCAAGTTCAGAGGGGACAACTCCATTGATTTCAATGATGTTTTTAATGTCGATTGCATATTCGTCGCCCGTCTTGAGTTTGTCGGTTGCGATTCTGCCCGTCGATATTAAATTGTCACCGTCGTAGAAACCGATAACAACGTTGGTGTTACCAACATCAAGTACAATAATCAAAAAATTCACCAAACCTTTGAAAGATATATCCTATATAATATATTACGATATTTGGAGTGAGTCAAGTGTTAAAAGGCAAAACGGTAATTTTAGGTGTCAGCGGAGGTATTGCCGCTTACAAAATCGCAAGTCTTGCAAGTATGCTCAAAAAGAAAAGTTGCGATGTTCACGTTATAATGACACAGAATGCAACTAATTTCATTACGCAGGCAACGTTTGAGGCTTTGACGGGTAATAAGTGCATAGTCGATACTTTTGACCGTGATCACGAGTGGGACGTAAAGCACGTATCCCTTGCAAAGCGTGCGGATTTTGTTATGGTTGCACCCGCTACTGCAAACGTGATTGCAAAACTTTCAAACGGAATTGCGGACGATATGCTCACAACAACAATTCTCGCTTGTAAGTGTCCGATTGCCGTTGCACCCGCTATGAACACAAGGATGTTTGAGAACGCAATTGTGCAGGATAATATAAAGAAACTTGAACATTACGGCTTTGACGTAATAATGCCCGCTGTCGGCTATCTCGCTTGTGGTGATACGGGTGCGGGTAAAATGCCCGAGCCCGAAGAACTCTATGCTCACATTGAAAAGGCACTCGCATTTGAAAAAGATTTGCTCGGCAAAAAAGTGCTTGTTACCGCTGGCGCAACGCAGGAAGCGATTGATCCTGTCAGGTACATAACAAACCATTCAACCGGCAAAATGGGTTATGCAATCGCACAGGCGGCGATGCTCAGAGGTGCGGAAGTAACTCTCGTTTCGGGTAGAACAGCACTCGATAAGCCGAGGTTTATGAATTTTGTGCAGGTCGTCAGTGCACAGGATATGTTCGAGGCAGTTGCGCAGTATGCTCCCGAGAGTGATATTATCATCAAATCTGCCGCTGTTGCCGACTACACGCCCGTATGTGTTGCAGACAATAAAATCAAGAAAAAAGACGGCGATATGAGCATCCCGCTCAAAAGGACAACCGATATTCTCGCTCACCTCGGTTCAACTCGCCGTGATGATCAGTTCATCTGCGGTTTCTCAATGGAAACTGAGAATATGCTTGAAAATTCAAGAGCAAAACTCAAAAAGAAAAACGTTGATATGATTGCCGCAAATAATCTCAAAGTTGAGGGCGCGGGTTTCGGTGTTGACACAAACGTTTTGACTCTTATCACCGCCGACGAAGAAATCCAACTTGAACTTATGGATAAGCAGAAAGCAGCGCACAAAATTCTCGATGAAATCATAAGAATTACAAAATAACTCAAAAAGCCTTGGAATCGTTTGATTCCAAGGCTTTACTTTATTTTCTTCTCACACTCACTTCGCCCGAATTGAGATGTTTTATTTCACCGTCAGGGAGCATAATTATCAAATTGAAATTTTCGTCAAGGTCAAGCGCAAACGCTTCGTAAGTGTTCTTGCCCGAAATAACGTTGATTTTATTTGAAAGCACCATTGAACGTCTTTTATATTGTTCAAAATGCGGACGATTTTCAATGTCACCGTAATATTTCCAAAAGTTTTCAAGCACACGTGCAATCAGAATGCTTCTGAAGTTTTCCGTTGTATCGCAATTGTCAAAAACGGAGTCTGCAATATTTTCAATCTCGCTCGGAAAAGAGTTTTCAGGTGGGAAAACGTTTATTCCTATGCCGAGTACAGCGTAGGCAAGAGTACCGCTTTCAACGGCGAGCGCCGCTTCCGTCAGTATTCCGCAGACCTTTTTGTCACCGCAGAAAATATCGTTTACCCATTTGATTTTGGCTTCCTTTTTTGCAATTTCTTCAATCGCTTCGGCAACCGCAACCGCGGCGCAAGTCGTTATCATAACGGATTTTTCGGCAGGAATAGACGGGCGTAAAATGATGCTCATATAAATGCCCGTGTTGATGGGGGAGAAGAAGTCGCGCCCCAGTCTGCCCCTGCCGTGCGTCTGCTCCTCGGCAATAAGTACTGTGCCCTCTTTTTCACCCTGCTCTGCTCTCTGGCGTAAAATTGTGTTAGTTGATGAAACACTTTTTACAACTTCAATGTCAAATACGTTTGTATTAAGATGCTTTTCAATGCTCTGTTTCGAAAGTACGTCACTGCTTCGGTCAAGGCAATATCCCTTGTTTGTTGACGAGTGTATTTTATGCCCCTGCGTTTGCAACTGCTTTATTGCTTTCCAGACTGCATTTCGACTTACACCCACATTGCTTGCAATTTTTTCACCCGATATATATTCTCCCTGATTATTTTCAAGGAACGTTAATACAATGTCGCGTACGCGGATTTCGTTGTCACTCATAGTTACACCTGCCTTTTTTCTTTCAGTTTATCATATAGTTTTATTATTATCAACCATTTTGTTGTTAATGGTTGACAATTGTACTTGAACGGGTTACAATGTCAACTGATTAAACAAGGAGGGGTGACAATGAAACATAAATCTCAAAAAATTGTAATGTGCGCGTTGTTTACAGTGCTTATTGCCGTTGGTGCATTTCTTCGCATACCGTTGCCGCTTCCGATTACGTTTCAACTCTTCTTTGTTGTTCTGGCGGGGTTGCTGCTTGGCAGTAAACTCGGTGCAACAAGCGCCGCACTGTATATGATAATCGGTTTGATAGGAATTCCTGTTTTTACTCAGGGGGGAGGCGTTTCATACGTTGCACAACCCACCTTCGGTTATATTGTCGGATTTATTCCTGCCGCTTTTCTGGTGGGTTTCATAACTGAACGTAAAAAAAATCCCTCGCTTAAAACTTCGTTGCTCGCGTGTCTTGTCGGTTTGCTTGCAACGTACTGCGTAGGGATGATTTATTACTATTTGATTTGGCGTTTCGTTTTGAATGTAGAGTTGGGGATATGGATTGTGTTTCTGCGCTGCTTTGTACTTGTTGCGCCGGGCGATATCGCGCTTTGTTTTGCGGCTGCGTTACTGAATGGAAAACTAAAGCGCTTTGCACCCTAACTTAACCGCTGAGCAATAAATTGCGGCACGTCGGAAGGTGATATATGAAGCGCAAATGCCAATTCTTCACACATTGTCTTTTCCGCTTCTTTAAGGAAACGTTCGTCTGATATATGAAGGCGGCGTTTTTTTGTTGCCTGCAATGCGCGGTGTGAACGCAGCGCTTTTATAAGTCCAATGATTTCGTGACGGTTGCGGCAGGTGAATATATCCGTGTATCTTTCTTTTCTTGCAACAGGGTTGTCAATCCATATTTCCGTTTCCTGCGGGATGGACTGTATTAAGTCATAGGCATCCTGTTCACAAAGAACTCTGTGCATTTTCTTTTCCAACACAGGATTGTTTGCGGGCACAAAAATTTTGGCTCTACAGTCGAAAACGGGATTTAAAACGTAATAATCAACCATTTTACCGTCGAGTTCCTTTGGGATTATTTCGAGTATTCTGCAAACGCTGTACCCACCGTAAATGATAACTTCTTCTACTGAAAACACGTTCTCACCTTCATAGATAATGTCAAATGATTTCACTTATAATGTCCTAACGATATTATAGCACGGTTAGTCGAAAAATGTAATACCTTTCTTTGTTAATAAAATGTTAAAATCGTCAAAAAAATTTTAAAAAATCTATTTACAGAAAGCGGAATTTAAAGTAGAATATAACAAGAGTATGAATGAAAGTTTCATCGTCAAATAAAATGCTGTGTCGGAGTTCAAAAATTCGGTGCGGTAGAAAGGATGATTAGTAGTATGAAACCTGTTTACAAAAGAATTCTGCTTAAAATCAGCGGAGAAGTTTTAGCGGGCGAGAAAGGCCACGGAATTAACGGTGATACCGTGAATTCAATTTGTCGCGCTGTTAAGGAGTGCGCTGATCTGGGGGTTGAGATTGGTCTTGTTGTTGGCGGAGGAAACTTCTGGCGCGGCCGTACAAGTGAGCATATGCAGCGTACAAGAGCGGACCATATCGGAATGCTTGCAACTGCTATGAACTCTCTTGCTCTGGCTGATGCTCTTGAACAACTTGGAGTTGAAGTCCGTGTTCAGACCGCTATTGAAATGAAAGAGATTGCTGAACCATATATCCGCAACAGAGCGGTCAGACATTTTGAAAAGGGACGAGTTGTTATTTTTGGTTGCGGAACAGGTAACCCGTTCTTCTCAACTGATACTGCTGCGGCTTTGCGTGCGCTTGAAATTGATGCGGAGGTTATCTTCAAGGCAACCAACGTTGATGGCGTTTATGACAGTGACCCGAAAAAGAATCCCAACGCTAAAAAGTACGATACGCTTACATATATGGAAATGCTCAGCAAGGAGATTACCGTTATGGACAGCACGGCGGCAACTCTTTGTATGGATAATAACGTCCAGATTCTTGTATTTAATCTTTCCGACCCGCATAATATAGTCAGAGCAGTGCTTGGCGAGACAGTCGGAACAATTTTGAAGGGAGACAAATAAAAATGAAAGAACTTTTTAATGCAACTAAAGAAAGAATGGAAAAATCACTTGTAGCGCTCAATAACGAGTTTAATTCTATCAGAGCGGGCAGAGCGTCTGCGGCTTCTCTTGACAGAATCAGCGTTGACTATTACGGTGCGCCAACACCCATAAATCAGATGGCGGCAATTTCCGTAACCGACGGCAGAACTCTTGTAATTCAGCCGTGGGATAAAACTTCTCTTGATTCCATCTGCAAGGCTATTCAGGCTTCCGAACTCGGAATTAACCCGCAGAATGACGGCGTTGTAATTCGCCTTAACTTCCCCCAACCGACAGAGGAGAGAAGACGTGAACTCGTAAAAGAGGCGTCTAAGAAGGCTGAGGATGCAAAGGTTGCAATCCGTTCAATCAGACGTGACTCTATGGATAAACTCAAGGCTATGAAAAAGGATAGCGTTATCACTGAGGATGACCAGAGAGATGGAGAAAAGCAACTTCAGGACATTACCGACAAGTACGTAAAGGAAATTGACGTAATGTACGCTAAGAAAGAGAAAGAAATTCTCGAAATCTGATTATTTTAAAATTTGTTTTATTATAACAGCCCTCGGATTCTGGGGGCTGTTATTTGCAATTTAGAGAAGGGCGCAGATTTTGTGCGTTGTGGGTGATATTATGGCGTTGTTTAAAAGAAAGAAGAAACAATCAATTGTTAATGAGAATATTGTTCTGCCGAATCATATCGGAATTATTATGGACGGTAACGGACGTTGGGCAAAGAAAAGGGGATTGCCGCGCGTTGCGGGGCATACGGTCGGCGCATCAACCTTCAAAAAGATTGCTTCTTATGCCAACAAAATCGGTATTAAGTATATGACCACCTACGCTTTTTCTACTGAGAACTGGAAACGTTCCCCGCAGGAAGTTGAGGGCATTATGAATTTGCTTCGTGACTACCTTAAAGATGCTAAAAATTATAAGGAAGAAAATATCAAAACGCTCTTTATCGGAGACAGAAGTGTTTTAGCGCCCGATATTCAGGAACTTATGCAGGAGGTTGAAGAAACCTCAAAGGATGCCACGGGCATGGTGCTCAATATTGCGGTAAATTACGGCGGACGTGCCGACGTCGTACGTGCGGTGCAGATGATTGCCGATAAAGTAAAATGCGGTGAAGTTTCGCCCGAGGAGATAACGGAAGATATGATTTCCGACTCACTATATACGACTGGGCAGGATGAGCCCGACCTCATCATCAGACCCAGTGGGGAATACCGTCTTTCAAACTTTCTCATCTGGCAGTGCGCTTATGCGGAGTTCTGGTTTTCGGATATTCTTTGGCCCGATTTTACAACGGATGATCTTGATGCGGCAATTGCCGATTACGCAAAAAGAAACCGCCGTTTCGGCGATGCAAAATAAAAGAATTTTCAGGTAGGAGTGTTTTAATTTGAAAGTACGTATTATATCGGGAGCGGTTGCGGTTGTAATTCTCGCCGTGATTATGTGTTTTGTAAAAACTCCCGTTTTTGCTCTTGCAGTTTCGCTTATGGCTGCGATTGCGGTTTATGAGGTTTTGAAAGCGGTTAAAACGTCGCACTTGGAGATTATGATTCCCTGTATGCTTTTTGCGTTTTTGTTTCCACTTAAAGTTTACGTAAATAATAACGTTGCTGTCGGTGTTGCCGTATTCATCGTTTTGGTGATTATGATTCTGCAACTTATCCGCTTCGAAAAAATATCTTTCAGTGAAACAGCGGTGGCAGGTTTTATAACGCTCACGCTTTCCTTTGCTTTTGGTAGCCTTGTATTTCTTCGTGACGGATATATGGGTGTATCTGCGAACTATATGGAAAATGAAGGGGTTTTCTATATCGCGATTGCTCTTTTGAGCGCGTGGATGACCGACACCTGCGCTTATTTTACGGGATTTTTCCTCGGCAGGAAGAAACTCTGCCCGAAAATAAGCCCGAAAAAGACAGTTGAGGGTGCAATTGGCGGTATACTCGGATGCGTAGCGTTTAACGTGCTTGCAACGGTTATTTATAATTTGACTTTGCCGGAAGGACAGAGTTATCCGATTCTTCTCATAATTCCTATTTCCGTCTTGCTTTCCGTTGTCGGTATGTGCGGCGACCTGAGCGCATCGGTTATCAAGAGAAACGTCGGAATAAAAGATTATGGCAAAATTATGCCCGGTCACGGCGGAATTATGGATCGTTTTGACAGTGTTACTTTTACCGCACCCGCACTTTATGCGCTTTTGTTAATTATTAAATAGGTACAGGTATATTAAAATTCAGGAGTGAATAATAATGAATGATAAACTGTCCATTCTCGGCTCGACCGGTTCAATAGGTACGCAGGCTCTCGTTGTTGCGAAAAAACTCGGACTTGAAATAACTGCGCTTACGGCAAACAGCAACATAGGATTGCTCGAAGAGCAGATAAGGCAGTTTCGCCCGAAAGTTGCGGCAGTTATGGATGAGCGGCTTGCGCTTGAACTCAAACGTAATATTTCCGATACCGATACCTGTGTTTTAGCGGGTATGGAAGGACTGTGTGAGTGTGCGTCACGGGATGACGGCGCAACAGTTCTCAACAGTGTTGTTGGTATGGTCGGACTTGAGCCCACTTTGTGCGCGATAGAGAGCGGCAAAAACGTTGCTCTTGCAAACAAGGAAACTCTTGTTGCGGGCGGCAAACTCGTAATGGGAAAGGTCAAGGAAAAGGGAGTAAAACTTCTTCCCGTTGACAGTGAACATTCTGCAATTTTTCAGTGCTTGCAGGGAAATGACCGCAAGTCAGTCAAGAGGATTATCCTCACTGCATCGGGCGGCCCGTTTTTCGGCAAGAGTATAGATGAACTTAAAGATATGACGGTTGAAGACACGCTCAAACATCCAAACTGGAGTATGGGGCGTAAGATAACCGTCGATTCGGCTACGATGATGAATAAGGGGCTTGAATTTATAGAGGCAGTCTGGCTCTTTGATGCAACGCCCGATATGATAGATATTGTTGTTCATAGGGAGAGTATTGTCCATTCACTTGTTGAGTACGATGATAACAGTGTTATAGCGCAACTCGGTGTACCAAATATGTCCATACCTATCCAGTATGCTATAACTTATCCTGCAAGGGTGGAATCTCCTGCGGCAAGACTTGAACTTGCCGACTATGGCAAACTTACTTTTTATAAACCCGATTATGACACTTTTAAGTGTATGGATATCTGTAAAAGAGCAATCGGCCGTGGAGGATTGTATCCCGCAAGCGCAAACAGCGCCAACGAACAGGCGGTAGCGCTCTTCCTTGACAGAAAGATTCGTTTTACAGATATTGCAGAACTTGTAAATTCCGCTATGGAAAACACACCTAACGTTGACGATTATACTCTCAGCGACGTTCTTGAGGTTGACCGTTGGGCGAGAAATTACGTGCTGGAACTTTGCAAGTAACGGTTTTTTGAGTTAGGAGAGGTTTCGTTGATTACTGCGTCTTTTGCAAGCGTAGCGGCAGGAGTATGGGGCAAAGCGTGGCCGATTTTGGTTGCAATCTTGCTTTTTGGTCTTGTAATTTTTATCCACGAATTCGGCCATTTCATTTGTGCAAAATGGTCGGGAGTAAAAGTCAATGAGTTCGCAATCGGTATGGGCCCCGCTCTTTTTAAGTTCAAAAAGGGTGAGACTCTTTACGCCCTGCGCCTTTTCCCGATTGGCGGTTACGTAAGTATGGAGGGTGAGGATGCGGAAAGTCCCGACGAGCGCTCGTTTGGAAAAGCAAAGGTATGGAAACGAATGATTATCGTCGTTGCGGGTGCAATTATGAATTTGCTTCTTGGACTATTGCTTATCGGTTTTTACCTCGGTGTTTCGGGCGACCTTACCGAACCCGTCGTTGCAAAATTTGCCGACAATTCAACAAGTCAGAATTATGGCTTGCAACTTGGTGACGAGATAACCGACATCAACGGAATGAGAATTATAACAACGCTTGATTTTTCTCTTGCGATCAGCAGGGATACCGATGGCGTTGTTGATATGGTTGTTAAACGCGACGGCGAAAAAATTGAACTTCAAGGCATTAAGTTTGATATGAAGGAGTATGAGGACGGGCAGAAAATGATTCGTCTTGACTTTTTGATACAAGGGCTTGAGAACAATTTCTGGAACGTGTTGAAGCACTCGTTCAAATGGACGGCGTCGATGGCTCGGCTTGTTTGGATAAGCCTTGCCGACCTTATAACGGGCAACGTTTCGTTCAGCGAATTGTCAGGTCCGATAGGCATTGTTTCAATCGTTGCCGATTCCGCAAGGTCAATGTGGCAGGACGTAGCGCCGATACTCTATATTATGGCGTTTATCACCATAAACATCGGCACAATGAATCTGCTTCCTTTCCCTGCACTCGACGGCGCAAGATTTTTAATTCTGATTATCGAAGCGATAAGAAGAAAACCGATGAAACCGAAGTACGAAGGAATCATTCACGGTGTGGGACTGATTATCCTACTCGGATTTATGCTGATAGTATCGGTCAGCGACGTGACAAAATTTTTCAGAGGGTAGATTGCTATGCTTGATAGAAGAGTAACAAAAGAAGTCAAAATTGGCGGTGTGAAAATCGGTGCAACAAATTCCGTAAAGGTGCAGTCAATGCTTAACGTGCGCTGGGATGATACTGACGGCAACGTAAAACAGGCGATTGAACTTGAAGAAGCGGGTTGCGAAATAGTAAGAGTATCCGTGCCGACTTTGGAGGCAGTGAAACTTATTCCCGCAATAAAATCAAAAGTTAATATTCCGCTTGTTGCTGATATTCATTTTGATTATAAAATCGCACTTGAGAGTATTGAGGCAGGCGTTGACAAAATCAGAATAAATCCCGGAAATATTGGCTCGGATGAACGCGTGCGTGCAGTTGCAAACGCTTGCAAATCGAAAGGTGTGCCGATAAGAATCGGCGTAAACAGTGGTTCGCTTGAAAAGGAGATTCTTGCAAAGTACGGCAAAGTTACCCCCGAGGCGCTTGTTGATAGCGCTCTCTATCACGTTCAACTTTTACATAAGTATGATTTTGACGATATTGTTATTTCAATCAAATCTTCAAACGTTATCGATATGATAAAAGCGTATGAACTTATGAGTGAACGTGCGTCCTATCCCTTGCATCTCGGTGTTACTGAGGCGGGTACGCAGCGTATGGGACTTATCAAATCGTCCGTGGGAATCGGTTCTTTGCTTGCGCACGGAATAGGTGATACAATCCGCGTTTCTCTTACCGCAAATCCCGTGGAGGAGATTGCGGCCGGCTTTGATATTTTGCGTTCAGTCGGATTGAAAACCGATTGCCCGATGATTGTCAGTTGCCCCACTTGCGGCAGGACTCAGATTGATCTGATTTCGCTTGCCAATGAGGTTGAAAGCAGGCTCAGGACTTGCAAAAAGTCGATAAAAGTTGCTGTTATGGGCT
This sequence comes from Clostridia bacterium, assembly GCA_017560255.1. Taxonomy (GTDB): domain Bacteria; phylum Bacillota; class Clostridia; order Oscillospirales; family Acutalibacteraceae; genus RGIG7273. Next base: position 178,373 of record JAFYOI010000035.1, read on the forward strand.
GTATAGTAAATGGCCCGGGTGAAGCGAAAGAGGCCGACATCGGCATCGCGGGCGGCAATGGTTGCGGCGTAATTATCAAAAAGGGCGAAGTGCTCAGAAAAGTTACCGAAGATAAACTTGTAGATGAGTTAATGCAGGAAATTGAAAAATTATAGTGGTGAAAAATTATGGGAAATACCTTTATAAATACTTTTAACGGTTTTCTTGATTTTACAAAAGTTTCGGAAGCAATCCGGAATTGTGAAGTTGAGGAAGTAACGGTGGACAGCGAAAAAAGAGTTATTGAAGTGGTCTGCCTTTTCAATCAGATAGAATCCTTAAAAAATATCAGGTGTGCTGAATCGGTTATTGCAAAAGCGATGAATTTGTCGGGTGCGTCAATCAGCCCAAAATTCCCTGCTGAGTTGTTTGGTGCGGATTATTACCCCGAACTTGTTGAGTTTATCAAATTCACAAACCCCTCAATGAGCGGCGTGTTCATTGATTCAACCGCAACTTATGAAAACAAAGTTTTGTCAATCAACCTTATCAATGGCGGACTTGATATCATTGAAAACAACGGTTTGGTGGAGGCTATCAGAGGCATCATAAAGTCAATGTTCGGTATTTATGTCGAGGTTGAATTTACGGGCAGAACGGAAATGTTTGCTGATAGTGAAGAATATGAAAATATGATGGCTCAGGTTGAGCGTCAGATTATTGAGGACGAACTCAAAAAGCAGAAAGAAAAGGAACGTGAGCAGAGGGAGAAAGAGGAGAGCGTTGAGGATTTTGACGAAAAAAATCCTATCATCAGCGGATCCGAAAAGCATATTTTCGGTAAGGACAAGTTGCCAAAACTTGTACCTATTTCAACTCTTTCATACGATACGGGAAGTGCCGGCGTCTGGGGTGACGTTTTCGGTACTAACGTGAGGGAAACAAAGGACGGCAGAAGAAATATTATCACTTTCAATATTACTGACTATACATCGTCATATACTGTCAAGGTGTTTGATTTCAAAGAAAATTGTAAGCCCATTCTTGACAACATCAAAAACGGTGACACAGTTATCGTCAGAGGTGACGTGCAGGATGATAAATATATCGGTGAAACAGTTCTGAATGCCGATTCAATCTTTAAGGCAAGAAAGTACATCCGCCGTGATAACGCACCGCGAAAGAGAGTTGAACTCCATCTTCACACAACTCTTTCCCAGATGGATGGTGTTTCTTCTCCCGAAAGCCTTGTCAAATGCGCTGCTCACTTTGGTCACAAAGCGGTTGCGGTTACTGACCACGGTGTCCTTCAGGCATATCCCGAGGCTTGTAGTGCCGCTAAAAAAGCGGGTATAAAGTTAATTTATGGTGTTGAGGCGTACTTTATTGATGATATGATACCGATTCTCAAAGGCGAGAGCACAATGGCGCTCAATGGCAGTTACGTTGTCTTTGACCTTGAAACAACGGGTATCGGTGCGCTCAATGAGCGTATAACGGAAATCGGCGCAGTCAAAGTTGTCGACGGTAAGATTGTCGATAAATTTGCAACTTTTGTAAACCCCGGAAAGCCGATTCCCGAAAGAATAACGGAGATTACGGGCATTACTGATGAAATGGTTGCCGATGCACCCGATGAGAGTGTTGCAATCCCGAAATTCATTGAGTTTTGTGCTGACAGTGTCCTTGTTGCACATAACGCAAACTTTGATATGTCATTTATCTCCGCGTCATGTAACAGACTCGGAATTGATTTCAGACCCGCTTTCATTGACACTCTTGTACTTGCACGTTCAATTTATACTTCAATCAAAAATTACAAACTCGGCACAATTGCAAAGCATTTGCAATTGCCTGAATATACAAGTCACAGAGCGTATGACGATGCGCAGACACTTGGTCTTATCCTCATCGATATACTCAGGGAGATAGGGGAGCAGTATCCCGAAATCAGAACTCTTGATATGATTAACACGGGTTTTGGTACGGGTGACTACAAAAAACTCCGTCCCTATCATATGGTAATCCTTGTCAAGAATATGGAAGGATTGCGTAATCTTTATATCCTTACTTCAAAAGCGCACGTTGATTATTTCTTCAAAAATCCCCGTATTCCGAGAAGTGAACTTGTCAAAATGCGTGAAGGTCTTATCATCGGCAGTGCCTGTGAGGCGGGCGAACTTTACCGTGCCGTCCTTGAGGGCAGACCGTTTGATGAACTTTGTGAGATTGCGTCTTTCTATGATTACCTTGAAGTTCAGCCGAATGGCAATAATGAATTCCTTATCCGCAATGGTGACGTAAAGGATGAGGAAGCGCTTAATGAGATTAACCGCCAGATTATCAGAATCGCTGACCATCTTGGCAAACCCGTTGTTGCAACCGGCGACGTTCATTTTATGAATCCCAGCGACGAGGCTTTCCGTCGAATTCTTATGGCGGGACAGGGCTTCAGTGATGCTGACAATCAGGCTCCGTTGTATTTTAAAACAACCAACGAAATGCTCGCTGATTTTGCTTTCCTCGGCAGAGAAAAAGCGGAAGAAATTGTAATTGATAACCCCAATATGATAGCGGATATGATTTCTGATGATATTCAACCTATTCCAAGCGGTAAATACGCTCCGTCCATTCCGGGTGCGGTTGAGGATTTGCAGCAGATTTGTTGGGATACGGCAAAGTCAATCTATGGTGATCCGTTGCCGCAGATTGTATATGACCGACTTGACCGAGAGATAAACTCAATCGTTAAACACGGTTTCTCCGTTTTGTATATGATTGCGCAGAAACTTGTAAAGAACTCCGTTGATAACGGCTATCTTGTCGGCTCAAGAGGCTCTGTCGGTTCGTCATTCGTTGCAACAATGCTTGGCATTTCCGAAGTAAACCCCCTTGCACCGCACTATGTCTGCCCGAATTGCAAACACAGTGAGTTCTTCACTCACGGTGAAGTTGGCACAGGCGTTGACCTGCCCGATAAAGACTGTACCGAATGTGGCACAAAGTATCATAAGGACGGCTTTGAAATTCCGTTTGAAACCTTCCTTGGCTTTGACGGAGATAAAGAGCCTGATATTGACCTTAACTTCTCCGGTGAGTATCAGGAGCGTGCTCATAAATATACCGAGGTGCTTTTCGGTGAAGGTCAGGTTTTCAAAGCGGGTACAATTTCCGGTGTTGCTGACAAAACCGCTTTTGGTTACGTTAAGAATTATCTTGCTGAACGTGGCATCACCGCAAACAGAGCGGAGATTGAGCGTCTTTCCCTCGGTTGTACGGGTATCAAGCGTACAACGGGTCAGCACCCCGGTGGAATGCTTATCATTCCCAAGGAGTACGATGTTTACAAATTCACCCCCGTACAGTATCCCGCAGACGATAAGGAAAAGGGCAAGATGACAACCCACTTCCCGTTCAAATATCTGCACGATACCATCCTTAAACTTGACCTTCTTGGCCACGATATTCCGACCATCTACAAGTATCTTGAAGATGCTACGGGTATTCCCGTAATGAGTGTTGACATCGGTGACAGAAAGGTTATGAGCCTTTTCACATCACCCGAAGCGCTCGGAGTTACTTGTGAGGACATTGACTGCAATACCGGCACTTTGTCAATTCCCGAAATGGGAACGGAATTTGTGCGCCAGATGCTTATTGATGCTCAGCCTCAAACCGTTGCCGATTTGCTTCAGATTTCGGGACTTTCACACGGTACTGACGTGTGGCTCGGTAACGCGCAGGATCTTATCAATGACGGAACGTGTACCATTTCCGAAGTTATCGGAACGCGTGACAGTATTATGACGTATCTTCTCCATAAGGGGCTTGAACCCAAGATGGCGTTTAAGATTATGGAGATTACAAGAAAGGGTAAAGCGCCCGAAGCGCTTACCGATGAGCATAAGGAATGTATGCGCAAAAACGGAGTGCCCGAGTGGTACATAAATTCTTGTCTGAAGATCAAGTATATGTTCCCCAAGGCGCACGCCGCCGCTTACGTTACAGCCGCGTTGCGTGTTGCTTGGTACAAAGTTTATAAACCCATTGAATATTATTCCGCTTATTTCACTGTGCGCGGAGGTGACCTTGACGCTGAAGCGGCTTTGAGAGGTAAACACGCGGTAAAAGAGCGTATGATGATGATCAAAATGAAGGGTAAGGAAGCGACTGCAAAGGATCATTCCCGTTTTACAATTCTCCAGATTGTGCTTGAAATGCTTGCAAGGGGAATTGAGTTCTTGCCCGTTGATATTTATAAGTCTGAAGCGAGAGTGTATAAGATTGAGGATGGTAAAATCAGACTTCCTTTCTCTGCACTTGAGGGACTTGGAGAAAACGCTGCGGCTGCACTTGCAAAAGCAAGGGAGAGCGGCGGGGAGTTTATCTCCGTTGAGGACTTCCAGACAAGAGCAGGTGTTGGTAAAAGCGTTATTGAAACCTTGCAGGAGGCAGGAGCGCTCGGCGGCTTGCCCGAAAGCAATCAACTCAGTTTGTTTGACTTTTAACTTGTTATGTGATACTCTTTTGATATACTGAAAAAGTTGGGAGTGTTTTGTGTGAAATATTGTCAGAATTGTGGTATTAAACTTGACGATAATGCGAATTTCTGCATTGAGTGCGGAGGGACGGCTGCGGATAACTCAGGCGGGGCACCATCCGATTATTCTTCGGTTTCCTTGCTTTCTGCAAATTCCGTCATGGATACGGTGAGGGATCGCGCAAAGTCAACACTGTTTTTGGCAACGCTCATTGTTTTTACCGTTATGTTGTCGCTGACGTTTATGATCTCGCTTTATAATGCGGTGGTAACTCCGACTGTAAGAATTACAATCGGTGGTATGGTTTCTTTTTCTGCATCACGTGTGGCGTCACTTGTTACCGCAGTTGTTGGTACTGCGCCGAACGCTTTGATTCTTACAGGATTGTGGATGACGTACAGATCTGCAAATAATGATGAGCAAATCAGCACCTCCGGACTTTCACTGATAAGGGTAATGCTGGTAATTTTACTTGTATTGCTGTGTGTTGCTTTCCCGATTATCATATTGGGACTTGTGTTGTTTTTGGTTGGTATGGACAGTATCAGCAATCAGGACTTACAATATATCTTCGGCTCTTTCTTTGACGGACCTGTGATAAGGGACGATTTGTCGGTTTTGTTGATAACTATCATTATCATTTTGGTAATAGTCGCTGTTTTTGCGATTATCTATTATGCAAAGGCGATTGGAACGGTAAAATCAATCAAGGCAACTATCGAAACAAATACGGTGATGGGAAAGATTTCTGGTTTCGTTGCGATTTTGGCGATAATCGGAGGAGTATTTTTCGCATTGGGTACTCTTATTTCGATAACCGAGAGTTCGTTGATTACACTTATTTGTGATTTGTCAAGGGCTGCAAGTTTCATACTTTTCGGCAGTGTTCTTGGCAATTTCAAAACCAGAATAGAAGCGCTTAAATAATTGAATAATCAAAACCGCCCGTAATCACGTGTGTGATTACGGGCGGTTATTTTATCGCTCAAAACTATTACACTTTTAACGTTTTGAGATATTCTTTTTGTTCTTTTGTTATACGGAAACTTTCGATGGATTTTTGAATCGCTTTGTTGTGCGTCCATTTTTCAAGTTTTCTTTGTTCTACGTAGGGGAGAGTCGACTCGTACTGCTTTGCGAGTGCCGTTGCGAAAAACCACGCAACCATCATCTTAACGTAATATTCGTCCGACTTGACCTGCGCTGCGATTTTAAGATATTCCTCTTTGAATTCATCGTCAAGATAAAAACACATCAGCATTTCGAGCGCAAATCTCACCGTGTACGGTTTGTCGGATTTAACCCATTCATTGATTTTTAAAAGCAATTCCGACGGATGCTTTTTAAAAACTTTCGGGCGCATCATATCACAGGTTGCCCAGTTGTCAATGTGGGGGAGAAATTTCTCAATCTGCTCAATCATCTCTCCGTAATCCTTCGTCTGCTCAATTATTGCAACGTGCAGGTTGTTTTCTTCAAAATATCTGTGAGGCAGTTTTTCTGTGAACCTGCGTTTTTGCTCGGGTGTGAGTGACTTTGCAAGTTTTCGTATCAGTGGGGTGCGTATGCCGATAACAGTTTTTTCATCAACTGTCGGAATAAGTTTTATCATAAACTCTCTGTACTGCACATCCTGCAATTCAAACAATCGTTTCTGAATTTCCGTCAAAATATCATCATCCTTTTTGTGCGGATTATATTCTTGTCAGAAGGAATAGATATACTCCCAATGGCACAAAACCAATAACCCAGTCCAGAATTGAATTTGTGTGTCTGCTTCTTCCGTTTGGTCCTCTGCGGATTCTGAAAAGTACAAACGGTTGATCAAAGCGTTCAAGATTATGATAAATTAACGATTTGAACGTGGCGATAATTTCTATAATTCCAAGTATAATAGCAATAATTATGCTTGGAATCCGCAACCGGCTTATCCACGAAAGAGTAGTTGCAAAAAGAAAAACCGCAAGTGTGATAAGAAATAAATAGTTGATATAGTAAAAGCTGCCGAGATTGCGTTGCTGATGCAACTGCTTGTATAGCCAGTAATTTGCCATACCTTTTTTATTCTTTCTTACAAAGCTTTTGCTTATTTTAGACACCTTGCAGTATGACGAAATCCCTGCTCTGAAATAGAGATAATAGATAAGACCGAAAATTAAAAAGATGATGTTGAGAAGAAAGTAGTCCAAAGGTTTCACCCCTTGTGTAGTTTTGTTGTTATGATTATAAACTAAAACAAGGGATAATTCAATGTGTTATTCTTTGCTGATTACCTTTTTCTGCCAGGACTTTTCGTTGCACTTGGGGCATCTCATCCGTCTTTTTCTGCCAAGGTGCGGCGCTATATTAACCGCTTTGTAGGTCGGCACGTATCTGTGGCCGCATTTCGGGCATTCGTAATATCCCGCAATCTGCTCAATACGCAGTGCAAATAAACATCCGATGATGAAAAGCACAAAGCCGATTCCGATAAGAGTGAATTTTACAAAGTCCTCCATCTGAACAAAAATCGCAATCGCTAACATTACAAAAAGTGTTACAGTAGCCGTAATGCCAATGAAAACCTCAAGCGTCAGCATACGTCTGTCCGTCATTTCCTTTTGCTTTACCATTTCAATCAGTTTGTTTTCAGCCTCTTTGTTGTAGTTCTCCATTGTCACAACCTCCCCACTTAATAAGTCGTTTACGTTGATGCTGAGAATTTCGCACAGTTCAAGCATAATGGAGGAGTCGGGCAAGGATTTTCCCGTTTCCCATTTTGAAACCGCACGATCAGTGATGCTCAGTTTCTCTGCCAACTGCATTTGTGTCAGGTTTACGCTTTTTCTGCGCTCAGCGATGAATTTTCCAATCTTAATCTGGTCCATTCCGACGCCTCCTTTCATTTTCAGTATAACCGCGCCTTTGCACACAGTCAACAAACCATCAGTTGAGCGGGGGAATTAACTGCGGTTTACAGACGTTTTATCCCGCTTTGCTGACCAAACAATAAAAAAGCACTACACAACAGTGTAGTGTTTTGCAGTATAACGGTGTACAAACAAGGCAAAGAAAAGTGATTAGGTGTGTAATCTAGCGTTTGACAAATTGGAATTTAACCACCAGGTCGATATCCCTCGTAGGTGTTGTAGGCAACACCGTTTTCGTCAAACTGAATGAAAACAAGCCATTCTGGGTCTGTACCCAAAAATCCTTTCTTTGGCTCTTGGATGGTATATCCGCAAGCGGTATTTCTATATAACCCATCATCACTAATGGGCATGCCACAGCAATCGAATTTTCCATATTCTGCTTCGATTTGTGCGGATGTCTTCCCGATATAGTCCTCTGCGTTATACTTTTGCTTGGTACTGCATCCAGCAAGAGTGAACAAGAACAAAATACAAATGATGATTGTTGCAATTTGTTTTCTCATCGGAATGCCTCCTCCGTCAAATTCAAGTTTGTCTAATTAAATTATATCACAAATTAAGTTGTTTTGCAAATAAGTTATAAGTGATGCAGCTTCGCTGTGATAGGTGATGCGATGCGTTCCACACACGCGCCGAAGGCGTGCATCACGGGCGAAGCCTGCATCACGCAAAGAACGACTAAAAGTAGCGTAAGTAGGGGTAAAAACGACCAAAAGTAATATGATTTTCTTAACTGTTTGCCTTCTTGTTTAGTTGATACAAATAATCGTTATATGTGTAATACTCTTCGCTCTGATAAACAAAATTATCGCAAAAATCAAGTGAAGCAACAGAACGCTCTTTAACCGAATCTGTTTGATCAAACAAATTGCACATATCTTCTTTGCTGCTTATATGAATATCTTTCGTGCAAAACAGTTGGTTTTCAGTATTTCCATAAGGACACATATTACCGTGACGGCAGGTCATACAACAAGCAAGCTTAACATCGTTGGGAAGCTTCATTTGTAAATCAGCAAAGGTATCAGTCCAAAGATAATCCGTGCCGTTTCCTTTGTACTCGTTTCCGTTATAGCATAACGTGATTTCTGAGGAGGGATTAGATATAATTTCTGTGTCATCATAATCGATTTGTATGGGAGCAAACACTTTCCCGGTAGGAGTGAGCAACGGCACTTCGCACTTCAAAACCTTTTTCATTTCCCATTCTCCTTTGCGGTGCGGCAGGATGCAATTAACAGTCTACGAATGTTACCACATAGTTTTTCTGTATATTGATAACTCTCGAGGTCTATTCTTTTTGTTTCATACATCAGCTTCAACCAATAACTTGTTTCATTTGATTCTTTCAAAGCAATTTCTAACTTTGCTACAAAATCCTTTTTACTCTGTGCATATTGTGCTTCGTGAATGTTAGCGCCAACAGATGTACCTGCTCGTGCAAGTTGATCGGTCATATAGGAACTCTTTGGTGCAGTTACACCGTCAACAAGATTTACAATAGCAACAGCAAACTCAAAAGATAGGTCAAGTAATTTGTTTTCAGTCATAAAAGCACCTTCTTTCTCTTGCATTATATCATAAACTGGTATCTTTTTCAATGATATATCGCTAACGCGATATGATATACGGCGATGCCGTATGATATATTTCCACTCCGTGAAAATATGATATAAGAACCCGACCCGCTGACAAAATCAAAGATTTTGAGCGGGTGCCCCGGAACCTTGTTATTCGCTTCGCTCATAATAATATCCGTTCCTTCATACGCGAAGCGTATATCATCTGCGAAGCAGATATCATAGCGTCAGCTATATCACCCGTTCCGCAAGGAACGGATATCATTGAAAAAGTCACCTTTGTCAGTAGACAAAAGTGACTTTTTTTGTGGCGGAGAGAGAGGGATTCGACCGTCTGTGCTTTGCACATACTGATGGCTCACCGACCGTTGCTTTGCAACAGTACCCGTTTCGCCACTGCTCACTAAAAACAATTCCCCGAATTGTTTTCTTAACGTTCGCACCCTCACGGGTCCGAATCCCTCCCTGAACTTTGCTGCACAAAAAATAAAGCACAACACCTGTGGTGCTATGCTTTATTTTTGGCGGAGAGAGAGGGATTCGAACCCTCGATGGGGTATTAGCCCATACACGATTTCCAGTCGTGCGCCTTAGACCAACTCAGCCATCTCTCCGTTTATTGTATTTTGATACCTTTTGCAAGGCACTCGACCATTATATACAATAAATTATAAAAAATCAAGTACCAAAATACATTTTTTTAATTTTTTTATCTTATTTGTCCGTTGCCGTATATGAGATACTTGACAGTAGTCAATTCGTTAAGTCCCATCGGGCCTCTTGTATGGAGTTTCTGTGTTGAAATTCCGATTTCTGCACCAAGGCCGAATTCGCCGCCGTCGGTGAATCTTGTGGAGGCATTAACGTAAACTGCCGCAGCATCAATTTGAGTGAGGAATTTTTGCGCGTTAGCGTAGTCCGACGTTACTATACATTCGCTGTGACCGGTGCTGTACGTACAGATATGCTCGATTGCTTCGTCAATATCGGCAACAATTTTTGCCGCAATAATATAATCAAGGTATTCCTTACCCCAATCTTCCTCATTTGCTTTTTCAGCATTGTCAAGAATTGAACAAACCGCATCGTCGCCGCGTACAGTTACGTCTTTTTCTCTCAATTTTGCATACATAGCGGGGAGAAATTTATCAGCAATATCCTTGTGCACAAGTACGCTTTCACAAGCGTTGCAAACGGACGGACGTGAGGTTTTTGCATTGTTTACAATGTTTACCGCCATTTCAATATCCGCGCTTTTGTCAACGTAGGTGTGGCAGTTGCCCGTACCCGTCTCAATTACGGGGACGGTGGAGTTGTTGACAACGGCGCTGATAAGTCCTGCGCCGCCGCGGGGAATCAAAACGTCAATATATTCGTTAAGCCGCATCATCTGTGAAGCGGTTTCTCTTGAAGTGTCCGTTACAAAATTTATGCAGTCGGCACTTAAACCTGTTTTTTCAATGGCGTTTCTCATTATTTGCGCAATTGCGGAGTTTGAGTTTATCGCTTCCTTGCCGCCACGGAGAATAACCGCGTTACCTGATTTTAGGCAGAGTGCCGCCGCATCCGAAGTAACGTTCGGTCTTGCTTCGTATATAATACCGATAACACCAAGCGGGACGGTAACCTTGTTGATTACCATTCCGTTTGCGTGCTTTGAGCCGTCAATGCTTCTGCCGATGGGGTCGGGGAGAGCGATTACGTCGTCAACGCCCTTTGCCATATTTTTAATTCTCTGCTCGTCGAGTTTAAGGCGGTCAATGATTGATTCGGGCATTCCGTTTTGGCGCGCGTTTTCAATATCAATATTGTTGCACTCAATTATTTTGGCTGAGTTTTCAATCAGCGCTTCTGAAATCGCTTTAAGAGCGAAATTTTTTGCGCCCGTTGATGCTGTAGCAAGCATACGTGCGGCAACCTTTGCGCTTTTGCCCATTATTTCAAGTTGGGTCATAATTTTCGCCTCCGTTATCTGGTCGCTTTAAAACAAGTGCCTATCGTTTCACCGTCAAGTATTTTATAAATGTTTGTCGGATGGTCACCGTTGATGATGTATGTATCAATTCCCGCGCTTGTGGAGATTTTCGCTGCAGAGATTTTTGTCATCATTCCGCCTGTGCCTCTGTCCGTACCGTTTGAACCGGCGATTGACGTGATGTAATCATCGATTTTTTCAACAACGGGAATAAGTGTTGCCGTACTGTCGTGCCTCGGGTCGCCGCTGTAAAGTCCGTCAATATCCGTAAGCATAATCAGTGTGTCAGCATTGACAAGTCGCGCAACAATTGCGGAAAGCGTGTCGTTGTCACCAAAAACAAGTTCTTCCGTGCAAACACTGTCGTTTTCGTTGATAATCGGAATAGCGTTGAATTCAAATAATTTATTGAACGTATTGATAAGGTTTGTTCGTCTTTCTTCAACCTCAACGTCACCCTTTGTTATGAGCAACTGTGCGATTGTGTGGTGATATTCGTCAAACAGTTTGTCGTACATAAACATCAGTTCACTCTGACCTACCGAAGCCGCCGCCTGACGTCCCATAATATCGGATGGGCGGGAGGGGAGACGGAGTTTGCTTACGCCAACCGCAACCGCAGCGGATGTAACAAGAACAACTTCTACACCGGAGTTTTTGAGGTCGGAAAGTACGCTGACGAGTTTTGACATTCTGCGGATATTTATTTTTCCGTTGTCGTATGTAAGGGTTGAAGTACCTACTTTTACAACAATTCTTTTAGCGCTCATTTTAATTCACCTTGCTATATTTGAGTTTGATACCAAATAATTATACCAATAATATACGTACAATTCAACACCCTTGATAAAATAAATGTCGAAGATATAAAAGAAAAATGAAGATAATGCTTGACAATGAGTAAAAAGTTTTATATAATACTCTTTGCGTTTAGGAAAAGTTAATTTCGGGGTGTGGCGAAGTTTGGTATCGCGCTTGGTTCGGGACCAAGAGGCCTCGGGTTCGAATCCCGACACTCCGACCAAAAATAAAGAACAGCATCGAAGGTGCTGTTCTTTATTTTTTTGCTAGAATTGGATTCGAACCCGAGAGGGCTGTGAGCGGCAAAAAAACAGTTCGGGGAACTGTTTTTAGCGAGAAGTGGTGAAACGGGTACTGTTGCAACGCAACGGTCGTTGAGCCGATAGTATGTACGAAGTACAGACGGTCGAATCCCGATACCCCGACCAAAACAAAACACGGTACGTCAGTGCCGTGTTTTGTTTTTTTATACCTCTTGCAATTTTCGATATAATTTGATAAAATATTTTTTTGTGTAAAAAGATTGTATGTTTAAAGTTATTGGTGAGGAAAGGAGATTAATATGACGAATAAAAAAACGGAAATTTTTGAAAAAATGCCTGTCGGTAAGGCAGTTGCCGTGTTGGCAGTTCCCACCATTCTGGCTCAACTTGTCACAATGATTTATAATCTGGCGGATACTTATTTTATTGGACGTACGGGAAACCCGCAGATGGTTGCGGCGGCTTCGCTTGCATTTCCCGCGTTTTTGCTTTTGACTGCTTTGTCAAACCTTTTCGGTATCGGTGGCGGCAGTCTTATCTCCCGTTTGCTCGGTGCAAAAAGTTTTGATGATACCAAGAAAGCGTCGGCATTCAGTTTCTATGGTTGTCTTATTGTAACGGTGGTTTATTCGGCAGTACTATTCATTTTTATGACGCCGATTCTTAATTTGCTTGGCGCAAGCAAGGACACTCTTGAGTATGCAAGGCAGTATTTGTTCTGGACAACCGTTGTTGGCGGTATTCCTACAACAATATCTGTTCTTACAGGCAACCTTCTTCGTAGTGAGGGTAGAGTTGCATTTGCAAGCATCGGCTTGGCAATGGGCGGAATAATCAACATAATACTTGATTATGTCTTCATTATGCCATTAAATATGGGCATCGAGGGTGCGGCTATTGCTACAATGATTTCCAACGTTTGCAGTATGATTTACTTTTTCATAATCTATGCTGTAATACACAAAAAGAGTGTAATTTCGTTCAGCCTGAAAAATTTCACTTTAAAGAAATCAATATCTATATCCGTCGTGTCGGTTGGTATTCCGTCGTTTGTTTCACTTATGCTCGTTTGTGTGTCAAACGGTTTTATGATGAACCTTGCCTCTCAGTACAGTGATATAGCGGTTGCATCAATCGGAATCGTAAAGAAGATTGACACAATTCCGTTCAATGTCGGCCTAGGCTTGAGCCAAGGTGTTTTACCGTTGATTGCGTATAACTATTCTGCAAGGAAATTTAAGAGAATGGACAGAGTAAATCTTGTTGCAAGAGCAACCACTATAACGTTCTCGTTACTTTGCATCGTTGTGTTCCAACTTTTCCCCAACAATATAGTTGAATTCTTTATGAAGGGTAGTACGGAAACAATTGAACTTGCATCCAAGATGCTTCGTGTTTTGTGTCTTGCAATGCCGTTCATGCTCACAAACCTGCTTATGAATTCAAGTTTTCAGGCGATGGGAAAGGGCCTGCAGTCGCTTCTTTTATCGAGTTGCCGTCAAGGATTGTTCTTTATACCGTGTCTTTTCATTATGAGGAGTATTGCCGGATTAGACGGACTTATATGGACTCAGTTTATTTCTGACGGAATAACCCTTATCATTTCTTTTGCTCTTTACTATGGGATGTTGAGAAAATTAAAAAAAGAAAACCAGATGTAGGAATGGATGCTATAAAGTAAACTGCAGAAAATAAGTGATTTTACGTACTTTTTATATGGTGGAATAATTACTTGTCAATGTGCTTTTGCAGTGCTGCTTTTTAGGCAAATATTGCAAAAACAGATTGATGTTATAGAAACAAAAAAAGTGTAATTTAGACAAAGAATGTTCTGAAAATGAATTTGCAACAAGAAAAAAAGCGAATTCTTGCTTGTAATTTCAAAAGGTATATGATATAATGTATCAATATAGTAATTTTTAAAAGTTAAACGAGCGATATGTTCATATTATATATGTACGGCTGCAACGTTAACGAATCCTTAAGGAGTTGAAAATTTTGAATTCCAAGACAGCACTCTATATTCTTAAGCGTGTATTACTCGCTTTGTTTACAGTATTTCTTGTAATTACAATCACTTTCTTTGCAATGAAGGCTGTTCCCGGTGGACCGTTTATGAGTGAAAAGGCGGTTTCTCCCGAAGTTCAGGCAGCGTTGGAGGCAAAGTATGGTTTGGACAAGCCTGTAATGGAACAGTATTTTACTTATGTAAAAGGCATCGTTACTGAGTTTGACTTCGGTCCGTCCATCAAACAGCGTGGGCGTGACGTTACAGACATCATTGTAACAGGTATGAAAACATCAATTCCTCTTGGTGTAGCGGCGGCAGGTATCGCACTTATTGTCGGCGTTATTTTGGGTGCCGGTGCGGCACTTCGCCGTAACACAGTGTTTGACAAGAGTATAATGGTTAGTATGACCGCTTTTGTATCAATGCCCAGTTTTATTATGGGTTCATTGCTCTTGCTTTTGTTTGCCGTTGCTTTGCAGTGGTTACCTGCCAACGGTACAACCAAAGCGGGCTTGATACTGCCGATTATAACGTTGTCCCTTTCACCGATGGCTCATATCACACGTCTTACACGTTCTTCAATGCTTGACGTTCTCGGTCAGGACTATATCCGTACCGCAAAAGCAAAGGGTGTTTCCGGTAGAAAGATTATCTTTGGCCACGCTCTCAAGAATTCGCTCATTCCCGTTATCACATATTTTGGTCCGATGTTGGCGTACATCGTTACAGGTTCACTTGTAGTAGAAAAGATTTTTGCTGTTCCCGGTATCGGCCGTACATTCGTTAGCAGTATCACAGACCGTGATTACCCTGTAATTATGGGTACAACTATCGTACTTGCAACACTTATCGTATTCATGAACCTTGTCAGCGACATTCTCTACAAAGTGGTTGACCCGCGTATCAATTTGAAATAAGGAGGAATCGACATGGATTTAAAAAGATTTAGTATGCACACAAACCTCGATTCCTTTATGCCGGCTTCCGCTGAAGATAAGGAATATATGGTTAAAATGCGTCCGTCTTCAACATTTTTCAAAGACGGTGTAAAGCGTTTGCTTAAAGATAAAGTTGCAACAGTGAGTTTCTTTATCATTGTAATTTTGGTTCTCAGTTCAATTATTCTTCCGATGGTGTGGCCGTACTCTTATGCAGAGCAACTCGGTCTCCAACTCGGTAAACCCGTTGATGATTCTTTCAACAATCTTTCACCTTTTACCTATGGCTTGACTGAAAGTGAGCGTTTGCTCGGTAAAGCAAGTTTCCATCAGATTGTTATTGAAGCACCGGTTGACGGTGGTTCTGTAACTGACAAGCAGATTGTCGCTGCGGCTCAGTTACGTGCTGAGCAGATTCTTGCGGAGTTTAACGCAACAAATCGCACAGAAACGGATTTTGCAGCACTCAGCAGTCACAGCACAGTGGATTCCGATGCACTGAATCTTCTCAACATCAGTTACGAATATACTGACGGCATCAGCCATACAAAAATCGGCAGAACAAACAAGGATTATGCTGAAATGAAGAGTTGGTTGTGGAGCACTACCGGTTTAGGTAAAGCAGTTCGTGCTGCGGGAGACGTGCAGATGTTCAAAGATGTTGACGGTTTCCATATCGTTTACTTCTCAGGTTACAGCGGCGAAACAGAGAGTGTGTTCCCGCACGTTTTCGGTACTGACTCCGCAGGTCGTGACTATTTCATCCGTATCATTTACGGTATGCGTGTTTCCTTGATAGTAGGTTTCTTTGCAAGTATCATCGTTCTTGTAATCGGTATGACAGTTGGTTCAATTGCCGGTTACCTCGGTGGCAAGGTTGACCTTGTAATCATGCGTATTGTTGATATTATCTATTCATTGCCCGATATGTTGATGGTTATCTTGTTGGCGGCAGCGTTCAAAACGTCGCTAGGCACGATGATTGAAGGAACGGTGTTCCAGGCCATAGGTGGCAATATTATAAGTTTGTTCGTTGTATTCGCGTTGCTCTACTGGGTATCCATGGCTCGTCTTATCCGTGGCCAGATTCTCTCATTGCGTGAGCAGGAATACGTACTTGCAGCGCGTACTGCAGGTGCAAAGGGCGGATGGATTATCCGTAAGCACCTTATTCCCAACTGCATCAGTGTTATCATTATTTCAACTGCACTTCAAGTGCCCAGTGCAATCTTTACTGAGAGTTATCTCTCATTCATCGGCTTGGGTATCAATGCTCCGATGCCGTCGCTCGGCTCACTTGCAAACGATGCGCTCAATGGTATTTCATCTTATCCTTACCGATTGATCGTACCTGCAGTTGTAATTTCCTTGATAGTTCTTTCGCTCAACTTGTTTGGCGATGGACTCCGTGACGCGTTTGACCCGAAATTGAAACGATAAGAAAGGACGATGTTTTAATATGGCTCTTCTTGAAGTCAGAAATTTGCATACCTCGTTTAAGACGGATGCCGGCATCGTCAATGCTGTCAACGGCGTCTCCTTTAACTTGGATAATGGCAAGGTATTGGGCATTGTTGGTGAGTCCGGTTCCGGTAAATCCGTAACCGCTTACTCAATTATGCAGATTCTTGCTCCCAACGCTACCATCTCCCAAGACTCATCAATCAAACTCGCAGGTCAGGAGTTGGTAGGTGTTAGTGAAAAAGTAATGAAAACAGTTCGAGGCAACAAGGTGTCCATCATTTTCCAGGATCCTATGACCTCGCTTAACCCCACATATACAATCGGTCACCAGTTGATTGAAGCAATTTTGTTGCATACAAACCGCAACAAAAAACAGGCGTGGGATCGTGCGGTAGAAATGCTGCGTATGGTAAACGTAAATGAGCCTGAAAAGCGTATGAAGCAGTACCCCCACGAGTTGTCAGGTGGTATGCGTCAGCGTGTAGTTATTGCTATGGCTCTTGCTTGTGAACCCGATATTCTTATTGCGGATGAGCCGACAACTGCGCTTGACGTAACAATTCAGGCACAGATTCTTGAATTGATGAAGTCTTTGCAGGATGAACTTGGCATGGCAATCATTATGATTACTCATGACCTTGGCGTTGTTGCTCAGATGTGTGACGAAGTAATCGTTATGTATGCCGGTTCGATTTGTGAGCAGGGCACTGCTGACGAGATTTTCTACAATCCCCAACATGAATATACAAAGGGCCTTCTCCGTTCAATTCCCACCGTGGAAGCAGAGACTGAGAAGAAAAGGCTCCAACCCATCAGTGGTACTCCTATTGACCTTCTCAATATGCCCAAGGGTTGTCCGTTTGCTCCTCGCTGTGATGCAGCGATGAAAGTCTGCATCAAAGAGCGTCCTGAAAACGTGGAGGTAAATTGCGACCACCGCACTGCATGTTGGATGTATATCAAGAATATGCTTGAAAAGGAGGCTGCAAACGATGAGTGAGATAAATAAAGACGCACTTATTTCCGTGCGTAATTTGTGTAAGTATTTTGACATCAGCGTTGCCCCTTTCAAAACAAAACCTCTTAAAGCGGTTGATGGTGTTTCCTTTGATATTATGCGTGGTGAAACACTTGGACTTGTTGGTGAGTCAGGCTGTGGTAAAACAACAGTCGGCAGAACTTTGCTCAACCTTTATCAGCCCACTTCTGGTGAGATTTATTACGATGGCAAGCAGATCAAAACACGTAAAGAGATTGAGGAATTCCGCAAGAAGGCAACAATGGTTTTCCAGGACCCTTACTCATCTCTTAACCCGCGTATGACAGTTGCTGACATCATCGGTGAACCCCTTGATATTCATAAACTCTATGAATCAAAGCAGCAGCGTCAGGAACGTATTCTTGAATTGATGGGCTACGTTGGCCTTAACAGTGAGCACGCAGCGCGTTATGCGCATGAGTTCTCAGGCGGTCAGCGTCAGCGTATCGGTATTGCTCGTTCCCTTGCTGTAAACCCCGACTTTATTGTTTGTGATGAACCCGTGTCTGCACTTGACGTATCAATTCAGGCTCAGGTTATCAATATGTTTGATGAGTTGCAGGAAAAACTTGGTCTTACCTATTTGTTTATTGCGCACGACTTGTTGGTTGTTCGTCATATAAGCAATCGTATCGCGGTAATGTACCTTGGAAAGATGGTTGAACTTGCTGAAACAAATGAGATTTACAACCATCCCTTGCATCCTTATTCAATTTCCCTTTTGTCCGCAGTGCCGGTCCCGGACCCGAAAATTGCGCGTGCTAATCAGCGTGTAATGTTGCAGGGCGATATTCCCAGTCCGCTCAACGCTCCTTCAGGTTGCCCCTTCCGCACACGTTGCGCCTACGCAACAGAGCAGTGCGCTCTGGAAATGCCTGAATTCAAAGAGGCGGCACCGGGTCATTTCGTGGCTTGTCATAATCTGGACAAAATCGGTTAATATCATTTGGTCTTTTGCGTGTTCTCTCTGGTGCTTTGGGAGAATATCGCTTTGGATAAATTCTTTTTTTGAAAGGACGATTTAAGATGAAAAAAGTTTTAGCGTTTCTCTTAGTTTTCATCATGTTGTTCGCTTTGGCTGCTTGCGGTGACAAACCCGACACAACAGATGAGAAGAAGACTCCTCCGACACTTACTTACTTGTACAACGAAGGTGACGGACATAAGGCAATCGGTGAGTACCTCCAGGGCGCATTCGCAGCTGCAGGCATCACTCTTACTCTTGAGTCACAGGAGTGGAACACATTCCTTAATACTCGTAAAGATGGCCAGTTCACAATCGCACGTAACGGTTGGTTGGGCGACTACAATGACCCGATCTCCTTCCTCGATATGTGGACATCCGCATCTGGTAACAACGACTGCCAGCTCGGTAAGGGCGCACACGCTACAGTTGCAATCTACAACCTCGATATGACAAAATGGGGTGGCGAGAATGTAACAAACGGCACATGGGCTCAGACATACGATGTTATCATCGCTATGATCAAGAAGGAAACAGACAACGCAAAGCGTCTTGAAATGATGCACGCTGCTGAGGACCTCCTCATGAGCACAGGTACAATCGTTCCCTTGTACTACTACACAGATCTCTACATGATCGACGATTCCGTTAAGGGCTTCTACTCCAGCCCCCTCGGATACAAGTACTTCTCTACAACAACTGTAGATGGTATGGATTACCTCAACATTTGCTTGTCCTCTGAACCGGATACAATTGACCCCGCTCTCAACTCTGCAGTTGATGGTGCTACATTGGTATCTCACTTGTTCTCCGGTCTTGCAAAGTGGGCACAGGATGAAAACGGTAACCTCGTTATCGTTGCTGACTGCGCAGAAGAGTTGGTAGCTCCGGTAGTTAACGCTGACGGTTCTGTTACTTACACTTACACATTGCGTGAAGGCCTCAAATGGTCTGACGGTCAGGACCTCAAAGCAAGCGACTTCGAGTTCGCTTGGAAGCGTGCTTCCAGCGTAGAACTTGGTGCTGACTACGGTTACATGTTCGACGTTGTTAAGGGTTACGGCACAGAAGAGGGTATTGATGTAACATCTGACGATGCTGCTCGTACAATCACTGTAACATTGCCCGTAAACGTTGCTTACTGGAACGAACTTCTCGCATTCCCGACCTACTTCCCGGTACGTGCTGACGTTGTTGCTAACGAGTCTTGGGCTACATCTCCCGAAACTTACATCTGTAACGGCGCTTACACAATCAGCGCTTGGGAGCATGACAGCATCATCACATTGAAGAAGAACGACAACTTCATCGATGCTGACAAGGTTACAATGCCCACACTCAACTTCTACCTCTCTGATGACGCTAACAACATGTTGGCTAACTTCAAGAAGGGTGACTGGTTGATGATCGACGACGTTCCGACCAACGAAATCGCAGCTCTCAAGAAGGATTATCCGACAGAGTTCGTTATCGCTGGCCAGCTCGGCACATACTACGCTTGCTTCAACGTAAACGCTGACCTCGGTCTTGCAACTGAAGCTGAGCGCGCAGAAGTACGTAAGGCAATCGCTCTCTTGATTGACCGTAACTACATCTGTGAGTCTGTTGCTCAGGGCGGACAGGTTCCTGCTTCTTCTTTCGTTGCTATGGGTCTTACAGACAGCAATGGCAAGGAATTCTATCAGAATGCTGGTGACGAGGCTGCAAATGGCTACATCGGTTACTATGACGTATCCGTTGACGCTATGGAAGGCAACGCTGCTTCTGCATTGGAGACATTGAAGAAGTACTACAAAATCGATAAATAAATTATCCAAATAAGACAAAAAAGCACAAAGTAGTGCGCTCAGTAAGTGGTGCATCGTGACTGTGAAAACGGTTGCGATGCACCGTTGAGCGACTAAAAAGAACCCACAGATATGGCAAACACCATGTCTGTGGGTTCTTTATTTTTTATTCGTTTGGTAGCGTGATTGTAAAAATGCTTCCTTCGTCTTTCACACTTTCAACTTTTATTTCACCTTTGCAAAGTTCAATAATTCTCTTGACAAGCGGCAGCCCAAGACCGTTTCCCGAAGTCTTGTGTGATGAATCGCCCTGATAAAATTTCTCAAATATATGGGGCATAATCTCTTTGTCAATTCCAATTCCGTTGTCTTGTATCCGAACATGAACTGCATTATCCTTTTCTTCCATCGTGATTGTAATCTCACCGTTTTCGTGGGAGAATTTTATCGCGTTGGCAATAAGATTTGACCAGATATGCCCTAAAATTTCCCTGTTTCCACAGTAACTGACTTCCGCAAGGTCGACGGTTAAAATAATGTTTTTTCTTTCCCATTCGCTCTGCATTGACAATATACATCCACGTATCTGATTGTCAAGGGAGTACGTCTCTTTCCCTTCAATAATCTGTTGAGTGTCAAGTTTTGTCAGCAGCAACACACTTGATGACATACTCGCAAGGTGTTGCGCATTACTTGCAATAATCCGGGCATATTTCTTTTGTTCATCTTCGGTAAGATCGTCTTTCTGAAGTTGTCGCGCAAACCCGCAAATTGAAACAATAGGCGTTTTGAATTCGTGCGAAAAGTTGTTGATGAAATCCGAGCGAAACATCTCAATACTACCTAATTCGGCGGCCATTTTATTGAAATTTTCTAGCAGCGAATTGACCGCCTGAACGTTTGTGTCCTCCTTGAGCCTGATTGAAAAATCGCCCTTTGCAACCTCTTGTGTCGCCTTGGATAATCGGTCGAGCGGTTTGATGATTTGCTTGCTCATAATTGAAGCCAGAGCCGTACCGAGAATACCGCTTGTTATGAGAAATGCTATCGGAAGCCATATCGTCATCATAAACCTTGAATGAACAAGGCCAATAGCAATAAGAAGGGCGATAATAAGCGAAGTGATAATGTTGGCAATAATTATTGCGCAGAGAGTGAAAACCGTGATTTTACTTCGCAGAGTTTTGTATTTATTCATCGTTTTTTCACCGCCTTATAGCCAAGACCTCTTACGGTTATAATTTCAAAATCGCCGTTGTTTTTGAACTTTTCTCTTAAACGGTTTATATGTACGTCAACTGTGCGCTGGTCGCTTTCAGCATCCATATCCCAAATTTCATCCATTAACTGACTTCTCTGAAAAATTTTTCCCTCGTATGCAAGGAGTTTATACAGGAGTAAAAACTCTTTTTTGGGTAGTGATAATTCAGTTTCACCATCAAGAACGACCAGCTTGTCGTAGTGCAGTATGGTTTTGCCCACTGTCAATTTGTGCTCGTTTACAATTTGTGAGCGGCGAAGAAGCGCTGAGATACGAAGTAACATTTCTTCTTCGTCAACGGGCTTTACCATATAATCATCCGTACCGACAATGAAGCCTTGCTTTTTATCTTGAATTGTTTCCTTTGCAGTTATCATCAAAATTGGAATATTACAGTTGCCGTCGCGCAGAGTTTTTGTAAATTCAAAACCGTCCATGCGCGGCATCATCACGTCAAGCACAATGAGGTCGATATGATGATGATCCATTTTTTCAAGCGCATCAATTCCGTCGCGGGCAAGAATAGGGGCGTAGCCCGCTTTTTGCAGGACAATGTACATCAGTGTCCTTACGTCGTGATCGTCTTCAACTACCAGAATGTTGAACATAACAGCACCTCCTGAGATTATTTTATAATATTACCCACCGATTTTCAACTGAATGTAAACGGGAAACGGGTTCAAGTCCTAACTAACTAAAAAAAAAGAAAGTAACCTAAAGGTCACTTTCTTCTTTTTGTATTGGTGAATTATACTATGCAGAGAATTTGGAATAACACGAAAAACAGGATATAAATGGTTGGAACGCGCTAAGGAAACAGACAATTTATCGGATCGTAGTCACGCAAGAAAAAACATTTGCAATAAAACGGATATAGAAACTGAAAAGTTGATATTAGTTATGCGAGCAGACAATCCCAGTTGGGGTGCTAAAACTATTCGACGGGTTTTGGTAAATCAAGGATATGAAGATTTACCTTGTGTAAAAATTTTCGATAACATCTTACACAGGTGTATACCGTCATACTCTTGACATGGGTGATGCCCCTACGGATGCTATCGAACATTTTTGGATTTTGCGATGCACCTTTTTTAGTTCTTTTCAGGGAAGATCGTCCAACGGAGCATGGCGGTGGCATAGGGCACCAGCGTGATATCCACTTGCTGGTAGCCTGCCGGCTTCAGGGTTTTTAGGTCAGGGGTGAAGTACAGCTCGCCTGAGTAATAGACCTGACCGGTGGTCTTCATTTTGATATATTCGCCCTTATCGTAGTCCGAAACAAAAACCTCGTCGGTGTGGGTCTTATACAGCGTGACACCTTCCATCAAATAACCCTTTGCGGTAATCACCGTGTCACTTTCAAGCAGGGTATTGCATTTGCCAGTGTGCAGCACAGCGGTTTTCGAGAAAAGGTCTTTGTCGATGGCGATTTGCCAGGGGGAGGCAGGGGTGATATCGTAAGCGGGATAGCCTTCTTTCACGCGGGATTCGATGGGGTCTAACTGAATGTCGGGTGTGATCTTCAGCGTGTAGACCAGCGGCTCTTTTACTACCATATATCCTTCAGCGACCTTTACCAGCTGCAGCTGGCTCTTAAGATCAATGGCAAGCGTATCGCCATCTGCAAGCGAAATATCCACGAAGCCGGTAGCGGTGTCATAAGCCTTGCCGTTTATAAGAAATTCCTTGCACCAACCGGGTTTTCTCAATAGCACCGTTGTGCCTTTGCCGCAGTAGGTGATGTTGACCCGCTCGGTAAAGGGATACTCGGTCTGCACGACAAAGCATTCGCCATCGAAGCAATAGCGTCCAGGGAGATAGAAGTGAAATGCAACACCGTTTTCTGCCTTGGCGACCGCATAGTAGAAAAAGTTAGGCATGCTACGGTTTGCGTTGCCCGTGCAGCACTCAGGGTAATGATCGCTTTGGTAGGACATTCTGGGAGTGAAGGTGAACGATCCGGAGTGGTTGCTGTAGTGGGTGCTGATCACCTGGTTCATGGAAGATAAATACTGGAGGGTCTTGAACTCTTTATCCATCACCGATGGCGCGAGATTATACATGATGCGCTCAATGCGATCCAGGTAGGTGCTATCGCCCGTGATTTTGGCTGCGGTGTAAAGCGCCAAACAATGATCGGTGATGTCGCATGTTTCCACGGCGGACAAGGCGGTCGTGTTGGCAAAGGACTCGCAACCGCTATGAATACCAATGGGCAGCAGATGGTGATCATCAATGCGCTTCAAGCCGTTCAGCGCAGCAGACAGATAGACCTCCTCGCCCGTTGCCTGGTATAAAAGCATAGGGATCTTGACCATTTCGTTATAAGTAACGGCATGGAGTTTGATGGGCGCTGTTTTATTAAAATCGCTGAGTTTGGTCTCAATGTTTCCTTCAATTTGGCAATGCTTTTCGTAGGCAGAAACAGCAAGCTCCAAAAGGCGCTGATCTTTCGTGTAGGAATAGCAATTGATCATGCTTTCCACATTGACCGTTTCCCGCCAGTTGGCATAATCATTGGTACCCGATAAGTAGTGGTTGGTGATTTTTTCCAGATAAGTGGGATCCTTTGTGATCTCATAT
This sequence comes from Clostridia bacterium, assembly GCA_017560255.1. GTDB lineage: Bacteria > Bacillota > Clostridia > Oscillospirales > Acutalibacteraceae > RGIG7273. Next base: position 202,471 of record JAFYOI010000035.1, read on the forward strand.
AAAAACAAGACCGCCCGGAAGAATACTGCATGCACCCATTGGTTGCCTTCGCCTTGCTTTTGCAGTTCTTTTGCGCCGATGAAGCCATTTTCGGAGACCACCTGCAGCGCTTTGTCAATAAGTGCCTTCGCTTTGCGGAAATGTGCGTCATTTCCGCTAAAATAGGCGCATTTTGCATACCCGTCAAGCCAGTATGCGTACTGCTCATAGGGCCACCAGCCCTCCAAACCGCCGTCGGTGAAGCTGCTTTTTGCCCAACAATCGGTGTTGAAGGGGTAAAAGAGCTTGTCGAGATTACCGGTAAGACCATCGAGCATGGTATCGAAATAGTTTTTGAGAATGCCGTTCGCTTTGAAATCGGCACCCAGGGGAAAAGTGAATCTTGGAGTTATCATAACACCGCGCCTTTGCAAAGATAGTTGTTCAAATATCCGTCGGGCGCTTCAACGGCGAATAATCCGTTTAATGCGCTTTGGGGAAGCATAAAGTAGATCCGGTTACCAAAGGCGGAGCGGGATACGGAGATATCCTGCAGCCCTGCTTTTTCCAATACGGTGGTGATGTCCTGCACATAATCCATATTGTGTATATCAACAAAGCATTTGAAGGTCACACCGCTTTGACGATTGAAGGGGAGCGTGATCTTCAGAGATTGGGTGCTGAGATCTACCGCTGTATTATGCAGGATCTTGTTTAGGATCACATCGGTAGGGGTACTGTAGGATTGGGGCTGCAGCAGGCTGCAGGGCTTGTCGTCAAATTCGCAAAGACCATTTTCAATATCCTCAGCGGTCATATTGCAAATGGTAGAAAGCCTGTTTGCGTTGACCAGCTTTTCGTACCTGGAGATCGCAAGCAAAATGTATCCAAATTTGTAAGCGTTCTTAGGAATTTCTTCGATCCCGGAAATGTGGAAAGAGATGCTGCAAAGGTCAATATTCTGCATGCAGGCATTTAAGAAGTTGCTTTTGTTCAGCGTAACTGTTTCGTATTCAAACAACTCTGCAAAGAAGAAACTGTTTTTGATCTCTCTGACCAAAAAGTCCGCATCCGTGATGACTGGGCCATACTGCTCTAAAATATGATTACCCCGTTCGTTTAGTGTGTCATAAGAGAAGAGAATGATCTTCTTTTTCAGACCTGCTGCCAGACCAAGTTCGTAGATCATCCAGGGGGTGATCACACCGTCGACGATCAACATGATCATGATCTCGTTGCTTCGGATCATAGTTTTGATGCTTTCAGAAAAATCGAGCGCCCCGGGGCGGATCTCTTTATCCGATTTTACGGAAATGCCATTGGCTGACAGGTGGTTGGTCAGCTCCTGAAAACGAGTTTCTCTGTTGCTGTGACTTAAAAATACCGAATAGTTGCCGTCGGCACTGGTGGTTTTAGTGATGGTATATTTGATCTTCATAAGCGCACCTCTATTTGGGATAAACAAAATTACAAGTTTGGCCAATCATATCGTCGTTGCAGGGGAGCAGTATTTTATCGTCATCGAAGTAAAGGTTAAAGTAGACTCGTTGGGTTTTTTCGGTAGGAACGCATTTGGCATTCAGCCTGCTGGCAAAAATATCCTCGCTGGTTTCAAGTTTCAGAATATTAATCAAGTCAACCTTTCTGATGGGCGAGTTTCTGTTGATCTCCATATAGGGCTTAAAAGCAACACCAAAGATCTCATGGTTGGGGAAAATGAAGTCTACTTTTACTGCGTAAGAGCCATTATTTAGGTTTTGGGACAGAAGCGCAAAACGGTTATAAATATTGGTGGGGGTGCAGTCCAAATTCAGCACCTCTGCTTCCTCTTTGTAAACGGAATAGTAAGGATGCTCGGTGAAGTCCGGCTTGCCGAAGCGATGCAGCTTGATGCCAAAGTGGATCTCTTTGTGCAGCAGATCCAAAATGTCTTGGGTGGTATTGATGTCCTCGTCATCCAAAAGCTTCAAACGGTTCAAAATAGTATCTACCACTTCCTTATGGATGTTCAGCAGTACGGAAATTTTGGAATAAAACACTCTGGAATTTCCATAGTAAGCAACATTTCTGTCGCTGAAGAAATGTTTTTTGAACACTCTTGTTTCGTCGATTTGCTTGATCAGCTCATCAAAACTTCCCGTCGCCTGCTTTTGACGTATGGGGGTTGTGTTAAGGTAGGTGTCCCATTGCGCTCTGTCAATGCCCAACATATAGGGAATGACCGTCTGGCCCCGGGCCTCCATAAGACCGACCTCGTACCAAAAGGTTTTGCGCCGATCCTCATTTTCCTGGGCAAAAAAAGTTTTGGACATGACAACCACTAGGCAGCTTGCCTTTTCCAGTGCCTCTTCGCAGGCCTGCCAGTACCAGTAATCGCTCGCCACATTTTCGCTTTTGGGCAGTAAAACATAGTTCACACCCACAATGTTAAGCTCTGTCATGAAATCCGTGACGGAAAGCTTATCCTCTTCCAGCGCAACGATCACTACGCTGGCATCAATTTGCTGTGTAATTTGCTTTTTTTCTACCAATAACATAGCATTTCCTCCAAAAGTTTCAAAAATCGCCAAGCAGATAAATTTATGTTAGTATATATCGATAACAAAAGTATGTCATTCATGTTGATATACATCTATAGGCTTCCCATATATTAGCAATGAGTTTTTTACTTTTCCTACATTGTCTCGGACGGCTATGTATGTGTCAATCAACTCTTTGTTGGCATCTGAGAGAATTGCTGTGGCGTCAAAAATCGAAATGGAAAAATATGCAGAACCACCACCGAGAAAAGGTTCGTAGTAACTAGTAAAGGGTTTCTCTTTAATAATTTCTTGAAGGTGATCAATAAACCACGATTTACCGCCAGCCCAACGCAAAAATGGTTTTATGCGTTCTTCCCTGAGTTGAATGGCACGGTTTCACCCCATTTTGTGTCGAATTTTGATGCTTATCTACTTTATTATTATATACATTTTTGCAATATTATCAAGATAGTTTTTTGGGGTGATATTCACATTTTGTAACATTTTTCTATCACGCATATGCCCTGTATTAGAGAAAACACATGGCCAGAGATGTAACTCTTGGTCAAGTGCCTTTTTATTTTTCCATTTCTCTCATCAGTTGTGCACCGTAGTGGAGGCCGTCGAGGAAGGCTTTGTGTTCGTATGCCGTGCAAAGGCTGCAACATAGGTTTAAGACGGCGTTGTTGTCATCCAACGGCAGATTCCCTAGAAGGGCATCCAGTTCTTTGAAGCCATGTCAGATTGTCAAGTCAAGTGCAACGCTTTTTTGAATAAACTCCAAAGGAGAAAGAAAACCAAGACATTTTCGAGGACGATTGTTTATTAATGAAATCACAGCATCCAATCTCTATTGGGGCAAATTACGAAAATCAGTACCTCTGGGGAAAAGAAGCGGATTAATCCATTTATGTTTTCGTTGCTTCCTCGTTGCCAAGGGGAATGAGAATCAGCGAAATACACGGTTAAATTGTTTTCTTGTTCAATCTCTTTAAACCCAAGAAACGCTGTACCGTTATCTAATGTTAGAGTTAAAGGCTTTATCTTTGCTTGTGCGTTTGCAAACGCACAAGCAAAAGCAGCATTGATGTTAGCAATCCACCCTGCTTGACGACCGAACGCTTTGCGTTCAGTACCCGCCTGCGCACCTGTTCGCTGAAAACAGTTCCCCGAACTGTTTCCTTACCGCTCACAGCCCTCACGGGTTCAAGTCCTAACTAAAAAAGAAGAAAGTAACCTAAAGGTCACTTTCTTCTTTTGCCAAAGAGCGACTAAAAGTAGTGTGAGTAGGGGTAAGAACGACCAAAAGTAATGTAATCACTTCAAATCTTCACTATATACAAACTGCGTATTGATAGGAATTTTAAAAAAGTCATTATCCCCATTGTCAATCAATATAAGGGTGTTCTTATCCTTAATCTCAAATTCAAATGTTGTGCTTTGTGAAGTGGCAATAATCTTTCCGTCTGCAATTTTATAAGAGCCGTATTCCTGATAAGAAACTACAGAACCGGCACCAAAACGAAACTCATTGTTATCTGTATCAAGCGACAGATACGGCGTTAACATTTCTTCATAATCGCCAACAGCATAATAACTGCCGGAAAGAACAGGGGTTGTATCAGAATCACAACCTACGAATGAAAATAGCATCAACAAGCAAATCAAAAAACAAATAATTCGTTTCATTTTATACTCTCCTTTAATGTTTTACAACTTGCAATCAACATTCGTCTGATTCGACCGCAAAGATTTCTATGCTTTTTATAGATTTCTTCATCAATCGCATTCGTATTGAACAATAAACGTAACCAACCTTCGGTTTCGCTACATTCCTTAAGAGCAATTTCAAATTTTGAAAGCATATCCGCTTTACTCTGCCCATAATTTGCTTCACGGATATTTGCATAAATACTGCTTGAACTTTTACGAATTTGGAAAAGAGTGTTAGACGGGGCATTAATGCTTTGACAAAGCAATTCAATTTCAGTTGCAAGCTGCTCAGAATATATCAGCAAATAATTTTTCGGCATATAACCACTCCTTTCAAGAGAATTATACTACTTTTCCACAAACAAATCAAGGCGAAGCCTTGTATATCATCAATTCCGCAGGAATTGCATATCATCAACACGCAGTGTTGCATCTCATCAAGCCGCAGGAGGATGCACGCTGACGCGTGATGAGATACAGCCCCAATGGGGCTGATGATATACACGACTGCGTCGTGATGATATGCCAAGCCAGCGGCTTGGATAAAAAAAGAAGTAACTTTTGGTAGACAAAAGTTACTTCTTTTTTGGTGCGGATGAAGGGACTTGAACCCCCACGCCTTACGGCACAAGATCCTAAATCTTGCGTGTCTGCCAATTTCACCACATCCGCATTTTTAGTTGCCAAGCCATTATACCAAACGTATAGCAATAAATCAAGATGTTTTTGTCAAATGTTGTGTTTGACTGATTTTTATGATATAATTATAAAAAATTACAAGTGGGGGTAGATTTGTGTTCAATTTCAAAAACAGAAAATCGTTGATTTGTTTTATAATAATGATAGTGAGTCTTGTGGTAATGCTTATTACTTTTCACGCAACTGACGACCTGCTCGGTGATAAAGGTTTTTCACAATACACACCGGAAGACTGGAAAATCGCAGCGTTGCCACTTGCAGTGCTGGCGGTGTCTGCAGTATCGTGCATTGTTTTCGCGTTTATTATATTTGTGCCGATTATTAGGTTCTATCCTGCCTTGACGAAATACATAACACAAGAGAAATTCTTTGGTATTGATGAGGGTACACAGTTTCTTGTTTTTGACCACAATGAATTCAAGCGTGCGTGTTGCCGTGAAGAAGATCAAAGAGCGTTGTGGTTTTCAATCAAGGAGTATGACCTGAAAACAAGGAAATGGTATGTTGTCGAAAAAGGACGCCGTATAGAAAATCGTGATTCGTTGTTCTATGTTTTGCAAAAAGAATATGCGTACGATAAAATCAAGGTGTATAAAGGCAACGTGCGTGTCCGTTGAAATTAGGGGCGTTGATTCATCAAAGGTTTTGACATTATGGAACTTCCTGAATAACACTGTGTAAAAAGTGTTGAAAAATCAGTTTTATGATGTTATAATGAAAAGTGTATATGATTGAGTTTCAAACTCGTACATATAAAACAAAATAAGGAGTGAATTCACTATGGGAAAATTTGTTGTAAGACAGACAAACACAGGTTTCAAGTTTGACCTTAAAGCAGGTAACGGTGAAGTTATCGCGACATCCGAAGTTTACACAACTGAGGCTGCATGCCTTAAAGGCGTAGAAAGCGTTCGTAACAACTGCGTTGGTGAAGTTGAGGACCAGACAGTAGCAGAGATCGTTGCTGTAAAGCATCCCAAGTTTGAACTTTATCAGGATAAGGCTGGCGAGTATCGCTTCCGCCTTAAGGCTCGCAACGGTGAGATTATCGCTACTTCTGAGGGCTACAAAGCAAAGGCAAGTGCACTCAACGGTATCGAAAGCGTGAAGAAAAACGCTCCCGAGGCTGAGGTTACAAAATAATTACAATAAAACTGACGCCCTTCTTTTCAAGAGGGGTGTCATTTTTGTTTCGTGATGTCAACCAATGGTTGAACGCCATTCCAAGCGTCTTGGCGGTATTGACACTAAATTGCATTCATAATATAATATGATTATCATATAGAATACAGGAGGTACCGTATGTTAAAAATCGAACATCTAACAAAGAAATACGGTAATAAACTTGCCGTAGATGATTTGAATTTGCATATACAGGGTGGAGAAATCTATGGCTTTATCGGTCATAACGGAGCCGGTAAAACGACCACTCTTAAAGCCTGTTGCGGCATTCTGCAGTTTGACGACGGTGAAATATATATTGACGGTGTTTCAATTAAGAAAGACCCTATTGCTTGCAAAAGCAAGATTGCATACATTCCCGACAATCCCGATTTGTATGAGTTTATGACGGGAATAAAGTATCTGAATTTTGTTGCGGATATGTTCTCCGTGCCAAAATCAGAGAGAAACGAAAGAATAAAAATGTATGCCGATATGTTTGAACTTACCGATGACTTAGCGCAGCCAATCGGTTCTTACTCCCATGGTATGAGGCAGAAACTCGCAATAATATCTGCGCTCATTCATACTCCGAAACTTGTTATTATGGATGAGCCGTTTGTTGGACTTGATCCCAAATCGAGCCACCAGTTAAAGCAATTGATGAGAGAAATCTGCAATAACGGCGGTGCTATTTTCTTTTCAACCCACGTTCTTGACGTTGCGGAAAAACTCTGTGATAAAATTGCAATTATCAAGGATGGAAAGTTGATTAAATGCGGCGTGACCGAAGAAATCAAGGGCGACTCCAGCCTGGAGGCAGTGTTCCTGGAATTGGAGGGCGACGATGCTTAAGGCGCTGTTAAATAAACAGATACTGGAGTTCTTTTCACTGTTTACAGGCAGTGGCAAGATGGGTAAAAAATCGAATAAAAAAGGAATGACGGTGCTTTACGCGGTTGTTTTTGCCTACGTGTTTGGTGCGGGTGGCTTTATGATGTATCAGATTGCCGATGCCCTTTGTCCGTCATTGTGCTCTGTTGGTATGGGCTGGTTGTTCTTTGCCATAATCGGCCTTATGTCGGTTAGCCTGAGTGTTATTTTTGGTATATTTACAACACAACCGATGCTGTATGATGCCAAGGATAACGACCTTTTGCTTTCGTTTCCGATTTCCGCATCAAAAATACTTTTTAGCAGGATGTTTTTGCTTTATCTGCAAAATCTGATTTTTTCACTGCTGATTTTTATTCCCGCGGTTGTTGTATACAACAGTACAGTTGGTACACAACCGTTGACGCTTGTTTTGCAAGTGATTGTAATGATTATCCTGCCTCTTCTCAGCCTTGTCGTTGAGTGTGTAGTTGGGTGGATTGTTGCTGTTATCACCTCAAAAATGAGAAGAAAAAATATAGTAACACTTGTACTTTCCGTTGCTCTACTTGGCGCGTATTTCTATCTGACAACAAAAATGACAGATTATATGGAGTATATTACCGGTAACGCGCAACAATTGGGCGCAAAGATTATAAACGCCTTCTATCCGTTCTATCAGATGGGACGCGGAGCGTGTGGTGAAATTAGCAGTTTGCTTGTTTTTACGGGCATATCACTTGTTGTTTTTGCCATAGTTTACTTTATACTTTCAATCAGTTTTATAAAGATAACTACAACCAAAAAAGGTGCAAAGAAAGTTAAATATACGGGACAGATGCTCGAAACGATGTCTGTTTCGTCAGCGCTTTTCAAAAAAGAACTTAACCGCTTTTTTGCTACCCCGATGTATATGCTCAATTGTGGGCTCGGCGTGATTTTTCATATCGTAATCATCGTTTTTGTAATAGTGAAAAAAGATGCTTTGTTTGAAGTTTTTTCTGTTATTACCGTTTTTGAGCATCACACTTTGGCTATGCTTGTTGCGCTGACCTGCGCTGTGGCGGGAATGGATTTGGTTACTGCGCCCGCCGTTTCATTGGAGGGCAAAAACATCTGGATTTTACAGACCATGCCCCTTGACAGTTGGCAGGTGCTTAAAGCAAAACTCAAACTCCATCTTACAATAAATTTACCGTCAAGTGTTTTGTGTATTGCCTTGACTGGTGCCTTTATGGACGTTGGTGTGGTGGGTATAATTACCGCCGAGGCTTTTACTATAATTTTCGTTTGCTTCTGCGCCGTAATAGGACTTATCTGCAACCTTAAAATACCTAACCTTAACTGGACGAGTGAAGCAGTTGTGATTAAACAGAGTGCAAGTGTGCTCGTATCAATGCTTGTCAATCTCGGTACAATTTTTGCTTTTGGCGGTTTGTATTATTTGTTGCAGAGATTTTTGCCGGCGGAAATAATAATTCTGATATTTGCCATTGTACTTCTGGCAGTAACCGCAGTCTTTACGCGCAATCTCAAAATTAACGGTTCTAAAAAGTTTTCGTATTTATAACTAACACAAAAAGAAAAAACCTCGAACTGAAAAGTTCGAGGTTTTTTGTGGTGATCCATCCGCGACTCGAACGCGGGACACCTTGATTAAAAGTCAAGTGCTCTGCCAACTGAGCTAATGGATCATTTCCAAATCACACTACGATATTATAACAACGTAGTATTCACTTGTCAAGTATAATTTTAGTAAAAAATAAAAATATATTTATAATTGATGCGTTCGGCGTTTGTGCTTTCCTTGACAAAGAAATACTGCTTTGGTATATTTTTATTTAATATATGGATTTATAGACGTAGTATACGGAGGGCAAGTTATGAAAATCAACGCTGAGGTTTTTGAGTATGCCTCTAAACTTGCAAAACTGAAATTCAGTCAAGCTGATGCGGCAAAAGAAATGGAAAATTTAAAAGATATTGCCGTTTTTGTTGAGGGACTGAAAGAAATTCCCGACACGTTACCTGAGCAGACTGAGCGGCGTGAACCCGGAGCAAAATTGCGCGAGGATGTTTCGGGTGTTCCGTTTGAACGTGAAACTCTTATGGAAAACTCTTCAGATAATGACGGCGAGTTGTTTATAGTGCCGCAGACGATTTAATAAACGGGTGAATTTATGTTTGATATTACTGCCGTAAAAATCGGCGAGAAAATAAAAAAAGGTGAACTTTCCGCCGTAGACGTGACCGTTGCAACGATTGACAGAATCAACGCTTTATCCGGCCATTACAACGAGTTTATAACGCTTGATGTGCAGGGCGCTGTCGCACAGGCGGAAAGGGTACAAAAGGGGATTGAGCGTGGAGAATTTTTGTCCGCGCTTGCTGGTGTACCCTTTGTTGTTAAAGATAATATCTGTGTAAAAGGTATGAAGATGACCTGCGCATCAAAAATGCTCGAGAATTTTGTTTCACCGTATGATGCAACGGTTATAACCCGACTAAGAAAAGCGGGCGCAATTATTTTAGGTAAAACAAATATGGATGAATTTGCTATGGGCTCAACGGGTGAGAATTCTTATTTTGGCGCAACCCTTAATCCGTACGATGAACGTCGTGTGGCGGGCGGTTCATCATCGGGCTCAGCGGTTGCTGCGGCTTTGCGCGAGGGCTTTTATTCTCTCGGAACTGATACGGGCGGTAGTATTCGTCAGCCTTGCGCCTACTGCGGTGTTACCGGTATAAAAACGACCTATGGCGTGGTTTCACGCTATGGGCTTGTTGCTCACGCTTCTTCGCTTGAACAAATCGGGCCGATGGCGGTTGATGCGGAAACTTGCGCTGCTGTGCTTGACCTGATTTGCGGTAAGGATAAATTTGACTCAACGACAGTTGATTATAACGTAGAATATCTTAATTCAATCAGTAACGACATAAAAGGGCTCAAGATAGGTGTTTTGTCCGAGAGTTTCAGCGATAAAACCGATAAAACGCTCGGCGATAACGTGCTGAAAGTCTGTGATACTCTCAAATATTTCGGTGCGCAGGCGGAAATGTTTTCAATGCCGATTACTCAGTACACTTTGCCCGCGTATTACGTTATTTCTTCGGCGGAAGCGAGTTCGAATCTTGCGCGTTATGACGGTGTGCGTTACGGCTTGCGCAGCAATTTCTGCAATAATATTGAGGAACTTTACGTAAATTCAAGAAGTGAAGGCTTCGGTGATGAAGTAAAACGCAGAATTTTGCTCGGTACACTTGTGTTGTCTGCGGGGTATTATGACGACTACTATAAACTTGCTTTAAGGGCGAGAGAAACTGTAAAAAAAGCGTTTGAAAAGGCGTTTGAGAAGTACGATGTAATCCTTAGTCCCACAACACCCAAGGTTGCGCCAAAAATCAATAGTATAATAAAGCCAATCGATATGTATTTCGGTGATGCTTACACCGTTGCGGTAAATTTGGCGGGACTGCCTGCGGTTTCTTTCCCGTGCGGATTTTCGGACGGGCTGCCAACGGGCGCGCAACTCATCGGCCCTGCTTTCAGTGATGCCAAACTTCTGAATATAGTGCATCAATATCAGCAGATAACGGATTATCACAAAAAGACTCCCGAATGTAAAAAGGAGGGGCAGGTATGAAGTGGGAAACGGTAATCGGACTTGAAGTCCACGTAGAACTTTCAACAGAAACGAAGATGTTTTGTTCTTGTCCCGCAATTTTTGGAGCGGAGCCGAACACTCTTTGTTGCCCCGTGTGTATGGGTATGCCGGGCGCACTGCCTACGATTAATGCAAAAGCGGTTGAATATGCTGCAATGGCAGGGCTTGCGCTTAATTGTGCAGTGTCGCCGTATAGTCGTTTTGACAGAAAGAATTATTTTTATCCCGATTTACCCAAAGCGTATCAGATATCACAGTTGTATCATCCTCTTTGTACGAATGGGTTTATTGAGATTGACGTCAACGGGAATAAAAAGAAGATAAGAATAAAGGAAATCCACATGGAAGAAGATGCGGGGAAACTCTTTCACTCTGATAGCGGAGAAACAAAGATTGATTTTAACCGTTGCGGAATACCTCTTATTGAGATTGTAAGTGAAGCAGACCTCAGTGACGAGGAGGAAGTGACAGCCTACCTTGAGAAACTCAAACTTACGCTTGAATATCTCGGTGTATCAACCTGCAGAATGCAGGAGGGTGCGTTGAGGGCGGACATTAACTTGTCTGTAAAGAAAAAGGATGAAACGGAACTTGGAGTTCGTACGGAAATGAAGAATATGAATTCTTTCAGAGAGATACGACGTGCCGTGAAATCTGAGTCAGAACGTCAGATAAGCGTACTTGAAAACGGTGGTGTAATCGTTCAGGAAACACGGCGTTGGGACGAGGAGAAAGGTGTCAGTGTTTCGATGCGAAACAAAGAAAACGTGCATGATTATCGCTATTTTCCGGAACCCGACCTGCCGCCGATTGTTCTTGAAAGCGAATGGATTGACTTGGTAAAAAATAAAATTCCCGCACTTGCTCACGAAAGAGTGCTGAAATATGTTGAACTTTTTGGAGTTTCTCACGCCGATGCTAAGATAATCACGTCGCAACGTGCCTTGGCTGATTTCTTTGAGAATGTCTGCACAAGGTGCGAAAACGTAAAAATGGCTTCAAACCTCATTGTAACCGAGGTCGTACGTTTGCTCAAAGACGACGGAATACAGGCATCCGATATGAAGTTGTCTGCCGAGAAATTTGCGCAGATTATAAATCTTGCCGATAGGGGAGATATAAACGTGGGTACGGCAAAGAAGATTATTGCCGTTGCTTTTTCGCAGAATATTGACGTGCCAGATTACATAAAGTCAAACTCGCTTGAACAAATAAACGATGAACTCGTTATATTGCCTGTTGCCAAAGATGTAGTGGAATCCAATCCCAAATCGCTCAGCGATTATATGAGCGGCAAGAAGAAGGCGTACGGTTTTCTTGTTGGACAAATTATGGAACAGTTTGGGTTCAAAGCAAATCCTACTAAGGTAAACGAGTGCCTTATGAAGATTCTTGATGAAAAATCTGGGGGCAACTGACAAATTTTCTTGCAATTATCAAATAATGTAGTAAAATAAAAAGGATGGGGTGAGAAAATGATAACTGATTTACATTCGCATTGTGAACGCTCCTTTGACTGTGAAATTCCGTTTGCCGTTATGTGTGACAGCGCGGTTGAACGCGGAGTAAAAGTTTTTGCTCTTACCGACCACTGCGATTTAACGCCCGTAAGTGATGAGGCAGCGGTTATGGATAATATCCGACTTTCTCTTTCTGATGCACAGATGCAGGGGGGGAGGCTTGATGGCACGCTGAAGGTTGTAAAAGGAATTGAACTCGGTCAACCGTTACATAATCTTCCTATTGCAGAAAAAATCGTTTGTATGGAGGGCGTTGACTTCATTCTTTGCTCCATCCACGAGATAATCGATAAACAGGATTTCTATTATCTCAACTATAATAACGAGGACGTAGATGATCTGCTCACAAAATATTTTGAAGAAGTGCTCGAAACAGTGCGCTGGAATAAGTTTGACTCTTTGGCTCATCTGACTTATCCGATTCGCTACATCTGCGGCGAATACGGCATAGCGGTTGATTTATCAAAGTACAGTGCGGTTATTGATGAGATTCTTTCGCTTCTTGCCAAAAACGGTAAAGCGCTTGAAATTAACTCGTCGGGACTTGGTATGAAGATAAAGGAAACCTTGCCGCCACGAGCGATTATTGCCCGTTTCCGTCAACTCGGCGGAGAATATATCACAATCGGCTCGGATGCTCACTTACCTCAAAACGTCGGTTATAGAATTGACGAAGTTTTTGCACTTGTGCGTGAATGTGGTTTTGACAGCGTAACTTATTTTGAAAATCATAAGCCTGTAAAGGTAAGGATATAAGTAGATTTTGGAGGGAAATATAATGAAAAAAGAAATTATCAATTTGCTTGAAAAAGAACCTCAGTTGACAAACGCGGAACTTGCGGCGATGCTCGGTATCTCTGAAGAGGAAGTGGCGGCGCAGGTTGCTGAACTTAAAAAGATGGGTGTAATCCGCGGACAGAAATTGATCGTTAACCGTGAACTTATCGGTGACAGTAAAATCACCGCTCTTATTGAAATTAAAGTAACTCCGAAAAGTAAACTCGGATTTGATGCTATTGCTCATCAGATTGCGGAGTTTGAGGAAGTGCAGAGCCTTTATCTTATGTCGGGCGGTTTCGACCTTGCCGTAACGGTAACGGGCAACACTTTCCACGACGTTGCAATGTTCGTTGCAAAGCGTCTTTCTCCGCTTGAGTCCGTGGTTTCTACTGCGACTCATTTCATTCTCAGACCGTATAAAGAACTCGGAATCAAAATGAACGATTCTGGTACGGATGACAGGGGGATTGTATCTCTGTGATTGACTACTCAAAACTTATAAATAAAACCATTCAATCAGTAAAGCCGTCGGGCATCAGAAAGTATTTTGATATTGCCGCTGAAATGGATGACGTAATCTCCCTTGGTGTTGGTGAGCCCGACTTCAAAACGCCGTGGCATATCAGAGAGGCGGCAATCCAGTCGCTCAACGAGGGAAAAACCCGTTATACGTCTAATTCCGGTATTCTTGAACTTCGTGATGAAATTTGTAAATATTATGAGCGCAGATTCGGTGTTAAAGGTTACAACTATCGCACGGATTGCCTTGTTTCCGTCGGCGGCTCTGAAGCAATCGACCTTGCTGTAAGATGTCTTATAAACCCCGGTGACGAAGTGCTCATTCCCGAACCGTCATTTGTTTGTTACACCCCCATTGTCGCTATGAGCGGCGGTGTACCCGTACCGATCAGAACGGTTGTGGAAAATGATTTCCGCCTTACGGGTGATGAACTTCGCGCGGCAATCACTCCCAAGACCAAAATGCTTATTTTGCCCTACCCGAACAATCCAACGGGTGGAATTATGAGAAAGGAACACCTTGAGGAAATAGCGGAAGTGCTTCGCGGAACCGATATAATGATTCTTTCTGATGAGATTTACGCTGAACTTACCTACGGTGGTATTTCTCACGCTTCAATTGCCGCAGTTGACGGTATGTTTGAACGCACTGTAATCGTAAGCGGTTTTTCCAAAGCGTACTCAATGACGGGCTGGCGTCTTGGTTATGCCCTTGGCCCGAAGGAAGTAATTGCGGCTATGACAAAACTTCATCAGTATGCAATTATGAGCGCTCCCACCAATTCGCAGTATGCAGCAATTGAGGCGCTTCGCAACGGTGATGATGACGTGCGCGATATGCTCAAAGAGTATGATGCAAGGCGTAGATTTATTGTCGATGGATTCAATAAACTCGGACTTGCTTGTTTTGAACCCAACGGTGCTTTTTACGTTTTTCCGTGTATTCAGTCTTCGGGACTTACTTCCGATGAGTTTTGTGAAAAGTTGCTTTACTCAAAAAAGGTTGCCGTCGTACCGGGTAATGCTTTTGGTGAGTGTGGTGAGGGCTTTATCAGAGTTTCTTACTGTTATTCAATAAGCCACATTAAAGAGGCTCTTAAACGAATCGGCGATTTCCTTGATGAATGTAAGGGTTAATTATGAAAATTGTTGTTAAAGCGTTTGCAAAAATCAATCTTTATCTCGATATCACGGGTGTCAACGACATCGGTTATCATTTACTTGACAGTATAATGCAGTCGGTTACTCTCTATGATGAAGTTGAGATTGAACGAAATGAAAGCGGAGAAATAAAAATTTTGTGCGACAATCCTGAAATCCCTTGCGATGAGCGAAATATCGCTTACAAGGCGGCACGATTGTTTTTTGACAAAATCGGTTGTGACGATAGGGGAGTTACTATTAATATAAAGAAGGTAATTCCTCATCAGGCGGGACTCGGTGGAGGCAGTGCCGATGCTGCTGGTGTTTTTGTTGCACTTAATAAACTTTATGGCGCAAATCTTTCGCAGGAGGAACTTTGCGAAATCGGTGTAAAAGTCGGTGCAGACGTGCCGTTTTGCATTGTTGGTGGTACAAAACGCGCGCAGGGAATAGGGGAGCAGTTTACTGCTTTACCATCTATGCCGTCGTGCAGTATCGTTATTGCAAAGCCCAATTTCGGCGTTTCAACCGCGCAGGCTTATTCCGATTATGACAAAATCGAGAATCCGCAAAGGCTTGATGTTTGCACAGCATTGACCGCTCTGCAAAACGGAGATGTTAATACCCTTGCAAACGGACTTTATAATGCATTTGAACAGGTTGTACCTGATGCGGAACTTAATGAAATTAAATCCGTTATGTTGCAGTGTGGTGCAAAGGGTTGCCTTATGAGCGGCAGCGGTTCTGCAATTTTTGCTTTGTTCAGCGATGAAACAAAAGCAAAGACCTGCGCAGACACCTTGAACGGTATGGGGATAAATTCCCATCTGTGTGTGCCAAGTGCTGACGGATGCCAAATTTTGTAAAAACTGAATAAAATAAAAAACAACCGTCCATAATTCCATTGCAAAGGAAAGGACGGTTTTTATATGTCAAGAAAAATGAAAATAAAAATGTTATCAAAATCTATTATATGCGGTTTCTTGATTACACTCTTGCTCGGAGTGTGTGGATTTTCGGGCAGGTGTGACGTGATTCGTTCAAGCGTTTTGCGCTTGCATATCCTTGCAAATTCGGACAGTGAAAGCGATCAGAAATTAAAACTTCTTGTACGCGATGCTATTCAGAATGAAGCGGGATATATTTTTGACGGCGCGCAGAATATTGAGGATGCAAAGCGTATTGCGACGGATGAAAAAGAACGCTTTTTAACTATCGCCCGACGTGTTATCGCAGAGCAAGGTTACGATTATCCCGTTGATCTTGTGGTAATGCAGGAGTATTTTGAAACTCGTACTTACGAGGAGGTAACACTACCTGCCGGAGTTTACACAACGGTGAAAATTGTTATCGGTGAGGGCGCGGGTAAAAACTGGTGGTGTGTGCTTTTCCCGTGTATGTGTCTGCCCGCCGCGCAGGAGAGCAGTGAACTTTCCAAAGTCCTTGATGATGCGGAGGTGAAAGTCGCGCAAAGCAATCCGCAGTACGAGGTGCGATTCAAAGTTGTTGAGTGGTTTCAAAGCATAGTTTCCTTTTTTTCCTAATATAATGATAATGGAAGTAAAATTGAAAGGAGAAAACATATGGGAAACGTACTCTTAAAACGTGGCAGTGAGTCAAACGCAAGGGATAAACTTCTTGAGGAAATTCAACTTGTAAAAATACAACTTCAGAACGCAAACACAAGGTTTGAACAGACGAGCGACAGTGATTTGGTTGAGGCGGCAATCTATGAAATAGAATCACTGAAAGCGAGGTACAGGTACCTTGTAAAATCCATAAAAGTCATAGAAACGACTTGAAACACAAAAGGCTTCCTCGGGTGAGAAAGCCTTTTTGTCTATTTAACTTTTAGTGCCAATTCAAGTTCCTTATCGGGTGTCACGTACAAAGTTTTCTGATTTGTGTATATAACGCCACCGGGTTTTGAACCCGACGGTTTTTTTACAAATTTAACAAGCGTGTAATCAACGGGAACACCTGAGGAATTTTTAGCACTGCTGTGGAATGCTGCAAGCATTGCCGCCTGAACAAGTGTCGCATCGGGCGGTTGAGTGCCGTTTGTGTTTATGATAACGTGCGCACCGTGAATATCTTTTGTGTGCAACCATACGTCGCTTTTAGCCGAACCAAAGGTGAGTTTGTCGTTCTGTACGTTGTTCCTGCCGACCAGTATTGTGAATCCGTCGTCGGAAACGTATTTGTGCGGGGACAGTTCCTTAACCTTTTTCGCTTTGCTCTGTTTCGATTTGATGTACCCTTGTGTCCGAAGTTCGTCTTTGATTTCTTCAAGTTCTCTGTCCGAGCCGACTCTTGAAAGTTCGTCAAGCACACTTTCAAAGTATTCAAGGTCTGTAACACCGTTTTTGATTTGCTCTGTGAGCATAATTTTGGCGTTGCAGGCTTTTTTGTATTCTTTGAAATATTTTTGAGCATTCTGGGCAGGGGAAAGCAGTGGGTCTGCCTTGATTTTTATCGGCGCATTATCCTGCGAATAAAAGTTTTCAAGTTCGTAGAAAACTTCTCCGCCCTGCAATCTGTAAAGATTTGCGTTGATAAGTTCACCGCATATTCTCAGATGCTCTCTGTCAGCGCATTTCTCAAGTTCAATTTTTTGGGAGTTGAGTTTCTTCGTCGTACGCTCAATTAAATTCTTGACAAGTTTTATGAGTTCCGTTGCTCTGTTTTTACTTCTGTCAATGTTTACTCGTTCAAAATAGAAATCGTCAAGCAGTGACGAAAAATCGGGGTATTTTTTAATTATTGCCGCATCATCGTATTGCACTATGTCGGTGAAACAGAAATCAAGCGGTTTGCCCGAAATGTCGGATATGAATGTCGGAGAACCATCTGTATTGTTGACAACGTGAATGAAATTGTCAAGCCGACTTTTCAACAATTCTCTTGTCGTGTCGGTGAGCGGATAATCAATGCCCCTTGCTATCTCTCTGCAAATGAGAGCGCTACTGCCGAGAAGCACTTTTGAAAGCGCTTTTGAAAGAGGTAAATCGTCGTATTCGCAAAGCCTGTCCATTATTACCTTCGGGTCTTTGCTTTCGGTTATATCAATTTTGTCCTGCGCGGGAGGGAGCGTGTATTTGAGCGCGGGCAGTACCAGCCTTACGCTTGAAACGCTTTCGTCAACTCTTTTGATGCAGTCTATGATGTATTCGTCGCTGTCAAGTATTATGATGTTGCTGTGGCGAGCCATAATCTCAATGCACAACGTAATTTTTACGGTGTCCATAAGTTCATTTGTTGCTTCGAAATCAAGCATCATAATTCTCTCAAGTCCGAGTGTGCGCACGTCGATAAGTTTTGCACCCGTCAGATGCTTTCTTGCCAGCATACAAAACATCGGGGGTGATTGCGGGTTTTCAGGCGCAAATCGCGTGAAATGAATTCGGGGAGAATTGCCCGAAGCAGAAAGAAGCAGTTTGCCTGCCTTTCCGAATCCGCGCAAAGAAACCGTCAATTCACTTCTTGACGGTTGGTGGATTTTTTCGACTCTTGAGCCGATCCAATCCCTTTTTATTTCCTTTGCTAACAGATGCAACAGCATTCCGTCAAGAGCCATTTTGCCACCTCTGAATTAAACGTTTTCTATGGGGGATGATTGTTCTAAAAGTACGGTTTCGATTTCGGGGAACTTTTTGTTGATTGCTTTCTCAACTGCCGACATAACAGGATTTTCCGTTTCAAAATGTCCCGCCGCAATAAGCACGAGTCCTTTTTCAGCGGCATCAAGGAAGTTGTGGTGACCCGCATCGCCCGTTATGAAAGCATCGTATTTGCCATCGAATACGTCGGGAAGAAAACTTGAACCCGAGCCGCCGCAAAGCACAACGGTTTTAATTTCTTTGTCAATTTTGCTGATACGAAGGCTGTCACAACCGAGTTTTTCTTTTACAAACGCGGCAAACTCCTTTGTTCGCATCGGCTTTTTGAGTTTTGCTGCTCTTGGCATAAATACGCCATCCATACATACGGGCGTTATTTCTTCAAGTTCAAGCATCTGTGCAAGTACGTCGTTTACACCGCCGGCCGATATATCAAGGCAGGTGTGCGCGCAAATTGCGCTTATTCCGTTTACAGCGAGTTTGAACGGTAAATCGTCCTTTAAAAAACTACCTGTCTTGCTGAAAATTACGGGGTGGTGACTTACGATAAGGCCGCAGTTTTGTTTTTTTGCCTGCTCAATAGTGTCGGATGTGATATCAAGACAAAGCGCAATTTTTTTACACTGAGCGTCTTTGTCACCTACAAGAAAACCGCTGTTATCCCATTTCTCCTGTGAGTCAAACGGAGCGAGTGTATTTAAAAAATCAAAAATATCAATGGTGCGAGTCATATATAATTCCTCCTTTATTCTTCTACATCTTAACATATTTTTTTATTTCTATCAACCTCAAAAATCAAAAATGCACAGGTGATTACAAGACAGATTGTTGTCGGGATTGACACGCTGAAATTTTGTGGGAGGGTGTTTACGTTGTTACTGAAAACCTCGGATGAAATCGGAAATATCAGTGTCAGTAATTTGCAATACACGCCCGATAGTGTTGCCGCAGCGATTCTTGAAAGTAAAAACGTGCGGATTTTAAGCCCCGTCGTCTTTACGTTAGGCAGAATTTGAAAAAAGATACAAAATCCGCCGAATGCAATGAAAACCGCAGTTATATACACGGGAAAAACTCCCGCCGCTGATGAACAACCGCTCGTAACTTCCACTATTCCGCAAAGCAGCGTCAGCCAATCTTTCGTTAGCGGTAAATTTTTTATAAATTCTATCACAACGCCAAAAGTTATAATCCACGAGCATACTGAAAACATTGATTTTGATGCGCTTTCCGTTGCTGAAACAAATGCGTTGATAAGCCCCGTGCGCTCACCGGAGAACGCTTTATTTTTGCTTTTACCGTCCTTAATTCTTGATATTATTCCAAGCGCAATTCCAATGGTGAGCGAGGATAACAAAACACTTGCAAGCAGTATGTATCCGATATTTTTACTTATATATATCGCTTCTCCTACTGCGGCAATGATGAAGGCGGGCCCCGCATTAACGTTGAAACAAGCGAGCCTTTGTGCCTGTTTTTCGTCAATCACGCCGAGTTGAAATAGTTGCGCCGTCATTGATAATCCGATCGGATATCCGCCGATAAATCCCATTATTATTGCACCTGCCGTAAGTGGTGGAAGGTTGAAAATATACCCTATTGGTTTGCCGATTATTTTGCCGATTTTTGTGTAGATGCCCGATTTTATAACAAAAGCGGAGAAAACCATAAACGGAAATAATGACGGGATAATTACGTTTGCACATATTGATAATGCCTGCCTTACACCGTCCGACGCGCTTGCAGATTTTGAAATGATGAGTATACAGACAACGCTTATGGCAACAATGGGCAGAATTGTCTGTAAATGCTTTTTAAAAACGCATGACATTATACCACTCCCTTGATACGAGTATATGAGTTAAAAGTAATTTTTATCTCATTACGGGCATATCTTGTTGCGGGGGGATAGTTGTGAGAAGTAAAGATAAACCAATGAAACTGACGAAGAAACAGAAACTTCTCAAAGCGATGGAATTTTCAATCGGAGGGGTTAAACTTTACATGATTGATAATATCAGAGCAGAGGTTGAGGGGTGCAAGAGCATTGTTGCATACGATGAGTGGGGAGTTAAACTCCTGACAGATAAATTTGTTGTGGGCTTTGAGGGGAGCGGCTTGCAGATAACGCGATATGACAGTGCAATGACGATTATAGAGGGTTTTATAAATACTGTGCAGTATGAAAGAGGATAGTAAATGGTATGATTGTTTTTGAACTTATACGCAGACTTTTCGGCTACGTTTTATTTTCGGCGGGCGGAGGTTTTGCGGAACGATTTTTGAATTGCGCGGCAAAAGAACGTATAAAGATATGGGATGTAAAAAGGAAAAATGGGGTGATTTACGCCAAGACTTATATCAATTCCTACAAACGCATCCGCAATAGTGCTCGACGGTCGGGGATGAGTGTAAAGATAGAAAAACGGATTGGTTTTCCATTTTTTGCCCGCCGCTATCGTCATAGAGTCGGGCTTGTGTTCGGGTTTGTTGTGTTTTTGGTGCTTACAGTATACTTTTCGTCAATCGTCTGGGTCGTTGAGGTCAAAGGAAATGAACGAATAAGCAGTGAAAAAGTTGTTTCGGTATTGTCATCTCTCGGTGTGCGCCCGGGGGTGTTTAAATCCGATATTATACCCGATGATTTGCAGTATGCCGCAACAAAAGAAATTGAAGGAATCGAATGGATTGCCGTAAATATAAATGGTGCGGTTGCGACAATTGAACTGCGGGAAGATACCGCCGCACCCGAAATTGTTGAGCGCGACAAACCATGCAATATCGTTGCGGAAATAGATGGAGAAATTATCAGCATTTCTGCGCTTCTGGGTGATAAATGCGTTAGTGTCGGCGATGGCGTAACCAAGGGGCAACTGCTTATAAGCGGGGTTTCGGAAGACGCAAACGGAACCGTTTTCTATCGTCACGCTATGGGTAGTGTCGTTGCAAAAACCGGGCGTGAATTTATTGTTGAAATACCGATGCGCCGTCAGGAGATTTCTTACGTGGGGGAAGAAAAAACAAGATATGCGGTTGATGTGCTGGGGGTCAAACTTAATTTGTATTTTGACTCTTTTGATGAAAACTGGATAAAAGACCGAAGTGAAACCCGCTTGACAGTCAATGAAAAAACGTTCCCGCTTGCGCTTTATTCGGAGAGGTTCCGTCAGTATGTAATCTATGAAACTGTTCTTACACCTGCCGAAGCGCTCGAACTTGCAAAGGAGGAAATGAGCGCACTTTTAGAAGAAAAAGGAGAAGAAATGCAGATTGAAGAGATTGAATACGTGATGGGTTATGATGAAAATGTATTTACTTACGTTGCAAAATGTACCTGCATTGAGGAAATTGCAGTTAAAAAGGAAATAATTTTTCAAGAAAATCCATAAAATATATGTATTTGTTAGTGACTATATTGAAAAGATATGTTATAATAAACCAATTAAAATAAAATTTTGGAAGTGTAAAAATGTTTGAACAGATAATGAGCATAGACAGAATGGAGGAGGCGATAAGCCTCTTTGGAAATTTTGATGAGAATATCACGTTGATTGAGAATCAACTCGGTGTAAAGGTCGTTAATCGCGGTTCGGAGTTGAAAGTTGTCGGAGAGGCGGAAAATGTCGGTAAAGCCGTGCGCGCTCTTAACGGACTTCTCAGTATTCTCAATAAAGGTGAGCAACTTACGGAGCAAAACGTAAAATACGTACTTTCCCTTGTTGACGACGGAAACGAAGATAAAATTCATAAACTTCTCGGTGACTGTATTTGCATCAGCGCAAAGGGCAGGCCGATAAAACCCAAGACACTCGGCCAGCAGAAGTATGTTGAGGCAATACGAGAAAATACGGTGACCCTTGCGGTCGGCCCCGCCGGTACGGGTAAAACCTACCTTGCCGTTGCTATGGCGGTAACCGCTTTCAGAGCAAAGGAAATCAACCGTATTATTCTCACTCGTCCTGCCGTTGAAGCGGGTGAGAAACTCGGATTTTTGCCCGGTGATTTGCAACAGAAAGTTGACCCATATCTCAGACCGCTCTACGACGGACTTTTCGATATGCTCGGTGCTGAGAATTTTCAGAAGTATCAGGAGCGCGGTAATATTGAGGTTGCGCCGCTTGCGTATATGAGAGGACGTACCCTTGACGATAGTTTCATTATTCTTGATGAAGCACAGAATACAACTTGTGAGCAGATGAAAATGTTCCTTACCCGACTTGGAAACAATTCCAAAATGGTCGTTACAGGTGACGTTACACAGATTGACTTGCCCGATGGAAAACGCTCGGGTCTTATAGAGGCTACCAAAGTTTTGAAAAATATTGATGATATCGCGGTTGTAAGGCTCGGTGAGCGTGACGTAGTAAGGCACACTCTGGTGCAGGAGATTGTAAAGGCTTACGAGAAGTACGATAATTTAGACGGAAAGAAGAAATAGATATGGGAAAGATTTATTTGCAATTTTCAACTGAGGGTGAGGGCGTTAAAATTCCTGTCGGTGTACGTCCGCTTATAAGAAAATGCTGTGCTGCCGTGCTGAAAAAAGAGGGCGTAGTCGATAATTGTGAAATCAGCGTGACGGTCGTTGATAACGAAACGATACGCTCGCTTAATTCGCAGACAAGAGGTATTGACAAAGAAACGGACGTGCTTTCGTTTCCGCTCGGTGAGAACGGTGAGTATGAAGTCAATTATGCAACTGATGCCTTGTTGCTCGGCGATATAGTAATCTCATTGACCAAAGCGGTTGAGCAGGCGCAGGAATACGGCCATTCCGTTGAGCGTGAAATCGCTTTTCTGACCGTCCATTCAATGCTCCATCTTCTTGGGTACGACCATATAGAAGAAAATGACCGGAAAATAATGAGAGCAAGGGAAGAAGAAATTTTAAATTATATGGGTATTACGAGGGAGTAGTTTTATGAAAAATCAAAATCCAAGAACAGCGTTTATAGCAATCATCGGTTGTCCCAACGTAGGTAAATCGTCGCTTCTCAACAATCTTTTGGGACAGAAAATTGCGATTGTTTCGGACAAGCCCCAGACAACCCGCACAAGAATAATGGGCGTACTTACGAGGGATAACGTTCAACTTGTTTTTACCGATACACCGGGTTTTCACAGACCGAAAAACAAACTCGGGCAAAATATGATAAAAGCCGTTGGCGAGAGTATTTCAGGTGTTGATGCCTGCCTGCTTGTCGTTGAGCCTTACGGAGAGATACGGGCGGCTGAGTTTGAACTTATTGATAAACTGAAAAAAGGAAAAATTCCCGCAATTCTTGCAATAAACAAGGTTGATACCGTTGTCAACAAGGCTGATATTATGCAGAGAATTCTTGAATTTACAAAACTCTACGATTTTGATGCGGTTGTACCCGTTTCCGCAAAGAGTTCAAGCGGCATGGATGCTCTTTACTCGGAGTTGTGCGCGCAGACTTTTGAAAGCGAGCATTTCTTTGATGAGGACACCCTGACCGACCAACCCGAAAGAGTGATTGTTTCCGAGATAATCAGAGAGAAACTCTTAAGACTTCTTGATAAAGAGATTCCTCACGGAATCGCCGTATCGGTTGAGAAAATGAGAGAGCGTGAAGATAAGAATATTCTTGATATCGAAGCGATTATTTATTGTGAAAAAGAGAGTCATAAGGGTATTATTATCGGCAAAGGCGGTTCAATGCTTAAACGTGTTTCAACAAACGCGCGCCACGATATTGAAAAATTTTTTGATTGCAAGGTCAATCTTCAGTGTTGGGTGAAGGTCAAGGAAGATTGGCGCAACAGAGAGGGTCTTATCCACAATTTCGGACTTGACCTCAACTAGATAAAATTTCCTCGTTTATAAAACCCCGCTACGCAAAGAATATCTTTCGGGAGGGGTTTTGATGACACAGAAAGAGAAACTCTGGCAGATATTTTTGAACAGCGGAAGTACGGAGGATTACCTCAACTACCGCAGGTGTGATATAGAAAATTCGGTGGTGAAAAACGACAATGGTGATACAAACCGATGCTTTGGTTTTGAGAGAACAGAATATCGGTGAAAACGACCGCCTTATAACTCTTTTGACGAGGAATTCGGGAATAGTAAAAGCGTTTGTCAAGGTTGCGGGCAAGGCAAAGAGCGGTTTGCAAAGCGCAACGCAACTGCTCTGTTATTCCCGTTTCACCATTCAGATTGGCAGGACGGCTAACCGAATCAAAGAGGCAGAGGCGATAGAAGTATATTTCGGTTTGCGACAGGATATTGAAAAGGTTGCGCTCGCCCAGTATTTCACGCAACTCGTTGCTGAGGCAGCGCCCGAGGGCAATCAGAGTGATGAACTTCTTCGCATAATGCTCAACGCACTGTATTTTTTACATAACGGCAAGAAAAAAGCGGAACAACTGAAAGCGATCGTTGAATTTCGTGTTGCGTGTATGTGTGGATATATGCCGTCGCTTGAATGTTGCGACGTGTGTGGTGAGACGCAGGGCGAAAGATATATTTTTGATTACATCAACGGTGTGATTTGTTGTGCCGAATGCAAGGGGAATCAGAACGGAGCGTATTCCGTTATATCCGATGGTGTGTTGTCGGCGCTAAGGTATATTATCGATTCCGATATATCAAAACTTTTTTCTTTCAATATGAGTGACGAGGGCTTCAAGGTTCTGAGTGACGTCACCGAAAGATATATCATAACTCAACTTCAGCGTAGTTTTTCTGCGCTTGATTTTTATAACAGTGTAAAGGAACTTTAATAAAATGAAGATTAAAAAGACGAATAAGGCGCTTGAACTCAATAAAGTTCTGGAAAAACTTTCCGAGCAGGCTCAGAGTATGAGCGGCAGGGAATTGTGCCTTGAAATAAAACCCGACAATAGTTTTCTGGAGGTTTCTCACCTTCTTGAAATGACGGACGATGCTTACGTGATGCTCCAGAAGTACGGTGCACCGTCTTTTTCGGGTGTAAGAAATATCAACAACTCTGTCAAAAGGGCGCAGGCGGGCGGACTACTCAATATGAGGGAGTTGCTCGACATAGGTGAATTTTTACGTACAGTCCGCGGGGTTGGCGAATGGCGCAGTCATTCAGGCAGTGTCAAGACGAGTATTGATTCGTATTTTGAAAATATGATACCCAATAAATTTCTTGAAGAACGCATTTTCGGTGCAATTATATCTGAGGAGGAGATGGCGGATAACGCTTCGCCTGAACTTGCGGATATCCGCAGAAAGAAACGCAACGCATCGTCAAGAATAAGGGAACAACTCGGCAGTATGCTCCATTCAACTCACTATCAGAAATTCCTGCAAGAGCCGATTGTTACAATGCGAAATGGCAGATACGTTGTGCCCGTCAAGGTTGAGTATCGGTCTGAAGTTTCCGGTATGGTGCACGATACGTCTTCAAGCGGAGCAACGCTTTTTATCGAGCCTACGGCAGTTGTTGAAGCGAATAACGAAATCAAGGTTCTTGAATCAAAAGAAAGACATGAAATTGAGAGGATTCTTGCTGAATTGTCCGTTCAGACAAGTGAGTTTGCGGATACAATTTTGCAGAGTTTCGATTGTGCAGTTTCCCTTGATGTTATTTTTGCCAAGGCAAGACTTGCCCACGCTATGCGCGCATCAAAACCCGTGCTTAATAATGAGGGCAGAATCAATCTGATAAGCGCAAGGCATCCGCTCATAAGCGCGCAAAAGGTTGTGCCGATAAACGTGAGACTCGGTATGGACTACACAACTCTCGTCATAACCGGTCCCAATACGGGTGGTAAGACGGTGTCACTTAAAACTCTTGGATTATTCACTTTGATGGCGATGTGCGGACTTATGCTTCCCTGCGAGGAGGGGAGTGAGATTTCCGTATTTGACGACGTTCTTGCTGACATCGGTGACGAGCAGTCTATTGAGCAGTCGCTTTCGACTTTCTCTGCGCATATAACGAACATAATTGATATATTCAAAAATACAAACGAGCGCACTTTGATTCTCCTTGATGAACTCGGTGCAGGTACTGACCCGATTGAAGGTGCGGCGCTTGCAATTGCAATTTTGGAAGCGCTCAGCGATAAAGGTGCGAAGATTGCCGCAACTACGCACTACGCCGAACTTAAAGCGTACGCCCTCGATACCGATGGGGTAGAAAATGCAAGTTGTGAGTTTGACGTTTCAACTTTGCGCCCGACATATCGTTTGCTTATCGGAGCACCCGGTCGTTCAAATGCGTTTGCGATTTCTCAAAGGCTTGGCATTTCGCAGACTGTAATAACCCGTGCGAGCGAACTTGTCAGCGCTGAGAGTAAGAAGTTTGAACTTGTCAGTGAAAAACTTGAACAAAGCCGTATTGCTATGGAAAAGGAACGCGCCGAAGCGGAGGAAATGAAGCGTCAGGCAAGGGAAGAACTTGAAAAGGCAAAGGCGAAACGCGAACAGATTGATCAGGCGTATGAGAAAGAAATTCTCAAAGCGCAGAGTGAAGCGAAACGAATTGCGGAAAAGGCAAGGCGTGCGGGTGAAGAAATGGTTGACGAACTTGAACGTCTTTGCAAAGAAAAGGAGAAAGCGGACGCGAGAGAACTTTACAACCGCGCAAAAAAGACGATGAAGTCCTCGATGAATAAACTCGACGAAGTTTCAAGTTATGAGCGCGAGGATGAGGATGATGCGGATTATACACTTCCGAGGGAGTTGATAGTCGGCGATACGGTTTACATCAAAGCGATGAAAACAAATGCCACAGTTACCGAATTGCCCGATAAAAAAGGACAGGTAGGCGTAACTGTCGGAATGATTAAAACAAAGGTTAAACTTGCTGAAATCCGACTTGTTGCCGCGCCTAAAAAACAGCCTGAACGAAGTGCACACAGAAACGTTTCCCGCCTCAATGCCAAAATTGAAGCGTCGGCGGTTCAAAGTATTGATATCCGAGGCAAAAACGTTGAGGAAGCGATGCTTGAACTCGACTTTTTCATTGATTCGAGTTTGTCGCTCGGTGTTAATGAAATCACAATAATTCACGGCAAGGGCACGGGGGTTTTGCGCGCCGGTGTGCATCAGTATCTCAAAAAGCATCCGTCAATACGTACTTTCCGTCTGGGTACTTTCGGTGAGGGTGAAACGGGTGTAACAATCGCTCAACTCAAATGATCGCAGTTATAACCAAAAATTACTTTAAGTAATATATAAAATAATATTAAAAAAGTATTGTAATGTTTGTACAAGATATGTTATAATGTCAAGTCGAAAAGATGAATTTTTAAAATTCAAGGAGGTTTTTAAAATGGCATTGAAAAATCAGTATATGATTGATTTGCTTGAAACAGTAAAACGCAGAAATGCAGGTGAGCCGGAGTTCATTCAGGCGGTAACAGAGGTTTTCGAGAGCCTTGAACCCGTAATTGAGAAGCGCCCCGATTTTGTTGCCGAGGGTGTTCTTGACAGACTCGTTGAGCCGGAAAGACAGATTATCTTCCGTGTGCCGTGGGTTGATGATAACGGTAATACACAGGTTAACAGAGGTTTCCGTGTACAGTACAACTCTGCTATCGGCCCGTACAAAGGCGGTATCAGACTTCATCCCTCCGTTTACCTCGGAATTATCAAATTCCTCGGTTTTGAGCAGGTATTTAAAAACAGCCTTACAACTCTCCCTATGGGCGGCGGCAAGGGCGGTTCCGACTTCGACCCGAAGGGCAAGAGTGATAAAGAAGTGATGCGTTTCTGCCAGAGTTTTATGACAGAACTTTATAGACATATCGGCGCTGATTGCGACGTTCCCGCAGGTGACATCGGTACAGGTGCAAGAGAGATCGGCTATATGTTCGGTCAATATAAGAGGATTACAAATGAGTTCACAGGAGTTCTTACAGGTAAGGGCCTTACATACGGTGGCTCCCTCGCAAGAAAGGAAGCAACAGGCTTCGGTCTTTGCTACTTCACAAACGAGATGCTCAAAGCCAACGGTAAGAGTTTTGAGGGTAGCACAGTTGTAATTTCAGGTTCGGGTAACGTTGCTATTTATGCAACACAGAAGGCAACCGAACTTGGTGCAAAGGTTGTTGCTCTTTCCGACAGTAACGGTTACATCTATGATCCCAACGGTATTGATCTTGACTGTGTAAAGCAGATTAAGGAAGTTGAGAGAAAGAGAATTAAGGAGTACGTAAATACTCATCCCGATGCAACTTACACAGAGGGTTGCAAAGGCATCTGGACAATCAAGTGCGATATCGCGCTTCCCTGTGCAACACAGAACGAAATTGACGCTGAGAGCGCAGCAATCCTTGCAAAGAACGGCTGCTACTGTGTATCTGAGGGCGCTAATATGCCTTCTACACCCGATGCTATCGCTGTTTACTTCGCTAACAATATGCTCTACGGCCCGGCAAAGGCTGCAAACGCAGGCGGCGTTGCTACTTCAGGTCTTGAAATGAGCCAGAACAGCGAAAGACTTTCCTGGACGTTTGAAGAGGTTGATGGCAAACTCAAGGGCATTATGAAGAATATCTTTAAGGCTTGTGACGATGCTGCGAAAGAGTACGGTCTTGAGGGCAACTATATGGCGGGCGCTAATATCGCAGGTTTCCTCAAGGTTGCTGAGGCTATGAAGGCTCAGGGTTGCGTATAATTCCATACGGTTAAACATTTTAAGAAAATAAAACGGGGCGGCCCGAAAGGGTCGCCCTGCAATTAAAGTAAAAGGTGGGTACGTAATGTTTGAAATTACGAGAAAAAAGGAACTTAATCCTACGGTAACGCTGATGGATATCAAAGCGCCCTATATGGCAAAGAAAGCGGAACCGGGTCAGTTTATAATCCTTCGCGTTGATGAGGATGGAGAGAGAATTCCGCTTACTATTGCTGATTTTGACAGAGAAGCAGGTACTGTAACGATAATTTTCCAGGTTGTCGGTGCAACTACCGAAAAACTCAATCATCTTAACGAAGGCGATTGTGTTCACGATTTTGTTGGCCCGCTCGGCGTCGCTACTGAAACCGAAGGACTTAAAAAAGTTGCGGTTGTAGGCGGCGGCGTAGGTTGTGCTATTGCTTACCCGATTGCAAAGAAACTCCACAATAACGGCTGTGTAGTTCATTCTGTTGTTGGTTTCAGAACAAAGGATCTTGTAATCCTTGAGGATGAGTTCAAGGCTGCAAGTGATGCGCTCTATGTTATGACCGACGATGGCAGTCACGGTGAAAAGGGCCTTGTAACAGACGCTTTGAAGAATCTTATCGAATCCGGTGAGAAGTACGACGAAGTTATCGTTATCGGCCCGCTTGTTATGATGAAATTTGTATGTTTGCTTACAAAACAGTATGGTATAAAGACTGTTGTAAGTATGAATCCCGTTATGGTTGACGGTACGGGAATGTGCGGCGGTTGCCGTCTTACAGTTGGCGGCAAAACAAAGTTTGCTTGTGTTGACGGTCCCGATTTCGATGGTCACGAAGTAGATTTTGATGAAGCAATTGCTCGTTCCGGTATGTATAAAGGTTTTGAACGCAAGTGCCACGAAGACACTTGTAATCTTTTCAAGGGGGTACGTAACGATGGCTAATATGTCACTTAAAAAGAACGAAATGCCTTCACAGGACCCGAATATCAGAAATAAGAATTTTGAAGAGGTAGCCCTCGGTTACACAAGGGAGCAGGCTATTGACGAGGCACAGAGATGCCTTAACTGTAAACATAAACCCTGCGTTTCCGGTTGTCCCGTTTCTATCAATATTCCTGAATTTATCGAGAAAGTTGCTCAGGGTGATTTTGAGGCGGCTTACGATATTATCGTTAAGTCAAGTTCGCTTCCCGCTGTATGCGGCAGAGTTTGTCCGCAGGAAACACAGTGTGAGCAGAAGTGTATCAGAGCGGTCAAGGGCGAGAGCGTTGCTATCGGCAGACTTGAGAGGTTTGTTGCTGACTACCACAACGCTAATTGTACGGACAAGCCTGCAATGCCCGTAATCAACGGACATAAGGTTGCGGTTATCGGTGCAGGTCCCGCAGGTCTTACCTGTGCTGGTGACTTGGCAAAGGCAGGTTACAGCGTAACGGTATTCGAGGCTCTCCACCTTGCAGGCGGCGTACTTGTTTACGGAATTCCCGAATTCAGACTTCCCAAGTCAATCGTTCAGAAAGAAATTGATAATCTTAAAGCAATCGGTGTTAAGATTGAAACAAATATGGTTATCGGTAAGATTCTTGCAATTGATGAACTCTTTGAGATGGGCTTTGAGGCGGTATTTATCGGTTCGGGCGCAGGTTTGCCGAAGTTTATGAATATTCCCGGTGAGAATCTCAATGGCGTATATTCCGCAAATGAATTCCTCACAAGAGTAAATCTTATGAAGGCTTACAGAGACAACAGTTCAACTCCTATCAAAAAGGCAAGTAAGGTTGCCGTTGTTGGCGGTGGTAACGTTGCTATGGACGCTGCTCGTTGTGCAAAGAGACTCGGTGCTGATGAAGTTTATATCGTATACAGACGTTCCGAATCCGAACTTCCCGCAAGACTTGAAGAAGTTGAGCATGCAAAAGAAGAGGGTATTATCTTTAAACTTCTCACAAATCCCGTTGCTATCACAGGCGACGATAAGATGAATGTTAAGGGTATCCGCTGCGTTGAGATGGAACTCGGTGAGCCTGATGAATCGGGCAGAAGACGTCCCGTTGTTAAGGCAAACAGCGAACATGAACTCCCCATTGACTGTGTGATTATGTCAATCGGTACTTCTCCCAACCCACTTATCAAATCCACAACAAAGGGCCTTGATACTCATAGTTGGGGCGGAATTATCGCTGATGAAAACGGTCTTACTTCAAGAGAGGGCGTTTATGCGGGCGGTGACGCTGTTACAGGCGCTGCAACGGTAATTCTCGCAATGGGCGCGGGTAAGAAAGCCGCTGCCGATATCGACAGATACATTAAAAGCAAACAGAACTAACAATGTAAATTTCAAAGGGCGGAAATTTTCTGGATTTCCGCCCTTTTTGTTTAAATTATGCTTGACATTAAATAAATATTCTGTTACAATACTGTGGATGTAAAGATAAACTACTTTACACACTCTGGGATTTGAGGTGTTGGCAATGGCGCAGAATTTAGAGATCACAATGCTTGTTGATATTTATGGCGCAATGCTTACGGACAAACAACGTGATTTTCTCTCATTGTATTATGATGAGGATTTGTCCCTTGCTGAAATTGCCGCAAATGAGGGTATAACCCGTCAGGGAGTCCGTGACGCTATCAAAAGGGCGGAGGCACAACTTCTTGATATAGAGAGCAAACTCGGCTTTGAAAAGCGTTTTAGGGAAAATTTGCAAAAGATTGACGATATCCGTCAGGTCGTTGCAGAGATAAAGAAATATAATTCCTACCATGGTATGTCAAAGGAACTTGGCGCCAAGGCGGACAGGATAGAAGAATTATTAGGTCAACTTACAGAAACACAATAATAAAGGGGGCTTTCCAAAATGGCATTTGAAGGACTTACCGACAAACTTAATAATGCGTTTAAAAGACTCCGATCCAAGGGAAAGTTGACGGAGTCAGATATTAAAGAAGCAATGCGTGAAGTTCGTCTTGCGTTGCTTGAAGCCGACGTAAACTATAAAGTTGCAAAGGATTTCACAAGTAAAGTCAGCGAAAGGGCAGTTGGCGCTCAGGTTATGGAGAGTCTTACTCCCGCGCAGATGGTTATTAAAATTGTAAAAGAAGAAATGACCGCTCTTATGGGTGGCACACAGACAAGAATCGCAAGCGCATCCAAACCGCCGACAGTTGTGATGATGTGCGGTTTGCAGGGTTCCGGTAAAACAACTCACAGTGCAAAACTTGCTCTTATGCTTAAAAAGAAGGGTCACAGACCGCTTCTCGTAGCGTGTGATATTTATCGTCCCGCTGCTATCAAGCAACTTCAGGTTGTAGGTGAAAAGGCGGGTGTGCCCGTTTTTGAAATGGGTACGGAAAATCCCGTCAAGATTGCGAAGGAAGCAATCAAACATGCAAAGGATCACGGAAACGATTACGTTTTCCTTGATACCGCGGGTCGTTTGCATATTGACGAGGAATTGATGGATGAACTAAAATCAATCAAGTCAGAAGTTGTCCCGCACGAAATACTCCTTGTAATCGACGCTATGGTCGGTCAGGATGCCGTAAACGTTGCGGATAAATTCAATCAGGCGCTTGGCATAGATGGCGTTATCGTTACAAAACTTGATGGTGATACAAGGGGCGGTACAGCGCTCTCTGTTAAGGCTGTAACAGGTAAACCTATCAAATTCATCGGTGTTGGTGAAAAACTTGATGAACTTGAAGAATTCCATCCCGACCGAATGGCATCAAGAATTCTCGGAATGGGCGACGTTCTTTCTTTCATTGAAAAAGCGGAGCAGCAGATAGATGAGAAAAAAGCAAGGGAACTTGAGGAAAAACTCCGCAAGAATAAGTTTGACCTCAACGATTTGCTTGACCAGACCCGACAGGTTCGCAAAATGGGCTCTCTTAAACAGATGCTTTCAATGATCCCCGGCGTGGGCAATAAGATAAAGGACGTTGACGTTGATGAAAATCAGTTCAACGTTATGGAAGCGATTATCCTCTCAATGACAAAGAAGGAGAGGGAGAATCCCGACATCATTAACCCGTCAAGAAAAAGACGTATCGCCGCAGGATGTGGCAAGCAGGTTGAGGATGTCAACCGTTTACTCGCTCAGTACCGCCAGATGCAGAAGATGATGAAGCAGTTCTCGTCTATGAAAGGCAAGAAGGGCGCACGTATGCTCGGTAAATTCGGCAATATGGACGGATTTAAATTTTAATTTGCTATAATCACATTTCGTGATGTAGATACAAAGTTTTGTGTGGAGGTGAATACAAATGGCAGTAAAAATCAGACTTCGTAGAATGGGTGCAAAGAAGGCTCCGTTTTACAGAATTGTTGTTGCAGATTCCAGATACCCGAGAGATGGTCGTTTCATCGAAGAAATCGGTTACTACAATCCTACAACAGAACCCGCTGAGGTAAAGATTGATGTTGAGAAGGCTAAGGCATGGATCAAGAATGGTGCTCAGCCGACAGACACAGTAAAATCATTGTTTAAGAAGAATGAAGTATTATAATTTCGAAGAAACCAACGGAGGTGGAACACTTGAAGGAATTACTTATTACTATCGCAAAGGGGCTTGTAGAGGAGCCTGATATGGTCAGAGTTGACGTCGATGAGCCCAGAGAAGATGGTGTAATTGTTTATCATTTGCACGTAGCAGGAAATGATATGGGCAGAGTAATTGGTAAACAGGGACGTATAGCAAAGGCCATCCGTACAGTCATGAGAGCAACAGCAAATCGCTCAAACACAAAGGTTGTTGTTGAAATAGACTAATTTTGAAATGATAAGATCTTAAGCAATTCTGCTGTTAATAGTCTCCATAGAGTGCTGCTTGAATTTTCAAGCGCTACGCTATGGAGATTATTTTTTGTATAAAAAAACTTGAGAAACCGATGCTTCCCAAGTTTTTTATTTTTTCTTTTGTTTTTTTGTTTCAACTGTGCTTAAAACAACGTCGAGATATCGTGCTGCTATCTTTTCTTCCGTAAGTTCGCTAACAGTTTCAATTGTTGATTTTGAGATTTTCGCAAGTTCTGTTCTCGACATTTCAGCAATCTGATCCAAACGGTTTGTAAGTGCCTCGGTATCTTTTTCTTTCAAAATATAACCATTAAGTCCGTCTTGAACAATGCCGTCAATTCTGTCGTCCTCAACACAAATAGGTATACATCCCTGTGACATCGCTTCAAGATATGCCAGGCCGAAAGTTACGTGACAGTTTGCCATGACAAAAACGTCGGATTCCCGCATGATTTTAAACGCTTCAACTTTTGAAGTTGCACCGCGCAGGGTGACTGTATTGGCAAGGTCAAGGTTTGCGATAAGTCTGTGTAATGCGGGTTCCATTGATCCTGTACCGATTATATCAAGGTGCATTTTGTCCTTGTTTCTGGTTTTTGCGATAGCGTTTATGATTATATCAAGGTTTTTGAACGGTGTTAATTCTCCGATGAAAAGCAAGCGGAGTTTGTCGTTATCCCATACTTTATCAATGGTTGCAGGCATAACGAAGTTAGGCGTTTCGGAGCAGGTAACAACGCAGGGTTTGTCCGTTTTTATGATTTTATCGATTCTCCTCCTAACGGAGTCTAAGGTAAAACCGAATGCATCATATATTTTGCTGTATCTTGCAAATTTGGGGGTTGTGAGGGTTCTTGCGTCTTTTGTTGTAAAGACGGCAACCTTGTGGCAGGGGATTCTCAAGTAGTCTGTCAGATCATAAGTCGACGTTGGTTCGTGAACTACGAGCAGGTCAATTTCCGGAAGCGTCTTCAAAATTTTTCTGTACTGTTTTGCGGCGCTTTTGAGCGCACTTTTTTTAACTCCCTTTGAAGAATTTAATTTCAAGTCCTTTATGTACAGGGATACGTTGTCGGCAACTGTATCAAAAATTTTCTTGGAATAATTATTGCGGGGATCGCTCAAAAACGACTCGGATTGAAGAAAGAGGGGAAAAGCAATAACGTTATGTCCCATTTTTGCCCACTGTCTTGCCGTGTAATGCAACGACATGTTTTCAGTGTATAAATTTGCTTTGTTTATAGGTGGATATTGTGAGCTTATAATGAGAATGTTCATAGCGCGTGACTGCCTCCCTTCGCAAAGATATATTAATAATTATATAACATAATTAACAAAAAAACAAGTAAATGTTTTACATATAAGCAAACCAATATGCATCGTAATCGTATATAAACCAATCTTCGCCAATTTTTAAAACGGTCAATGATTGATTTCTTGATTTTTCACCATATTCACTGCTTAAAGTAACTGTAAAATTCACTATTTTTACATCGTCAACTTCAAGAGAATATTTTGATTTATATTCTCTTGTAATGCTTGATTTTTCACTATCGCTTGCATCGTATACATCAATGTCTGATAATTCCGAGGAGAAATCTTCACCGTAGTAATATACAATCTGCTCGCGTGAACGGGTGTATCTGTCTGCAAAGTACCCGTTGTCATTAAAACGTACATTATAAACATCCGTGCCAACACACTGCTCAATTCCTTGTGTGTTGTAGTCTGGCAAAAGGCTATTGTGGAATTTTAGTGCAACGTCTTCGGGCGCGCCATTGTTTCGTAATAAAATTATTGTAATGCAAACAACGATGATGGCAACAATAACTGTTACAGTCAGTGGTATGATAATCTTTTTTTGATTTTTCATCTACATCATTCAACCCTTTCTGAAGATTATTTTATACTCGCACTTTATTTCTGTCAAGTTGAATAATTAGGCTTGAAAAAATAGAAAAGTTGTGATAAAATAAACACAATATATAGTATGTTTGGAGTTGATTGAGGTGAAGTGTCCTTTCTGCGGATATGAAGAGAGCAAAGTTGTTGATTCTCGCCCGACTGATGAGGGTGAGCGTATAAGACGTAGACGTGAGTGCATAAGTTGTGCAAAGAGATTTACCACTTACGAGGTTATCGAGAGCATTCCTCTCATCGTTGTAAAGAAAGACAAGTCAAGGGAACAGTTTGACCGTAACAAGTTGCTTGGTGGAATGTTACGTGCTTGCGAAAAACGTCCCGTATCTATTGCAACTCTTGAAGCGGCAATTGACGATATTGAATTGAAACTTCAGAATTCTCTTGACAGAGAAATCACAACAACCTATATCGGTGAACTGGCCATGGATAAACTTAAAGCCATTGACGAGGTTGCTTACGTGCGTTTTGCCTCTGTTTATCGTCAGTTCAAGGATATCAACACATTTATGGCGGAACTTGCAAAACTTCTTAATGAAAAGTAATTAAAATATATTCTGTATTTTCGGCTTTTCATCGTCGAGCGCGCAGTGCAGACGTGAGGCCGCTTCGTTGCAGTATTCGTAAAATGTTTCAGTGTCGTTTTGTTTTGCCAAAACGTACAGCTTATTCAGTAAGGTTTCAATTTCCGAAAATTCATTGTGGATAAATACTGATTTGAAAAGGGTGGAGTTACGGCTCCACTCTTTATTTATTTTTTCAGCAAATTGCCTAAGGTCTGCCTTCGGGTTTTCCACAGCCTCCTGTGCACAGGTGTTTATCAAATCACTCAATCTTTTTCCTTTTGATTCAATCACAAAAAAAGCCGAAATGCAAAACGCAACCGTCAAGGTGAGTATGATAATCGCTATCCAAGTTCTTTTCATTCTTCTCAGTTTCCTTTTTCCGTTTTAACAACGTTGAATTCTTTAAGTCTGTTTACCGTCATAAGAAAAACGTCCTGAATTTTGAGATCGTTTTTGCTGAGGTGTTCTTCAATATCCGAGTGTGAAATTCCATAAACTCCAATGTTGTCTTTTATTATTTCACCGTCGGATATCAGTACTTGCGGCACGCCTTGTTCTCTTGTAGGAATTGCTAACATTTCAGCGGTTACCGTCTGGTATCCGGCTTTTTTTAATACACTTAAAGAGCCGTTTGTTTCCACTATTGCGGTGTCAACTTCGTTTATATCAAAAACGTCTTGCTGGCGCAATGCGGCAATCAGGTCGTCCGTTGTAAAACGCAGACTTTTCATCTTCTTTTTGTTTATTTTTCCGTTTTCAATTACAGTAACCGATTTGCCGCTGAAGGCGTTTCGAATGGCGATACTTTTCATACTGAGCACTGAAAGTATTATTTCAAGGCAAATCAGCACAAGAACGGGAATAATCGCCGTAATCAGCGGCAGGGAGTTGTCCTGAATCGGTATTGCGGCAACTTCCGAGATCAGTATTGTAATTACAAGTTCCGACGGTTGCAACTCTCCTATTTGTCGTTTACCCATCAATCGTATAGCGATTATTACAACAAAGTACAGAATTATTGAACGTATAAGAGTTATCAGCAAAAAAATCACCTCAAAATAAGTTTTGGCAAGTTTTGCATTTTTATGCTCCCTTACTGAATAAAAGGCGGACCGGAAGGGAAATCTTTTATAAACGGAAAGAGGGAATAAAATTATGCAGGAACGCAGTACTAAAAAACTTTTTCTATCTCTTGAGGATAATATAAATTATTTGTATGAACTTAATACTAAAGACAGTGACTTTGTGCTAAGACGTTTTAAAATCGGGGAAACAAACGCGCTGTTGCTTACTTGTGAAGGGCTGTCCGATAAAATTTTGATTGGTGAAGCGGTCCTTAAACCAATTCTCAGTTGTGACTGTATGCCGAAAAATCCGACCCTTCAATATGCCTATATCCGTGACAGAATTCTTTGTGCGAGTGAACAGTCTGAAGTTTTTGATTTTGATGCACTGTTCAAAGGTGTTATGGGAGGCTCTTGTGCAATTTTGATTGACGGCGTGCCAAGAACACTCATGCTTGATGTCAGAGGGTTTGACAGACGTAGTATAAGCGAACCGATTATGGAAATAACGGACAGAGGTTCGCGTGAAAGTTTTGTTGAGGTTGCCCGCATAAATATGACAATGATACGAAGGCGGCTTAAAACTCCCGATCTGCGATTTGAAACGCTGGAAATAGGCGAGGAGAGTTCGACATCCGTAATAATGTGCTATTTAGCGGACCGTGCAAGTGAAAGTATCTTACAACAGGTGCGCAAAAGACTTAAAAAAATAAAAATCGAAAGCGTGCTTGAATCGGGGTATATCCAGCCTTTTCTTGATACGAAAAGAGTGAGTTTTTTCTCGGGAGTCGGCTACGTTGAACGCCCGGATACAATGTGTGCGAAAATGCTTGAGGGCAGAGTAGGAATAATTATTGACGGCGCGCCGCTTGCGCTTATTGTACCGTATTTATTCAGTGAGAATTTTCAATCGTTTGATGATTATTGCAACAGACCTTTTTATGCAACGTTTTCAAGGATGCTTAAATATTTTTCTTTTTTTGTATCAATAATTTTGCCGGGATTGTACGTTGCAATAGGCACTTTTCATCCGGAATTATTACCGGAATCTTTACTGTATGACATCGCCGCATCGGAGGCTCGGACACCGTTTTCACTTGCTATGGAAGCGTTTATAATCCATATAATATACGAAATATTGCATCAGGCGGGGCTCAGACTTCCAAAACCCGTAGGCAATACGATAAGCGTTGTTGGCGCACTTGTTATCGGCGAGTCTGCCGTAACTGCGGGTATAATCAGCGCACCGATGGTAATGGTTGTGGCGTTTACCGCCATCAGCGCGTTTCTTGTACCCTCACTCTACGATGCCTCTGCGGTGTTGAGACTAATGTTTATTCTGATAGGTGGATTTACAGGTATTTTTGGAGTGCTGATTTTCCTGACCGTGATTTTAATCAATATTTGTTCTATTGATCCGTATGGTATACCGTATACCTCGCCGTTTGCACCGTTTGACGTACGTGCTATGCGTGACGGAGTTTTAAGGCTTGGGTGGAAGACTCTGAACAAACATGTTTTTAGGGTTCAGAACGCCTACGGAAGTGAAGAAAAAAGAAAGGCGAGTGAGGCTTGTGAATAAGCAGATGATAAGTTGGCGTCAAGCGTTTATGCTTATTTTCATAAGTTATATGCTCGTTGCGCTGACCTATATACCAAGTGGAGAAACGACAGTAAGAAACGTTGATAAACTTATTTCAATATTCTTCTCAATGCTAATCGTTTCACTGTTCTTTCTGCCGGTTTATTTTTTGACAAAACAGAATAAGGATTGCAATGTTATCGATTGTGTGCAGAGGGAAGTCAAGTTTTTGACAAAACCCGTCGCGTTGTTTTATTCGCTTGCGTTTTCTTATATCGTGATTGTCACAATCAGCCGTTTTAGTCTTTTTATAACGTCCGTATTACTTGTTGAGTCAAAAACGGCAATCTTCATAATAATTATTCTGGTTGCCGCCTGTTACGCGGCGTTTCTGGGTATTGAGGCAATTTCGCGTGCGTCGTTGTTCGTGTTCACGATATTGATTGTAAGTATGGTGTTTTCCTGCTTCGTGCTTGTAGAAGAAGTTGATTTTATCAATTTCAGACCGTTTTTTTATAACGGAGTTTTTAGCATTTTCGGTGAATCTTTTATTGATGCCTCCCGCCTTATCGAGGCGGCAATTCTGGGCGTGCTTGCGCCTAAAATTGCCGGAGGAATAAAAAAGACCGTTATAACTTTTGTTATAGTGTTTTGGATAAGC
Source organism: Clostridia bacterium (assembly GCA_017560255.1). Classification (GTDB taxonomy): domain Bacteria; phylum Bacillota; class Clostridia; order Oscillospirales; family Acutalibacteraceae; genus RGIG7273. The sequence continues at coordinate 241,868 of JAFYOI010000035.1, forward strand.
GTAACACTGTTGACGTTTTTGGTTATCAGTGTTCTCGGAGAATACAGCGCAGTGCAACTTTTTCCCGTATACACGCTTGTTTCATTGGCGCGGATAGGCAATTTTCATCGCTTTGATGCTATTTTGAGCGGCGTATGGATAGCGGGGGATTTCATAAAAGCGGCGGTGCTTATCTCAGTTTCGGGCGAATGTATGAAATACGTTGCAAAAGGGCGAAAACACAGGGTACTTATGGTGTTGTCGGTGCTTGTGATTTTTGCGTTTTCAATGTTTGCATCGCGCTCGTTTGAGGATTATCTTGTAGTGTCGAATTACATTGTGACGACTGTCGTCACAACCACGGCAAGCGTAATTATTCCGCTTGTTTTTCTTATAATCGGCATCATAAAGAAAAAGAAAAGGAACAGGAGTGAATGTCAATGTCAAAGAGAATAGCAGCGTTTTTTCTTGTTGCGCTTACGCTTATTCTTTCGGGATGCACTTCAAAAGAAGATCAATTAAAAGATATGGCGCTTGCACAAGGGCTTGGAATAGATTACAAGGATGAAAAATATTCGGTTTCGTTTATGGCGTATGATCTTTCAAAAACAAGAGGTTCGAACTCGGAACTCAGCGGAACGCTTACAAAAGTTTTCAAGAGTATCGGAGAATCCGTACCTTATGCAATAACTGATATAACAACGCTTATGGGCAAAAAACCATACTATTCTCATAACCGTATCGTTATAATCGGCGAAGATATGGCGCAAGAGGGTTTGCAGACTGTATTTGATTTTTTGTATCGTAATGCCGAGATGCGCCCTTACGTGCTTGTTGCAGTTGCTCGTGGTGATGCGCAGGAAATACTCGGTGCAAATCTCGGTGAAGTGCTCAATCCTGCCGAAGAGATACAAAATGTTATCACAGTCGGAGCGTACTATTCGTACGTACCCGAAATTGAGATTATTGATATTGCAATTTCAACTCTTGAAAAAACATCGGATTCCTATTTGCCGATAGTGGAAATCGTCAAAGATGGTGAGGAAGAAGTTGTAAAAGCAAGCGGTACGGCAATTTTTAATAATATGAAACTGGTAGGTGAACTCGGTGAGCAGGAAACCAAAGGACTTTTATGGATGAATGATGCGGTGCAGTACGGTACACTTGTTTGTACAACGTCAATGCACAATATGGTCAGTTCTGAGATAATAGAGGGGAACACCGATGTTGAAGTAAGGGTAGAAAATGGTAAAATAAAGTACGATGTGCTTGTAACCTGTATGCTGAATGTCGATCAGGTCGATGGCAAAGAAAGCAATTCTTTAAGCAGGGAACAGATGAGAGAGATAGAAGTGAAGTATGTTGACGTGATAAAAGGGCAGATTGACAGTGCTCTGAAAAAATGTCTTGTGCAGTATGGCAGTGACGTTTTCCGTCTGGGCAAAAGGTTGTGGCAGGAATATCCCGATGTCTACAGAGAGGTTTCGGAAAACTGGCGTGAAAGACTTGCGGAATTGGAATTTGAGATTGAAGTGAAAGTTCAGGTCAGTAAAACGGGCGAAGAAGGAATTGACATAAACGATTAATAATGCATATTGACACAACGCACTAAGAATGTTATAATGTATTCGACAAATAAATAATAACTTATCAAGAGTGACTGAGGGACAGGCCCTGTGAAGTCCGGCAACCTACGTTTGCAAGGTGCTAAATCCTGCGGCTTGACCGAAAGATGAGACTGTGTATCCGCAGGCTCGCCCTGCGGAATTTTTTTATAATGAATCTGAAAGGAATGAACTGATATGAGAAAACGTTTATTTACGTCCGAATCTGTAACGGAAGGACATCCCGACAAAATCTGTGACCAGATTTCCGATGCGGTACTTGATGCGATTCTTGCCAATGACCCCGAAGCGAGAGTGGCTTGTGAAACTGTATGTACCACAGGTCAGGTGCTCGTAATGGGTGAGATTACAACAACTTGTCACGTTGATATTCCGTCGATTGCGCGTTCTGTAATCAAGGATATCGGTTATACAAACTGCGGCGGATTTGATGCGGACACTTGTGCTGTTCTTACCGCTATTGATAAGCAATCACCCGACATCGCTATGGGGGTGGGAAGTTCGCTTGAACTCAAACAAGGTATTTTTGACGACGATTGCAATTCTATTGGTGCGGGCGACCAAGGTCTTATGTTCGGCTATGCTTGTGATGAAACACCCGAACTTATGCCGTTGCCGATTTCCCTTGCGCACAAACTTGCAAAAAGGCTTACTCTTGTTCGCAAAGAGGGTGTACTTCCGTACCTTCGTCCCGATGGTAAAACTCAGGTTACAATTGAGTACGATGCCGATAACAATCCCGTACGTGTTGACGCCATCGTTGTTTCTTCACAACACAGTGAGGAGGTTACAACCGATCAATTGAGAAACGATATCCTCGCTCACGTTATCAACGTTGTAATTCCTTTTGAACTTATGGACGATAAAACGAAGATTTACATAAATCCTACCGGTAGATTTGTAATAGGCGGCCCGCAGGGTGACAGTGGCCTTACCGGCAGAAAGATTGTTGTTGATACTTATGGCGGATACTCACGTCACGGCGGCGGTGCATTCTCGGGTAAAGACCCGACCAAAGTTGACAGAAGCGCAAGTTATGCCGCTCGTTACGTTGCAAAGAATATTGTTGCCGCACGTCTTGCAAAGAGATGTGAGGTTCAACTCGCTTATGCAATCGGCGTTGCAAGACCTGTATCAATTATGGTTGATACTTTTGGTACGGGCGTTGTTGACGACGACCTTATAAGCGATATTGTTAAAGAAAAATTCGATTTGCGTCCGTACGCTATCATCAATGATTTGCAGTTGCGCCGTCCGATTTATCGTCAGATTGCTGCTTACGGTCATATCGGCAGAATGGACGTTGATTTGCCGTGGGAGAATACCGACAAGATTTTTGAACTCAGAGCGGCGGCGGGCTTGCCGATGGAGTAAAACTCTATGAATAAATTGCGAAAAGCGGTAAACACAATTTTGGTTTTTGCGGTTCTCGTTTTTATCTGGTGGTTCAACACTTATACTTTGTGCGTTGAAACTGTTGAAATAAGTGATTCGCGTATAAAGAATAAGGTGACAATCGTCCAGATTTCCGATTTGCATGGTTACAGTTTCGGTAACGACAATTCATCTTTGATAAATAAAATTTCTGCGCAAAATCCCGATTTTATCGTTGCAACGGGTGATATGTTTTCGAACGGAAGTGTAGAAGGGCGACAAGTTGCCCTTGCGCTTATGACTGAACTTGTTGACGTTGCGCCCGTTTATTACGTCAACGGTGAGCATGATAATCTTGATGATTTTGATGCCGAATTGGAAGAAGCGGGGGTAAACGTGCTTGACTATGAGCAGGACGTTGTTACAGTCGGCGAAACAAAACTTCACCTTTATGGTATAAATAACGTTTATTATACCGATACGTTTGATTTGTCAAACGAGTTTACGCTTGACGAAACTGCGTACAACGTACTTCTGGCGCATATTCAGAATTTTGAAAAATTCGCCGCATTCGGTATGGATTTATCCTTGTGCGGTGATACTCACGGCGGGCAGGTAAGGCTTCCCTTTGTGGGTGCCGTCTATATGGATGATACGTGGTTTCCCGATAGGAACGGCGGATATATAAAGGGTTTGTATGAACTGGACGGCAAAAAATTATTCGTTTCGGGCGGACTTGGAAGCAATCCGATTCCTGTGCGTTTCTGGAACAGACCGGAAATTTCCGTTATAAAACTTGTTCCGCAAAATAATGTGTAAAAACTATTGACATAACAACATTTTTATTGTATAATCACAAAGTAAGTTAAGTAGATTTTTCGAAAGAGTGGGGCGACCCGCTCTTTCGTTTATTTAAATCGAAATTTCAAGGGTAAAAAATAAAAAGAGGAAGTGATTACTTGAGCGAAAAAAGTAAAGGCGGAAACACGGTTTCTAAGGTTTGGGCTATTGCTGAACCGATAGCAAAAGAACTTAATCTGACCCTGTGGGACGTTCGTTTCGTCAAGGAGGGAGCGTCGTGGTTTTTGCGCATTTTTATCGACAAGGACGGCGGTGTAACTGTTGATGATTGCGCTGATATGAGCCACGCTCTTGACAAACCGCTTGATGATGCTGACCCGATTGATTGCAGTTATTATCTTGAAGTGTCCTCAACGGGTGTTGAACGTGAATTGACCCGTCCCGAACACTTTGAGATGATGATGGGCAGGAAAATTATGTTAAGACTCATCAGAGCCGTTGACGGTGAGCGCGATTTGAACGGAAGCCTTGAAGCGTTCAAGGATAATGTAATAACTTTGAAAAAAGACGGAGAAACCAAAGAAATTAAAAAGAGTGATACCGTTTGGGTAAAACTCGACGATTTTGATTCAGAAGGAGTGCAAGAAGATGAATAATGAATTTTTTGAAGCGGTGAAAATGCTTGAGAAGGAAAGAGGTATTCCTTCTGAGTATCTTTACGAGAAAATCCAGAACGCAATCGTTACTGCCGTTAAGCGTGAATATAACGGCAAAGACGTTGTTTTCTGTGACATTGATCCCGAGAAGCAGACAATGAAAGTTTACCTCAGAAAACTTGTCGTTGAGGAGGTAACTTGCGAGGACAGCGAAATTTCTCTTGAGGAAGCACAAACTTACAAAAAGAGAATAAAAGTCGGTGATTACCTTGAAATTAAACTTGATCCCAAGAAGTTCGGACGTATTGCCGCTCAGACTGCAAAGCACGTTATGCGTCAGGGCATCAAGGACGTTGAGAGGGGACAGACAATGCAGGAGTTCCAGAGCAAAAATCAGGAACTCGTAACCGCAAAGGTTGTAAGCGTTGATCCCAAGACCGGAAATGCCATTCTTGAAATCGGTAGAGCGGAAGCAACACTTCCCAAGAGTGAACAGGTTCCGGGCGAAGTTCTTGTTGAGGGTAGCCTTATTAAAATTTACATCGTTGACGTAAAGGGCAGCGACAGAGATCCCAGAGCGATGATTTCCAGAACACATCCCGGTCTTGTAAGAAGACTTTTTGAAACGGAAGTACCGGAGATTTATGACGGTACCGTTGAAATTAAGTCCGTTTCCCGTGAGGCAGGTTCAAGAACAAAAATCGCTGTTCACAGCACGGATGAAAACGTAGATGCTGTCGGCGCTTGTATCGGACCGAGAGGTGCGAGAGTCGGCAAAGTTGTCGACCTTCTCGGCGGAGAGAAGATTGATATTGTAAAATACAGTGAGGATGCTTGCGAGTTTATCGCTGCTGCTCTTGCTCCGGCTGACGTTATTTCCGTTGAGGTTGCAGAGGACGGTTCCAAAACCTGCCTTGTAAAAGTTCCCGATACTCAACTTTCACTTGCAATCGGCAACAAGGGCCAGAATGTAAGACTTGCTGCTAAACTCACAGGCTGGAAGATAGATATTCATCCCGAGAGTGGATTTTACGAGGGATAATTTTTAAGTTGATTATTCAAAGGCGAAAGGACTGATGTTGATGATGAAACCGAAAAAAGTTCCGATGAGAATGTGTTTGGGTTGCAATGAAATGAAACCGAAGAAGGAACTTGTCAGGGTTGTAAAAAGTCCCGATGGGGAAATTTCTCTTGACCTTACTTCTAAGAAGGCGGGCAGGGGCGCGTACGTTTGTCATGACGTTGAGTGCCTGAAAAAAGCAAAAAAGTCCAAGCGTCTTGAACGTGCCTTTGAATGCAGTATTCCTCATCAGGTTTACGAACGAATGGAGGAGGAAATCGTACAGGATGGCGAATGACAGATATTTACAGATGCTTGGTATTGCAAAGCGTGCGGGTTTACTGTCGCAAGGCCATGACGTGTGTGTTGACGCTGTAAAAAAAGGCAAGGCGTGTATGTGCCTTTTCGCAAGCGATGCCTCCGAAAGACTTGTGCAGGAGTTTGAAAGACTTTTGCGCAGTATGAGCCGTACTATTCCGATAAAACGGTTAAACTATTCAATGAGTGAGATTGGCTATGCACTTTCTTACAAAACAGCAGTAATTACAATCAACGATGAGGGGATTGCAAACAAACTCAACGCAATCGAAAAAACACAAAACGGGGAGGAAAATTGATGTTAAATAAATACAGAGTACATGAAGTCGGAAAAGACTTCAATAAAGGAAGCAAGGAAGTCGTTGATATCCTTGTTAAATACACGGGTGAAACCAAAAAACATATGACCGCTCTTGAAGAAAGAGAACTCAATATCATTTTTGAGGTTTTCACACAACAATCTTCAGTTGAAAGTTTCGATGCTTATTTTGCAACAAGAAAAGAGCCCGAAAAAACTGAAGAAGTAAAAGCGCCTGCAAAGGAAACAAAACCCGCGGAGAAAGCGGTTAATGATAAACCTGCTGCAAAGAAAGCGGAGGAGAAGAAAAACCAGCCCGCTCAGAAGCAAGTTGAGAATAAACCCGCGCCCAAGAAGCCCGAAAACAATGACAAGGACGATGTTAAGATTCAGTCCAGAACAAAGGGTGAAAAGCGTCACGTTGATACACGTTCAAGTTTCGTAGAACTTGATAAATACAATGAGAAATACGATAACCTTGCGGGTGGCAGACACGAACGCGACCAAAGTTCCAACAAGCAAAAACTTCAGCAGAAGTCAAAGCAGTGGAAGGGTAAGCAGGGTAGTTTCAGAAAGAAGGAAACTGAGGCAGAACGTCTTGCTCGTATTGCTGCGGAGAGAGCAAAGAAACCTCAGATGGTAATTGCTATTCCCGAGGAAATCGTTGTTTCCGAACTTGCTGCTATGCTTAAGGTAACCGCAAGCGAAGTTATCAAAAAACTTATGATGCTTGGCTGTATGGTAACCGTTAACGATGTTATCGATTTTGATACCGCTGAAATCGCGGCGACTGAACTCGGCGCAAAGGTTGAAAAGCAGGTTGTAATTACAATCGAAGACAGAATAATTGATGATAGTGACGACCTCGATGAAAATCTTGAAAAGAGAAGCCCTGTTGTCGTTGTTATGGGTCACGTTGACCACGGTAAGACTTCAATCCTCGACGCTATCAGACAGACGAACGTAACTTTGTCCGAGGCTGGTGGTATTACTCAGCATATCGGTGCTTACCGTGTTAATATTAATGGTGAGGATATTACTTTCCTTGATACCCCTGGTCACGCGGCGTTTACTTCAATGAGAGCGCGTGGTGCTCAGGCTACAGATATCGCGATTCTCGTCGTTGCCGCAGATGATGGTATTATGCCCCAGACAATTGAGGCTATCAACCACGCAAAAGCGGCAGGTGTCAGCATCATTGTTGCCATCAATAAGATGGATAAACCCGGTGTTTCTACCGATAAGATTATGCAGCAACTTACAGAGCACGAACTTCTCCCTGAGGAGTGGGGCGGCGACGTTATCTGTGTGCCTGTGTCTGCAAAGACAAAGATGAATATTGATAAACTTCTTGAGTCTGTTCTTCTCGTTGCCGAGATGATGGAACTTAAAGCAAATCCGAATAGATCTGCAAAAGGTATCGTAATTGAGGCAAGGCTTGACAAAGGCAGAGGCCCCGTTGCAACGCTTCTCGTTCAGAACGGTACTCTTAAGTCGGGTGATGTTGTTGTTGCCGGCATGAGTGTTGGTAGAGTTCGTGTAATGACTAATGACCGTGGTGATAAAGTTGATGTTGCGGGTCCGTCAGTTCCAGTTGAGATTATGGGTCTTGCAGAGGTTCCGCAGGCCGGTGATGTATTCAATGCCGTAAGTGATGAAAGACTTGCAAGAGAACTTGTTGAGGAACGTAAGCAGAAGGCTAAGAAAGAGCAGTTTGACTCCGTTCAGAAGGTTACTCTTGACAACCTCTTCTCTCAGATGCAACTCGGTGAAGTCAAGGAACTCAACGTCATCGTTAAGGGCGACGTTCAGGGCTCGGTTGAGGCTGTTAAGCAGAACCTTGAAAAACTCAGCAACGACGAGGTAAGAGTAAAGGTTATCCACGGCGGCGTAGGTGCTGTAAACGAGTCCGACGTAATGCTCGCAAATGCTTCAAATGCAATCATTGTCGGATTTAACGTTCGCCCCGATGCTCAGGCTCAGGTGAATGCCGAGAGAGATGGCGTAGATATGCGTATGTACAGAATTATCTACGATTGTATTGAGGAGATTGAGTCTGCTATGAAGGGTATGCTTGCTCCTAAGACAAGAGAAGTGCAGATTGGTAGAGCCGAAGTTCGTGAGGTTTACAAAATCAGCAGTGTTGGCACAATCGCGGGTTGTTATGTACAGAGTGGTAAAGTTACAAGAAATGCGGGCATCCGTGTTGTTCGTGACGGTATCGTTATTACTGAGGATACAATGTCGTCACTCAGACGTTTCAAGGACGACGTAAAGGAAGTACAGCAGTCTTATGAGTGTGGTATCGGACTTGAAAAATTCAACGATATCAAGGTCGGAGATATCTTTGAAGCGTTTATTATAGAGGAATACAGAGAGGATTAGTTCAATGGCGGGATACAGAACTGACAGGGTATCCGAGGATATCCGTAGAGAAGTTATCGCCGTTATGCGTGAACTGAAAGATCCAAGAATTCAAGGAATGCTTACCGTCGTAAGAGTTGACGTGAGCAGCGATTTGTCCTATGCAAAAGTATACGTGAGCGCTATGGAGGGGCTGGAAACCGCAAAGTTGGCGGTTAAAGGGCTCAAGGCGGCTTCCGGGTACATTCGCAGGGAGGTCGGACAGCATCTTCGTTTGAGAAAGACGCCCGAACTCAATTTCGTTGCCGATGATTCAATTGAACACGGTATGAAAATCTTTGAAAAGTTGGGAGGAAGTTCAAAGTCAGATGGCGGAGAAAATTAACTATAATAAGGCCGCTCAACTTTTGGCGGAGAATGATAATTTTTTGATTTTAACTCATGCCCAGCCCGACGGTGATACCGTCGGCAGTGGCTATGGGCTTTGTTTCGGACTGCAATCTTTGGGTAAAAAATCCAAGGTTGTCTGTTCGGATAAAATTCCCGATAAGTACGGCTATATTCTGAAGAATGCGGTTGAGGATGATTTTGAGCCGCAGTGTGTTGTTGCCGTTGACGTTGCGGATATCGAACTTTTGGGTAAGTACAAGTCGGTCGGTGAACGAGCACTTTTGTGTATTGACCATCACTCAACGAACAAACTTTTCGCGCAGTATACGCTTCTTGATACGGGTGCGGCTGCTGCAGAGAACGTTTATCTCGTTCTCCGGGAACTCGGTGTGGAGATTACCCCGGTGATTGCTGACTGCATTTTTACAGGCATTTCAACCGATACGGGATGCTTTATGTATATGAACGTAACGCCCAGAACCCATCGTATTGCCGCAGATTTGATTGAATACGGTGCAAATGCAGGTATGATAAATCAACTTATGTTTGATACGAAAAAGTACGGTTACGTTATGCTTCAGAAACTCGCGCTTGATGGCTTGGAAATGCATTTTGACAACCAATGTGCACTGATTGTTCTGACAAAGGATATGATGAAAAAATGCGGTATTTCAGAGACGGAAGTTGAGGGGATTGCCGCAATGCCGCGACAGATTGAGGGTGTACTTGCGGGTATCACTTTGCGTGAGCGTAGTGATGGCAGTTACAAGGTGTCAATGAGGACAAGAGACCCGATTGATGCTTCTGCAATTTGCGGCAAACTCGGTGGCGGAGGTCATAAAAGAGCGTCGGGATGTCAACTGTATTGCGGAGTTGAGCAGGCGAAAGCGACAATTCTTGAATTGGTAGGTAGTGCCTTGGAGGAGTCTTAATGACGGGAATTTTATGTGTAAATAAACCGCAGGGGATTACGTCTTTCGGTGCAGTTGCGCGTGTGCGTCGTATGCTCGGACGAAAAAAGTGCGGCCATACAGGTACGCTTGACCCTATGGCGACAGGCGTTTTGCCGATTTTAATTGGTGGAGCAAGTAAATTCTCCGACCTTATTCCGAATCAGGACAAGGCGTACAGAGCAACCGTGAAACTCGGACTTGTGACAGACACGCTTGATATAACGGGCACAGTGCTTGAAGAGCGGGAAGTGAATGCTACAAGGGCGGATTTTGAAGCGGCGCTTGGCTGCTTCCGTGGAGAGATTGAGCAGGTGCCGCCGATGTATTCCGCTGTTTTTCATAACGGAGTACGTCTTTATGACCTTGCGCGTCAAGGAATAGAGGTTGAACGTCAGCCGAGAAAAATCACAATATATTCGCTTGAACTTATCAGCGCGGATGAGGAGAAGAACGAGTACGTTATTGATGTCCACTGTTCCAAGGGTACTTATATAAGAACTCTTGCGGGTGATATTGGTGAAAAACTCGGTTGCGGGGCGGTTCTTACAACGCTTTGTCGAACAGTTGCCCACGGATATGATCTTTCCCGTTGTGTAAACATAGAGGATATAGAATCAATGGTTGACAGTGGGGAGATTTATAAGCATATTATGGCGGTCGAAACCGCTTTTGAAGAATATAAGGATGTGCACGTAACACAACCTCAGGCTGTAAGGTTTCAAAACGGAGCCTCTCTCAGCCTTGAGCGTCTGACTTTGCCTTGCGAGGATGGAGTTCTCAGGGTGTTCACAAAAGGGGAACGCAAGTTTCTCGGACTCGGAGAAATCTGCAAGGAAAAGAGCGAGTTGTGTGTGAAAAAACTGATGGTTTACGGAGATTCAAAATGATTTATTACGGAACGGGCATTGAGCCCGAGGGCTTTACATCAATAGCACTTGGAACGTTTGACGGTGTCCATAAAGGGCATTTCAACGTTATCAAAAGCGCAGTTGACGGTGCAAACAGGGGACTTATTCCATGTGTCGTCAGCTTTTTTCCGCACCCCCAGAAAGTGCTCAGTGGAAAAGCCCCGCCTACCATCCTCACGGTTACTCAACGAGAACTTGTCCACGCTTCAATGGGCGTGAAATTCTGCTATTTGCTTGATTTTGAGTCCATCGCGTCATTGTCTCCGAGGGAGTTTGTACGTGACGTGCTGATTGCAAAACTAAAGGTTAAGGAGATAAGTTGCGGTTACGATTACCGATTTGGTAAGGGCGGCGCTGGAAACCCTCAGGTTTTGCGAGAACTGTGTGAAGAATTTGGCATAAAACTCAGCGTTGTTGACCGTGTTGACCTAAATGGCGAAAGGATAAGTTCGACCGCTATAAGAAAAGCAATAGAGCAGGGTGATATTGCCCTTGCAAACAGAATGCTCGGCCGTCCTTTTTGCTACGATTTCATTGTTGTAGGCGGCAATAAAAACGGCCGTACCATCGGCTTCCCGACAATCAATCAATATTTCCCCGAGGGATTTATTTTGCCCAAGTTCGGCGTGTATGCATCAAGGACTTTTGTTGATGGATGGTGGAAACCGTCTATTACAAACTTTGGCGTAAGACCAACTGTTGGTTCGGAAAGACCGGTCAGTGAAACCTGTATTTTTGATTACAGCGGAGATTTGTACGAGCGTGAAGTATGGGTGCAACTTATTGATTTTATCCGACCTGAGAGAAAATTTAACTCTCTTGATGAACTGCGTGAGCAGATCAAACTTGATATGAAACAGGCGGAAAAATCAACTGAATTAAAAGCGGTTATTTTTGACTTCGACGATACTTTATCCGACAGGAAAATCGGTTTCATAAAATATGCAAAATATTTCCTCGGAAAATATTTTCCCGGTATGACGGCAGAGAAAATGGAAGTTGTGGCGGAAGAAATGAACATTCGCAACAACGGCGGCTACTCCGACAGAGAGTTGTTTTTTAAAGGGATTATCAAGGGTTTTGGTATGAAAAATCCGCCCCCACTTGAGCAACTTTACGATGAATATAACACTGTATTTCCACAGATGACCGAACTTTTCCCCGATACAATTGAAACGCTTAAAGAACTTAAAAACAGGGGACTTAAAATTGGTGTCGTCACAAATGGAATTTCCAAAATGCAGCACAACAAACTACGTGAAAGCGGCGTTGATAAACTTGTTGATGCCGTTGTGGTTTCGGGAGATTTGCCGTTCAAAAAACCGAGTGTTGAAATTTTTGACTATGCGGCCGAAAAACTTGGCGTAAGGAATGATCAGGTAATATTCGTTGGTGACCACCCAAGAAATGATATTTCAGGTGCGAGAAAAGCGGGTATGAACGTCGTGTGGATGAAATACGGTCTTTTCAAGGATAGAAACCTTGAGGATACCGCAAGTATAGATAAAATTTCCCAAATTCTTGATTTTATATAAGATTTTGGGCAAAATATGGATAATTTCTCTTTACAAACCGAATTTGATATGCTATAATAACTCGGTCAATGTACTGTTTCTCGGCTCTGGGCACAGACCGTATCCGGTGTTCACCTAACCTTTTGCTGGGTTACAGGCATTTATAAAAATTAAAAAATGAGGTGAAAACAATGACAGCAGAACAGAAAAAGGCTATTATCGCTGAGTACGCTATGCACGAAGGTGACACAGGTTCTCCCGAGGTACAGATCGCTCTTTTGACAACTCGCATCAACGAGCTCACAGCGCATCTCAAGACTCACAAGAAGGACCATCACTCTCGCAGAGGTCTTCTCAAAATGGTAGGTCACAGAAGAAACCTTCTCGCTTACCTTAGCAAGAATGATATCGAAAGATACCGTTCAATTATTGCAAGACTTGGAATTCGTAAGTAATGTTTCAAGCGGTTTAAAAGGCAGGCGGTTTTACATCGTCTGCCTTTTATGCAAATAACAAAAGTTAAAAAAGAGGCTGCGGGTTTTAGCAGTGAATTGAGCGGTCATAGATATGAACGCTGAATTTATTGCTAAACCGTGTTCTCTTTAAAATAAATAAAAAGAGAGGTAATTCAGATGTTTGAAAATGCAAGAAGATTTGAAACAACTTTTGCAGGCAGACCGTTTATCGTTGAAACGGGTAAGGTTGCACAGTTGGCAAACGGCTCCTGTTTCGTAACTTACGGTGACACACAGGTGCTTTGTACAGCAACAATGTCCGAGAAACCCAGAGATGGCATCGACTTTTTTCCGCTTTCCGTTGACTTTGAGGAAAAACTCTACTCCGTAGGTAAAATTCCCGGTTCATTCCAGAGAAGAGAGGGTAAAGCGTCCGAGAAGGCTGTCCTCGCTTCCCGTGTTATTGACAGACCCATCAGACCTTTGTTCCCCAAAGATATGCGTAACGACGTTGGCGTAGTTGCAACAATCATGTCCGTTGATCAGGATTGTTCTCCCGAAATCGCTGCTATGGTTGGTGTGTCTATCGCAATTTCTATTTCCAACATTCCGTGGGACGGCCCCATCAGCGGTTGTCATGTCGGTTATGTTGATGGTGAATTCGTGCTCAACCCGACTGCAGAGCAGAAGAAAGTTTCTGATATGGCTCTCACAGTTGCTTCCACAGCAGACCTCGTTGCAATGATTGAGGCTGGTGCAAACGAAATTCCCAATGACGTAATGTTTGATGCAATTATGTTCGCTCACGCTGAAAATCAGAAGATGGTTGAATTCATCAACTCCATCGTTAAGGAAATCGGCAGAGAGAAGATGCCCTTTGAGTCCGTTGAACCTCCGAAAGAAATGTTTGAGGCAATCAAGGATTTTGCTATTGAGGACGTTCGTTTCGCTCTTGACACAGATGATAAGAGAATCCGTGACGAAAGACTCAGCCCCATTTATGCAAAGGTTCACGAGAAGTTCGATGAGATTTATCCCGAAACAATCGGATTTATCGATGACTGTATGTATAAACTTCAAAAGTATGTTGTAAGACGTTGGCTCCTTGATGATAACAAGCGTGTTGACGGCAGGGGAATCAATGAGATCAGACCCCTTGCTGCTGAGGTTGGCACTCTTAAGAGAGCGCATGGCTCAGGTATGTTCACAAGAGGTCAGACACAGGTTCTTACTGCAACAACTCTCGGTACAATGAGAGATGCTCAGCTTCTCGATGGTATCGATGAAGAAGACTCTAAGAGATATATGCACCACTACAACTTCCCGTCCTTCTCCGTTGGAGAAACAAGACCTTCAAGAGGTCCCGGCAGACGTGAGATCGGTCACGGCGCGTTGGCAGAACGTGCGCTTGTTCCCGTAATTCCCTCCGTTGAGGAGTTCCCGTATACAATCCGTCTTGTTTCCGAAGTTCTTTCTTCAAACGGTTCAACTTCACAGGGTGCAATCTGTGGCTCAACTCTTTCTCTTATGCATGCAGGTGTTCCGATTAAGGCTCCCGTTGCCGGTATCTCCTGCGGTCTCGTAACCGAGGGCGACAGATTTATGACAATGGTTGATATTCAGGGACTTGAGGATTTCTTCGGTGATATGGACTTCAAGGTTGCAGGTACACATAAGGGTATCACAGCAATCCAGATGGATCTCAAAATTTACGGTCTTACACCCGAAATTATCAAGGAAGCGCTTGAAAAGACTTATAAAGCAAGACTTTATATCCTCGACGAGATTATGCTCAAGGCTATTCCCGAGGTTAATAAGGAACTTTCACCTTACGCTCCGAAGATGCTTATCACCAAGATTCCGGTTGATAAGATCAGTGAGGTTATCGGTAAGGGCGGCAAAGTTATCCAGAAGATTTGCGCTGAGTGCAACTGTAAGGTTGACGTTGAAGAGGATGGAACAGTTTATGTTACTGCTCTTGACACAAACGATGCAAAGCGTGCAATGTTCATCATTGAAACAATTGCGAAGGACCCCGAAATCGGCGCAATTTATAACGGTAAGGTAACAAGAATTATGAACTTTGGTGCATTCGTTGAGATTGCACCCGGTAAGGAAGGTCTTGTTCACATCAGTCAGCTCGATGTAAAACGTACTGAGAAGGTTGAAGACGTTGTAAGCATCGGTGATGAGGTTGTTGTAATGGTTAAGGAAATCGACGACCAGGGCAGACTCAATCTTTCAAGAAAAGATGCTCTCATTAAACTCGGCTAATTAAAATCAAGAAAGCACCATTCGTTTTGAATGGTGCTTTTATTTATTTCCATGCTTTTTCAAGTATTTTAACAACTTCACCGATTTCTGAAACACTAAGCGAGTTGTATCCGATTATAACAATGCCGTCCGATGACGAAACGTCATTGAAATAGTGACCCGACAGCCCGGAAATGCCGATCCCGTTATTTTCTGCGCGTTCAATCAATTCTTTTTCACTGATGCCGTCAACTTTTATAAGCAGACTTAATCCCGCGTTGTTGCCGAGTATGGTGATTTTTGTGGCGATGTCCGATTGCTTGAGGCTGGTTACAAACGCATCGCGCCTGTTTTTATAGATTGTCCTCATTCTGTTGAGATGACGCTCAAAATATCCGTCCTTCATAAATTTGAGGAGGGTGTATTGCTCAAAACTCGGCACAGTTGACGAGTAAAAAGACAACTCACGGTTATATTTTTCAATAAGACGGTCGGGCAAAAGCATATAACTTATTCTAAGCGACGGACAAAGACTTTGCGTGAACGTGCCGAAATAAATTACGCTGTCACTGTTGTCAGTGCTATAAAGTGTGGGAATTGGACGACCCGAAAACCTGAATTCGCTGTTGTAATCGTCTTCTATTATGTATCCGTTTTTCTTGCGTGTTATAAAACCGAGCAGTTCATTCCTGCGCTTTATCGGCATTACGTTTCCTAGAGGGAAGTGATGTGAAGGTGTGACGTAAACGACGTTTGCTCCTGAAAGCCTTAATTCTTCCATGTTTATTCCGTCATTGTCAAGTGGAATGTTCTTAAACTTAGCGCCGTTTGCATTAAGTACAAGCGACAGTTTCTTGTATCCGGGATTTTCAACCGCAAACACTGCTTTGGGGAGTAGTTGTGATAATAAACCGAGCAGATATTCCGTACCCGCACCGATTATGATGTTGTCGCTTTTTGCATCAATACCCCTGTACTTTCCAAGGTATTTTGCAATTTCCTCACGTAATTCGGGCATTCCCTGATTGTGTATTCTTTGAAGAAGTTTTTTCGGTTGTTCAGCCAGAACCTGACGGGTCAACTTACTCCACACGGAAAAGGGGAAGTTTTCAATATCGGCGTGTTCTCCGCGCAAATCATATAAAAAGTGTTGGGAGTGTTCTGCTTTACATTCTGATTTGAAGACATCAGGATTCGATGTTACGGGTGGTTTTACGGAAATAGACTGTGCGAAATATCCGCTTTTTTCAACGGAATAAATGTATCCTTCATCTTTCAATTGTTCGTATGCGCTTTCGACTGTTACTGCACTGATTTTGAGCAGTTTTGAGAGCGTGCGTTTTGAAGGCAGTTTCTCGTTCGGCTTGATTGCGCCCGACTCGATGTCCCTTTTTATGTTCATATATAGTTGTTCGTATAGTGGAGTTTTGCTTTCGTAATCGAGTTTGAACATAAGAAAATCACCTCGAATTGATTTTATCGTACTTCGCGTTTTGCTATAATATGATAATACCAGATTTGAAAAAAGTCAATAAAAAACGGCGTAGAAAATACTACGCCGTTTCTGTTGTTTGGTTTTATTGATTAAAGAACTCTGTCCTCAACCTCTTTTTTAGCCTTTGCGATGAATTCTTCAACTGTCATTGAGCCTTCGTCGCCATTCTTTCTTGAACGAACGGAAAGGGAGTCTGTCTCAACTTCCTTGTCACCGATAACGAGCATGTAGGGGATTTTCTGGAGTTGAGCCTCACGGATTTTGTAACCGATTTTTTCGCTTCTGTCGTCAAGTTCAACTCTGAATCCTGTGCGTGAGAGTGAGTCGTAAATCTCCCTTGCTTTGTCATGGTGACGGTCAGCGATGGGGAGGAGGATTGCCTGAACGGGAGCGAGCCACATCGGGAAAGCGCCTGCATACTTTTCAATGAGCAATGCAAGAGTTCTTTCGTAGCAACCGATTGATGTACGGTGGATGATGTACGGGTTTTTCTTGGTGCCGTCGCGGTCAATATATTCCATGCCGAACTTCTCGGAAAGGAGTTGGTCGATCTGGATGGTGATGAGTGTATCTTCCTTGCCGTGAACGTTCTTGATCTGAATGTCAAGTTTCGGGCCATAGAAAGCCGCTTCACCAATGCCGATAGCGTAGGGAATTTCAAGGTGGTCAAGAATTTTCTTCATTGTTGACTGAGCCTCATCCCACTGCTCAGGAGTACCAATATATTTTTCTTTGTCGTTGGGGTCCCACTGTGAGAAACGGTATGAAACATCCTCGTAAAGACCAACTGATTTGAGCATAAAGATCGCAAGTTCAAGACAACCTTTGAATTCGCTCTCAAGTTGATCGGGAGTACACATAAGGTGACCCTCGGAGATTGTAAACTGACGCACACGAATAAGTCCATGCATCTCTCCGCTCGCTTCGTTGCGGAACAGAGTAGACGTTTCGTTATATCTGAGCGGTAAATCGCGGTAAGAACGTGCGCGATTGAGATATGCTTGATACTGGAACGGGCATGTCATCGGACGGAGCGCAAAAACTTCCTTGTCTTTTTCTTCGTCGCCGAGAACAAACATACCATCCTTATAGTGATCCCAGTGTCCTGAAATTTTATAAAGGTCGCTCTTTGCCATAAACGGAGTTTTGGTAAGTTGCCAGCCACGCTTCTGTTCCTCGTCCTCAACAAATCTCTGTAAAATTTGAATAATTCTTGCGCCCTTCGGCAAAAGAATCGGCAAACCTTGTCCGATAACGTCTGAAGTAGTGAAAAGTTCAAGTTCACGGCCGATTTTATTGTGGTCGCGCTTCTTTGCTTCTTCAAGCATAACAAGGTGTTCTTCAAGCATAGCGGCTTTCGGGAAAGCAGTGCCGTAAATTCTTGAAAGGGACTTGTTTTTAGCGTCGCCTCTCCAATATGAACCGGTACAGTTCATCAACTTGAACGCCTTTATAACGCCGATTTTCATAAGGTGCGGACCTGCACAAAGTTCATCGAATTCACCTTGACGGTAGAAAGTGATGTTTTCGCCCTTGCCTGCGTGCTCTTTGATGAGTTCAACCTTGTATGGTTCATTCTTGCTTTCCATAAGAGCGATTGCCTCGTCAACGGAAAGTTCAAATCTTTCGGGAGAATAATTCTCCTTGATGATTTTTTTCATTTCAGCCTCAATTTTAACGAGGTCTTCTTGTGTAAAAGGCTTCTCAACGTCAAAGTCGTAATAGAAACCGTTCTCAATTGACGGACCGATAGCAAGTTTTGCTTCGGGATAAAGCCTTTTTACAGCCTGAGCAAGAACGTGTGACGTGGTGTGGCGGAATGCCGCACGTCCGTCAGCATCGTCAAACGTAAGAATTTCGAGTGCACAGTCCTCGGTAAGTTCGGTTCGAAGATCCTGTACCATACCGTTTATTTTACAAGCGCAAGCGGCTCTGTAAAGGCCGTCAGAAAGCGCTTTTGCAACGTCTGCTGCCGTTGTGCTTTTGGGGAATTCTTTTACAACGTCCCCTTTAAGTGTTACTTTAATCATCAAAAAACCTCCTTAAAAATAAAAAAACTTCACCCCTGAAAACAGGGATGAAGTAATACTCCACGGTTCCACCCATATTGCGTAAAAATACGCCGCTCAAAGACCTTTAACGCAGTCACGCGGAACTACTTGTTTCGCAGTTCACTCAGGGGTGGTCGGCAAAGAACGCTTTGCATCTGCTTGCAGCCTAAGGCAGATGCTCTCTGTAAAAGCGGAAACTCCATGCAGTTCCCCGTCAACGCTTTGATATTTGATGTTTAATATGTTACCACTCAAAAAAAGTTTTGTCAATAGGGATTTTAAGGGTAAAAAGTGTTCATAAATTGTTGATATTTTAGAGATTTTATGTTAATATTTAAAAGTATGCGTATTTTTGTAATATTATTACGACTACAAACAGTAACGGAGGGGTGCGCACTATGAAATTTGATAACAATGTTTCGACTTTCACAAGACTGCTTGCCGCCTGTGTTACGGGCAATGGTAAGATTGAGAACAACGCGGAAATCGATTGGGATTTTATCCATTCCTGCGCACTGAAAAATGACGTTTTGTCCCTGCTTTTACCCGCATTCCGTATGAACGGGGGAGTTAAGGCGGAGAACATTGCAAACATTGAAAAAAGAGCCGCTATTGATGCTTATAAAGAAACAAAAAAAGCGGTTTGTGCGACAAAACTGCTCAAAGCATTACGCCTTAACGGTATTACTGCCGTTGTGCTGAAAGGACTCGCTTATAAAGCGTTTTATCCATATCCCGAACTTCGCAAAATGTCAGACCTCGATTTGCTCATTATTGGCGCCGATTTGCAGGATGTTTATTCTGTTGCCTGCTCTGTCGGGAATGTCGAAAGTGCCGCTGAAAACCATCATTTTACGCTTGACTCAACGTTGAATGTTGAAACAACCGTAAATTTGTACCCCGACAAAGAAAATGCGCTTTTTGAAGAGTATGCTTTAAATGATGAAATAAATTCAGACAGCGTTTGTGAATTTTCTTTCTATACGGATGAATTTCTGACTCTTTCTCCGTCACAAAACGTGCTTTACTGTGCGTATCATATGTTCAAGCATTTTATTTTCGGGGGAGTTGGTGCGCGTCAGATGTGCGATTTTGTTTTGTTGATTTCCAAATTGTCCGACAAGATTGATTGGAGATATATTTATGAAAAATCGCAGACTGCAAGAATGCAGAGTTATCTTTATTCTCTTGTAAGAATAGCGGACATGCTGTTCGGTGTCAACGTGACAAATGCATATGAAATTTTTGATAAAAAGGTTGATGACGAAACTGTTCTGGAAGTATGGTGTGATATGCTGGATGGAGGAGTTTTTGGTATGTCAACGTCGGAGCGAGAACTCGCGCGAAGCATTGTTTTCAGAAAAATCAAAGGTATGAATAGGGGAGAGGAAGTCCGTGGAATACGTGCTGTTTTTCCGCCTTTGTCGCATATGAGAAAAGAGTTTTCTTACGTTGAATCCTGCCCTTTGCTTTTGCCTGTCGGATGGGTTCACAGGGGGGCGAAATTTACTTTCGGCAGAGTCTTTAAGCGCAAACGTTTCAAAGTTATTTTAAACGCAAAAAAAAGTGCGGATGCAAGACTGGAAATTATACGCAAATTAGATATATAATTGGGTATTGATATATTTATAAACAAGTAGTATAATGGTAAAAAGTATGACATCGCGGGTAAACGCGTGGAGGTAATATGGGTAATTACGAAAATAATACCGGGAGATCGCTTGGCGACGTGTACAGTCCCAACGTGGATTATAACAACACGATGTACAAGCCTCTCGTTGCGGAATCTTATACGGATATGGAAGAATCGGAAGGACAGGCGTATGTGTTCAGTCTTTCACGATTTGTTTCCAAGTGCTTAAAAAGACTGTGGATACTTGTCGTAATGGTTGTCGTGCTTGCGCTTGCAGGAGCGCTGTACGGAAACTTGTCTTATAAACCGCAGTACGTTGCACAATCTACTTTCGTTGTCAATGTTTTCCGAAAGTATGTTGTTGAAACTGAAGATGGTAAGACTGTTTTGAAAACTTCACTCGACCTTTCAACTGCAAACTCAGTTCTTGAGAATCTCAAAGTTCTTATTTTGAGTGACCAGATTATTGAAAAGGCTTTGGATGTTGACCCAACGATCAATCTCAGCATCGAGGATGTAAAGGCAATAACAACAATCAACACAATACCGAGTACGAGCATTATGAGTTTTACCGTTCGATATCCCGACCCGAACGTTGCTTACAGTGTTGTAAATGCTATTACCGAGGTCGCGCCGATTGCACTCAAAGATATGGTGTCAAACGGTGAACTTGCCTTGATTGACGATGCAAACGTTCCCACGGTGCCAACGTCCTCAAATCCCGCAAAAACCTATGCTTTTATTGGTGCGGCGGCGGCAGCAATAATTTTCTTCGGAGTAATCTTCCTTCTTGACTTTATGTCCTCAACAATCAAAGATGCAAAGGATGCGGAAGTTAGTATCGGTAAGCGCTTGCTCGGAGTTATCCCCGACAACCGCAAGTTCAGAAAGAATATCTCTACCAATCTGGAAACCGGTAGACTTATCACCGACCATTCTGCAGGCTTCTCCTACATAGAGGCGTTCAAATCAATGAGAATAAAAGTTGAAAATCTTTGTGCAAGGCACAAGTACAAGAGTATCCTTGTAACAAGTACCGATGAGCACGAAGGAAAAACAACAATTGCAATCAATCTTGCTATTTCTCTTGCAAACAAGAAGTACAAGGTTCTCCTTGTTGAGTGTGATTTGCGTCGTCCGAACTTGTTCTATATGATGCAACTTTCAGGTCTTGAATACGGGGTGCTTGACGTTCTTGACGGCGCCGTTCCGTACAAGGAAGCTATAACTCATATTCCCGATTACGGCGTTTACGGTATTCTTTCAAGAAGAAGTGTAAACGATGCAACAGAAAGACTTGGTTCCGATGCTATGAGGGATTTGATTTTCTCTCTTGAAGCAAGTAAGGAGTTTGATTTTGTTATTTATGATGCTCCGCCCGCGCTTTTGATGACCGATGCTGAAATCCTCACAAGATATGTCGACAGCGTAATTATGGTTGTAAAAGAAGATACAGCGCAACTTCATGATATTAAAAATACAATTGCTAAGTTGTCCAATGAGAAAGCAGTAGTTCTTGGTACTGTTCTCAATGGTGCAAAGAAAGCGGAGAAGAAAAATATAAAAAGAACATAATTTTATACACGGGAGGTGACTTTTGTGGAGAAAATGAATTACAATCCCGATTGGATGAAAAATAATAATCAGTTACAGGCTCCGAACCTTCTGAGTAAATTCCAGATCGGTTTTTACGCAAGAAATATCGGGAAAAAACTTTTGAAATATATCGTAGTCGTAATTTTGCTTGTTGCTTTGGCGGCGTTTTTCGGTTACTACCGGGTAGCAAGTTCTTATGTACCGATGTATCGCGCTACGGGTAGTTTCTACGCCGTACAGAATACAAGTTCGGAATCAAGTATCATCGATTCTATTTATGATAACGAAGCCTCGCTCGGCAGAAGGTTTATCGCAACGTACATTTACGTTCTTTCAAGTGACACTATGGCAGACAAGATGTACGAGTATCTTGGTGGAGAGATTCCGAAGTGGTCTATCAGAACTTCTCTTTCAATTACTCAGGTTGACTCATCTGAAATTATGAGTGTAAGCAGTGTAACGACTAATGCGGAAACGTCACGAAGAATTGTTGAGGCGATGCTTGCTGTTGCTCCCGATATGCTGAATGAGACAATTCAGACGGGCAATATTTCCGTTATTGACCACGCTCGAGCATCCACTACGCCGGTTACGGAGATTTCCTTTGTTACAACTCCGGTTCTCTATGGTGCGATTATGCTTGTGCTTATAATTGCTATCTTTACGGCGCTCGAACTTTTCTCAACAAAGATAAAGTCTCCCGCACAGGCTTCGGACAGGCTTGGAATTCCTGTGTTAGGTGTAGTGCCCAAGTGGGGTGCTTATACAAAACGTTCACTTTTCAAAAAGAAAAAGAATAAAAAACTTCGTCCGTTCATTGTTCTTAAAAATGCTGATTTCTCATTTGTTGAGGCATATAAGGCTATCAGAACAAAAATCGAAGGCTTTGCGATGAAGAAAAATTATCGTGTTTTCCTCTTTACGAGCACAAGGGACGGTGAGGGCAAGACAACAACCGTTATCAATACCGCAACAGCGCTTGCGCGAAAGGGTAGGAGCGTTTTGGTAATTGACTGCGATTTCCGCTATTCCTATCTTCCAAAAGTAATTGGCAACGGCGAAGCATCCGCAACGCAACTTTCGGATATTTTCGATGGCAAAGCCAAGAGGGAAGATATAATCAAAATGGTTGTGCCGTTCAATTTCTATACGCTTCTTTTGAAAGGAAACTTCTTTGAATCATCCGATTTGCTCGGTTCTCCCGAAATGAAAAAACTCATTGACGGATTAAGGAAAGAGTTTGAATATATTCTCATAGACGCACCCTCAATCGGCAATTATTCCGATGCTTTGGCGTTGTCCGAATTCAGCGATGCTATGATTTGTGTAATCAAAGAGAATTTCACAACTTCAAAAGAAATCAGCAAGAGTCTTGCGGGTGTGATTGATTGCAACGCTGAGTTTATCGGTTGTATATTGAATGAATCTACGGATGCTTCCGCTATCTTCGGTTATGGTCGCTATAAGCGATATTATCGCAGAAGGGGTAAGAAAAAGTATTACTCCGGTTATGGCTATGGCTACGGCGGTTATGGTTACAGCGGATACGGAGATTCTTACGGAGGTTACGGCTACGGTACCGGTGGCTATGGTTCGTACGGGGGCGGTTATGGCGGACGCGGTTACGGCTACGGCTACGGCGGTTATGGTGCGTATGGTGGCTATGGTGGTTACGGAAGCCGAGGTTATGGTGACAGGGATTATCATAGAGAGAGCGGCAACGTCAATTCAAAGAGATATAACCCCGATGAAATGCCCGACAATAATTAGAAATCCGACGGATTAATTTATATTATTACGTTTTGTGGAAAGGATATGGCTTTGATGGAGAAAAAACGCATTTATCTTTCACCTCCTCATATGGGAGGCAAGGAACTTGACTATGTTCACGAGGCTTTTGATACCAATTGGGTTTCGCCTTTTGGTCCCAACTTGACTCGCTTTGAGCAACGTGTTTGCGATTACGTAGGTATGAAACACGCTGTTGCTGTTACTTCCGGCACTTCGGCAATTCATCTTGCACTCAAATATATCGGTATCAAGCAGGGAGACTATGTTTTTTGTCAGGACCTCACTTTTGCTGCAAGTTGTAATTCAA
Source organism: Clostridia bacterium (assembly GCA_017560255.1). Lineage (GTDB taxonomy): Bacteria > Bacillota > Clostridia > Oscillospirales > Acutalibacteraceae > RGIG7273. Next base: position 265,689 of record JAFYOI010000035.1, read on the forward strand.
TAGTTTACGAAAAGGCAATTCCGGTTTTTATAGATTCGGAGTATGAAACTTACAATATGTCGCCGATTGCGCTTGAAAAGGCATTCAAGAAAGCAGAGACAGAGGGTAAGATGCCCAAGGCGGTTGTTATCGTTGACCTTTACGGTCAAAGTGCGGATTACGACAAACTTCTTGAAATTTGTAACAGATATTCCGTTCCTGTCGTTGAGGATGCCGCAGAATCTCTCGGTTCCGAATATAAAGGAAGAAAATGTGGTACTTTCGGTTACATAAATATTTTCTCGTTCAACGGTAACAAGATTATTACTACGTCGGGCGGCGGAATGGCTGTTTCCAATGATGAGCAGGCTGTAAAGAAAATGCATTTCTGGGCTAATCAGTCAAGGGAACCGGGTAGTTTCTATCTTCATAAGGAGTTGGGATATAATTACCGTTTGTCCAATATTTGCGCCGGAATCGGTTGCGGACAGATGGAAGTTTTGCCGGACCGTGTAGAGAAACGCAGAGAGATATTTGAATATTATAAGAAAGCACTTTCAGATTTACCTATTGAGATGATGCCCGTTCCCGAGGGCAGCAGACCGAATTTCTGGTTATCCGTGTTTACAGTCAACAAATCCTGCCCGATTACTGCGGAAGAAATCGTGGCAAAACTTGAGCAGGAAAATATTGAGGGCAGGCGATTCTGGAATCCGATGCACAATCAGCCTATTTTCAAAGATTATGAGTTCGTTACCCATCTTGAAGAGGGCAATGTTGGCGATGACCTTTTTGCAAGAGGCGTTTGTTTGCCGTCTGGTAGTTCAATGACTGAACAGGACTTGGATAAGGTTGTTTCGGTTATCAGAAAGATTTTTGACAGATAAATAAAATCTTCCCCAAATAACTGTTTTCGGAGGGTTAGAAGTGAAAAAGTCACGTGTTATAAAAAGGTTAATTTTACTGGTTTCGGATATCGCGGTTGTAGCAGTTTCTGCTTTTGTTGCAATGTGGTTGAGGTATCTGGATGTTGCGGAAATAGATGTCGGTACTTATATTGATATGTTGTTCTATCGTTTACCGTATCTTATCCTTTTCTCTGTTGCAGCGTATTTTTTGGCATCGTTTTACAGCACGATATGGTCATTTTCGGGCATATACGATTTTGTCAAAATGGCAACTGCCGTTACAATGGCAAATCTTGTCGCTTTAGTGGTTGATTTGATTGTCTTTGGTGCGGCTATTGATTGGTCGGTTTCAAGGCTGCCAATATCCGTGTATATGCTTGCGTGGTTTATCAATATGTTGCTGATAGCGATATCGCGTGTCCTGATTGTTATTAAAAACAGGTACTCGAGAGACAGACTCAAGAATTTTTCCACTGCTAAGCGTCTTATGATTGTCGGCGCGGGCCAGATGGGTACGATTATGATAAACGAGTTGGAGCATAATGATTTTCGATACGGTAAACCGATAGTGGCGGTGGATGACAGTTCAAGTAAATTCCACGGCAGAATCAAGGGTGTACCGATTGCCGGCAAAACGACCGATATTCCAGAAGTTGCCCGCAAATATGAAATTGACGAGATTATCATTTGTATGCCGTCCGCTACAATTGAAAAGCAGAGAAAAGTTATTGAAATTGCAATGAAAACGGGTTGCGAATTAAAAATTTCTCCCTCCGTTCACGAGATGGCGCAGAATTCGTTCAAGATGTCGTCACTCAAAAACGTTGAGGTAACGGACCTTCTTTCCCGCCCCGAAGTAAAACTTGATAAAGAGATTTGTCAGTACCTTCTCGGTCAGGTTGTCCTTATCACCGGCGGAGGCGGATCAATCGGCTCTGAACTTTGCCGTCAGGTTGCTTTGTATGACCCTAAGAGCATTGTAATATTTGATGTTTATGAGAATAATGCGTATGACCTTATGAATGAACTCAAGGCGAGATATCCCGAGGTTGACGTTCAGGTAAGAGTCGGTTCCGTGCGTGAACTTGATACTCTTGAAACGGTGTTTGAGGAGTTTAAACCCTCCGTCGTATTTCACGCGGCGGCACATAAACATGTTCCGCTTATGGAAGATACACCTTGCCAGGCTGTCAGAAATAATGTTTTCGGTACGTATAATACTGCACTTTGTGCGGATAAATACGGCGTTAAGAAGTTTGTACTTCTTTCAACCGATAAGGCAGTTAATCCAACCAACGTTATGGGTGCTACCAAGAGAATAACCGAACTCATCATTCAATATATGAGTACAAAGAGCAAAACCTGCTTTGCGGCGGTTCGTTTCGGCAACGTGCTTGGCTCTAACGGCAGTGTAATTCCGCTCTTCAAGCGCCAGATTAAAAACGGTGGTCCCGTAACTGTTACACACCCCGACATTACACGTTACTTTATGACTATTCCCGAGGCGGCGCAACTTGTTGTTCAGGCGGGCGGTGTTGCTAACGGCGGTGAGATTTTCGTGCTTGATATGGGTGAGCCCGTCAAGATTTACGACCTTGCAAAGAACCTTATAAAACTTTCGGGTTACGAGCCGGATGTTGATATCAAGATTGAATTTACAGGTTTGAGACCGGGCGAAAAAATGTATGAGGAACTCTCGATGGATGAAGAAAACGAGGGTAGAATCAAAACGAAAAACAACAAGATATTCATCACCAAGCCGTTCAATATGGATTATGATGAATTTTATCAAAAAATGCTCAGACTCAAGACTTGCGATAATTCAAATGTACGCGAACTTATAAAGGATATCGTGCCGAATTATACAAGTCAGTCATTGAGTGCAAGTGCGCCTTGTGAGAACGCTGAACCCGAAACGGCGACGGTATAAATTAAAATAAAACGGATGTTACCATGTGTAGCATCCGTTTTTGTTTTGAAAAATTATAGTTTTAATTATAACTTGCCCCCGTGGTGTCAATACTATTTTTTAGTAAAGATACGGGGGCGGAATTATGTATTATAATAAGGTAGAGATCTGTGGAGTAAACACGTCTAAACTAACGGTATTAAAAGAAGATAAGAAAATGGAACTTTTGCGCAGAATACGGGAAAACGGAGACATGCAGGCACGTGAAGAGTTGATAAACGGAAATCTGCGCCTTGTTCTGAGCGTAATACAACGCTTTTCCCAGCGTGGAGAGAATATCGACGATTTGTTTCAGGTCGGTTGTATCGGGCTTATAAAGTCGATTGATCATTTTGACATTACTCAGGACGTGCGGTTTTCGACTTACGCTGTTCCTATGATAATAGGGGAGGTGAGGCGTTATATCCGTGATAATAATTCTGTACGAGTCAGCCGTAGTATGCGTGACCTTGCTTACCGCGCAATGCAGGCAAAGGAACAATTGACAAACGAACTCAACCGAGAACCCACCGTTGAAGAAATTTCAGAAAAAATCGGAGTAAAAAAAGAAGAGGTTGTGCTTGCACTTGAGGCGATTGTCGAGCCGGTGTCACTATATGAACCCGTTTATTCCGACGGGGGAGATACAATTTACATTATGGATCAGGTCGGTGACAGAAACGATGACAACAACTGGATTGATGAGATTGTTTTGAAGGATGAGATAAAGAAATTGTCCGAAAGGGAAAAACGCATCTTGACTCTGCGGTTTATGCAGGGAAAAACTCAGGTGGAGGTTGCAAAGGAAATCGGCATTTCTCAGGCGCAGGTTTCACGTCTTGAAAAGGGTGCACTTGACAGAATTAAAAATGCATAAAATAAAGCATCTTGGAAAAACCAAGATGCTTTTTGTTTATTTTTCGGAAAGTTTTGCTATACAAGCCGAGCAAACGTTCATTCCCTTTAACGTAACCATATCTTCTTCAAATGAGTTGCAGAATATACAAGCGGGAGCGTATTTTCTCAGAATGAGAGTATTTCCGTCTGTAAACATTTCAAAGGAGTCAACGTTGTCTGTGATATTAAGTTGTTTTCTTATCTCTTTCGGTATAGTGACTCTGCCCAGTTCATCAACTTTACGAACAATTCCTGTGCCCTTCATATTTTGCCTCCTACATAAAAATAACTATTTTCTCTTTTTATGATATTGTAGAGCAATCAATCCCCAAAGTCAAGATAAATTTACATTATTTTACAATTTTATCCAATGTTGGAAGAAAAACTGCAACAAGTTACAAAATATATTGTTTGCACTTGATGCAAAAAAGGTTTGTTTGCAGTAAAAAGTCAGTAAATATTTTTGTGTTTTCCATCGGGTAATACGAAAAGCGACACAAAGTTTTTTAATGCCAATTGTATAATTTTCAAAGGGGTGATTAAATGACGCAGGTTGTCTACGCCGACGTGCTGTTTGTTACTAATATGCTCATAACGTACCTGTTACTTTCCCTTGTTGCTTCTGTTTTTCGGGCAAATCGTGGAGTGTGGAGGATGATTTTTGCTTCTGCATTGGGCGGTTTGTTTTCGTTTTACATTCTTGCGCCCGAGCAACACACGCTGATTACTATGCTCATAAAATTCTCGTTTTCCGCGGCAATTATTTTTTGCGGATTCAAAGTGGGCACAGTAAGACGGTTTTTAAAATTGTTGCTCGGATTTTACGTTGTCAGTTTCGGGTTTGCGGGCATTATGATTGCCGTATGGATTATAGTAAAACCGAACGGTATGGTGATAAACAATTCTGTGGTTTACTTTAATATATCAGTACCGTTGCTGCTGGTAAGTTGCGCGTTTTGCTACGGCGTTATCTGGCTGGCGCAAAGGGTGATCTCAAAGCGGGTGCCGCACAACTCTATGTGCGACGTTACAATTTGCGTCTTAAACGTTTCGGTTACCTGCCGTGCGATGATTGATACGGGTAATAGTCTGACGGATTTGTTTACAGGGTGGCCTGTAATAATTGCTGAGTATGGGAGTGTTGAGCGACTTATACCTGTGCCGTACAAAGCGTTTTATTCGTGCAAAGGTCAATTGCCTCAGATGACTGACGGGTTCAGCGAACGTGTGCGTGCAACCCCCTATGATGTTGTGGGCGGAGGTGGAATATTACCCGCGTTTCGTCCCGATTATATAATTTTGCGTAATGGGGGGCGAAGAACAAAAATAGAAAACGTCATTGTTGCTGTAACTGTTAATAATTTACCACAATCTGATTATCAAGTGTTGCTTAATTCAACAATGAGCGATTATATGGCGTAGAGAATATTATTTAATGGGGAGAACATATATTATGAAAGAAATACAAGAATTTTTTCGACTTCTTAAATATAAAATATTGAGGCTGTTTTTCAAATCCGAAGGGGAAATATTTTACATAAACGGTCCTGAAACTTTACCGCCCCCTCTTGCTAAGGAAGAGGAAGAAGAATTGCTGAAAAGGATAGAACAAAACGACGAAACCGCAAGAGAACCGTTGATAGTGAGAAATTTACGTTTAGTTGTTTATATAGCGCGGAAATTCGAAACTTCAGGGACTAATATTGAAGACCTGATTTCAATTGGTACGATAGGTTTGATAAAGGCAGTAAATACTTTTCGCCCCGAGAAGAAAATAAAACTTGCTACTTATGCTTCGCGGTGTATTGAAAATGAAATTTTGATGTATTTAAGAAAGGTGAGCCTGAAAAAGAGCGAAATATCAATTGATGAGCCGCTTAATGTCGATTGGGACGGAAATGAATTGCTGTTGTCCGATGTGCTTGGTAGCGATGAAAATATTGTTAGTATGGATATGGAGGCCGATGACGAACGGAAACTTTTGTGTAAATTGATAGAGAGATTAAAAAGCAGAGAACGCGTTATTATGGAAATGCGCTTCGGACTCAACGGATATGAAGAGCACACACAGAAAGAAGTTGCGGATATACTTGGTATATCGCAATCATATATTTCACGACTTGAAAAACGTATTATTGACGGCTTGCGCAGGGAACTTTTGGAAATGATGGCAATTTAAATTGACTTAACTTACTATGTATGGTATAGTTTAGATGAAACAATATATAGTTATGGAGTGATTCTGTGCTACCCAAGGATGAAAGAGGAAATGAAATGTTTATCGACGTTGTCGAGAAGTTCAGAACGGCGGGGGCTTTGTCACCGGAAACCGCGGTTGATTATACAAAAATCGGCGTATGTCCCGAAACGCGTCAGAGCGATAAGGATGCGATAAATTATCTTATAGTAATGTCAATCGTAAAGAAATATAAGAAAAAGTTTTATCTTGATGAAGTAGCGCTTGAAAATCCTAATCGCGCTTACTTCAAAAAAGTTATGAAAAATCTTGCGGTTTGTGCACCGATAATTTTGGTTTTGGTGCTTTTGTTTTTCTTTCTTGACATGAAACAGGGGAATCGCCAAAATGCTTCAAATTTCGATTTGCCGCCATCAATTTCGGCAGAAAATGGTTATAATTCATCTGAATTAATGAATCAGTGGTATTTTGATATATAATATACAGATATTTTTTAAAAAAACTGTGGTTTTTTAACTAAAAGTGCAAAAAAATGTTTGAAAAGTATTGCAAAATTATTAAGGATATGTTAATATAAACTTCGATTAAATTGCTATTTTTATGTTAGAGATAGACTTTTGGAGTTCTGCGGGATTTCAAAAATAAGGTTATTAGGAGGTGTGATGATTGGCGTTTGAACAGTATATTTCAAGAGCACTTATCGAGTCAAAACTTTTGACTGTTAAACAAATAGATGAACTTGTTCGAGAAAGAGGCGAAGAAGGCACAAAAAGGCTTGAACAAATGGCTATCGATAAGGGCTACATAACTCAGGAGGATTTAGCAGTAGTTTTAAAGTCTAAGTTCAACGTAGAGTATGTCCAGGTTGACACCTTCAAGATTGATCGTGATCTTGTGCATCTTGTTCCCGAGGAGTTTTCAAGAAAGAATACTCTTGTTCCGTACTCTGACGACGGAACTACGTTACGCGTTGCTATGGAAGATCCGTTCAATCCCCGCGTTGTTCAGGATTTGAATATCATCACAAAAAGAAAGATTATTGCAGATATGGCGTCTGCAACTTCAATTGAACTTGCTCTTGCAAAACTTTACGGTAAAATGGGAACGGACAAGGCGCTTGAAGAATTCAAGGCTGATACCACTTTTACCAATGTTTTGAGTGCGATCAATAACGAAACTTTTGATGAGCAGATTGATAATGCTCCTATTGTAAAACTCGTAAACTCAATTGTTGAAAGAGCAATCAGAGATGGTGCGAGTGATATTCATATTGAACCGGGCGCAGAAGGTGTGCTTGTAAGAATCCGTATCGACGGTGTTCTTCAAGAACTTCTTACTGTTCCGTCCAATGCTCACAAGGCTATGGTTGCCAGAGTCAAGATTATGTCAAACCTCAATATCGCTGAGAAACGTGTTCCTCAGGACGGTCGTTTCGCAATGAGCATATTGGGCAAGACAATTGACGTGCGTGTATCCGTTCTTCCTTCCGTTTACGGCGAGAAGTGCGTAATGCGTTTGCTTGACCGCTCGGATTTCTTGAGGGCGATGGATGAAATCGGCTTCACGGATGACAACATCGGCATTTTTAAAGAGATTATCCATAATCCGCATGGAATTATCCTTGTATGCGGCCCTACAGGTAGTGGTAAGTCAACCACACTTTACACCGTACTCAACGAACTTAATGACGTAAGAGTTAATATTACAACTGTTGAAGATCCTGTCGAGTTCCTTATGGACGGTATTACACAGGTTCAGGTTAATGAAAAAGCGGGTATGACCTTCGCAAGCGGATTCAGAAGTATTCTCCGTCAGGACCCTGATATCATAATGGTCGGTGAGATGCGTGACGAGGAAACAATCGATATCGCTGTCAGAGCGGCTATCACAGGTCACTTGGTTTTCTCGACAATCCATACGAACGACTCCGTAAGTGCTATCACAAGACTTGTTGATATGGGTGTCCCCAGTTATATGATTTCAACCGCGCTTGTTGGTGTAATCGCACAGAGACTTGTAAGAGTGCTTTGTCCCTACTGTAAAGAGAAACATCTTTTGACCCCCGAGGAAATGTATGAATTGAACAGAACCTTCCCCGAAGGAACGGAAGTTTATCACGCAAAGGGCTGTGAGGCTTGTAACCATACAGGTTACAGGGGCAGAACAGCGGTACACGAAATTTATCGTGTGGGTCGTGAGGAAAGAGACCTTATAAACAAGAATGCGTCTGTGGATGTTCTTCGTGACGCTGCAATCAAATCGGGTATGACAACTTTGCTTGATGATTGTTGTAGATTGTTGCTCGAGGGTAAGACAACTGTAGAGGAAGTAATTAAAACGGCGTACACTCATGATTAATATATTTAGTATGTATCTCTTTAGGAGGTGTGCTTGATGCCTAAGTTTGACTATATAGTTGTCGATAAGGCGGGAAAAAGCAAAAAGGGTATAATCGAAGCGGCTGATATTGAAGCGGCAAGATTAGAACTCAGAGAAAGAGGACTCTATCCTCAGAACGTAAAGATTCACGCTGAAGCAAAACTCAGCAAGGAAATAAATTTTTCAAAGAAAATACCGATTCAGGTTGTTTCAGTTTTCTGTATTCAGTTCTCTGCTATTCTTAAGGCGGGTATTTCTCCGCTCAGAGCAATCGGTATCATCAAGGACCAGCAGGAAGACGAAAGAATGAAAGCGGTTCTTAACGACGTATATGTTCAGATTCAGCACGGTGTTTCGTTGTCCGAAGCATTCAGCGCTTACTCTGACCGTTTCCCCGAAGTTTTCGTCAATATGATCGAAGCGGGCGAGGCAACTGGTTCGCTTGACACAAACATGGAGCGTCTGGGTATAACTTTGGAGAAGTCACACAAACTCAATGCGCAGATTAAGTCGGCTCTTATGTATCCGTGTATCGTTCTTGTTTTGTGCGTTGTTATCCTTATTGTAATGATGGCTTTCGTTATTCCGAAGTTTGCGGATATGTTTAACGCTTCAGGTTCTGACCTTCCGGGCACGACGAAATTTATGCTCGGTATGAGTGATTTTATAATCAACAGATGGCCTATACTTTTGCTTGCTGTTGCTGTTATCGTGTTTGCAATTGTTACGTTCAAACGTTCCGACTACGGCAAGAATGCAATCGGTAAGTTTAAACTTAAATGTCCCAAGGTTGGTCCTTTGTATTCAAAGATTATTGCGGCAAAGTTCACAAGAAGTTTGAATTCGTTGGTAAGTTCCGGTGTTCCGGTTCCGGCGGCTATGGAGATTTCCAGCCGTTCCGTCGCTAACACTTTTGTTGAAAAGAAATTGCTCTATGCTACCAATCAGGTAAAACAGGGTGTTGAAATTTCCGCTGCGTTGAAAGAGCAGGATGTTTTCCCCCAGATGGTATACGAAATGATTGGTTTGGGTGAAGAAACGGGTGCTCTCGAAAGCCTTTTGACAAAGACTGCTGATTACTTTGACCAGGAGTCCGAGGAAGCGCTCAAGAGATTGACCGGACTTATTGAGCCCGCAACGCTTGTGCTGATGGGCGGTATGATTGGTTTTATTGTAATTTCAATTATGCAGCCGATATTTAACATCAGTTCAACTGTTGTTTAGTATGCACAACGTTGTAAAGTCAGAGGGATTGTATGAAAAAGGGTAGTAATAAAAAGGGATTTACTCTTATTGAATTGATGGTTGTTGTTGCTATTGTTGCTGTTTTGGCTGCGATTGCAATTCCATCATACATATCATATAAAAGACAATCACAGAAAGAGGTTGCAAGGACGTCTGTTTCTGCAATAGTTGATTCACTCAACGGATACACAGCAAACCATGGTGTATCACTTGATATTGTAAACAATAACGGAACAGTTGTCGGCACTTTTGATGAGATTATTGATCTGCTTGCCGCTAACGAACTCTATGTTACGGTTGACGGTATAAAGTTAGATGCTCCTGCATCAACTTTCTGCACTTATCATTCGGAAAGCCGTACTTTTACGCTGAACGTAAATGCTACCGATGCTGAGTGGCAGGCTCTTTGCGATGACGGTGATTCGTACGTCGCTCCGTAAAAAAAGTTTGAAATAATTTAAACTTTTGTGCGAAAAAGACAATTATCTGGCGTTATTCCTTATGAAAGGTCGATAACGCACCCGACATTTTATTAATTCGGTGGGTCTTCTCGAAAGAGAAATTCATATAAAAAGTGACTCATAAAAACACAAACCGGGTAACAAACAAACATTTTTAGGAGGAAATTAATTATGTTTAACAAACTCGTAAAAGCTAAGAACAGCAAAAAAGGTTTCACCCTTATCGAAGTAATGGTAGTAGTTGCAATCATCGCTATTTTGGCTGCAGTTGCTATTCCGGCTTACCTCTCCTACCAGGAGCAGGCAAGAGCAGAGGTTGCTAAGGCTTCCGCTTCCGCAGTTATGGAGTCCTACAACGGTTACGTTCTCATCGACGGCGGCGAGATCAGTGGTATCGCTACTATGTCTTTCAAAGATGTTATCGCTGCATTGACAGCTGAAGACGTTGCAGTTACTGTTGACCACCTCAACCTCGATAAGACATTTGGTGATTGCTGTGAACTCGTTAACGGCAACTACGTTTTGAAGGATCTCGAAACATCAGCTTGGGCAGAGTTCTACGCTGAATAATTTTAAGCCTTATATACAACGCTTAAATACATTTTAACTGTTAACACAGTTTTCTGATTAAACATTTAACGTTCAGGCGGGCGATTTACCCGGGTTGCCCGTCCTGAACGGGAAAATTATTAAAGATAGGGAGACTTCAAAGTGACTGTTTTTATTAAGATTATAACGGTATTGATTTTGAGTGTTCCGTCTTTTTTTTTAAGTGAAAGAATTGTTCCTTATCTTTCACGCAGAGTCGAAAAGGAACTTACACAACTCGGTGAGGAATTCTCGCCGCTGAAAAATCCGAAAAGGGCATCGGTAATTTTTCAGATAATAGTTACCGCCCTTTACGTTGTTACCGCTGTTGTCAGCGGTGAATCCTTGGACTTGCAAAGTCTTGTGCGCTTTGCTATAATAATATTCATTATATTTGTTTTGTCAGTCATATCAAGAGTTGATATGACTTATTGCATTATTCCCAATGGTACCAATCTTGTAATTTTGATTGCTTCAGCGATTGTCTCTGTTGCTATTCCACTAATTTTTAAGTTGAAGGACGGAATTTTCGATACCGTTACAAACTGTCTTATCGGTTTTGCTGTTGGTGGACTTTCGCTGTTCATAATAAATTTGATTTCCCGCCTTATCTTCAAGCGTGACGGTATGGGGGGCGGAGATATGAAGTTGATGTTTGGCATCGGACTTCTTCTCGGTTGGAAACTCACCGTGTTTGCTCTGGTTCTTTCGTTTATACTCGGAGCAATTATAGGAGTGATTTTGCGTGTTTGCAGTCGCTCTGAAGATGAGATTATTGAAATCCCTTTTGGTCCCTATCTTGCGTTGGGTAGTGTTGTAGCCGCTTTGTTCGGCAACGGCATAATTTCGTGGTATCTGGGACTTCTGGGGTTGTGATTTAATTTTATAAAAAGGAGTTTGTACTATGCTCAAAAAGCTTACAAACAACAAGAAAGGTTTCAGTTTAATTGAAATATTGGTTGCGGTTTCAATTCTTGCTATAATTGTTGGCCCGCTTCTTATCGGACTTTTTTCCAACAATCGTGTTATTGAACGCGCGAGAAAGGAAACAGAGGGCGCTTATGTTGCAAGAAAAATTATGGAGGAGACGATTGCTGATTATCAGTATGGGATTGATAATCCCGATTCATCGGCATCCACTGTTGACGGCTATCCCGTGCATATATATAAGTTGAAAGAGTTGCTTAACAAGTCAACAATTGGAATGGAGTATTCTTCAACCACAACATATAAATCGAAATATGCTGATAATTTTACATACGATATTAAAATTACCCCAAGCGGTAAAAACGGCGCAGGTACTGCCGATGCTTCTGCTGACTATATGCATATTTATACTGATAAAATCGGTACGCAAAATTACAACTACCTCGTAACAACCGATGGCCAGATTGTCAGTATTTCTCTTAACGCTACAAATAATTTTGACGTATATCCTGCTTCAAATTCCGCATACAGAATAAGACTTAACAGTTCTAACTTGTTGGCGGGGGCAAATATTCCGCTCAGTGAGTCAAAAAACAATTTCAGAATTTTGTGTTACGCAAGTAACGATGCAGATTCCTATACTTTTAATTTTGATTCTTCAAGTGCTTGGGCAAATAATTGTGTAAGATATCTGACCAACTACACACCCGTTGACAGTTCCGGTAACCAGAAAGTAACCGTTAAAACCGACGGTGATTTTATCCCGACAACACGTGTTGAAAATTACGTTGTTTCCGAAAGAGAACAGTGGGATAATGCGCTCTATGAGATTGTCGTTACCGTTTATGATGAAGACGGTGAAATACTTTCTTTTGCAGAAAGTATTATCAAAGTGAGGATATTACCTTAATAATTTGTTTGATTTATAAGATTAGGAGGAGGGCTGTAAATGAAGAAGAATTCAAAAAAGGGCTTTACGCTGATTGAATTGGTTATTACAATTGGACTTTTTTCTGTTGTGGGAGTTCTTTGTGCTTCTTTGATTTTCACCGGAATTACAAGTTCCCGTAAAAACGCCGAGAAATCTGCCTTCCAGATTGGTGTTAATAAATTTATTGCTATTGTTAATAACCACATTCTTTCTGTTGGTGACGGTGGTACACAGATTACGTTTAACGAGGCGGACACAACTGAAGTAACGCTTGTTGCAAATGGTATTGCAGAAACCTATAAGTTTAAGCAGGACACAAAACAGTTGCTTCTTACTAAAGATTCAGTAACTTCAATTGTTGCTCCGTCTGTAAAGGATGCAATTTTCACCTATGATGCTGACAGGAAAGTGCTGAATATAAAAATTCAGTCCGACCTTGACGACGGTTGGCTTGAAACTTCATTTTATCTCAGGTAATTTTTTAAAAATTAATTTATAAATTTTAATTTCTTTTGGAAAGAGAGGTTGTTTCGATGAGTTATGCTTATCACAACTTAATCGGTATTGAAATCGGCGCGGGCAAAATCAGAATCGTTAAACCTACAAGTGAGTTGAAGGTTAAGTCCGTTGCTTTTATGGAAATATCGAACAGTGTATATGAAAATGGAAAATTGGAGTACACTTCAGTACTTGCGCAGTCCATCAAGGATGTTTGTACAACTGCTTCAATTACTCCGGGACTTTGTGCGGTCAGCATATCCAGCAGGAAAACGATTATAAGAAACATTCAGTTGCCCTCAATGAATGAGGAAAATCTCTATCCCAGTATTGTTGCGGAGATTCAGAATTATCTTAAAATCGAAGTTGACAACTACATTGTTGACTATTACGTAAAGGGTACAACAGTTGATAATATGCTTGATATTATGGTTGTTGTAATTGAGAAGGATGAAGTAATTCCTTATATCAATACCCTGGCTTCCTGCGGATTTAAAGTAAAGTATGTTGATGTTTCCGAGAATGCGATCGAGAAATTGATGACAACTCTTTATGAAAAGGATTCAATGCGTCCGAAGAACTATGCAATAGTTAACTTTGATATCGATTCCGTTGATATTAAAATTTATGTTGATAATCATTTCTATTCAAGCAATGATTGTGATGCAGATGCAAGGGGTATTCTTGATTGTATCTCAGAACATATGGCTTGCTCTCGCTCCGATGCTTTGAGACACTTCATCGGTAACGATATGTTTGACGAGGCAAGTATGGTTGACGGTAGTCTGAAAGGTATGGTTAAGGATCAGGTAAGAATTGTCGCAAGAGAAATTCTCAAGGTTCTTGATTTGTACATTGGCAGAGATAACGACAATAGCCCCGATTGTATCTATATGTCAGGTGTTATTTCCAACGCCGAGGGTATTTGCCGATATATTGAAAAGATTCTTGGAATTAAAGTCAGACTTCTCAGCAATGGTATTTCCGGATTGTTTGAAAATCCCGAAAAGTCAAAGACTTCTGACTACTCAGCCGCTATTGGCGCAACCATAAGATACTTGGCTGATAAGTAAGCGCGGGGAGGGTGATTTAATATGGATAACAAAACAGTTTACAGAAAAGATATAAACTTGTTGGATCGTGTCAATGACAAGGTCCTCAAGAGTAATGTAAAGGGTATGTTTGCAATTATTATTGCAATCATCATCGTGTTCATCGTATTGGTTGCTATCTTCGTTCCGAAACTCATCGTTTCCTCCAAGCAGGAAGAACTCAAGAGTTTGGAAAATCAGTTGGCAATTAATCAGAACTATGAGAAAGAGTATAATACTCTTACTGAGAGCCTCAAACTTTCAAATGAGAAGTTGGCAGAATTGCAGAGCATTGACAACGGCGGTGTTTCAAAGGTTCTCAGATGGCTTGAATCCGTAGTTCCGTCCGAGGGTGTTTCAATCACTACGGTTGAAATTAAATCCGATACGGAGATTACAATCAGAGGTATCGCTGATGACGAAAAGACAATTGCTGATTTCTTCGCTAACGTAAGAAATAATGTAAATGCTTTGAGTATCGGTGTAAGTGGCGCAGAAGCAACAGAGAGCGAAGATGGTTCAGCCGAGGCAATGGAATTCACAATGACCATCGTTTACAAATTCGTAGATTAAGGGGGCGGATAGTATGAATACATCAAAAAGAGACAAAATAATACTTTCCGTTTTGCTTATTGTAATCATCGGTGTTGTAATGTATTACGTTTCAATCAACCCCAGCATTAAAGAAGCAAAGAGATTGGATACAAAGATTGCTGATGCAAGAGCATCTATTGAGAGTCTTTCCGGTAAATCTACACTTATCAACGAACTCAAGAAAAAAGTTGAGGAAGTTGAAGCAGAGGTTAAAGTTGAAGAGGGCGATATGCCTGCGTTTGATGATTACGCTGCTTACCTTGCTGATTTCCAGGACATCACTGAGGGCCGTGCAATAAGAACAAAGATTTTGTTTAAGGACAAAGCACCTTCTTCATCCGGTGTTTATACCGTTGTTAAGGCGGGTATTGAATTTGAGTGTAAGTATGATGATCTCAAGTTCATTATGGATGCTTTGCTTGAAGAAAAAGTTCATTGTTACGATATTGAGATTAACACACTGCGTTCTTCTACTTCCGAGGATACCGAGGATGACGTTGCGGATATCAAGGTTAAGTTCGTTGCAGATTACTTCTCAAAGAGTGAGCAGTATCAGTACACAGAGTACGACTTCTCCAGCGGCAGATACGGTTTAACCGATTTGTTTGACGGCGTAGTTGTTGGTATTCCATACGAAAACTAATTAAACAAACAAAAAGGAGTTATCGTTTCGATAACTCCTTTTTTCTTTATTATTTTTTAGATGATAGAAAAGTTAGTTTTGTTTCGGATATTATGATTGCGATAAATATCAAAACGAATCCAATAATTTTAGGGACTGTTATACCGTCATATCCAAGGATTATGGAGAATAATGCACCGAATACGGATTCAAGACTAAGTATGATTGAAGCCGTTTGTGGATTAGTGTATTTTTGTCCAACGTTTTGAAGCAATAGTGCAACGCCTGTTGCGATGAATGCAAGGAATAAGAGTTGCCAGATTGCACCGGTTGAAATTGACGTCGGCGCCTTTTCTGTAAACAGAGAGAAAATCCATGCAAATATTGCACAAAACACAAACTGATACAAAGTGATGAGAATTGCATCCTTATCCTTTGTGAACTCAGCCACAAAAATCAGATGAACTGCAAACATAAATCCGCCGATTATCGTAAGAACATCGCCTTTGCCCATTGTAAAGTTAATGTTAAGGGAAACAAATCCAATACCTATTATGCAAACAAATGCCGCCACAAAATTGTATATATCGGGTCGTTTACGTTTTACAATCCAATATAGGAAAGGAACAATTACACAGTAAATAGCCGTAAGGAAAGCGTTTTTACCCGGTGTTGTGATCGGATCGTTGAGTCCAAGTGTCTGAAAAGCGTATGCCGCATACAAAAACAGACCAAGTAAACCGCCTTGAATTATGTATTGTCGGTTTGTTTGTTTGAGTCTTTTAAAGAATATAATCGCAAGCATCAGGGCTGCGAGGGTAAATCTTATTCCTATTATCATGTTCGGTGGTACTTCGCTGAGCGAAGTCTCCATAAATACAAAAGAAATACCCCAGATTAATGTTGCAGCAAATATTGCGATCTTTGCTTTGAAAGATATGGAAAGATTTTTCATTTTTTCACCAAGTTAATACATATTTGTCAGAAAAAGCATTTTTGACCAAATGCTATTCTAACACAGAATTTATATTAAATGTTGTACATTTTGTGTATTTTTTTGATTTTTTCAATATACATTTCCTTCAACTCGGGCGGAGAGTTGATTTTGATCTTTTCACCGAATTGCATAATCCAGTTTACAAGACCATCACTGAGGGCAACGCTTGCTCGCAGTATAAAAGCGTTGTCATCATATTTTGCAACAGGTGTTTTTTCGCCAAAACGGTCGATAATATTTTCTATAAGGTCGTTGTCGCACAGAAGTTCAATGTTTCTCATTTCGCCGCTGAACATATTAAACAATCGTTTAGCATAATCGGCAGAATTGAAACGGATAGTGTACGGAGTAAAGTCCGTAAAACTTCTTGCTTTAGTGTCAAGAATTTTAACCTTTTTTATTCGGTCAATTCTAAGATGCATAAGATTTTCGTATTTGACGTTGTTGCAGACAAGGTAGTAGTGGTCGTTTGACCAGATCAGAGCATAGGGATTTACGGTAAAAACTTTAACGTCGTTTGCGGTTGTCATTTTATCTCCTAATTTACGACGGATATAGTTGAATTCAACCTGTAAATTCTGACCGATTGCGCGGTACAACGTGTCAATGTTATAATAAATTTCTTCATTCTGGCATTTTATGCCGGAGTCAATATAAACCTTTTTGCCAAGTTCGTTTCCAAGATATTCGCTTGTAAGACCGCGTAATTTTTTTGTAAGAGTTTTGGTCTTCTTTTCAGAAATAAATCCCGCTGATTGAACGGCATCAATAAGCAGGCAAAGTTCAGGCAGTTCAAACTCTCTTGTAGCCATAAACCACCCTTTTTTTCCTGTTCTGGAATACAGAATTTCATAACCGTAGTCAATCAGTTCCTCAACGTCTTTGTATATGGATTTTCGTTCGGCAGATATGCCGCGCTTTTCAAGTTCTGCCGCAATATCGTCGGCAGAAACCGTGTGGTTTTCATCGGTCTTATTGTAAAGAATATCGTAAATAGCCAGTAATTTCTGTTTGCTCTGCTTGCTACCTGCCATAAAAACACCGCCTTATTTTTACCTTATTTTCATTATACTATATTTATTTTACTTTGAAAAGGTGTTAATTTTATGTTTTGAAAATTTGTATATGCAGTATATGATTTTTCTGAAATGTTGAAAACTACATTGAAAATCCATTAAAAACCTCAACAATTAACGTTTTTATTTGCAAAAAATTTCCTAATATTTACAATTGATATTAAAGTTTCAACATTTTCCCCATAGTTTTCAACGTGCAAGTAATGCTCCTTTACAAGTTCGGTGTTTAAAACCGTATTGAAAAATGTGAATTAAAATGAATAAAAACACAGTCCAAAAAATGCTTTGGTATTCCAGAATAATTTTGACGGTAAAAAACGATTACGCCGCATAATATTGCCTTAAATAAACGACCGATAAAAAGCCAAATTAGTATTGCGACGTCAAGAGCGTCGCAGTCGGAGGAGAATATGCGCAAATTTATAAGAGTACTATTTTTTGCGGCTTCGACATTATCGGTTATAATTTTGTCAACTGTTGCAATTTTAAAGACAACAATTCCCGACGAATTTTTTGTATCAGAGGATGGATTTGTTGCGAAAAATATTGGCTACGGGTTAAGCATCACGGTTGCGGATACCGAATCTGTGCCCACAAGTACAAATGCAGATAATTCAGATCATAGTGTAGGAAACGTTACTTTCCTTAAAATATTCCCTGTAAAACTTGTGGACATCAATAAACAGGACAGGACTCACGTAGTCGTAAGCGGCAATCCCTTTGGAATAAAAATGTATTCTGATGGAGTGCTTGTTATCTCAATTGCAGACGTGCAGACGGCAAGTGGAAGCAAAAACCCCGCAAGAGATGCGGGATTAGAAGCAGGGGACGTCATAAAGTCAATAAACGGTTCATTGGTTTATAAGACGGAAGAAGTGGCGCAAATTGTTGAAAAAAGCGCAGGCAAAGAATTAACGCTTGAAGTTGTCCGCGAAGGAAAAATTCTGATGTTGACGTTAAAGCCCGAAAAACTTGAAGGGCAGAATGTTTATAAAGCGGGATTTTGGGTTAGAGACAGTTGTGCAGGAATAGGTACAATGACTTTCTACAATACGCGGACGTCTTGTTTTGCAGGACTTGGCCATGCGGTGTGCGACGTTGATACGGGGGCGATTCTGGATATCAAAAGCGGAGAAATCGTCCCCGCAAAAATAACGGGAGTTTATAAAGGAGTAAGCGGTTCTCCGGGTGAACTCTGCGGTATTTTTTCAACGGATAAAGCAATCGGCAAAATAATCTGCAACAATGAAAACGGAGTATACGGCAAGATGAACGGTAAAATTGACGGAGAAGAAATCCCCGTTGCATTCAAGCAGGAAATTGAAGCAGGAAAAGCACAAATATTGACTACAATTAATGGAGAAAAACCGCAATATTATGACGTTGAAATTGTGAAGATAAATCTTAACAGTTCATCGGTGCAAAAGAATATGGTAATAAAAATAACCGATGAACAACTGATTGAAAGTACGGGTGGCATAGTCCAGGGAATGAGTGGTAGTCCGATAATTCAGAACGGAATGTTAGTAGGCGCGGTCACCCATGTATTTGTAAATGATCCCACAAAGGGATACGCAATCTTTGCAGAGAATATGCTCGATGCGGCAGCATAAAACAAATGCCCACACCGTTTTGGTGCGGGCATTTCGTATA
Source organism: Clostridia bacterium (assembly GCA_017560255.1). Taxonomy (GTDB): domain Bacteria; phylum Bacillota; class Clostridia; order Oscillospirales; family Acutalibacteraceae; genus RGIG7273. The sequence goes on from JAFYOI010000035.1 coordinate 284,680, forward strand.
TATTTTGAAGATTAATTTTTGTTTGAATATGACGTTGGTGGTGCATCCAGAAAGGGAGAATACATCATTACTGCATGGTTTTCTACGAGGGGTCTTGTTTGTAGAAGTTCTCCATCAAGCGAATATATCTCTTGATATAATTCGTTGTGTCTGGTGTAACCGCCCCAGTATTCAGGCTCCATACGGTGATTTTTCTCTATTACTCGGTATTTTTCCATCATAGGAGATGACACTCGTATCTCTCCCTCCAAATAATCTTTTCCAACGTTTAAAACAATCTGGTACGTGTTATCGGTATCGTTGCGGAGCATAAGATCTCCGTGAGGATAGTAGCACGTTGCGCCGCTGCCAAATGGCTGTGATCGGTTGGAATCGGGGAATACGTCATATCCGTGGCGATGACGTTCAACAATGGTGAGAGGGGAGTGTGCCGCCATCCAGAATATCAGATTAGAGAGTTGGCAAAGTCCGCCGCCCGTGCCGGGATAAAACTTTCCGTTTCGCAGAATCATACCGTCTACGTACCCTTTTCTACGGGACGGCTTGCCGATAAGTCGCCAATAACTGAATGTTTCACCGGGGCGTATAATGATTCCGTTGATTTTAGGAACGGCTAATTTGAGGTTAATAATCTTATTTTCCTGCAACCACATATCAACGTCCTTGAGTTGACGACGGAGGAGGGTTTTATGGGAGAAACACAGATGTTTCAGCGGTTCTTTACTGTGAGTGCGAGCGAATTTTCGGGCCATTGTAACCCAAAGTAGTTTACGCAGTGTGCCATAGTAGAGCATGCCGCATTTCAGCCGCAGGTTTGAGCGCGCAATCGGCTTGTCCATCTTGTTCATAATATACCCTCCATTATCTTTTTTTATAATCATATCATAATGTTGTTGCCAAGTTGTATCCAAAACTGTATTTTAGTTTAAAAAAATTTTCATCCACGTGGAGCGAAGTCGAAATCCGAGCAACGCGAGGGTCAAACGGCACGTAGCGATGTTTGGGATCTCGGACGAAAACGTTTCTGTAAAACTTGTCATTTCCCGTCGAAAAATGGCGACAAAAATTTTTATCAAAAATCTTTATGAAAACTATTGCCAATTTTTACCAATTATGGTAAGATGTAGGAGAAATTTACAAGGAGGTAGTTGAA
>JAFYOI010000036.1 GCA_017560255.1 Clostridia bacterium
GAAAAAAATTCAAATATGGTTTGTAGAGGAAGAAATTAAAGCCATTGATTCCGGGATTATAATTGATGGCTTTACAGATTTTTTAGACTTTGCTTCAAAAAACGGGAAAAATATTGCTATCGCATCAAATAATTCGATAGATTGTATAGGGGTATTTTTAGGAAAATTAGGCTCTGAGGCAAACAAAAAATATCAAATACCGGTGATTGGCAGAGATGCTCAGCATCCTGAAAGAATGAAACCCTCTACATATATGCTTGAGAAAGTTTGTCAAACCAATAACTGGTCAAGGAGAGATACCTTGTATGTAGGAGATCACCCACGAGATTACGAATGTGCAATGAATTTTGGTTGTCGTTTTATTGGCATGACGCCAACATCTGCAAAAAAAGAACGGCTAACCAAATACAATACAACGATAATAACAGTGGATGATTTTTTTGGGTTTATTAAACTTCTTGCTTGAGCGTATGGTTGGTATATTATAGTTTAATGAATTATGCAATTTAGTGCTGTTTTCTTGTTATTTTAATTTTGACACATTAAAAAACTAAAAATAACATATTATTTCAAAATTAACATTGTTTTAAATTTAAGAAGGTGCAAAGATGAAAAAAGTTTTTATATGGCCGATTGCGGTAATAACTAGCCTGATTTCTTTAATTACAATGCTGGTATTTGATTTCGTTTTATCATTTGTTTGGTATTTTATTGGGAAAGTGCCGTTTTTGACTGAAATCATAGACAGTATCGGTGAAATTTTAGATTTGGGATTAACTGCTCTGACTGCTTTAGTAATTGTTACTTCAATATGGGCGTTTGGTCACTCAATTATACAAAAAATAAAAGGTAAATCCAGTGACTTTCAAAAAAGCCCTGTGTACTATGTAAATTCGATGTTTTTCATTATGTTTTTAGTTATGGCTATATTTCTTGGCTATAAATTCACAATGATGATAGGCGAAGCAGTAACAGTATACACTGTCGGTTCTCAAGGAGTTGAAAAGTTTTTGCTGTTTGCAAAAGCAATAAAGGACACCCTGTATTTTATTTGTAGAGAAAATATAGTTATATATAGAATCGGAACAAACTCACTAATTTTATCTATAGTGAATGTCTTTTCAAATAAATTCATTCATTAAAATAATTTAACAGCAGTTATTGGTTTGATTGTTGTACGTCTTTTTTGTCTTATGTTGCAGACTGACTTTTAATAAGAACTAGGAAAATCAAATTATAAAGCCAGAATATATCGTTTTATAGAACTGCGTGATTTGAAGCCGTTTTATCGTTATTTTAATTTTGACACGTTATGAACACTCGCACCAAGACGAAGCAAGGGATTGCTTCGTCTTTTTTTATTGAATACAGCGTAAACTCCATTATTATCGTAATGCGGGGAAGACAAAGATTGACATTTATTGTGGCAAAATGTTATAGTTTTACTAGACACTTAATTGCGTAATATGAAGATAAAAAATGAATAAGGACTATGAAGGAAGGCGTATATTATGGGGCTTTTTGACCTTTTATTTGGAAAGAAAAAACAACCGCTACCCAAGGTTAGTGATGAGGCAAAGGCGGAACCGGTAGGGGCACCTGCTCAGGCTGTAACTGAGATGTCTGTTGAAGAACTAAAGGTGCGTATCGCAAAGGTTTTTGCTGAAAAACTGAACGATGTAGACGTGGAGGCAAACGTGTCTGCCGGCAGATTATGTGAACTTTGCGGACTTAATGCAAATATTCATCCGGCATGTGCTTCTGTTGATTTTATTGTCAAACAGGATGGAAAACTTTGCCTTGCAATCGTTGTTGTTCGTCCGAATACATACAGGGGTATGAATGTAATTGGTACAAAAGAAATTTGCGATAAAGCGGGGATTCCGTATATGCGTTTCTTCACAAGCATGCCTAATGAAGAGCAGTATATTGAAGAACGTATTAAAAATGCAATTTAAGGGTATAAGTGCACGGAGAAAATGCTTAGCGTCTGTCAGGGGTGAAGCACGGAACTTAAAAAACTTTGCAGACAGTTGTTTTGTGTTGAGTCCGGTATCGCAATATGCGATTTTAAATTCTTTTCTCCGTGCGTTTTACTAATATGAAGAAGTTAGAGGATATTATAAAAGAGAAATCCTTCTGGAAGGAATTTCTTGAATATCGGCTTGAGGGCGGACATCTTTCAAAAATAGAGGAGGAGAAACTTTTTTCCTATGTGGAAAACGAAGATTACCTCTATGATGTGGAAGAATTTTTAGCGGGAAAACAATTTCCTCTCCCGACTATCAAGGTTATTAACAAAATTAACAGTCAGAAAAAACGAATGGTTTTTGTTTTTCCTGAAAACAAAAACCTGTTTTTAAAAGGAATTTCCTATTATTTGATGAATTATGACTGGATTTTCCCGCCTAATCTGTGCTCTTTCAGACGAGAACTATGTGCCAAAACGGCGGTTAATAAGTTGCGTAAAGTCTGCGGAATTTCGGAGAAGTATTCGTATAAAACAGATGTCAGTGATTATTTTAATTCTGCGGACATCGGAATCCTTTTACCACTCCTTGAGAGGACTCTTGAAGATAATAAACTATTGTATTCCTTTCTTGCGGACATTCTCCAAAATCCTTTTGCTGAAAAAGACGGAGAAATAGTAAAAGTAAAGAAGGGGATTATTGCCGGGGCACCGTTTTCTTCCTTTCTTGCAAATTTATATCTTGAAGAAATAGACCGTAATTTTTGGGAAAAGGGCGTTGTGTATATCCGCTATTCCGACGATATTATTGTTTTCGCGGACACACAAGAGGAAATTGAGAGTCTAAAAAACGAGATACTCGAATTTCTTTGCAAAAAAGGACTTTCGGTCAACCCGAAAAAAGAAATCTTTACAAAACCGGGTGAGCAATGGGAGTTTTTGGGATTTTCATATTTTAACGGTATTGTGGACATTTCAAAAACAGCACTTGACAAAATGAAAGGTAAAATGAAACGAAAAGCCCGTGCACTGAATCGATGGCGTGAAAAGAAAAATGCATCGCCTCAACGTGCGGTCCAAGCGTTTATACGAAAATTCAACAAGAAATTTTTCTCCGATGATAACGGACACAATATTACCTGGGCGAGATGGTATTTCCCTGTGATTAATACGGATAAGAGCATACACGAACTCGATTTGTATATGCAGGATTGCATAAGATTTATCGCACATGGCAGTTATTCAAAGAAACGGTTTGACTTGCGTTACGAAACCATCAAACAGTGGGGATATATAAATCTGGTAAACGAGTATTACTCATTTAAAGAGGGATAACGATAATTCAAAATTTTGTGAGTTGCTTTTTGAAAGTAAAATATTTAGGAAAACTATTTAAAGGGAGCAAGTTAATATGAAAAAATATCAGGTTTTTATCAGTTATAGGCGAGATGGAGGCGAAATGCTGGGACAACTTTTACATGACCGACTATCGCAACAAGGCTATAATGTATTTTTTGATGTTGAGGCACTTCGTAGTGGAAAATTCAATGATGAACTGTATCGCGTAATGGATGAGTGTACCGATATAATTGTCGTTTTACCCCGAGAAGCCTTGGCGAGATGCAACGACGCTGAGGATTGGGTTCGTAAAGAAATATCATTTTGTATATCTAAAAAGAAAAACATTATACCTGTTATGATGCGAGGATTTGAATTTCCGGAAAGTTTACCCGCAGATATTAACGAATTGAGAAATTATTCGGGAATAAAGGCAGACGAGATAGCTTCATTCCCATGGGTGGTAGAAAAATTGGTAACTTTTCTACATAGCAAACCGACAAAAAACAATGAAAACTATAAACCACCGGAGAAAAAAGGAAGTGTATTAACTTCTGTTTTTAATTGTTTTACCAATATTGTGGCAGCGTGTTTATTGGCGTTGCCGTATGCGACGCAATGGTTGCATCTAAAGTTTGATTGGCTTCCGGATGCTATAGAAAAAGTGGTCAATGCTTATACAAATAGCAACCTTGGGTGGGTAACGTTACTGTTGGCGGTTGAGTTTTATATAATTTACAGGTTTGGTATTAAAAACGATTACAAGTATATTGAAAAACAGTACAAAAAGAAAAACATAGATGAAGGTCTGTTAAACTGCACTTTTGAGGATTTTACAAGAAGACTATTGGCTATGGACAATATGGCGGTAATTGTGAAAAATACAGAGGAAGCATCGGAACAACCCGGTGATTTCAAAACGTATAAATTCTTAAAGGGGATGCAGATTGGGTCGATAAACGATACAGCTGTAGATTATTTGTATATTGATTATTCCGAACTGCCGGGTGCTACGAGTATGAGCATACTCTATTTGGATAAGGGAACGGGAAAACAACGTGCTACCAATTTTTTGTCAAAGCAGGGATTTGTTTTTGTAGAAGAAAAAGAAGATATTTTGCAATTTAAAAAGAACAATATAACGATTAGACTTGCATATACTGAAGCGGGTATGGCAATGCTTGCTTTTGAGATGACAAGAAGTGGAGCAAAGTCAAGAATACGCGATAAGACCTATGAGGCGTGGAATAACTCGTTTGTCAGAGAAACAAGATTAGGAATGAAAGCGGCGGGAAAAGCAATAAAGAAATGGCTTAAATCCTTGGAAAACAAGTTTTTATCTCTAGACAAAAAGAAACAAGGGTTAATTATGGGTTTGGCATTGATTTTCAGTGTCGTTATATGCATTGTATTCATAGTGCTTTTTGCAATGAGAAAAATACTGTAAAAACAATAAAAAAGAGAAAAATTCGGTAAACCGAAATTTTCTCTTTTTTGCTTTAAATCAAGAATTAATCGTTGGTAAAATGTAAAAAATCGAAGAGCCCCGAAGATTTGTACAGTGTTTCTGCTTCAAGGACAACTCTGAGAATAGTCATATTAGATCTGATGACGCGGTAAATGTTTTTTAATCCGTCTTCACCATCACTAATTTGATCGATCCTTGCCATAAGAGCTGGGTTTGTGCATTTGATTTGATGAACGACTCGACCAATTGACTCGTCCTTCGCAAGTAATGCCGGAAGGGATGTATCTTCACCCGCAGCAATAGCAGCCTCATATATGTCAATTATTTTTTGCTTGACATCTTCAAGCCGCGGCACGGTAATAATCTCATAGTCGAAATTGCCATACCCTGTCGGTTTCTGATAAATGTAGCCTTTTGCAACACCATATTCGTACGCACTTCTGATTTTCTCATACAGCACTTTATCATGGGCCTCATTAGGATAGTTTATTGCCATAGCGGCACCGTTAACCATAGATGTATAATACTTCTCGGTATCAACACCGTAAAGTTCAGGTAGGTATTCAACCCAATTTGGGGACCGCTCATCAATGTGTCTGCCGGCACTTGTAAAACTATTAACCTCTGAAAAATAGTATTGCTGAGCATAATCCTTGAAACCGTATAACTGAGGGATGGCATATGGATAGCTGCATGCAACAAATGAAATGACAGGACGACAAGTGGAAGTATATGAGCAGAAGTGGTTATTGTCCAATATATCCATAATCGCTTTGTTTAGCCTGGGAGTTTCCTCTAAAAGGGTTAAAACTTCCACTAAGCGTCGACTGTATCTCAAGGCATTAACTTGATCTCTTATCATAACGGGACTTCTGTCAATATTTCCTACACCGAGTGCGTTGATTACATTTTGAGCTGCAATTCTGTTTTTTTTCCACAACCACTCGTATTGACATTTCTTTACCGGGTCAGTTTCTTCCGATGTTAAGGACCAGAAATACTCTATATTATCTGCGTCAAGTTTAAAATCGTCATTTTCCTCTGTATATGCTATAACACAGAACTTATCAAGGCTATCCTTCATAAAAGGTTGGGCAAACTCTGCAAATATTCTTCTAATTTCGTCTGCCATTTTCTCAGGAAATTCAATGAGATTTTCCCATTTTTCCCTCTGTTCACTTCCTAAAATACTATTGACAAAACTCACACAGAAATTATTTACGCGTGTATCATTGATGTAACCATCAAAAAGTTTAGTAAACTTATCTTCGTTATCCTTTGCCGCTACAACACCCAAAGCGTCAAGGCCATAGGTGTGAACATTGCCGTGGTGACTCTCTCTCGAAGTTGCAAGGATCATAGAATCTTCATTAAGCATATCTTTAAGTTGGTCGATTATTGTAACGTACACATCGAATGTTCTTTTGTTTTCGTTGCTCAACAGTGCTTTCATGCACTTAATAACATCGGGAAGAATCCTCCTGTACATAGAAAACTCAAGATATGCTTTCTGGAAATTATGACAACACGCAACATAATTATCTATTTCGCCCTGTGTAGGAGTGCGGTCATTAAGCATATCACGCTTAGTATTTTCCAACTCTTGCTTTGCATTATTGTACTGCCCGCTTACAATCTGCATAACTTGGCTATTACCGTTATCTAAATCAAAAGCCATTTGTGCAAGGTAATCAACCGCACCTTTAAGTGATCCATCACTTGATCCACTTAAAACCTCAATTGCTTCGTACGGTCCATGGGCAACCATGTAATCTGATGATCTTAAGTAGGTACATAAATCCATAATTAAGCTTACCGCTATTCTAAGTTGTGCATCCTGATTTGCAAATGTGTTTATGATAGTGTTTACCTTGTTAGTTACGCAAGTGACAGCATCTTCTATGCCGGAATAACTGTTTGCAGCAAAAAGTCCGGATAAAACAGATTTTTTTGTGGGTTTTTCCTGATCTGAAAGATGAAGTTGATTTTCATTGGGCACTAATTTTGTATGCAAAGAATTTGCGATAGTAGGAATGTTAAATATTTTGTATGTTTTGAGAATATCATCAATCCTCTTCTGGGTATTCTTACCTCTCCATTTGTCAATAAGTTTCACGAACACCTTATTTGCAAGGCATGCCATTATTTCATCCCTTGGCAAGTATATAGACTTATGTCCAAAAGCAGAGTATACGTAATTCATATGTGCAGGGAAACGACAGTTTTCAACACCGGCACCATTTGGGTATCCATTAGCATCAATACCAACGTTCATACTGTACCATGCAGGTATGATTGATGGCGCAACACCACAGTAATGTGACCGTATGCCTGTTGTAGCATCTTCACAGAATGTTTTTATCAAACTTTCTGCTGTTGCAGTAATTATGTCGTCACGGACATAACAGTCCGGTGTTGCTGATACTATAAAAGCATTGCCACTTTTAAACATAGCATCTGAAGACATAACCACTCTACCGCCAGGCATATTGAGCTTGTATATAATTCCGTTGGCACCATCTTCAGTACCATTGCTCATATAGTAATCAAGTTCCTTAAACGCAGCATAACCATTTCGTTGTAACGGAGTCCACTTAGCTTCGTCAGCTTTAATCTGCGGTACGTTTTTTAGAACATCCGGTGCGTAGAATACACCACAGAACTCATATTTATTCCCGGTATCGACAAAATAATTTTTCAATACGTCCTTGATCATATATGCAATGTCAACAAAGGTACCGCTGCCCGTACCACCGGCGACACCTGATATAAGGACGACGCTAATAGGTGCTAGACCACAAAGGTGCTCTACCTTTTCTTTGATTTTTCTTCTAATTTCATCGTATTTCGCTGTGTTTCCGCAAAGCATAACTCTTGCGTACTGTCTAACACCTCCGGCACCTGTAGGGCTGAGAGTAATTCTGGGCACGTCGCAAAGCCATCCCAAAATCTCCGTAGGCGTGTTATCTATCAAAATATCGGCAACAGTATCGGTGTAAATCTGAACAGTTTCATCTATAGCATCGAGATATCCGCCGCCGGTACCATTTGCACTTACTCTGACATCAGTTAACGATGCAGCATCTGTATCAATCGCAAGAAAGTCAACTTTATCCGTTCTTTCAAATTCCTTTAAATATATTTCTTTGATTTTGTTTATGGTTTTTCCACCCATACCACCCAAACCAATAAAAAGAGTGGATGAATTCTCGGAACTTTGCAGTTTTTTAATCTCTCTCGTAAGACTTCCGCCATTGCTGACTGACAGTTTTTTTATGATTTTGCTAATTGATGCGTCCATAAATTCCCTCCTGATTAAGTGTATTGAGGCCTTGTATACAAAATAGCACTAAACTATCACAAAAGCAACAAAAAAGTGGCTGAGGCGGATGTTGTTGAATTTAAAATGAAAATGTGATACAATCTGCATATTAGGAGTAAATACGAAAGGGCGAAGCACTATGATAGTTAATGTTGAAGTTGAAAAGATTTTTGCTGATGATGACAATGTTCACAGATTTACAGATGACATCAAACATATCCTTTCCAAAGTGCATCTTTTAGACGGAATGGACTTCGCAAACGTTCTTTATCGAAAGGGTGATTGCGACAGATATTTTGATTTGCCGGAAGAGGTTAAGCCCAAGGCGGGTATTTTGTTTGGAGTGGTAAAAGGTATAGACAAATATATTTCCGTGCTCGATGGAATAGTTCGGGATTGCGGTTTACCTACGGAAACGAACAAGATTCTTAACAGGATAATGGGCGATAATAATAGATTCAAACAGGAATTGACGGATGAAATCCTTAAGATGGTTGATCGTATGTTATGGGACAACCCTCCCGTGTATGCTATGTGTCTGCTATCAACAAGGGGAACGCATATTGTTTACGGAGAAGATCGCAAGTTAGGGCTTGCAGAAGTTCTGTGGCTTACAAAGGGAGAGTTTAATCATCGGGCAAATGAAATGCTGTACGAGTTACACCGAGATCAAAAACAATTGCTGGTTGCAGCAGACGAACTGAAAAACCCACAAGTTATAAATGCGAAATTAAGAAATGATTTGCAAAATTTTGTGGAAGGATATCTGCAACTATCACAAAAAATGTTTAAGGCCAATTTGCTTTTGCGTGCTATTCCGTTTTTGGATAAAATTGCGATTGCTTTGGAGGAGGAGGCAAAAAGGATAGCCAAAAAACTTGAAAACGGCGAGGAAATAGGGCACATACTGTGTGATGATTTTCACGCTGAGCTGGCTTCGCCGGTGAAGTACAAGTTTTGTCCGGAGGGTTCAGCAGAGAGTGTGGAACGTGAGCCATTAAAATATAAGACCTGCCATGACGGAATACACGTGTACGGCGGATCACTTATTGGCAGCGGATTTGTAGATTTTACGAAAGGCGTTACTCTTCCGTGTGAAATAGACGGGGTCCCAGTTACTGAATTTTCAGGCACTTTTAATTGTGCTGATCTTCAACATATTGAAGCGTGGTGCTTAAAAAGAGTATCTCTTGTTATTCATAGCGATATGGAAATGATGTGTATTCCACCGTCCTTTTACGGAGGAATGCGGGATACTGTGGAGTCCGTGTCACTTGCATTTGAGGCACCCAATATGCATTGCGGCAGTTTTGAAGGAAGAAAAGACATAACTCATGTTAAGTTCTCCGGTACGGTTACAGAGATTCCGGACTGGGATTATGGATATTTTGAGCCTGCAGCGTTTAAAAATTGCACCAATCTTATAAGTGTGTGTGGTGTATTTAAAGGACGCAGATTGGGAGACAGCACTTTTGAAAACTGTGTATCCTTAGTTGAAATACCTGAATTGCAGATTGCATCCATAGGAGATAGGGCATTTTTCGGATGCCGTGCACTTACTGAAATCATAATACCTGAAAGTGTTAAGGAAATAGGTGTTGGTGCCTTTGACGGAATTCCAGGCATAGTTATAAAAGGCTATGTCGGAACGGCAGTTGAAAAATATGCGAAAGAGAACGGGATTACTTTTGTTTCTCTCACCAAAGGAGAGGAAGATTCCGCGAAATATGATCTTTCCAAATATACAGAGGCACATAGGAGAGATTTTGAAACCGCTTTTGCGGAGATAAAAAACGGTAAAAAACAAAC
>JAFYOI010000007.1 GCA_017560255.1 Clostridia bacterium
GAGCGTTACAGATAACAATCTTAAGGTCAGAATGACGTCCAACGAAAGTATCAACGTCCCAAACGGAAAATCCCTCGGTGAGGAACATATACTCGGTACGCTCATCCACCATACGGAGATTCAAGAAAAGCGGAAGATTGAATTCCTTTAAAAGGGCACAAAGATTCTCAACGTCTTGATCCTCACCCAAGCGATACTTGTGGAATGAGGGCAGGATTCTGACACCTGCAACCGGAAACTCACTTACCATTCTGCGGATACTGTCTAAACAGCCCGGAAGTTTGGGGTTAACGGTTACAACGTGCTTGTAGTTTGTACCTTCAATTTCTTTTGCAAGAAGTGCGTCAGCCTCGTAGGGATCGTGGTAGAAAATAGCCTCAAGTGCGGAAACGTAACCGTAGTCGATTCCAACCTTCTTGTGTAATTTCTTTAAATCCTCAAGAGTGTTGTTTCTGATTCTGTGGAAGGGCCAATTGCCAACGTAACAGTTAAAATCAACTTTTGCCATTACTTTCTGCCTCCTTCCGGACGAACAGCGGTGTCAAACACGTGAAGAGTGTTCTTGTAGTAAATTTTATCCTTCTCTTCCTGTGTTAGGTCTAACTCTTCAACCTGTCCAACGTTTACTATGTAGTTGCCGGGCATATCGGAACCAAAGAGAATACGGTCTGCACCGATTTGCTCAATTGTATATTGTAACTCGTCACCGCGGAAGATGGAACTGCACATATCAACCCACACGTTGGGGATAGAGCGAATTGCCGGAATTGCGTGGTAAGCAGAACCGCCGAGATGTGCCATAATTACCTTAAGTTCCGGATAGCGACGGGCAATGTTTGCAATGTGATTACCAAGTGTTTCGTATAAAAGTTGGTCGTGTGCCTTGTAGAAAGCGTGGAAAAGGATGGGCATATTGTAGCCGATCATAGTCTCTGCCACTTTGTCCATAGCACGATCGTCCGCAAAGGTAGACATCCATACTTTAAGTCCGATTGCACCATTATCCTCAATGCCGTACTTGATTTCATCAATAGCACCGGGAAGTTCAGGAGATGCGTAAACGTAAGCCTCTACCTTATCGGGTTCGGCACGTTTAAAATCATAAACCGCATCGTTGTAAATGCGGATAAGTTCCTTAGTAGGATTACCGTTCATACTGCTTAAGCCTGAAACGTAAATCTTGTCGATTCCGTAACGGTCCATAGCCTTGAGTAATATCTCAGGCTGACTTTTATATGCAGGGCCCATAAGGTGAGTATGCATATCAATTATCATAACTATCCCTCCTGGAAATAGGGTTTTATGACACCATCGGGGGTGTATCCCCCGATGACGCCATATTCAAAGGAGTTTCTCATGTACCCTGCGGAGGGGTTATCCCTCCGCAGGAAATTTTTTGTTTTACTTGTTGAGGATACGGTCTAAAACAACCGCAACCTCGGCACGGGTAGTATTTGCCTTCGGATTAATCTTTCCGTTTGAACCGGCAATTATACCTGCACCGGTGAGTGTTTCAACCGCCTCTTTTGCATAAGACGCAACTGCGTTTGCATCGGAGAAGGTCGGGCTCTGTGCCTTTTCAACCTTAATACCTGCCGCATTTAATGCACGGTAGATAATTACCATCATATCC
>JAFYOI010000037.1 GCA_017560255.1 Clostridia bacterium
GATTACAAGTCAGAAAGATAAAACTAATCTTCCTACTCATATTAGGGTTAATGCAGACGAATGCGGTCTGTCAAAAAATTCGATTGTACTGCTTGAACAGGTCAGGACGATTGATAAACAGCGCTTAAAGGAAAGAATGGGAAAACTTGACGATTTCGATATGTATAGAGTGAATAAAGCGTTATCTGTCAGTTTCGGGCTCTGACCCCTCCGATTTTAAGCGATAGTGGGCTTTTTCGTGCTTGCGGAGAAGCCCTGTTTTTTTAAAAACGGTTCAAAAAAATGCATTTCTCACAACCTTACAAAAAATCTTAAGGCTCCGAAATCGGTGTTTTTTATGCAATTATACATAAACGGCAAAAAACAGACTATTCTTATGCAACATTTTATACAAAAAACACGGTATTTTGAGGTTGTAGGCTGATATATCAACGAAAAACGGCAATATATAAATTTGCTCAAAATCCGTATTTTCAGAAGTGATTTTTTCAAAAAATTACGGTGGTAAAAATTTTTTTGAAAAAAACATCAAAAAAATCGATATTTTTTGATAAAAAATGTTTACAAGTCCGATTTAAAGTGATATAGTATATCCGTATGAGTGTGCGGGCGCTGAAAATGGCGCAAAAGCACCAAAATTTTAAGGAGGCAATTCCATGAAAAAGAGACAAATGAAAACCATGGACGGTAACACCGCTGCGGCTCACGTATCCTACGCGTTTACCGAGGTTGCGGCTATTTACCCCATCACGCCGTCATCCAACATGGCTGAAGAGACGGACAAAATGTCCGCAAACGGAGTTAAGAATATTTTCGGTCAGCAGGTAAAGGTTATTGAGATGCAGTCCGAAGCAGGTGCAGCAGGTGCTGTTCACGGTTCTGCAGTTGCAGGTGCCGTTACAAGTACATACACCGCTTCTCAGGGTCTTCTCCTCATGATCCCGAATATGTACAAGATTGCCGGTGAGCAACTCCCTTGCGTATTCAACGTATCTGCTCGTACAATCGCTGCTCAGTCTTTGAGCATCTTTGGTGACCATTCAGATATTTATGCTTGCCGTCAGACAGGTTTTGCAATGCTCTGCTCCAACAGCGTGCAGGAAGCAATGGACCTTGGCGCAGTAGCATACCTTTCCACAATTAAGTCCGGTCTTCCCTTCCTCCACTTCTTCGACGGTTTCCGTACATCACACGAAATCCAGAAGATTGAGGCTTGGGATTACGACGATCTCGCAGAGATGGTTGACCGCGATGCTCTTGCAAGATTCAAGGCTAACGCTTCCAACCCCGAACATCCCGTACTCCGTGGTTCTGCACAGAACGGCGACGCTTTCTTCCAGACAAGAGAGGCTTGCAACAAGTTCTATGATGCAGTTCCCGCAGTTGTTGAGGAGTACATGAACGAAGTTAACAAGAGAATCGGTACTAAGTACAAACTCTTTAACTACTACGGCGCAAAGGATGCTGACAGAGTAATCATCGCTATGGGTAGCGTTTGTGAAACAATCGAGGAGACTGTTGATTACCTCAACGCTAAGGGCGAAAAAGTTGGTCTTATCAAGGTTCACCTTTACAGACCGTTCTCCGTTAAGCACTTGCTCTCCGCTATCCCGAACACAGTTAAGTCAATCTCTGTAATTGACAGAACTAAGGAGCCGGGTTCAATCGGCGAGCCGCTCTACCTCGACGTTGTAACAGCACTCAGAGGTACAAAGTTTGACAGCATTCCCGTATACGGCGGCCGTTACGGTCTTGCTTCCAAGGACACAAACCCCAGTTGCATCGCTGCTATCTATCGCAACATGGAGGCTGCTCGTCCGAAGAAGAGATTTACAGTTGGTATTGAGGACGACGTTACAAACCTCTCCCTCAAGATCAAGGAGAAGATTGACTCCACTCCGAAGGGCACACACTGCTGTAAGTTCTGGGGTCTCGGCGCTGACGGTACTGTTGGTGCTAACAAGAACTCCATCAAAATCATCGGTGACAATACCAATATGTACGCACAGGGTTACTTCGCTTACGACTCCAAGAAGTCCGGCGGTGTTACAATCTCCCACTTGCGTTTTGGTAAGAAGCCGATTAAGTCAACATATTATATCAGCAGCGCTGACTTTGTTGCTTGTCACAACCCGTCTTACGTTACAAAGTACAAGATGGTAGAGGACCTCAAGGACGGCGGCACATTCCTCCTCAACTGTTCATGGGATGCTGCTGAACTTGAAGAGAGACTTCCCGCTTCTATGAAGCGTTATATCGCTAAACACAATATCAAGTTCTACACAATCGACGGTACTGCAATCGCAAAGGAAATCGGTCTTGGCGGTAAGGTTAACACGATTCTCCAGGCTGCATTCTTCTCCCTTGCAAAGATCATCCCCGCTGCTGAGGCTGCAGAACTCATGAAGGCTGCTGCTACAAAGTCCTACGGCAAGAAGGGTGAGGACGTTGTTAAGAAGAACCACGCTGCTATTGATGCAGGTGCTAAGGGCGTTAAGAAGGTAAGAGTTCCGAAAGAGTGGGCTAAGGCAGTTGATACTGAGGTTAAGACCGAAGTTAAGTGCAAGGATGCTAAACTCAAGGAATTCGTTGAGAACATTCTCATTCCGCTCAACTCTCAGCGCGGCGACGAACTTCCCGTTTCCGTATTGGCAACACTCCAGAACGGTGTTCATCCGGCTGGTTCTGCTGCTTTTGAGAAGAGAGGTATCGCAATTGACGTTCCGGAGTGGATTCCTGAGAACTGTATCCAGTGTAACCGTTGTGCACTCGTTTGTCCGCACGCTGTTATCCGTCCGTTTGCTCTTGATGAGAAGGAGGCAAAGAACGCTCCCGAAACTCTCAAGACAAAGGCTATGACAGGTATGCCGAACTATCAGTTCACACTCGCAGTTTCCACACTTGACTGTACAGGTTGTGGCGCTTGTGCTAACGTATGTCCGGGTATGAAGGGCAACAAGGCTCTCGTTATGAAGCCGATTGACACACAGATGCTCGCTCAGGCAGGTTTTGACTATGCGGTTGAGAACGTTGCTGATAAGGCAGACGTTGCTGAGAAGTTCAAGGCAACAACAGTTAAGGGCAGCCAGTTCAAGCAGCCCCTCCTCGAGTTCTCCGGCGCTTGTGCAGGTTGTGGTGAAACACCTTACGCAAAACTCGTTACACAACTTTACGGTGACAAGATGTACCTTGCTAATGCAACAGGTTGTTCTTCAATCTGGGGCGGCAGTTCACCGGCTACACCTTACACAACAAACAAGCAGGGCAAGGGTCCGGCTTGGGCTAACTCCTTGTTTGAGGATAATGCAGAGTTCGGTTTCGGTATGTTCACCGCTGCTACTCAGATGAGAGAAAAGGCTGCTGCTAACATCGCTATCATCGCTAAGGACGGCACAGGCAAACTTCAGGCTGCTGCACAGGCTTGGCTTGATACAAAGGATGACATCGATGCAAACGATGCTGCTACAGCAGATCTCATTAAACTTGCTCAGGCTGCAAAACCCAGCAAGAAGATCGCTCAGGCAGTTGCAGAAGTTATCGCTGATAAAGATTTCGTTTCCAAGAAGTCCGTATGGATCTTCGGTGGTGACGGTTGGGCATACGATATCGGTTACGGCGGCGTTGACCACGTACTCGCTCAGAACGAGAACGTAAACATCCTCGTATTCGATACCGAGGTTTACTCCAACACCGGTGGTCAGGCTTCCAAGGCTACTCCGACAGGCGCAGTTGCACAGTTCGCTGCTGCAGGTAAGGCCGTTAAGAAGAAGGACCTTGCTGCAATCGCTATGAGTTACGGCTATATCTACGTTGCACAGATCGCTATGGGTGCTGACTACAACCAGACACTTAAAGCAATCACCGAGGCTGCAAGTTACGACGGACCGTCACTCATCATCGCTTACGCTCCGTGTATCAACCACGGTATCAAGGGCGGTATGGGCATCGCTATGGACGAAGAGAAGGCAGCAGTTGACGCTGGTTACTGGCACCTCTTCCGCTTCGACCCCAGAAAGACTGCAAACGGTGAGAATCCGTTCACACTTGACAGCGGTGAGCCGACAGCAAATTATCAGGACTTCATTATGAACGAAGTTCGTTACGCTTCTCTTACAAAGGCATTCCCTGACAGAGCAGAAGTTCTCTTCAAGAATGCTGAGCAGATGGCTAAGGATAAGTATGCTGCACTTGTTAAGATGGCAGGCAAATAATAAATAAAATAATGCATCCCGAAACGGACTTTCCGTTTCGGGATGTTTTTTTGTAAAAAACAAGCAACCCCGAGGACGTGAAAAACGCCTCGAGGCCACTTGCAAAAAAAGGATGTAAAAAAATGAAAAAACATCGTAAAGGCGAGCCACCACTACCGCCTTTACACTACTAAGGAGGGTAAGGGCGTTTGTGTATCACCCTTACGTAAATAATAACGCAGAATATTTTTTATTTTCGCACAGAAGATAAAAAAATATAAAAAATTCGGAATGCAAACAACCCCAAGGCACGTTAATGCCTCGGAGTTGCTTGCAAATTTTCTTTTGAAGGAGTGTATATAAAATAGTAGTAATCGTGTTTGCGTAAATAACAACGTCGATATTTTGTTTTTTTCGCATAGTGTGTGATTTTTTAAAAACAAACAATCCCGAGACGGTTTGCGCCCCGGGATTGCTTGCAGAAAGGAAACATGAAATATGAACAACACAACATAAGTGGTGTAATCAAAGTTATGGCTTGCGGTTGAAGCTTTGTTCAACCTTTTACATTAATAACAACGCTGAAGTTTTCTCTTTTTCGCAAGAAAAATAAAAAAATTTGCAAAAAAAATAACGCCACGGAGGCAAGTCCGTGGCGTTAAGGTTAAACTATTGATTAGTCTTCGTCGCAACAATCGCAATCGCAGTCAATATCAAACTCAAATTCGAGTTTCTCGCCGCAGTTGGGGCACTCAATGCTGCCGTCCTCGAGGATTTCCTCATCAACGTAGATTTCTTCGCCACAGTTGGGGCATACGATCTCAAACGTTTCGTCCTCGCAACAATCGCAATCGCAGTCGCAATCACAATCATCGTCTTCATCGTCGTAGATGATGTCTTCAACGTCTGCAAGGTCCTGATCAACCTCGTCAAGTTGTTCGCCGATAACGGCAACCTTGTCCTCAAGATCCATAACGCTCAATGCGATATCGTCAAGAATGTCAATCATACAGTTGATGATTTTTGCTTCGGGTTTGTTTTCATCGATAGCAAGGCCTTCTGCCAAGCCTTTGAGATAAGCAACTCTTTCTGAAAGTGTCATTGTAAAAACCTCCTTAAAATATTGATGTCGGAACGGGAAAAGCGTAGGATTTACGCTCTTTCCATGTATTCACCTGTTCTTGTGTCGATTCTGATCATTTCGCCCTCGTCAATGAAAAGCGGAACACGAATCTCAGCGCCTGTTTCAAGAGTAGCGGGTTTGAGTGTGTTTGTTGCGGTGTTGCCCTTGAAACCGGGGTCTGTCTTTGTAACCTTGAGTTCAACGAATGTGGGGGGCTCAATGCCGAAAACGTTACCCTTGTAGGAAAGAACCTTACAGGTCATATTTTCCTTAACGAACTTGAAGTTGTCGCCAAGGAGGGAAGCGTTGATCGGAATGAGTTCATAACTCTCAAGGTCCATAAAGTAGTGGAGTTCGCCGTCAGCGTAACTGTACTCCATATCCTTACGCTCAACAAAAGCGGTCGGGAACTTATCGTTGGGGTTGAAAGTTCTTTCAACAACTGCACCGGAAATTACGTCCCTGATCTTTGTACGAACAAAAGCCGCACCTTTACCGGGCTTTACGTGCTGGAATTCGATAATCTGATAAACTTTACCTTCCATATCGAAGGTTACGCCATTTCTGAAATCACCTGCTGTTACCATAAGAAAAAATCCTCCGTTTTCCGTGGCTGAAGCCACTTATTACAATCTCCTTTATTTTAACTGAAAAACATTCATATTGCAAGAAGATTTTATTAAATATTATAAAATTATGAGTTCTTTGGGTGCATTTGTGAGATTTTTGCAACCGTTTTCGGTTACGCACACCATATCTTCAATGCGAACGCCAAAACGATTGGGCAAATAAATGCCGGGTTCGACGGTTACAATCATATTTTTTTTGAGTACGGCATCGCTTTTTGAAGAAACTGTGGGTGCTTCGTGAATCTCAACGCCTACACCGTGACCAAGCCCGTGACGGAAGAAGTCGCCGTATCCCGCCTGGGTGATAACGTTTCTTGCAAGCGCATCTGCATCACAACATCTTATACCTTCGCGCACACCGTCAAGCGCTCTGAGTTGCGCCTCAAGTACGGTTTCATAAACCTTCTTTTGTTCATCACAAACGTTGCCGACTGCAACGGTACGTGTCATATCACTGTGGTATCCCTTGTAAACAGCGCCGAAGTCCATTGTTATAAAATCGCCGTTTTCGATTCTCTTGTCGGACGGTACACCGTGGGGGAGTGATGAGTTTTTTCCACTAACCGCAATTGTGTCAAAACTGAGCGCATCGGCGCCGTGAGAGAGCATATAGAAATCAAGCGCGAGCGCAAGTTCCTTTTCGGTCATACCGACTTTGATAAGTCCGAGTACGTGGGTCAGGGCATCTTCGGCAATTCTTTGCGCCTTGATGATATAGTCAACTTCGCCCTCGTCCTTGATTACGCGCAGAGAAGCAATGATCTTGTCAAGTGTGTCGTCAAAAACCACCTCGTAGCCGTCAAATGCTTTTGTAAGCGCGGTTGCACTTGCAACGGTGGTTGTTTCGCTCTGCATAATCACTTTTGTTGCGCCGAGTTTTGCAAGCACGTCCTTGATGGTTGCATGTGAGAAGAATTCAACAACTTCTGCTCCGTTTATATGGTTGGTTGCCGCCTCAACGTAACGCGAATCGGTGAGAAAAATTGCACCGTTTTTGTTTACGACGAGGTAGCCGAGCGATGAATGGAAGTCGGTAAAATAGAAGCGGTTATCGACGTTTTCAATAACTGCGGTGCAGTTTTCGGGTAAATTTTGTGCCAATGCGGAAATTCTTTTTTTCATAAAAATCCTCTTTTCTAAAAATCTCGGTGGAGTTGTTTCCACCGAGATTTTTTGTTTATGCCGTTATACTTTCGATTGTGCTGTAAATATATACGAGTTCGCCGTTTGTGTCAAGGTAAACTACAAACGCTCTTGCATACCAGGTGTCTCCGGGAGAAACGTTGGATTTTACTGCGATTGAAGTACCTTTGTTGTCGTTGGATGAAGAAACACCCTTGAGGGTACCTGCAGCGTCAAGTATGAACGCGCTTTCATCAGTGCCGATAGTTGCATCGTTTGTAAGAATGATGCCGTTCTGAACAACTGTGTACTCGGTGGGAATATCTCTCAAAGCGACGAAACTTACCGTTCTGTCGGCGGGTGTTGAGTAAACCTCGGAAATTGAAATCAAAGCGAATTGATCAACAACCTCGTCCTCGTCAACGAATACTGCTGTGAAGTAGCAATCATTCATAATGATGAAGTAGTAAGTTTCTTTGTAACTGATAATCTGACCGTTTCCGTCAACCCAGTAAGCAAATTTCTGACCGCTCGGAGCGGTGTTTGCCGTAATTGCAACAACGGATGAAGCAACGAAACTGCCGCTGCCCGTACCGTTTTCAACTGTTACGGTGTAGTAAGTGTCGTTCATTGCATAAATCGGGTAAAGATTTACGTTGCCATTCTGAAGCGCGAGTATGATTTCATCTGCGAGCAAGTCGGAAGCGATCGGATTGACGCCGTCGATTGACCAACCTACGAATACACGACCCTGATAGGGAGCAGGTTCGGGAATTTCAATGTCCTGCGCCTCGTCGTTTACAGAGTAAAGACTTCTTGAAAGTTCCTGATCGAATGCAGTGAAGAATGAAACGTAACCTCTGTTTGAGTAGTTGCGGTTATATACTGCCGTGAGGTTTGTTGAAGAAACGGCAACAAAAGTGTATTCCTTCTCATAAGAAACAATCTTGTGGGTCTTGGAGTTTTTCCAGTAGAGGAATTCACCTGCATCCTCAACTGCCACTACAGTGAATACTGCGCCAACGTCGAGTACGTCGGAGTAGGACGGCTGAATATCGTGATCAACGCCGTTGATTGTAAGTTCAAAGAAGTTTTCGCCCGTAACGTTGATTGTAACGTCAACTTTTACGGAAACGTTCTGCTCATCGTAGAGGAGAACGGAAAGATTTACGTTCTTTGCGAACATCGTTGCTTCAAAGTCGTCAGCAAGTTTGATTCTGTTCTTTGAGATATCAAGTTCAACGAGGGTTGAGATATTGTCAAGGGACTCAATCGAAACGATTTCGTTATCGTTGAGGTAAACAATTTCGGGAGCGGTGATGGAGGACATAAATCCGATGTCGGAGATAGAGTTTGAATTCAATTTGATAATCTTGAGTGTCGGGATATAACCGAGTGCGGATGCGTCGGTGATGCCGTTGCCCGAGAGGTTTATTGAAGTGAGTGAGTACAAACGGTTTGATTTGAGCGCATCAATGTTTGTGATGTTTGTATTTATTGCGGTGATCGTCTGCAACTCGGTAAGTTGAGCAAGGGGAGAAATGTCTGAAATTTCAGAGTTGCCCGCTGTGAAGTAAGCAAGGCGAATCATTCCCGCAACCTCGGAGATGTCACTGATTTCAGTGTCATCAATACGAAGAACGCTCAGACGCTTCATATAGCGCAAGCCTGTGAGGTCCTTAACGGCTGTACCTGTGAGGTTGAGTGCATTTTTATATCCTGCAAGTTCGCCCTTTGTAATAACGTTATCGCCGTTTGCGTTGATGCCCGGTTGCTGCAAAAGGATGCTTAGCAAAACAGGATCGGGAATTGTTACTTCGTCACGGTAACTGCCCTCGTACTCCATCTGCTCGGAGTAGTAAAGGTTTGTTACGTACGGGAAATCCTCTTTGGAAATATCAAAAGGATTGAGGTTGTTGTAAGTAATGTCAAGTTGGAAAGTGTTTAACTTGACGAGGTCTTCTGTTGATGTAAAAAGGTTATAGGAAAGGTCGATTTCACCGATAACGCCGTCCATCTCAATGCTTGAAATGAAGTTGTCGGAAAGGTTTACAATGTTGAGCGACATCAAGGGCTTCAAAGCGGAAACGTCGGTAAGATTGTTGTTGCTGAGGTTGAGGTAGAACAGGGATGAAACACCGTCGAGACCGTCAGCGCTCTCAATTTCATTGTTCGATGCATCAAGTGCGGTCATTTTTGTAAGAGCGCAAAGCGGTGAAAGATCGGTGATGTTGTTGAAAGAAATGTCAAGTTCGATAAGTTCTGTCAATCCACCGAGAGCGGCAACGGATGAAACGTTGTTTTCACGAAGGATAATTGCCGGCGTATTGATTGCAAATGAAAGGGCGGAAATATCGGAAATTCCGTAACCACCCAAATCAAGCACGTTGTAAACCGTACCGAGTTCGCAGGCGGTAATAAGACCGTCGTTGTTTACGTCAACACCGTTGTCAATGAGAGCAGTGAGGAGATTTTCGTCAATGCTTTCAATTACGAAGTCCTCTGTAATTCCACCAACAAGTTGGGGCGCGTAGATAAATTTATACGCGTCGGGGAGATTTGACATGATTTCGTAAAAGTGACCGAGGTCTCCCTCGACGGGACGGAGGGAGAAAAGGTTGTTATTGACGTAAAGAGTGTCAATGTTGTGGAAACCGATGAGTTCTTCAGCATTGTCAAGTTTGTTGAAAGACAAGTCAAGGAACGTGAGTTCGGTAAGGTTTGTAATTCCCGCAACACTTGTCAATTCGTTGTGACTGAGCGTGAGGTTTGTAAGCAGAGCCATATCCGTAATCGCGTTGCTGAGCGCACCCGACAAATTGTTGAAAGACAAGTCGAGAATAACGATAGAAAGGTCGACAAGAACCGACACGTCGGAAATATTGTTCTTGCTTGCATCAAGGACCATAAGATTTAGGGCATACTGCAGGCCCTCAAGACTTGTGATGCCCAGACCGGATATTTCGAGGAAGAAAACTTCTTCCATTTCTGATGCGGAAATGTTTCCGTCAAGGTTTGCATCGTAGCCCTGCTCAATGAGAGCCGCAAGCAAATTTTCATCAGCGATTACGTTTGTTTCATCTGCAGAAGCCGAGAAAGGAATGGTGCAGAAAAGCATAATGAAACACAAAACGATTGCTAGAAGTCGCTTTTTCATAAATTGAAACCTCCTGAGTATAGTTATAGCGGTTTGCATACTAGTTGCATACTATTATAGTTTAGATTATAACCCGACCAACGAAAATTTTCAATAGGAATTATATATAAAAACTACTTTGCAAGGATATTTATTTCCCACGCGGGAACGTACGGATGCTTACGGAAGAAAATTTTGTAATCATCGCGCAGGGAGAGCAGTAAAAGGGGCAGTTCAAAGATGTCCTCGTTGCGATGATAAGCCGATATAAAAAGTTTTGGTTTGCGCTGTTCTATGGTGTGTTTTGCGCCGAGCAGAGCCTGTGCCTCCGCGCCCTCAACGTCCATTTTTATGAAAGTGAATCCATTGGGTGAGAGGGAATCGATACTTGCCGCTTCAACCTCAACTTTGCCGTCGTCGCGCAGAGCAGAATTTCTGCCTGCACGGTTGTTGAAGCGAAGGACGGTTTCTTCACTCCACACTGCCTTTTTGACAATGTTTATGCGGCGGTCATTTTCCGTTGCGAGTGAGAGTTTTCGAAAGTTTTTCTCGTCGGGTTCAAGAGCGGTTATGCTATTGAATTTCCCGTTTGTCAGAAGTGAAAATTCTTTGATAGTGTCGCCGTCATACGCGCCTAAGTCGAGGTAATCTTCACTGTCGGTAAAGTTGAAAATTTCCGATAAATCAGCCTGTCTATCGGTTGAAATTTCCTTGAGATACCCGATTTTTCCGCTGATTTTGTAGTTGATGACGTTTGCGTAAACTTTCCTTGACCAATCGTCAGCGAGCAGGGAGTAAACCTTGGCGATTTTTTCCTTGTTTTGTTCAACGAAGTCAAGGTCAAACACCCCTTCACCAAAGAGCGGCACGTCTGGTGCGGCGGTTTCGCGTTGCTCGTCAAGTTCAAACAATCGTGTCAGCATACTGTCGTAATCCACTGCAAAGCCGATGAGGATGAAAAAATCGTCGTACAGAGCCTCGATTTCGCTGTATTTTTTAACGCGTATACCGTTGAAACTGTGGCCGCGTACAAATTCATCGCTTGCAAAAATATCGGCAAGCGGAATGTTCAGTTCGTTCATTTTGTCAATTATTTTCTGTGCGCCGTCACCCATTCCGTACAAAACAATCGGTTTTTTCGTTTCTTTCAATCCTTGCCATAGTGATTTTTTCTCGGTTATAAAATTTAACACAAAATTCGCTCCTTTTATCGAATAAAACACAGATATTTACAGCGCATAACGACAGAGTTTTTCAAATACACTGTGTATAATGGACTTGTCCACAATATAGGGGGATTACACTCCAAAATTCAACAATATACTGTGTGTTGTGGCTGATTCCGAAAACGGAATTTAATCGTTTGAAATCATTTTACCACAAAAATCCGGTAAAGTAAATTTGAAAATCAAGGAGAGCGATTTTGTGTGAAAAAATCAGCGGTAAAAACAAAACAATCGGACGGCAGTATTCCGCGCGAACTGAAAATACTGCTCAGTCAGGCGGCGTGCATTATGGTTGGACTTGCCTTGTCGCAATGCAGCCTGTTCGGTGGTGTCGCACCATTCGGCGTTTCACTCGTGGCGGCGTTGCCGTCGGGTTACCTTGCAAGCGGTACGGCGGGCGCGGTTGTGGGATATTTTTTGTTGGGGACAAATCCGATAAAATATATCTGCACAATTTTCGTTGTTGCAATTATTCGTTACTCGTTAAGCAATTACAGGCGCATAGGAGAGCGTGCCGCTTTTGCGCCGCTTGTGGCGCTGCTGTGTTGTGCGGTAACGTCACTTGCGTACGCCATTTCTGCCAATGCGGATGTTATGGGGATTTCAATGAGCGTTGCGGAAGCGCTGTTCGCGGGCGCGGGGGCATATTTTATTGACAATGCCTTTAAAATCAAGACTTCTCAGGGCTTTAAGAATCTTAGCGGCAGAGAGGTTTCCTGCGCGGTTGTGGCTGTTTGTATGGCGTTTACGGGGCTTTCTAATTTTGAAATCGGTGGTGTTTCTCCGTCACGTATAGTTATGCTATATGCGGTTATGATGTGTGCGCGGATTGGCCGTGAAACGTGGGGGAGTGTTGGCGGAGTTCTTGCGGGGCTTGTCGGAATTCTCAGCGGAGGCGGCGCGTATCTTGCGGGCGCTTACGCTTCCGCGGGGCTTGTTGCGGGGGTGTTTGCACAGTTTGGGGCGCTTGCAACGTCAATAATGTTCTTCCTGACGGGAAGCGTTGTTGCAATCACGATGAGCGAAATGGGCGAAATCCTGCCGTACATATATGAGTTTGCAATAGCGTCGGGATTGTTCGCGGTCACTCCGGCGGCGTTGAGTCTGAAAATTGAGGGCTTTGTGCGACCGATTAAAGACAGAGTTATAAATTCCACTCAGAGTAAGGCGGTTTCCGAAAGGCTTGCGTTTGCATCTCAGGCGGTGTATGATGCGGCAGGTTGTGTTGACACGGTGACAAATACTATTGCAAATTCTGCACCCGACAGTGTTGACGAGGTCGGGGAGAGGGTTTACCACGAACTTTGTGCCGAGTGCGGATTGCATAATTTCTGTTGGGAGCAGAATAACGACGTCAGCAAAAAAACTTTTTCCGAACTTTGTGAAATTGCGGAGAAGGACGGCAGGGTTACCGGCGAAAATGCGCCGCTGAAGTTTATGCGGCGATGTATCAAGAGTGAGGAATTTCTGCAACTTTTCAGCGCGTGCTATAACGATTTTGCGCAGAAGGGGTGTGCGGAAAAACGGGCAACCGAAATACGCGAGCGGATTTATAATGAATTCGGACTTGCTGCGCGTATTCTGGGCGACGTTTCGCAGGATTATGAGTGCGACGATGCGATTGACAGAAAATTGGAACCGCGTGTGATGTCGGTTATGAATTCATATTCGATTTTTCCGAGCGGCGTGCTTTGCAAAATCGGACGTGCGGGGCATCTGAGCGTTGAAGTGACAGTGCCTGAAATGCGAGGCAGAATTGACAAGTTTCCGCTCACAAAAACTTTGTCAGAAGCGTGCAGGCGTAGTTTTGAAATGCCGAGAATTATTACACAGGAGAAGCAGACGTTGCTGATATTCAAAGAAAAACCGACGTACAAAATCAAATTCGGACTTCATCAGATTGCGGGTGACGACAGTCGGATAAGCGGTGATTATTACAGGTTTTTCGATTCCCTTGACGGCAAAAAAGTTATGATGATAAGCGACGGAATGGGAAGCGGCGGCAGAGCGGCAGTTGATGCGGCGATGACGGTAAATATAATCTCTCGGCTGACTCAGGCGGGAATGAGTTTTGTATGTGCGCTGGAGATTGCAAATGCGGCGCTGTCGTCAAGCGGGGAAACAGAAGCGCTGACAACGGTTGATTTGGCGGTGATTGACGCATTTTCGGGCAGGGTGGAATTTTTGAAAGCGGGTGCAACGCGCTCGTTTGTGCGCCACAATTACCGAAGTGTACCGATTGAGGCGGTTGCGCTTCCTATCGGTATTCTGGGCGAAGTGGAATTCGGCAAAGCGCAGGCGGAAATCTGTGAAAACGATATTGTTGTGCTGATAAGTGACGGCGCGGCGGTGGGTGACAGCCGCTGGGTGCTTGACGAACTCAACGACTACGAGGGGACGGATGCAAACGACCTTGCGCGTCACCTTGCAACTATGGCTTACGACCGTTCGGAAGGTCGACGGGACGATATCACCGTGCTTGTTGCGATAGCAGAACAAAACCTATAAACCATTGACAATTATTATCACCTGTTATATAATCTGTGCATACTTAAAAAGGAGTGTGCATTATGGAAAATAAAGAAAAAGTAGGCGCAGGTATACTTGGTGCGTTTCTGTTTTCACTTGTGGGTGTAATTATCTGGATTATCATTTATCAACTCGGTTATCTTGCGGCAATCAGCGGACTTATCGGTGTAATCTGTGCAATCAAGGGCTATTCCGTTTTTGCAAAGAAAGAGAGTATAAAAGGCGTTGTAATCGCCATCATCGTAATGCTTATAATGATGGTTGTGGCTTGGTATGCGGGACTTGTTATTTCGGTTTACAGAGAACTCGACGGTATGTTTACCATTTCCGAAGCGTTTGATCTGACGAACTATTGCTTCAAGGATGCAGAGTTCCGTTCCGGTGCTATCGGTGACCTTGTAAAAGGAATTCTTTTCTGCGTAATCGGTGGCGTGGGATATGCGGTAACGTCTATCAAGCGCATCAAGGCGGAGAAAGAGTACAAGGACAGAATGGCAAAAGAAAACGGCACATCAATGCTCAACGGCGAACCCGAATATCACAACACTGACGAAAACTACTAAAACAAACAAAAAACTAACGGCGTTGGATTTTCCAACGCCGTTTTTTGTATAACGAAAACCACGCGATAGTCGCGTTGTTCGTCCGTGTCATCCTGAGTGGAGCGAAGCGGAATCGAACTTTTTCGTTCGGGATCCCAAATGCCGCTATGCGTCATTTGATCCTCGCTTTGCTCGGATTTCGACTGCGCTCAGGATGACGTGA
>JAFYOI010000038.1 GCA_017560255.1 Clostridia bacterium
AGTGGCGTTGGGTTGACAAATGCGGAAATTTCATAGATGAACCGATGGATTAATCCATCGGTTTTTTATTTTGTGGGGACACCTCATCCGTCACCTGCGGTGACACCTTCCCCTCGTAGTGAGAAGGCTAAAGACAAACTACCGTAGCATCGGGATAAGGAGCCTTGAGAAACTTTGAGTTTTTGACTGAATAAATGGCGTATTATCACGATGATACTCCCCAAAAGTACTTCGTAATGCAAGCAGTTGGACATAAGGGGTTCCAAGGGTGTTTGTAACCTTTGTGTCGCTGGGGGTTCGGGGCGAATCGAAACGCCCCGATGGTTTTGCCTACTTTTGACACTCAAAAGTAGGCCGTCGGAGACAATGCAAAAACTTGAAGTTTGTTAATAGTTGCGGGGTGGACACCTCATCCGTCACCTGCGGTGACACCTTCCCCTCAAGGGGAAGGCTACTACCCCTCATCCGCCTCGTTCCTCGGCACCTTCCCCTCGTAGTGGGAAGGCAAGGGGGAGGCTAGGGGGAGTGGGGAAATTATTGTTGAAATGCGGTGCGTTCTGTGTTACAATATACTGTGTATAAATATATGTAGAGATTGGGGTTTTTGAAACTATGAAAAAGATTTTATTTATGGGCGACTCCATTACCGATGCAGAGCGTACCACCACCGGTTGCGGACAAGGACTCGGTTGCGGTTATGCTCGTCTTGTGAGTGCTCATTTAGGCTATAATTATCCGGGTGAGTATGAGTTTATTAACCGTGGTATCAACGGTAACCGTATCGTTGACCTCTATGCCAGAATTAAGGCTGACGTTATTGAACTCGCACCCGATTATATGAGCATTTTAATCGGTGTAAACGACGTATGGCATGACCTGTCCGAGATTCCCAACGGCGTTGCTCCCGATAAGTTCTTCCGTGTTTACGATATGTTCATCTCCGAAATCAAGGAGGCACTGCCTAATATTAAACTTATGATTTTCTTACCCTTCGTGCTTGAGGGTGAGGCTACCGCGAAGCAGATGGATTTCTTCCGCCGTGAAGTGCCGAAACGTGCTGAAATGGCAAAGAAGATAGGTGATAAGTACGGTATTCCCGTGATTGAATTACAGTCCGGATTTGATGCTCTTTGTGAGAAGGCGGAGCCGTCATTCTGGCTTTATGACGGTGTGCATCCCTCCTTTGCGGGACATGAGTTTATCAAGTCAAAGTGGCTTGAGGCTTTTGAGGAGATTAAGTAGGGGACATCTCGTTTGTGTTTGATAATCCCTCCACCGTCTGCGACGGTCCCCCTCCCTTTAGGCAAGGGAGGCAGAATATCCCCTCCGGTGCTACGCACCACCTCCCCTTGCCATAAGGGGATTTACCCAAAAAGGAGTTGGTTTTATGGAAAGAATTGATATTTTAGGCGTTGGGTTTAACAACTTAAATCTTGAAGAGGCGGTGGATTTTGCCTACTCTTTAATTGACGGGACGGGGAAGCGAATCGTCACCCCCAACTCCGAAATCGTTTATGCCGCACGAAGTGATGCGGCGTTGAAATCCGTTTTGAATGAGTCTGACCTTGTTGTGCCCGACGGTGTGGGCGTTGTTCTTGCGTCAAAAATACTCCGCCGTCCTTTAAAATGCAAGGTTGCGGGTATTGAACTCGGCGAGGCACTCCTTCGTAAAATGGCGGAGGGTGGAAAAAGCCTTTTCCTACTGGGTGCAAAGCCCGGTGTTGCAGAACAGGCGGCGGCGAAACTCCGTGAAAAATACCCGAACCTCATCATTGCAGGTACTCACGACGGGTACTTCAAAGAGGATGCGGGAGTTATTTCCGCTATTAAAACAAGCGGGGCGGACGTTTGCTTCGTCTGTCTCGGCGCTCCCAAGCAGGAAATGTGGATGAGTAAAAACCGTGAGGAAATCCCCGCCCTTATGTTAGGGCTTGGCGGCTCTCTGGACGTTTTTGCGGGAAACGTTCTTCGTGCACCTAAAATTTTCATCAAACTCGGCCTTGAATGGTTCTACCGCTTATGTAAAGAGCCGTGGAGAATTGGGCGTATGATGGCTCTGCCTAAATTCTTGCTTACAGTAATTTTTAAGGGAAAGCGATAGGCGTGTCGCCTGTGGCGGATATAGTGACTCGTGAACAAGAACAACTCACAACCAATAAGTTTGAGTTGTCTCCGACGGCCTACTTTTGATTGCAAAAGTAGGCAAAACGTAGGGGGGTTCCGAGTCCCCCCTACAACCCCCTAAACGGCATGGGGGCTACAAGCCGCCCCCCTGTTCTACCGGCCCCCACTAAACAACTGATACTTACGATTTTTCTCTAGTAATAGGGAGACTTTAATAATTACAGAAAGCAGGTAAATAAATTATGCTTAAAGTTACACTTATTGCTCACACTCCCGATCCCGATAAGACAATCGCGGTTGCCGCTAAAATGTGCTACTCCGCCGACGGTGCGGACAAGATTATGGAGGGTTTAAGTGACGAGCGATGCGATAAATTTATCGATATGCTCCTTAATTTAGGACACGAGTCACCCTTTGAACACGCGTCCTTTACCTTCGCTATCGAGGGTGTGTCTCGCTCTCTTTTGGCACAGATTACAAGACACCGCATTGCGTCGTTTTCCGTTAAATCACAGAGATACGTTTGTGAAAATAATTTTGAGTTCATTCTTCCCCCCGCCATTGCATCCAACCCCGATGCCAAAGAGGTTTACCTAAAGGCGATGGGTGAGGACGTGGCAAACTACAACGCACTTGTGGACATCCTTTTAAAAGACCACACCGAGCGTCTTATGGCGGAGGGAATGGAGGAGAGTGCGGCTAAAAAATCCGCCGAAAAGATGGCGATTGAAGATGCACGTTTCGTTCTGCCCAACGCTTGTGAGACCAAGATGATGGTGACTATGAACGTGCGTTCCCTTTGGAATTTCTTCCGTCTCCGTTGCTGCTCCCGTGCTCAATGGGAGATTCGTGCCCTTGCCGACGAGATGTTGAAACTCTGTAAGGGTGTGTCGCCGAAACTCTTTTCTACCGCCGGTCCTGCCTGTGTTAAGGGTGCTTGTCCTGAGGGGAAGATGACCTGCGGCAAGGCACTTGAAATGCGTCGTAAATACAAGGAGGAGATGTAGTTGAAAGGCAAGATTATAATAATCGAGGGTACCGATGCGTCCGGTAAGTCTACACAACTTAAACTCCTTTGCGACCGTCTGGAGCGTGAGGGAAAACCCTTTAAAACCATGTCTTTTCCAAGATATGAAAAAGAGTCCTCCGCCCTTGTGCGAATGTATCTCGGCGGTGAGATGGGTTCGTCCCCCGATGCGGTGAATTCCTATGCGGCGTCTGCATTTTTTGCGGTGGATCGTATGGCGTCATACAAGACCGAGTGGGGTGAGTTTTTCGAGAGTGGCGGTATTCTCATTTTCGACCGATACACCACCTCCAACGCCATCCATCAGAGTGCGAAACTCCCCACCACTGCAAGGGAAGAGTTTTGCCATTGGCTTTTCGATTTTGAGTACCGTCTTATGGGGCTTCCTGCTCCCGATATGGTATTTTTCCTGGATATGCCGC
Source organism: Clostridia bacterium (assembly GCA_017560255.1). Lineage (GTDB taxonomy): Bacteria > Bacillota > Clostridia > Oscillospirales > Acutalibacteraceae > RGIG7273. The sequence continues at coordinate 3,574 of JAFYOI010000038.1, forward strand.
CGGAATATTCGGCGAAACTGCTTTCTGAACGTACGGGAAAGGTTATTGATATACACGAAAAAGACGCGGTTTACCGCAGTGAGTGCTACAAATGTGCGAAAATGTGTGCGGAGAACTTTAATTGGGAGCGTATATCCTGCGTCGAGGCGGGGGAGATTAAGTCCCGTGAGACCATTCATTCCGAAATTTATGAGAGGCTTTGTTCATGCTTGAATTTAAACCCATAACTATTGACGCCCGTGACCAAATGTTGCGATACATGTCACCCCTTACTTTAGGCACCACGGAGAGCACGTTTACCGACCTTTTCCTCTGGGCGGAGCATTATAAAAACGAGTTTTGCGTTAAGGACGGATTCCTTTTTATCCGTTCGGGGGACAAGTTTTTAACGCCCTACGGTGAGGGGGATTTAAAGGCGGCGATTGATTTGCTGCCATATGACGCGACTTTTATTTGCGTTAGTGAGGGAAATGTTCGGAAAATTACCGAAATTTACCCGAATAGGTTTGAAATTCGTGAAATGCGTGACAGTTTTGACTATATTTACCGCAGTGAGGATATGATTTTACTGCAGGGGAAGAAGTTGCATCCCAAGCGGACCAATGTGAATAAATTTACTAAAAATTACGAATATGAATTTGTGGAAATAAGTTCGGAAAACCTCGATGAAGTTCGCTCTTTTCAGGCTTTTTGGTTTGAAAAGAACGTAAATGACGAAAATCGTGAGTCCCTTGAGGGGGAAAATCGTGCCATTGAACGGGCGTTTTCCAATTTCGACGCATTGAATTTAAAGTGCGGTGCGATTAAAATTGAGGGCAAAATTGCGGCTTATTCCTACGGAGTTCCCATTAACGATAAGGTTTTTCTCATTTGCGTTGAGAAGGCGGATACCGCATATTCGGGTATTTATCAGGTGATAAATCGGGACTTTGCGGCACGTTTTTGTAAGGATTTTGAATTTATTAACAGAGAAGAGGATTTGGGCGACGAGGGGCTTCGCCGTGCGAAATTGTCCTACAACCCCGCCTATCTTGCGAGGAAATTTATGCTTGTGAGTAGGTAGGGGGGTACGTTTACAGGGGGAACGGTTTTATCCCCTCCGTCGGTTACACCGACACCTCCCCTTGCAACAAGGGGAGGCTAGTAATGCCTCCCTCTGAATGAGGGGAGCGATGGGAGTGCCGCCGGTGGCGGATGAAACGACCTGAGCGAGTGGCAGCGGTCGAAATTTTGCAAAGTCTTGCACTTTGCTGAAATTTCGGGTACCGCAACAGAAGTACCTATATTTCCGCTTTAGCGGTGGAGGGAGAGATAGACAAAAGTTTTGTTTTTATCCCCTCCGTCACCTGCGGTGACACCTCCCCTTGCAACAAGGGGAGGCTAGTAATGCCTCCCTCTGAATGAGGGAGGGGGACCGCTTTAGCGGTGGAGGGAGAGATATGGAAAGAAAGTATAACAAAAAACTTATTCCTTTCGCCAAACAATTGAGGAAAGATATGACCAGAGAAGAAAAACACTTATGGTATGATTTCCTGCGGAACCTGCCTGTGCGTGTTGTGCGACAAAAAGTTATCGGAAAGTACATAGTTGATTTTTACTGTGCAAGTGCGAAACTTGTGATTGAACTTGATGGTTCGCAGCATTTTGAGAATGAAAAAATCGTTTCAGATGCAGAACGGGACAGTTTTTTGAAATCAATGGGACTTGAAATTCTGCGTATTCCCAATAATGAAATAAACAACAATTTTGAAGGTGTTTGTGAGTATTTATTGAAGATTTTAGGGTAGGGGAGTTACCCCTCATCCGTCACTACGTGACACCTTCTCGTCCTGAGGGGAGAAGGCAAGGGCAATCCCCTCCGGTGCCTATATGAATAAACTAAAAAGGAGATATTTTTATGGTTTACGTTCTTGTTGAAAATGGTTTTGAGGAGACCGAACTTATTGTGCCGGTGGATATTCTCCGCCGTGGTGGGGTTGAGGTGAAACTCGTTGGCGTTTCTACCTCCACGCCTGAAAGCACCCGTGGTGTGG
>JAFYOI010000039.1 GCA_017560255.1 Clostridia bacterium
GGTAGAGCAGGGGACTGAAAATCCCCGTGTCGTTGGTTCGATTCCGACCGGAGGCACCACTATCTGCGGGAGTGGCTCAGTGGTAGAGCGTCACCTTGCCAAGGTGAACGTCGCGAGTTCGAATCTCGTCTTCCGCTCCAATTTGCCACAGAAGAATAATTCTTCTGTGGCATTTTTTCCCAAATAGGGAATACAATATAATACGGCGCCATAGCCAAGTGGTAAGGCAGAGGTCTGCAAAACCTTTATTCCCCAGTTCAAATCTGGGTGGCGCCTCCAAAACAAAAATCCTGTCGTAAGATAGGATTTTTTGTTTTGTATTATTCATCATTCATTAAGTTCGACAGGATTTTTAATGAATAATGAAGTCGCACAGCTGATGAATAATTAATAATTGAAATTATGTAAATTTGATGATACAATGTCGTTGGTGATGAATATGAAAGAGAATATTTTAATAGATAAATCAATAGATTTTGCTGCAAGAATTATAAAATTACAGAGGTATTTGATAAAGGATAAAAAAGAAAGTATTATATCAAAACAAATAGTCAGAAGTGGTACAAGCATCGGTGCAAATATTAACGAAGCAAACTATGGACAAAGCAAGGCTGATTTTATATCAAAATTACATATATCGTTAAAAGAAACTGCAGAAACTGAATATTGGTTGAGATTGCTTGTTAAATCAGAATTATTGACAAATGAAGAGGGAGAGTCTTTGCTCAAAGATTGTCTTGAAATAAAAAGAGTTTTAATTTCCTCCATTAACACAGCAAAGAAAAATAATAATTAAATGTCATCCAAACCATCCGCTTTTTTAAATGGTTTGAGGACTTTTTGCAAAATCACTTTTAAAACAAAAGGGTAGATGTCACCAATCCAATAGGAAACGGTGGCATCTTTTTTTTATCAGCCCAATTATTTACAAATGTCAAATAATGTTATATAATGTAGAAAAAGGGGCGATATGCTTTGACTAAGGTGATTTATAATCCGCTTGAAGAGTATGAGAAAAAATTAAAAGATTCACATTCAAACGCCGCAAATGCCTTTTTTGAGGCTTTGGTTAAGCGGTCAAATGTAAACATAGAGGAAAATCGAAAGACTGTTGAGCAGTACAATACTTACAAAGAAAATTTAGTTAAACTTAAGAGGAAACTAAATCTGTGGCGATTCTTGAGAGTCCTTATGTGCATATCAATTGTTCTCATACCGCTTGTTATTTTAAAGATTACGCCCAAAATCCGGGGATTGCGTGAAGAAATAGACCTAGCCGACAAGACCGCAGAGGAATTACTTGCCAAGGCATATGATCAGATGTTGCCGCTTAATAGTCTTTTTACAGACAGAGACGCAGTTAATCTTATACATGAAACCGTTCCGCTCATGTCGTTTGATACACACTTTTCTGTGGAAAAAGAAGCAGATATGAAAATCAACTACGATTTCGCAACGCATAACGAATATGAAGAATCAACAATTGACGTTTTATCCGGTGAGTATAATGGAAATCCCTTCTTGTTTGAGAAGAAGATAATCCATACAATGGGAACGGAAACGTATCACGGATACAAAACCATATCTTGGACAGAGTCATACAGAGACAGTTCCGGAAACATAAGCACCAGAACGAGAACGCAAACGTTACATGCAACTGTTGTTAAGCCGAAACCGTATTACAATACGCAGGTGGTGCTAAACTACGGTGCGCAGTGCGGCCCGGAATTGTCATTCAGTCGAGATGCCTCTCATCTTGAACAAAAAAGCGAAAAGGCACTTGAAAGGCATATCAAAAGAGGAGAGAAAAAACTCAAAAGATTGACGGATAAAGCCATTAAAAATAACGATGATTTTACAAGTATGTCAAACACCGACTTTGAGGTTCTTTTCGATGCACTTGACAGAACGGACGAAGTGCAATTCAGGGCATTGTTCACACCACTTGCACAGACAAATCTGGTTGACCTGATTTTATCAAAAACCGGTTACGGCGATGATTTCAATTTCTTTAAGCGAAAGAGAATGAATAAAATTATATCAAAGCACAGTCAGGGACGACCAATGAACTTAGTGCCAAGTGAATACACGTCATATTCCTTTGATTTTATTAGGGATAACTTTATAAATAAGAATGTGGAGTTCTTCAAAGCGGTTTATTTTGATTTTGCTCCCCTGTTGTCTATCCCCGCATATCAGGAGCGACCGGTACATTCGCTTAAACCTATACCGAATTATTCGCAACTCTATTCATTAAAGGAAAGCGAAGCACTTGCAAACGCGGTTGATATACGGTATGTGGTTCACCCGAACACAAAGACACAAGCAATTTTGAAATCAAGTTTTGTCAGATCAAAAGATAATGCAGACGAAACTTGCGTCACGGCATATTCATATGATATGGAACGAAGAGTGGATATCGTTTCGGTAAGAGGCGGAGACGGATATTATCACAATGTTTCAGTTCCGTGGGATGAATACCTGCCACTTGAAAAACAGAGCAATTTCTGTGTCGGAAAGTATGAAGATAAGAGAGAATCCAATGTATTTGCAGCCAGAAACGGACTTTGCATTTACAAAGGATAATATATTAAAAGGAGAATTAAACTATGGCTACTCAGTTAGATGAACTTAGCACGGAAGTAAGAGAAGAAGGTCTTGATACCAATGTTATCGTGAAGAAAATACCTGCAGAAGTAGGTGTCGGCTCAAAACTTTTCGAGGTGGCATTGTGGATATTGGGAATAATTCCCGGCTTGATTTTTCTGTTTATGAAGATTAATGCACAGAAGCATTTTGATCAACTGCAGCAGAAGATACAGAGAAACGCATCACAGATTGATAACTATCTGGAACAAAGAGTAATGGTGCTTCAAAACTGTGCACGTCTGTTAGATAAAGCGATTGATTTAGACAAAAGCACTTTTGAGAATATAGCAAAATACAGAGCGGGCAACTCAGGAGATCAGGATGCGGCTCGTAACGAGGTTGAGGGCCAGATTGAAACGATTTCAAGGGATATTAATGTAGCGGTTGAAAATTATCCCGAACTTGCCGCACACAGAGAGATTGCAGATGCAATGCAACAGAACATGTACTTACAGAGAGAAATCACAGCGGCGAGAGAATTGTATAATGATACAATCAACGAATGGAATAAGGATATCTTTGCATGGCCTACAAAGAAAATCGTAGCGGCAAAGAACGGCTACACAACAAGAATTCCGTTTATTGCATCAAAGGAAATTAAAGAAAAGGCAAAGGGCGTTTTCTTTTAAGTTTATCAGTGTACAAAGCGATTGGCGTTCCCGCCAATCGCTTTTTGTTTTTTTGTAGAATTCAAATGATGCCCGACTATGGACAAGTATGTTGAATGTGGTGTATAATGGGTAAAAATACAAAATCCGACAAGATGAAATTCTCAATTGGATAAGTAAACACAAAAGGGGATAGGGAAGATGTTTGGAATTAAATTCTCGGATATAACGTGGAGCATATATCAAATCATCATTATTGTTATTCTGATTGCAATGGTGCCGTTTATTGCGTATGTTCTGCCTTTGGACAAGTTGCTGGACGGCATGGTGCGAGGAATGCCAATATTTGAGTTGTGGACGGATATTTTTAGTACATACAAACAGGAAATGGATTTTTCCAACATTATGTATGTGTATACACGAGCCTTCTTTGATGCGGCAATAATGGGAATATGTATAACTACGGCAAAAGGATTGGTTTCCGTTAAAGGTAGATTTCAAATACTTCCCACTTTTCTCGGATTGTGCGTGGGTATATGGGTTCAACTGTTGCTTGATATGCAGAAAACCACTGCGTTTCTGATATATGGATTGCTTTTGGTAATAGGAATATCACTTATGATAAAGGGTGCACTTCCTAAATTCAAAATATTTTCTTTTGTAACAGTTATGGAAATAATTGTTGACAGTTTACTTGCAACTATTCTGTGCGGAGATGCTATCGCACTTCGCATGTTCCGTTCCGGGTTGTTACCCTTCGGAAAGATGTTCATGGTAAATCTTATTGCAATGGTGTCTATGCTTCTTGGAATGTTTGCGTGGAAATTTCTTGCAAGAATGAAAGAGGGAAGCAAAATCTTTTAAACATGAGCAAAGTAA
>JAFYOI010000040.1 GCA_017560255.1 Clostridia bacterium
TCAATCTTCCGCTTTTCTTGAATCTCCGTATGGTGGATGAGCGTACCGAGTATATGTTCCTCACCGAGGGATTTTCCGTTTGGGACGTTGATACTTTCGTTGGACGTCATTCTGACCTTAAGATTGTTATCTGTAACGCTCGTAACGGCGAACTTTCATGGCTTAAAAATATGCTTAAGTACTCACCTAACGTTTGTGTTGATACTTCCGGTTTCAAGAATGAACTTTTCGGTTTTGACAATATGTATAAGGAAGGCACTTTGGAGTCTGTTGTTTACGGTTCAGGTGCACCGCTTCTTTGTATGATGAGTACCACAATGTACTTAGATTATGCAGATTGTCCCCAGGAAGTTAAGGACGGAATATACGCAGGAAATGCGTTCTTTAACAAATAAAAGATAATAGAGGCAGGGGATTTTTCCTTGCCTCTATTATTTTGCACAGAAAAGGGAGGGTTAAATTGTGCATATATCCCAAAAAAAGAAAAAGGTAGAATTATTAAGCGCTTTTCGTTGTTTTTAACGGCTTAAAGTGGTATGATTATTATACGAAATGATAGAAGTGGAGATGTCCACTTTTATTAAAAAAGGAGGAAATGGAAATGAGATTAAAACGCATAATCTCCATGGTCCTTACACTCTGTATGGTTATTGGTGCACTTCCTGCAATTGCACATACCACGGCAGAGGCGGCAACCGATCTGTATTTCAACTTTGTCAAGGGAAATATAGGTACAGGTAAAGGTACCGCACACGTTAAGACCATCATTTACGAAAACACAACAAGTGGTGCTGCAAATGAGTACAACACCACCATTCCGTCCGAGCCGTGGGCTTTCAAGAGTTGTTCGGCGGGTGTTGACGGTGGCGGCGGTTACTTTGCATATATGAATAACGGCTGCGGCCTTTATTTATATGCAAATACCAACAATACCGAAGTTGACACATATTCGGGGCAGATTAAGTTTAAAGTTTCAACCGCGGGAAATTATATTCCGCAGTTAAATCTTATGGGTTCCAACAACTTCTCACACGAAACGCTTTTTACCGCGACAATCTATGAGTATACTCCGGCAAGTGACACGTTGGGCAAAGAACTTGCTTCTCGTACAATTATGTATCCGTCCTATGACGCGGCAGATCATTACGTATCACTTACCAATACACCGGTATCCTTTAAGGCAAATACCGAGTACGTTATTAAACTCTCAACCTATGCAAACTGTGCAGGTACTTTTGTTGTTGACGGTTTAAAACTTGTTGATGCAAGTACACCTATTGCAACCGACCTTAAAGTTGGTGACAACGAAGGTCTTTACAACATCAAGGTAGGGGAGAGCAAGTTAATTCCCCTTACTGCGGTTATGTCCAACGGTTCTGCGGCAAATTTTGCTTCCGCAACCGTTAACGTAAGCAATCCGTCCGACGTTGAGGCAACCATTTCAAACGGTCAGTTAAAACTTACCGGTCTTGGTGAAGATGACGCTACCGTTACAGTGAAACTCGGTGCCGCTATGGCAAGATTTGAGGTTAAATCAAGAAGCAACGCTCCGGTTGCCGAGTCTTTAACCTACAACTTTATCAAGCCTGTAAACGGCAAGGATAAGAAAAACTACGCACAAGCATATCTTGAAAATATCACCTTTGCAAACACCACAAATGGTGCACACGGTGAGATTAACGATGACGTGGTATCCGCTCCTTGGGCGTTCTTAAATTCCAACGTTTCCGGCGGAAACAGCTACGTTAAGTACAATCTTCACAGCACTCACGGTGTTGCGATGTACATCAGAAACGATTACGCAAACTTCAAGATTTACGTACCCTATGACGGTATGTACACAGCATCTGCAGTGCTCAGAGGTACAAATCCGTACATTCAGTTATCTCTCCACGAACTTAGCAATAATGATGCGGGTAAAAAAATCTTCGGTGCGATAGATTTAGGTTCTGCAACCGATGCAGAGGCAACCTATACCGTAAACAATATCCCCACCGCCCTTAAGGCAGGTTACTATGTTCTTCAGTTGAAATTAGGTTCTCAGGCATCTGCATTTGCATACCTTAACTCATTTACCTTAAATTATACCGGTGAATACAACGCTGAACCTGATGGCGGAAATCCCGGCGGAAATCAGGGTGGCGGAAGCACTACCGATGAAACAAAACTTACCGTTACCTCCAATGTAAATAAAATCAGCGTTGCTAACGGAAATACCGGCACCGCAATTCTTACCGTTAAGAATTCAAGCGGTAGTGCGGTTGCTGCAACTGCAACAGTAAGCGGCGTTGATTCCACCATTGCAACGGTTACCACCGTGGCAAACGGAACAAATATCAACGTAAGTGCAAAAGGCCTTAAAGTAGGCACTACCACTGCGACAATTAACCTTTCCGCAACGGGCGGAAAGACCGGAAGCATTTCCATTCCGATTACCGTTACAGCACCTATCGACCTTACCGGCGGAAAGACCAGAAGTTCTTATCATACCACCGAAAAGGTTGAGGCTATGCGTGAAAACGCAAAACTCTACGATTGGGCTAACTCCACAATGCGTGGCTATGTAAACAACGCAGAGAAATACGTTGGCGAGGAGGAACGCCTCTGGAACGTCATCACGTCTCAGGAACTTCCCCGCAGTTACTACGTAGGTTATCGTGCAGACCCGGATAAGGGTAAGTGTCGTTACTGTAATAAGGTTATTTCCGATATATACGGCAGTTTCTACTACTGCTGGATGATTGACGCATGGAACAAACCCTGGAAGGTAACCTGTCCTGAGTGTCGTAAGTCCTTCCCGACCAATGACTTTGAAAAGTTCTATGAACTCGGTATCGACGCTGACGGTTTCTGGAACTATGAACTTGCAAAGAGTGAAAA
>JAFYOI010000041.1 GCA_017560255.1 Clostridia bacterium
AGAAAAAATACGCATTATAGAAAAAACGTGTTTTTTCAAAATAAATATATATGAAAATAGGATTTTTGCTGTCAAAGTGTCAGTAGTGTCAAAATAACGAAAGTGGAGAGTAAAGTTGATGGAAGTGGAGTCTCTTCCTGTGATATAATTACAATAGCAAATAAGAACATAGCCTTCGTGGGGATCTCCTGCGGAGGCTTTAATTTTGCTCTTCAAAAATTCAACGTTGAACCCAAAGTTGATACCTTAAGACATAGAATAATACCCGCAAAATATGTTATCGTTATAATAAAGATGAGAGTAAATGTGATGAAATGAGAGTATCCTCTTATGATATAATTAAACTGTAAAATAATACCGAGAGCCTTCGTGGATGTATTTCCGCGAGGGCTCTTTTAATTTCAAAAAAGGATGTGATGCCTATGATTGTTCAAAGCCTGTGACCTCCCCCGGGGGTGGTCAAATCTCTGTGACCTTTTGCCCGTGCAACGGGCGTGGGGTCGCGTGTAAAAAAACGCGAAATCAAACGGGGTATTAACCCCTAAATCAAACGAAGGAGTGTAAACTTATGCGATTTAATTTCAACTATTCAAAAAAGCCGGCGTTAACCGATTGTAAAGCACAGGATTATTCCAACGGCGCTTATGAGTGTCAGTTCCTGATGCAGACAATGAAGGGGCAGCCGGTTGCAATCTTCCATAATACCGAGATGAATATTTGGAAGGTGCAGTATGGCTTCAGCACCGTGTTATTTGGAACATACGATGAGGCAATGCAGTTCTGCCGTAAGCGTTTCTGTGAAATCCCCGGCGGGAAGGTGAGGAAACGCAAATGATGTGGCTGGCAAGATACCTTGACCGCAATATGCACGGCGCTATCGATTTCGATACATTTTACCTGCTTGCGGTTATTCCCCGCAAAAGCAAAAATCCCATCATTCTTCTTGCACCGAAAAATCGTATCAAAGACAAATATTTCAATCTTCGATACGGACAGTATTGCGAATGGTACGCCTCTATCGACAACCTTTTGAGTGCTGCCGCAGAATACTGTGGTTTCAGTAAATTTAGGTGTTGGAGATACCGCCATAGGTATTACCGCTTGATTGGAGGAAAGCAAAATGCATAGATATTTTCCCCTTATTGATTGTACATCCGACGGCCTTGAAAAGTTCCCGATGTTCCCCGGAAAGGATATCAACACCACCTGTGGTACAGGGTTTACGCTTTTCGAGGTTGCTCCCAACCGCTACAGAATGATAGCACAGGACGAGCACGAGCCGGAGGATTACAAGAAATATAAAATCCGTTGTCCCAAGTGCGGTGTGGCAATGGATATCAAAAGTCCGCACATAACAAAAAACACGCTGGCACTATACGCCTGCAAACACTGCGAATAACGGAGGTAATTAAAATGAGTAAATACGCAACATACGGAGTCTTTTCCGAAGACTACAAAAACAACTTTTGGAACTATATGAGAACCAAGGACTACAATCCTGAAAACCTCTCCTATGGCATCACCGCCGCTGGGACATACGCTATTCCCTTGGGTAGCAATGCTCCTTTTAAATCTGCTCTTAAAGAGCACAGTGCGTTCCGTGGCATTGCTAACGTATATGCACTGAAAGGTAGCGGTAACTATCTTGTTGCACAGGACAGCACCGATTGGGCAGATTGGATCGGTGAGAACGAGGGCATCCCCGTGAATGACGCTGCCGCCGACTTTACCGAGCATCCCCTCGGCAACTATAAAATCGGTGTGTTTTGCAAATTCCCTGACAGTTTTGTGCTTGATGCAAAATTCGATATTGAAACACACATCTCCCGCCGTCTTGCCAAAAACTTCGCAAAGGCAGAAAACCGCGCCTTTACTATCGGTGACGGTGGAAAAATGCCTACAGGCATTCTTGCCGATAATGGCGGTGCGGATATCGGTGTGACCACCAAGACGCTCACCTACGATGATGTCATTAAACTTTACTTCTCAGTCAAATCCGAATACCGCAAAAACGGCGTTTGGATGATGAGCGATGAAACGGTGCTTGCTCTCCGCACTCTTAAGGACGCCAATGGCAACTATGTGTGGGACCACAGCACCGGCACGATTTTCGGCAAAAAGATAGTTATTAATGAGTATATGCCCACAATTGCCGTCGGCAACAAACCCATTGCATTCGGTGATTTCAGCTACTATGACATTGTGGAACGCGCCGATGCATCCGTGAGAATCATCAAAGAGACCTTGCCCAAGGTAGATGATATCGGCTACATTGCCTATGAGTTCCTGGACGGAAAACTTATCCGCCCCGAAGCCATCAAGGTTCTTCAGATGGTATAACAAACAATAATCGGGAGAGTGAGGTGTTCTTGCTCTCCCGATGCATTTTTGAAAGGAGTCGTATTATGAGATTACAAGTACAAAACCAGATCCGTAGCCTTGCGCTTCAGGGATTCGG
>JAFYOI010000042.1 GCA_017560255.1 Clostridia bacterium
AACTGAACGAATGGTGTTCTTTGTATCATCGAGAAGTGCATAGAAGTCTGCTCTTGCCTTCTTTCTTTGTCTCGCTTCATCGTTTTCTTTTTCTGTATCCTTTATATCAGAAATAAAACTATACACTTCCATTATAGGTCCTAGGCATTTTAAAAACGTTGTTGCTTTTGACGCAAGTTTTGTAGCACCCCAGGGTTTAAATTTATGCTTAAATGCGTGTCCAATATTCAAAATTGCTTTTTTCGCACCTTCCTGAGTCACTTTACCACCATATTCCGCCAATGTTTTACCAATGTCTAAAATCTTTCCACTTGACGATTTTTCACATTCTGCAGATGACATTTGGGCTACGGTTTCGTGTGCCTCTACATTTATGTCACCAAACAACTTGCGACTGACACCGCTGCTTAAAACTTCTCTCGCTTTATCACCGCACTCTGCCTCATAGTCTTCGCTAAACTTGGTCAGTGTCGAGTTAACAGAGTCGATCGCCTCCCCTAAAAGTTTATCAAATGCTTCCTGGGGATTTTCGCAGCTTCCGCTCTCGATTTGTTCAAATAAAGCATAGGCATTTTCAGAAAAATCGGATAATTCACGGCTAACTTCAACATTCCATTTGCGTCCTGCTTCCGAGCGAAGAATTTTAAATTCTCGATTTAATCGTGAAATAACAATTTTCTGCTGACGTTGTTCGTCGGATTCACTTTCATCAATTCTTACCTCATCCACAATGGCACTTGCCATACGTAAAGGGGTGTCCATTTTGTAGATTTGTCCGTTTTTGCACAAATACTCATTTAATATTTCAATGAAATTCAAAAATCTACTTTTTGCAATACGTCTTTCCTTGTTTTTCTCAATACCCTTCATATAATCGAGTGCATCAATAAAACAATACGGCACATCACTTAAGGAATGAGGTGCAAGAGTTTTATTGAGAGATTCAATGTAGTTTGCGATAAGTGCCTCTTGGTCATCACATTCTTCGCTGTTGATTTTGTTAATTACCAAAATCATCTTATCCTTATACCCTTTTTCATAGGCAAGATTCAAATAATCTGCCAAAGTGTTTCTGTTAAACAGTTCGTATGTAAGGCAATATACAATCAGGTCGGAATTTTTAATTGCTTCTGCCGCAATTGCATCGTGAGTCTGATTGTTCTGCAGGCCCGGTGTGTCCGTAAGCAAGAAACTTCCCCACTGGTAGTCCGTACTTTCATCGGTTGTAACGTCTGTACCAATTGCGACCTGCTGTCCTGTGAGTGCAGAAATCATACTTGACTTACCTGCAGAATACTGTCCCACAAAAGCCACACGGATTTTCTCTTGTGACTCTAATTTTTTAAGTCTGTCTCTGAGTTCTTCAACTTTACCTGTGTAGTTTTTACTTTCCAAAAGTGCAATCAAACGTTCAAACAGTTGGGTTTGCAATGCTGCAATTTCGCCTGCTTTGAATGTTGTTTTCATAATATTTTAACCTCCTCATTTATATTTTAGTTTTTAGAATATTGGTCAAGGTCATATGCTAATCGTTCTACAATTGCCTTCTTTTTTCCTGCATCATACGCACCGCCAAGAACCGTAACCTTGTCCTTTATGAGACCTTCCAATTTGGAAGCATCACAAATTGCATCCTCCGCAATGCTTATATTCAATGTCTCACCAAAGGCACGGGAAATATCGGTAATTGAATACTCTTCACCCGGTGCCAAATACTGTAGCACCCTTTTTGCGAAATGCATATTCATTTCATCGATCTGGCTTTCCCATTCGCGGCACATTACGTCGCTTTCCTTTATAACCGTTTCTAAGCACTCCTGGATATTCTCATACATTTTCTTGGTTTTCTTGGTAATTGCGGTAATTTCCTTCTTCGTTTTCTTGCTAAATTCTTCCACGGTTTTTTCACACTGAGTTGAAATTGAATCAGCAAGACTGTTATACAATCTGTCCTGAGCTTCCCTTTCCCTCTGTGCTCTGCTTTTAAACAAACCGGAAAACCATTTGCCGACTAGTGCGAGACCACCCAAAATCCATCCAATCGGATTTGAAAGAGAAAAAGCCAACACTATTGCCCCTGCAATACCAAGTGCTCCGCTTATGAACTTTGTCACCTCTCGTGCAGGGAATAAGTTCAACTTAATATGCCCTGCCCCCATTGACTCTGCACTGCGGGTTGCTTCACCCATATCAATTGCCAAATCGTCAAAAATGCTGTTGAGTCCCTTGGAAAAATCCGACATTTCCACTTCAATTGCATCTTGGACTCTCTTTTCAAAGCCGATGCGCGCACAATATTTACTCCACTTTGAATCAAGCCCGTCTTTTTCGTCGTAATGGGTTTCAGCAAACTTTTTTGCGTGTACGGTGGTAAGTGTCCTGAATTCCTGCCTAATTGCCTTCACCGAATTGTCCATAAACTTTTTCTGTGCTTTATCAATCTTTTTAAAAGTGTCTTCTTTGGTCTCTTTTAAAATTTCAAGTTGATTTATTAAGTTTTCCTGTGAAATTCTGAAATCACGAAGCCATGCCGAACAGTGCCCGACAGAGTCGTCAATTATCGTTTTACTGCGGAGGAAAGTACCTTGCTCTACAACGATGATTTTAAGTGATGCCAAAAATTCGTCAATACCCGATGACTTACGGAGAGTAGATGTGTATTCTTCATATTTACCTTCATCCGCCATCAAAGCGGCAAGTAAGAACACCGGATAGCAGGTTATCATCTTTTCGTAATTGTTTTCCTCTGCAAATCTTCGGATCGGTTCATAATATCCGATTATGCTGTTTTTGCCTTTATCCGACCGCCATTCATCCGGTTCGTCAATAAAGTCTTCCAGATTGTCCTCATCACGAATGTTCCATTTATAATTTAATAAAATCAATACCGGCTTATTGGATTTTACAATTTCATCAATAAACTTTATTGTGTTTTTCGGTACACCGTCACAAGGTGTAAGATAGCAAACAACGTCCGCTTCAGCAAGTGCCTTTTCAGCAATATCTTTATCTATCTGAATTGCATCGCCACCTGCATCAATACCGGGAGTGTCGATAATTCGCAGATTATTCCACTCGTAAATATAGTTTACAAGCGTGGTTCTCTGCTTTCCTTTGCCGATTTCATCTTTTCCCGAGCCGGTAAGCACCGCTTTAAGTGTGGACTTGCCCGCTTTCGTTCTTCCTACGAGAACAATTGTGAAATCCTCAACCGCCGCTTCTTTCTGGTTTATTTTTATCTTATATGCCTTTGCTGCCGGAATGATAATATCCCTTATTTTACCAGCAAATGCGGTAAGTACAGACACAAATTCCTGTTCCGTACCATTGCCATCACAAGATTTTATCATATTGTCAATTCTATCGATCAATGCTTGAGCTGACGCGAGCGTACTTTCACATACCGGTTTTATTACTGCAAAATCCTCTGCTGCAACTTCACGGCACTTTTTAATAGTTTCAAGATATTCCTTTTGCGAAATTCTGAAAAGGTTATCTTGTGCATTGCTTCGACGGCCGGACCTGTATTTTGAATTTTCTTTTTTCAAAAGTTTTCTAAGCCGTGCGGCCTGTTTTATGGCTTTGTTGTCGTTTTTGCTAAAGTCACCGCAAAACGATTTAAATTGTGTAAAATACACGTCCTCATCGCTGTCCAAAAAACCGTCAACGCGTGAGACTATTACCATTACAGAATAGAATTCATTTTGAATCACAGGGCTTTCCAATTTAAAACATCTTGTTGCCTCTTCAAAGGAAACTGCACACTCGTTTTCAAAAATAACATCTCTGACTATTTGAATTTCATCCGGAATTCCTTTAAGTTCAAGATAATCGTTAATTAAAATATACTGAAAATCGTGAACTTGCTGGTTGGATTTTATCAAATGACCAAACAAAGATAAAATCTCAGGGTTTGCAATTTTCTCCTCAGATATATTTTTTAGCAATGCCATTTTTCTTATCCCCCTTAATATTTTTCAAGCATCTTTTTTATTTCACTCTTCATCTCTTCCACAAAGTCTTGCGGTGCGACTACCTTTACCCAGGAGCCCTGACTGAGTAGCCACATTTTAATTCCGTCTCCGTAAACCTCGGCCTCTATCAGGTACTTGTCTGCCCCCAGCCTCTCTATAATTTTTGCGGTGGGAACTTTGTCAAGTAC
>JAFYOI010000043.1 GCA_017560255.1 Clostridia bacterium
CGAAACAAACTTCGCACCGAATGCCCAGATAACCCGTCAGGATATGATGGTAATTATCTACCGTGCATTAAATGCGGCAGGTATTAAGGTTGAAAAGGCACAGAGCCCGACCTTCTCCGATGCAAACGCAGTTGCGTCTTACGCAAAAGAGGCGGTTGAAACACTCACCGGTGCAGGTATAATTGCCGGTTCAAACGGAAAGATTAATCCAAAGGCAAATACCACCCGTGCCGAGGTTGCGGTTGTTCTTGACCGTATCCTCAACAAGTAAGTATTTCGGATAAATCTCCAATATATCCCGTAAGTGCAGGGGGCAGACAAAATGTCTGCCCCCTCCTTTTTTTTACAACTAACAAAAGACATAAATTTTTACAATAAAACTAACATTATACAATTCCATATTTTGCTATAATGTAGTAAAATAAACTGTACTAGTGCGTATTATATATGCAGAATTTATAAACAAGGAGGAAAAGGTATGAGAAGAAACTCATCCGGTAAGTTAGCACGAGTTTTATCTGTGCTTCTTACATTCTGCATGGTTGTAGGTATGCTCCCGGCAATTGCCAACACCACAGCAGAAGCAGCAGGTGCACCCGCTCCGAGTGGTGCAATCTATGAGTACGATTTCTATAAGTTAATGTACTCAAGTAAAACATTTTTTCCGTTTACGGACCTCACCGATTTTGGTCAGACCACAATAGGTGACGCCAAGGAAATTTACAAAGACACAAATTATTGTGACGGCACGTCTCCGTTCATATTTGTTGAACAGGGCGGGACCGACGCAAATCTCCGTGTTACTGACACCGCATACTGTGCGATGTTTGACGGTGATGCAAATGCTTACTTCACAATGAAACTTCGTATCGGTGCGGCAGGTACATACTTGCTCCAGAACCGTGCAGGTTGCTACTCAGGTGGCGGCGAGGTTAAGTTCTACTTTGCTCCCGACGGTACTGCAAACCCGATTTCCGATACATACTATGTTGGTAGCATCAATACCAATTCTTCTACCGTAAATTGGCAGAACATTATGGACATCGGTAACGTTACCGCAAGTGCAGCAGGTGACTATATCGTAGTTGCACAGAAAACTGCGGCTGCGTCTCGTTTTGCTACAAGCGGTTACATTCTTACCACTGCAAAAACCACCCCCACACCCAATCCCGGTACCGGTACAGGTGGCGGCACTACTACTCCCGAAACTCCCGCGGATCCGGTTATCACCGTTTCCATCGGTGCACTCGGAAATATTGTAGTTGGCGATACCGCTACCGCACCGCTTTCTATTACCGTTGACGGTGCGGCAAGTAATTTTGCAAATGCAACCCTTTCCGTTAAGGCGTCCGATTCAAGCGTCTTAACTCCTTCCGTTTCAAAGTCCGGTAATAATGCAACCCTTTCTGTTAAGGCACTCAAGAAGGGTAATAGTGTAGTTACCGTTACTGCGACAATCGGCGGCAAGGACTATACCGCAAGTAAGACTGTTAAGGTTACGGAAACTGCGGCTGCAGGAACTTCCTCTGATCTCTTTTTCTATGCAGACCAGACCGCTCTTGCACCTTCTCAGACCGACGGTACATACGTTCACGTTACCGACAGAAAAATGCAGCCGGTAACAACTAATATCAAGTATGAGAGTACCAATGAAGATGTAATCAAGGTTGATGCAAGTGGTAAAGTTGTACCTGTTAAGGTAGGTAAGGCAGAGATTATTGCATCGCTCAGTTATAAAGGAACAGAGTATGCATTAACCCTTCCGTTCAGCGTAACCGAAGGCAAATCTGCAGCATCCTACTATACAGGTACCCGTGTAGAGGCTCTCCGTGAAAACCGCCAGAAGTATCAGTGGGCGGTTGAAGAAAGTGTTACCAACATCAAGAAAGCTGATTGGTACTTAGAGCATGTTGATGATATTTACGGTATGATGACAACTCAGGAACTTCCTCGTTCCGCAACCGTCGGTTACCGTTATGACCCGGACAACTACAAGTGCCGTTACTGTGGAATCGACTTTGCAACATCTTCCTACGGCTCATATGCTTGGATGCTTGATCCCATCAACAAGCCGTGGCAGGTTATCTGTCCTGACTGCCGTCACGTGTTCCCGTCAAACGACTTTGAGAAGTTCTATGCTCTTGGTATCAAGGACGACGGTAACTGGAGTTATGAACTTGCAAAGAGCGAGAACGCAAAACTCGTAGCAGCAGGTCAGGCCGGCTACCTCGTTAACGAGCGTAACCCTGAAAAGGGTACCGGCTGGGGTGTTGATGACGGTTACGGCTACCATACCGGCATTACCATCACAAACTCCAAGGGTAAGCAGGCAGAACAGGTTCACACCTACATTTCTTACTACAACCATTGGGGCGTATGGTACGGCACCTATGGTGGCGATAACGCAGGTCTTATGGTTAAACTTATGAACACCTTTACCGAAGCGTACATCAACACGGGTGACGTTAAGTACGGTAAGGTCGGTGCTATGATGGTTGACCGTATGGCAGACTTAAACCCCGACTTTTCTATTGCCCCGTACTACCCGAACTTCTTCAACTCCGACTCTACAACTCCCAAGGGTAAGGTTGTAGGTTGTATCTGGCAGCATGGTCTTACCCGTGCATTCGTGCTTGGTTACGACGCATTCTACGATGCATATGATGATCCCAGAGTTTTAGAGTATATCCAGCAGCAGTCCGGCAGACATACCGCACTTCCGTTTGACAAGTCAAACGCTGTTGCTATCCGCGAGAATATCGAAGAACGCCTTATCCTCCAAACATATAAAGATATCAGAAGTACCAATATCTACGGTAACTTTGGTATGCATCAGTCACTCGCTGCATTTACCGCAGTCGTATATGACTCCTTGCCCAAGACTAAGGAAATCTTAGATTGGACATACGCAAATCACACATCCGGCTCCTTCGGTAGCAGTGATGTTAACGGTGGTAACGTAAATGCACAGCTTATCAACCTCGTTGACCGTGACGGTTTAGGTGCAGAGAGTGGTGCAAACTACAACGTACTTTGGATTAACTCCCTCCTTAACATCTTCGGTGCAACCGAAGGCTACACCAAGTACACCGGTGCTGACTCCTTCCAGAACCCCCGTGTTCAGAAGATGTTTAAGGCATATTTACCGCTTACAATTGCACGTAAGGCAACCGTTCAGATCGGTGACTCCGGTGCAACTGCATTGAGCGGCTACCAGATGTCAAATATCCTTATCTTAAAGGGCTTTATGAATACCGGCGACGTTGAAATGGCCCAGTTCTTATACCATATCAACAAAGGTAATATGCTCGACGTTCACGCAGATAAGTGGACAAAGAATCCTGAAGCGGTTCAGCAGCAGGTTCTTGACGTAATTAAAGAGCATGGCGAATATGACTTCGACCAAAGTCAGATTCTCCCGGCATACGGTTTCTCAATTCTCCGTGACGGTACCTATAAGAAGGGTGCTACAGCGGCAGCATCTATTGATACCCAGCGTGATATGTGGATGTACTACGGTGCTGCAAACTCACATAAACACGCAGACGTATTAAACCTCGGTATTGAGGCATTCGGCGTATCCGTATTGCCCGACCTCGGTTATCCGACAACCGCTGACGGTTCCGACCGTACAACCTATTGGGAAATGGGTACCGCATCCCACGCAACCGTTATGGTAAATAACGTAAGTCATAACCGTATCCGTTCCTATAGCAGCGGCACACGCCGTAACAACGGTCGTCCGCTTCACTTCGATGATTCCGGCCGTGTTAAGGTAATGGACTCTATCGCTCCGACCAATGCAACCAGTGCAGGCGGCACATTCCGTCGTAGCGTTGTTATGATTAAGGTTGACGATGAGAACTCCTATGGTGTTGACTTCTTCCGTGTACAGGGCGGTTCAACACATCATTATAACTTCCACGCATTATCCAATAAGGTACATGCAACCGAGGGCTTAACACTCACAGCACAGAGTGGTGGTACATATGCAGGTACAAACGTTGCATTCGGTAAGACCGGTGTATCCTCCGGTTTCTCATACCTCTACAACGTTCGTACATCTCCCTGTTCCTCCGGTAACTTTGCGGTTGACTTTAGTATTCAGGACTTCCGCGATGAAGGATGGGGCAGCAAGGATATCCACCTCCGCGTTACCATGTTAAACGACTTTGCACTTGAGCACGTAGCAATTGCAAAGGGTAAGCCGCCGATTAAGGATGACAACCCTGAGGAACTTGAGTTCGTTCTTGCTAAGCGTTCCGGCACAAGCCTTGACTCACTCTTTACCGCAGTTTACGAGCCGTACAAGGTAAATCGCTTCATCACCAAGATTGAAAGCGTTCCGGTATCCACAACTGCAAGAGTTGCAAAGGCGGTTAAGGTTACCCGTGCAGATGGTATTATCGACTACATCGTATACTGTAACGACGAGACCAAGACTGTAAGAGTTGACAATAAGTTTGACTTTGTCGGATTTATCGGCGTATACAGCGAGAAAGATGGTAAGGTTGCATATACCTACGGTCAGGAAGCAAGTCAGGTAGGACCGACCACAGGTACCAAGAACTACACCGGTACTATCACCGACTTCACCAAGACCATGGCAAAGCAGAACTACATCACCGTTCAGTTTAATTCTGCAATTGACGTAAGCAAGATTATCGGCAAGCTCCTTGTTGATACATCTGTTACCACTGATAACGCAAACGTAATGATTCTTGGTGCAGAGAGTTTAGGCTCCAACAAGTATAAACTCGATATCGGCGATGCTTCCATGATTACCGCAGTTGACTCAAGCGGCAACTACATCTACAACTGTGCTGTAGGTAATAACATAAGCATTCCGCTTGCACTTATCGGCAATGAGCCGCCTAAGTTCAATAAGATTGACGATATTTCCACTGAAGTAGGTGCAGAGGTTAAGTTCACCGTATCTGCAAAGGGTGCGGAAGGTAAGACTCTTACCTACAAGATGACAAGTGCTCCGTCAAACGCAACGTTTGATGCGACAACAGGTCAGTTCAGTTGGGTTCCCGCAAGTTCACACCGTGGCGATAACATCATCGCATTCGAGGTTTCTGACGGCGTACTCACCGACACTATGTACGTTACTGCAACCGTATTCGGCGGCTCCGGCGGCGGAGGCGGCGGTGGCGGTGGTGCCGGCGGTGGCGGCGGTGGCGGAG
>JAFYOI010000044.1 GCA_017560255.1 Clostridia bacterium
ATTGTAAACCATTTCTGCACCCGCTTCGCCCGCATAGAACAGAGTTCCTCTATCGGGTAAACCGCCCTCTGCCATAAACGTAACGGGTTCTTTTGCGTCTTTTTTAACAGTTGCAATAGCAATAGTCATCATAGTAATGCCAGCAACAATTCCTGCAACCGCGGCACCCATAGACCAAGCAGAATGGAACGCGCCAAGTGCCATTGCAAGACCGAGAATAGCAGTTGTGGCCACCCCGATTATGCCGATAATTCTTTGCCACGTTGACATATCTCCCCAATTCAATATAAGTGCCATCGCGCCCATTGCCGCCGCCGCTAATGCACCAAGCCCAATAGATGTCGAAAGAGATGCTTTTTTCAGAAGTGCCAATGCGGGTACAAGCAAAGTGACTATTGCAGAAGCCAAAAGCCCGGTAACGTTGTCCCCTTCCTTAAACGCTTTTATCGCTTTATATAATGCAACAATTATACCTGCAATTATGACAACTGCTAACAACGACAACCCTGCACCCAGTTTAGTAACGGAAACAATCAATTTCCCAATACCGCCAATAAGCCCCAAAGCAAAAATTAAACCAAGAGAAATGCCTATTACTGCTATTATATCTTTTAATACTTCCATTTTTTGCGTATAATCATATATGCCATCGCCGTTTTCGTCAACAAGTCCAAGCATATCAGCCCATTTCTTTTTCAACTGCTCTGCGGCGTTTTTAGAGGCATCAACTTGCATCCTATAATTTTCCATTGCCTTAACAATGGTTTCGTCAATGCCAAGAGTATCACTTAAACTATCCTCGGTTTGATTGAGAGAGCGGAACTTATCAAATCCAAGAAGTTTGCCTTTGAGTTTTTCTGTTTCTTCCGATGCTTCTTCCATACCATCTGCGAAAACGAGGCCAAAGTCAGGGTCAACATAACCCATACTATAAGCAAACGATTTCGCCAAATCTGCGGCAAGAGAGAGCGCGGCATTTAACTTGACCATAATGCCACTTTGTTGGAGAAAATACTGCATAGAAATGCCAACCCAAGTAGCAAACTCTTTCCAGTTCTCTGTCAACATTCTCGACTGATTTGCAAAGTTATCGAGTGTTTTCTCCATATCGCCCAATGCACCAGTTTCGTCCATTTGACGGAAGATCGCATAAATTGCTAACAATCTGCGTTCCGTCTGCGAAAGTTGACGCATTGTTTTTGTGCCGCCCATAGACTGATACAGTTGATACAGGGTGTTTTCCGTGATGTCATAGCCGGAAGTAGAACGAATAGGACGGACTTGACCCGCTAACGCCGCTTGGAATTTTGTGATCGCATCGGAGATTTGGACGTTGTACAAAGAAGCATAGTCAATCGCCATCTTTGTGACAGACTCGGACAGTTTGTATGCCGCCTCGTCAGTAAGGTTGCCCATAGACGAAAGCATATTCTTGAAAATGGCTTGCGCGTTCATCAGCGTCTTTTCACTAATGCCGTATGCCTCACGCATTTTCTTGACATATTCGGTAGCCGTGTCCAAATTGCCGCGCATAGCGACTTGCCACAAGTTCAAGGTTTCGGTATAGTCAACGCCATATTGCAAAATCTGCGCGCCAATTCTTGCAAATCTGCGCGCAAACGCAATGATCGTTCCCCATTTCAGCAACCCAAACAGACCGCTTTTTTCTCCACCGCCGCTTACAGAAGTTGAACTTATGAACTTCGCAGATTTCAAGGATTGAGTAGCACCCTTTAATTCTCCGATTGCGGTAGAAAGTCTTACGATCTTGTCAAATGTTTTTTCGTCTATTCTATTTACGGCAGAAGAAATCCCCCTGAAAAGTCCGTCAATCTTTCCGTAGATTACTCTTGTATCAATTTTTTGTATAGAGTTGGCAAAAAGTTTGATATAATTCGTTGCCTTCGACAAATCACTCAACTTGCTTATATCCGCGCCGTTGATTTTTGTCAAAGCGTTGGCTATTCCGTCAAAGGAAGAAGATATGTTGCCACTAACTTTGGATATATCTGCTTGCGAAAACACATTTAGTGCTTTGCTTAACTTATCAAGACTTTTAATAACATTAGAGATGGAATCAATGGCGTCCTTGCTGTTACCTTGAATTGCGATCTCCAAATTTCCAACAGAATAGGATTGAGTATCTGCCATAATTCCACCTCTAATTTTTTATCTATTAAAGAGCCACGCTTGTTGCTCTGCCTGTTGCTTTCTAAATTCGTATTCTGCATTGAAGTTTTTGCGTTTTGGCTTTTCGTATTTTGCCACCGGGTCATCGTATTTCGGATATTCCACTTTACTTTGACCTTTCTTCGCAAAAGCGTTAGCCATAGCAACGGAAAACGCCGCATAGTCATATTGACCATTGACCCACGCAGAATATGTCTTGTTTCTCATATACGCTTTTTGGTAGACAGAGAGCAACCGCATATCGCCGTGCCAAAACTCGTCCAAAGGCATACCATATTGAACGGCTAATGGCAAGACTTCATTGTAAAAATAGTCGTAAAGATTTACTTTGTTTTGATAATCTTTCGGCTTTGCGACTGCTGTTCTCTCTTTTTCCTCATCTGTGACAAAAAAGGGTTTTCTTCTTCCCCCTCGTCAACAAACAAGCACTCTGCCATCGCGCTCAACCACTCGACAACGGTGTTGTGATTTTGCACGGTGTCAACATACGCGCACCACAGTTTCTCTGCCGCCGCCATATCCATATTGAAATACTGCTCGGCAAGCCCTTTGATGGCGATTTTTTCAAGCAAATCGACGCTTTCTTTCTGCAACCGCGCCGTACTGCCGCTTTTTACTTCAAGTTCCGTCAAATCGCTTAATTTTTGGTCGTATAGGGATTTCACTTTCAAATAACGCCGCTCGTCCTCGTCGTCAAAGGTTTCAAAGTATTTTTCTTCCAACTCTTTGACTTTTTCGGCGTATTTCTTCACATCTTCGATAATGTTTTGGATTTTTACGGCGTTTGCCTTATCCTCATCGCTGATGTTGTTTTCCTCGCTGATTTTATCGTACTCTGCAAGCAGATAGCGAGTTCTTTTGATCTCGTAACGGTTTCCGTTCAGTTCAAAAAAGGGAATAATGTTGCTCATAATCTTTCTCCTGCTCTATGGCTATGATTTTGAATGTTTCTTCGTTGTTAGGTGGCGGCAACATACTTCACATAGATCGTAGTGACCCAAGAGCCGTAGCCACTTGCGGACACCTCAATCCCGTAAAGACCTTCCGTCCCGGCAGAAGTAACCGTGCCGGACAGAGCGTAAACGCCGCTCGTCGGGGAAATGGTGGTTTTCGTACCCTCTGCACCCGACGCAGAAATGGTGAAAATCTTGTAGGTTGCGGAAACGCCGGATTGCACGATAGAAAGGTTAATGCTGTCGTTGGAAGTCGCTTCTTCGGGAATAACGTCCGCAAAGCAAAGCGTTTCCTGAACGAGAGAACGGCAATCAAGCACGGGGTTCGGATCGGCAGACATCGGGGTGATGGTGTAAGTGCCGCGCAGAACATCGGCGGTAGCGTCGTTCATACGGTACGAAAGAGTACCCGTGAACTTATAGCCGACAAACTGACTGTCCATCACGAGGAAATCAAGGACTTTGCCTTTCAATTTCTCAAAGCGATAAACATTGTCGCGGTGGTGCAGAACCTCGACCTCTTTGTCATCAAGCGACATCTTGCCCATAATCTTGCCCTTAACAGGCGAGTTGAGCAGATCGAAGTCAAAACTGTCATTCGACCCGAATACGGACGGGACGGTTTCGCTTGCGACAAGGAGAGAGTAGTAGGTTTCGCCCTGCTCTTTCACCAGAATTGCCGCTTTGTAGCCACTCTGTCCGCGATGCTCTTGATACTTGAAATAGGAATTGCTATCAACAGCCATTTTTCATATCTCCTTAAATGAATTTTCTTCTGTTTTCGTGTAGAGTTCCCTCGTAGGTGATGATAATGTGATAGATGCTACCATCATTTTCAAGTTCGCTCACGTTGTAGGACACACGGTTCAATCCCACATAGTTTGACAGGTAATTGTCGATTTCTTGCGCGATTTTCCGTGCGATAGTTTGTTTTGTCACATTGCCTTTGGTTTTTGCGTAGACGTCGGCTCTGTAACCCATACTTGCAAGGCGGTCAAAGTCGCCGTTATAGTTCACATTCGCAACATTTCGGATTTCATCAAAGACTGTCAATGGGTAGGTTGGATTGCTCGGCGCGGTTGCAACCACCGTGTTCCCGTAGTTCTGCGAGAGCGCGTTGTTGTACTCTTTCATACCGTCCAATATATTTTCATATACTGTAATATCCATACTTAACCCCAATATTTCTTCAATGTTTCTGCCCAATACTGCGCGAATACGCCACCACCGCTTGCTACCATATTCTTGGCGTCAACAACGGCATTGTAGGCATACATCACGGACGGAGAACCTCTTGTGATTATTTTTATCGTGCCATCTTTTTTTGGCCATTCCTCATAGTTCCCTTCCAAAAGGTCAACATCGTCCTTGTTGGAAACTACAAAACGCCAAGTGTTCTCATCGTGATGCTTCCCGGCATACTTGTATTTCGTTGGAATATTGTACTGATAGCCAACCTCTCCCGACATTTTGTGCGGTGACTCTTGACCAACAATACCTACGCCGAACTCAACATAAACCGCCTTGTCAGAGGTGTTTTTTATGGTGAAAATGTTTTGTGATAAGGTGGATTGCTCAATAACCCAATGATTTTTGATGTCTGCTATAACATTGCCGCCGCTTTTTGATGCCCCAATATCAAGGTAATGATTTGCCCTTTCTACTATCCACTTGCAACACCTATCAATAAACTCTTTTAACATTTGACCTTTTAATTGGTCTTGCGCTTTTTTGAGTTCTTTTATGGCGTCATCAATGGACTTTTGGTTTAGAGCAACATTGATTGTTTTCATTGCTTGATTTGATCTTTGTTCCGAGTTAAAGTAACACTAATCGTGTAATTCACCTCGGCAACGCTTTTCACAACGGCATTTGCAGAAGCACCGTCACCGTACTCATCGTCAATCGTTTCGTCGGGGCTTTCGCCATCAACCCACATCACATCGCCTTCGTGGAACACGCCGTCAAACGCCTTGCCGTTGGCAATAACCGTCCAAGTGTTCTCCAAATCCTCGCCGTACCTCATAATTTCAAGGAAGCCACGACTTGTCGCGGGCATTACGGTGAGATAGTTGGTGTGAGTAACATACTCGGTCGGCTTGCCATATTCGGCTACCTCGGCGTTTGCGCTGTTCAACCTCTGCGAGTGCCAAACTTTCTTGCCGATTTTCATCTCGGAACTCTACCTTTCGGCATAATTTGCAGGGCAAGGGTGGGGTCAATATAACTGTTCGCGTAAGTCCAACTCACGCCGTTCTCACGATAAGCAGTCACATTTGTTCCACCCGCCCTGTCAAGAATGTCTAACATTCGCGCATAGAGCCATTGAGAGGTCATAAAGTCAATATCAATGCTCTGCGGGTCGGGGCGTTTGCTCTCGGACGGATAAGACAACCTCACGAAATCGTGAAGTGCCATATTATAGCAAGTGTCTATATCATCGTCCGTCAGATACTCATACTTCGCCCTGATTTGCGCTTTGACTGCGCTTTCGTACTGACTCATTGTTAGACCCCCTTTGGCTCGTTTTTCTTCGTACAGGCATAGGTCTTTGGTTTTCGGCTTTTGCAAGATCAATTACGCTTTCAAGATTGCATTTCGCTTTCACAAAAGGCAGTTCGGCCTCCGAAACGGGCATATCAATCTGCTTACCAATAGGAAAGTAAAATCCTCTCAAAATGAACGCTTGCTTTGCCGTGCCTGTAACGCTATACCTGTACTCCATTTAATGCTCCTATCAGAGAGTAGCGGTGATAACAGACAGGAACAGGGTATTGTTGATGTCCGTGAACACGGGCATACCAACGCCTTCTGCCTTCGTCCAAGAGGTGTAGGGGTCGTCGCTTACCCATTGGTGAACCGCCACGAAGCCGTAGGTGCGATCAGTCTTGCCCGCATCTTCGGTGGGAGTGGTAGTCATAAAGGTCTTGCCGACCTCGCCGCGCGTGGTAAGAGAAATCACGGTGTCCTCGTCGAAGAAACGATACTCGGTGGCATCTTGGTAAGAGGTGCGGTAGGTGCGGTCGTCCACAACCACCTCAATGCCGAGAGCGTTGGAGATGTAGTTCTTGACATAGCCCGCAGTCATCGGTTGCAACTGCGCAACGGCGAAGGAATTGAGTTTCTGATTGGCAAGCATATAGCCCATAATCTTGCTCGAAACAATCATACGGACGATTTTGTCCTTGCTTGCGACTTTCAGCGCGGCAATATCCGCAATGATGTCGTGAGAGGTCACATTCCAACCCGTGAAGTCAATCTTGTTGGACGCGGCAAGTCCGTAATCCACAGTCTTGACAGCACCATTCTCGTTGATGACGAGTTTCGCGGTGGACAGGGCTTCGCAAGCGCGACGCTCAAAGGCGGTCAGCACTTTGGTGATTTCGTTTGCGATGTCGTCATACAGGGCGTTGATAACCGCGCTCTCGTTCTCGGACATACCCATATCGCGGATTTTCTTGCGGAGTTCCTCGCCTTGATTGATCTTCTCTTTGATGAGGAACAACTGTTCGCGGAACACCTCGTAATCGGGGCGGTCGCCAATTCTCGCTTCCGCGTCAAATGCGTGGACAAGGGCAATCACAGGGATTTTCGCGCCCTTGACGAGATTATACATAGCGACTTTGAGATTGTCGGTCTTAACCATCGGGAACAGTTTGAGACCCACAAAATCTTTGGTAGCGTCAGTATAGTCGAACTGAACGCTGATTTGGGCGAGTTCATCGCCGCTCAAAATTTTCAGAAAATCTGCCATTTTACTGTACCTCTCCGTAAGCAATAGTAGTCGCAGGGTAAGCGATAGCGTAGAGACCCTGCGCCGCAAGGGTAGATGCGTAGGAAACAATGGTAGCGGGCAGTTTCGCATCAACATAACTGCCCCTAATCATAATGGATTTGATAACGCCGCCATCGGTCACATCGGCATCGTTGAACAGCAGTCCATAGCCAATCGTAGCGTCGTTAATGAGCGTACCCGCTTTGAGAATACTTCTGCCATTCTCCGTAACGGGAGTGCCGGACGAGGAAGAAACGGTAACAGTTTTCAGTACCATTCCAACCTCACTACCCAGCCAGTTCGGTCTGTTTTTGATAGTTTCGGTCATTGTATTTCTCCTTTGAAATTGTTTTACGTCCCAGACGGGGTAAGGGTCAGATTGACAAGATCGTACTCAACCGTCTGCGCCTTGCCACCGAGGGTAGCAACGAACTTAATGCGTTGAGTATTGTTCTTAATCCGACAAATGAGGATGCCGTCCGGGTCAAGCGTAGCGGCACCGTGGTCGCCACCGATAACTTGACCAGTGATAACGGCGTTGGTGGCGGCGGTCGCTTTGAGAGCGATATAGTTTCCGCTCTGTTCGGACACATCGCCCGAAAATCCCGTGTAGCCCGTCACATATTTGAGAGTGCCGTAAATGCTCGTACCGTCAAACTTGATATTCGACTGCAAGTTGGCGGTAGTCTTTCCGAGCAGGTCTTCGTCGGCGGGAGCAACCGTGATTTTCAGCGTGAGGTCAGCCCAAGTAGCAATGTCAAACAAGCCATTTGCGGCAAGTTCGGCTTTCTGTTCGTCGGTGAGAGCAACGGGAAGATTGGCGGGAATGTAAGTCCCTCTAATCATCACCGATTTCACAACCGCACCGTCCGTGACATCTGCGTCATTGACGAGCAGACCTTTTCCGAGAGTTGCGTCGGTAATGAGAGTACCCGACCGCAAAATCGTCCTGCCGTTTTCCGATGCAGTAGTCCCAGAAAGGGAAGAAACGGTCACGGTCTTTACGACACGCCCGACCTCGCTACCGAGCCAATTTTTCCTGTTGTAAACGGTGAAAATAGGCATTTCTTATCTCCTTTTTACAGTTCTACAATGTTTGTGTTCTGTTTCCGTTCCTCTTGCCGTTTTTGGAAGTCGCTTTTTCCTTCTTTTGCGCCGCCAACGGGAGCGGTGGAAGTGGTGTTTTTCGTAAACTCTGCGCGCGCGGATTTCACCGCTTCGTCCACTCTTGCCTTCACAATGTCGGCAATGTCTTTTACGGCGAATTTGCTCTTGATGAGTTTCTCGGATTCTTCGGAAGTGAATCCACTCGCCAAGAGTTCTCTTTCAAGACGCATTTGGGACAGTTCGCTTTCAATGCGTTCTTTGTCAGCCAAAAGGTCTTGCATTTCTTTCGCCTTTTTCTCATCTTCCGTCAGTTGCGACTCGGCTTTTCTTTTGTACTCCGCATTTTCGGACGCATAACGGTCTTTCAGTTGCTTCTGCTTTTCGGCTTCGGCTCTGAAATTGTCGCGCTCCGCTACGGCTTTCTTGTACTCTGCTTCGTAGTCAACGGTTTGGGTTGCGGAATTGGTGTTGTTTGTGTTGTTGGTGTTGATGGTGTTGATGGTGTTGTTTTCCATTGTTTTTCTCCTTGCTCTTTTCCGAATTTCTCTTTCGGGTGGTCTACCACCATTTTTTGCTCTTTATTTAGTCGGGTTTTTCTCTAACCCCTATATAATCACTCTTGCGAGTTATTATACTCAATTACTTCTTCGTTTGTGGTCTGCGCCTCTGCTTTTTCGGCGTTTCTTTCAAGGTTTTCGCGCCACATCTTGCTATCGGTCTTAATGTCGTTAGACAAGCCACCGACTTTCAAGATAAATTCAAGGTCGCAACCCATATTGTATAGGTTCATCATACCTTGCGTCTTGACAAGGAAGTTGTCGTTTTGATTGACACGATAGTTAATGTCGATTTGGCTTGCGTACAGTTGGTCTACCTTGCTATCGGGGACAAGGTTGCAAAGCATAAGGAACAGTTTGAGTTGTTCGTAATCCTGCCCCAAGATACATTGGATTTCTTTGTGAATGATGATATAGGCATTGTTCCAACCGCCGCCAAGCAATCTCGCCTGTCCCGTGTCGCCACCGCTTGTCACTTGACCGCTTGCCAACGGTACACCGACAATATCATAGCAGTTTTGCACGACTTGATCTACATAGGTTGTCATCTTATCAAACGGGATTTCAACCGTGATGGTTTTCAAGTCGGCATTTGCCCCGGCTTTGGCGGTTTGGCTATCGCTGATAATAATTGCTCCCGCTTCCCTCATCGCTTGCACTTCTTCACTCTCAATGTCCACATTTTTGAACACGAGAATGGCGTTTGCGTTATCCACAATCATATCGTTCACAGAGGAACGGAACAGGTTGATGGTATTAAAGGAACTGCGGTTTCGCTCAATGATACCAATTCTATCTTTGTTTACAGAAAACTCAATCAACGGAAGATAGCGCAAAAACTTCGGAACAATCGTTACATCTTTCGTGTCCCAATAGAACTGCGAAAATCCCGCATCGGAGTTAAACTTGAACGACGCATAGCGGGTTTCAATAAGCAACTGCTTGCCGATTTTGGGGCTTTCGTCATCGCCACTCAAATCCACATCTGCAAAAGAAACACAGAATAGCGGCTTATTGTCAATCGCGCTTGAATAAACGACAAAGTTTTGCTTCGGGTCAACGCAATCGAACTCAAACGGTGCCTCGTATTCCACATCGTAGCCGTCCTCTTTCGTTGCATAGCGCGTTTTCGGTTGTTTTGTCATAGCGTCAACACCGCCAGACAAAATAATGTCGGTGCGCGGCGCGGTATGAGTTACACCAATTCCCGTGGTATAAATCCACTCTTTGAGATCGGCGTCTTTGGCGAAAAAGTTACAATCCGTGAAATATCTGTCAAGATAAATCAAATCATCACTATCGCTGTCAGATTTGAAAGTGTAATCCCGGCGTTCACCGCACAAAAAGCCAACCTTAAACTCAACCTGACGACTTGCGTGATTTTCTACATCTCGGTGATTGTTTTTCTCGTTGATTTTGTGCTGACGCCTTTTGTCAAGAATATCTTGATCTCCCAAGAAATAGTTGTAAAAAAAGTCGATTTTTTTCGCGTTTTCTTGGTGATCTGCCAAAATGTTGGGTAGATACTTCTTGATGATAGCCCACCCGAAATCTTCCGTGGAAAAATCAGCGTCCACTTTCGGAATAGTAATTCTTTTTATTCCTTTATATTTGAAATCGGGTATCTTAAATGCCATTTTCTACCTCTCTAACAAAAATAGTGCCATTCACCCAAGTTGGGCTTGTGGCACTATGCGCCTTATCGCACTCGTGTTCTCTGAACGGCGATTATTTTTCACATTCTTCCTTGACGACCTTGTACTTGACATTCCTGTTGCAGTTCTTACATCTGCAAATACAAGGTAGTTCGCTCAATGCTCCTGTGGTAACTATCTTATAGCCGTTAGATATTTCGATTTTCAGTTTTCCCCCGTTACACAGGGGACAATCAATCACTTTTGTCATTTCATTTCTCCGAATTTGACAGAAAATGTGGGGGATTTGCGGTTTCCCCCTATCCGATCGGCTTTTATTTGCTACCGATAAACAACTGAATATTGGCGAGCGTTCTGCTATCCGTGCCTGAACCCCCCACAGGTCGCGGACGGAAGAACTTTGAGTTGCTTTCCAAAGGCAACACTCGCTTCATAGCAACATCGCACTCCCTACGAAGAACAGAAGCGCAACACGAAATGGGCAAAAAAGAGGGAAAATACCCTTTATTCATTTTTCACTATAACAGATTGTCACAAAAAAATCAAGATGTTACAAAAAAGTTTACGATTTGTTCATATTTAGACGTACAGTAATTTCGCCTTTGCGGTTTTTTGCATTTTACCACGGATAAAGTGGTCGGAAAAAATCGCCTCGGTATCAATACTGTCATCGTGCGCCTTTGTATTTGCGCTCCAACCAGTCACATCTTTCATAAATTGCCCCATCATTGAGGACGCGCCATACAAAGACTTGTCGGGGAACACGATATATTCAAGAATGGTTGACTGATTATCATAAATCTTGTCTGCTTTTTTGCGGGTAGAGTAGATTTCTTTAATTTCGCACGACCGATAGCCGCGACTGAACAAAATCTGTTCGATTTGTGACTTAATATTAGACACAGTATTAGTTTCTACTACCAACTCAACGACATTTTTCTCAATCAGCATATCGCAACAATGATCGAGCGCGGTGCGGCCATCTTCCATTTTCCCATCAAGCGGGGTTTGCCGATAAAAGCAAGTCACAAGATATTCCAAATCTCCGCATTTAGAGTGAACGCCGAGCGACAAGTTATCCGTGCCAATTCTCGCCGGGTCTAATACCGCACGACAAACATTGCTCCGAGTACCGCCGTTTTCCTCTTTTTCGGGCAATTCCGTGTAAGTCTTGATCTTTTTCCAATCGAAAGGAAGTCCTGTCGGCGGGATCGGCTCTTGTTGCTCCATAGCCATAAAGGTTTCCAAGTCCCTCTCGCGCTCTTTTCGGGCAGAAAATGTGGTGTACTTTTCGGGTAGGGTGCTTTCGTCCGTTTCATAGTCCAATTTCGGGATTTTAACGAACATCGTGCGAGTTTCGGCATTTATCGTACAGTATTTGAATTGACAAGGTACAGATTTCGATACACCTTTGTTCTCTTTTTGTCTACAAATCAAGTCCATAAGGTTATATGCAGTTCCGCTAAAAATCTCATAGTCTTCAAATTCTGTATATCTACGCTTTGTCCAGTCATCGTGATACATCTCGTTGTCTTTTTCGTGCATAAAAGTGTTTAGTTTGTCTTTTGATCTCGTAATATCGTCATAAAAACGCCACTTAAAGCGCGTACCGTCAATAGGAGTGTCTTTTGCAACGACTTTGAGATTGCACATTGAGTTCGCGCCGCTTACAAGCAATTCGCCCTCGTTAGAGTTGTTGAGAACGAACATTTTTTGCTCATCACAGCCGAACTTTTGATAATTTGGAAAAATTTTCGCGTATTTTGGACGGAGCATTTGTTGTTTCACGCCGATATGGACTTTTTTCACCATTGCCGGGTTTCCAAGAACATACAGAATATCGGTGTTTGCATTTATGCCCAAAAGCCACGCGATAAAGCAGATATTAGAGTATGTCTTGAAGTACCCTGTCGGAGTTTGCTTAAAAAGTGTCTTAAACTCACCGCGCAATGCCATATTCCCAAGACAATACCACATTCCCTCTGCGATACCGTGCTTTTCGGCGTAGCACCATATTTTTTTATCTTCCGGCGCGTAATTTTCCTCAATATAAAGGCAGAAGTGCTTGAACGACCGAAAACTCGCAAGAGCCATAAAATCATCGTACAGTTCCATATACCGAGCCAAGAGTTCCTGCGATGTCTTTTTTGACTTGCCGATCTGCGCTATTTTCGCACAAATAGGACGAATAGCCCCGATATAATTGATTTTGCTCTTTTTATCCACGCAACCGATAACATACCGTGCTATAATGTCGCGTATTTCCTTTTCAGCCACAGAGTTTCTTTTCGGCGCGAGAATATTGTGGATTTGATAATAGATTGCTTCCTTATATATAGATAGGAGTTGTGTGATTTTTTCATCGTCTTTCCACTCCTTACCTTTCATAAGGCGGTCTAACTCTTTCGCACAGGTCTTTATAACGGAATTATAGTCATTTTGCGGCATTTTTCTTCTCCAAATAATCACAGTATGCGGCGACAACGGTCACGATGAGTTTGTTCCTGCTAATGCCTAACAATTTCGCACATTCATTAGCCCTCTCAAATAACTTATCGTCAGCGCGCACACCGACAACCTTATTTCCCATCTTTATCACCTTTTCCGTAAAGACTGTTCAAAAACCACGACACCGCATCACAAATCCACTCCTGCTCTTTGCATAAATATTCATCT
Source organism: Clostridia bacterium (assembly GCA_017560255.1). Taxonomy (GTDB): domain Bacteria; phylum Bacillota; class Clostridia; order Oscillospirales; family Acutalibacteraceae; genus RGIG7273. The sequence goes on from JAFYOI010000044.1 coordinate 12,914, forward strand.
TTACTCTCAACTTCCTCGGTTTCGATGTAAAGAATTTTCGTCGCAGGGATAGTGTACTTAATACCGCTATTTTTCGATACAAAAACGGCCATATCGCCATACTGATAGTTTGGCACGTCGGGTTTGTCCGAATAAGTCACGATCTCCTGCTCATTCACCAAATAAAAAGTGTGTTTGTACATTTTGTCACCTCATTAAATCAAGATTTTTTTGCCACGAACTCATATTCCGAGTTAATGTAATATTTTCGCACGTCATCAAACTTTGTCACAATATACCCTGCTACAACATTCGACTTTTTGTCAATATAAGCCACAAATCGACCAGTTTCCGATATGTGAGTGTGAAGTTTTTTCGCTTTTTTATCAATCAGATCGAAAAAATGATAACCGTGAACTTGCTGATATTTCCCCGCCGCCATTTTTGCACTTCCTTTCCGTGCTATTATCGCACAACCTCATTGTAGCACATTGTATCACATTTGTCAAGCACAAAATGAAAAGAGGGCAAGCGGAAGAAACTTACCCTCTCGCGTTGGCCTGCCCTACGCCTGATAATCGCGCACGGCTTTCTCCAACGCATATCGCCCGAAAACGACAGAGGCCAAACCGTCAATCGGGCTAAATTATACGGGGGCAGGTGTTCGGAGCCAACCCCCTACGCCAATGCCCGTGGAGTGTGACGGACGACGATGGCGCACGACCGCACGAAAGGAAGTAAGCACGACCGCATTGTCATTATATCACATCTTCGCACACTTGTCAATACCTCACGACAAAAAATCACATCACAACATCTCCGCACACCGAGTTCCCCTGAAAATTTGCGCGAATGTCAGAGGGGGTAACGGGCAAGCCCCGCCCCGATCCACGTATAGCCCCGGGGGATAGGAGCAGCAAAGCAGGAAACCCCAAAAAGCCCGAAAAAGCCCGTTCCCGCCGCGCTTTTCTTTTTCATAAATGACCGTCAAAGAAAAAACGCCCCGAAAAAGCCGGAAACCGTCAAGCAGATCGCCAGAGCCGGCCCCGGCGGCCTCTCGCGCGCGTGTTATAAAAATAATAAAATGCAGTTATACCGCCCCTATATCAACATATAAAAATAATAATGCATACCGCCGAAAAAGTAAAATAATAATAGATAGAATGCGGATAAAATAAAAATAGATCGCATTTATAATTTTAACGCTTTACAATGCTAAAATGGTAAAGTGGTAAAGTGGTAGCATATTAAAATATTAACGCGCTAAAATAGTAACGTGATAAAATAACAGGACGGCCGGAGCGGCGCCGGATATTATTATACAATATTATAATATATATATACTATACAATTTTACTATTTATATAGCCGCTTTTTTGTTTACTTTGCTATTTTTTCAGATATTGCATAAAATTATAATAAAACTATTGACACGCCCGCGAAAAAGTGCTATAATAAAGATGATAAAAATAGGAGGAAAACCCGAAAAGGAACGACGGACACCGCGCCCGGCAAAAAGCGCGGTAAAATAAAAAAATAGGAGTATAAAAAAATGAAAATTAAAAAATTGATCGAATTAAAACCGGTAGACGGTCGCCGGAGTTTTTACGGCAAAGCGACGGCCGCCCGCGTTGGCGGGGTATGGGTCTGCTACTCGTATAATACGCCGGTAGCAAGCGTTGACGACGCCGGGAACGTCCGCCGCCTCTGGAACGGTTGCAGCGTGACCACCTCGCGCCACTTGCGCGCATTCTTCGCCACTTTCGGCGGGGCTCTTGAAGAGTGGAAAAAGCAATAAACAGGGGGCAAAAATGGAAAACTTTTATATAATTGAGGCCGTCGGCCTCTCGTGGTCTGAAACATCAAGAAAATATTCAGATATTGAAAAAGTAAAAAAAGCGGTTTTCGGGTACGTTGAACGCGGGGCGCGCGTTGTTGAGGTTTTCAAATACGCAAACGATTATGATTATAATATTATAGCGTTTTACCGTATTGAAAATTTTAGCATAAAAAAATAAAAAAGCCGGGGCGCGGTTATAATGCCGCGCCCCGTTACTTTTTTTGGATCCCGCGCGGGGTCTTATTTTTTGGAGCGGATCCGGCTGGTAGATCGTCGCGGCGCGCCGTCTGCTGTCTGCTGTCTGCTGTCTGTTTCCCGTTCTTGATGACGTCGGCGGGCTTTTCTGTTGCGCTTTTTCTGTTGCGCGCCCCTGCTGTTGCGGGTGTATGGTGATCGTGGCGGGCTGTTGTGCTATTTATACAATTTTAGTGTTCTGTTTTGTGCATTTTGCCTATTTTCAAAAAATTACAAAAAAATACTTGACAAGCGGCGAGGGCTGTTGTATAATGATAAATGTAAAGGGGGTGACGCGATGAACGCGGCAAAAGAAACGCGCGGCGGCTGTTGCGAAAACTGCAAGAGGCGCGAAACGTGCAAAAAAATTATCGGCTTTATGTTCGGCGGGTGCAAAGTGGATTTTGAACCCGAAAACAAAAACAAAAACAAAAGGGGGAATGTAAATTGACTTTTTTTGACCTTGAAAAAACTGTTGCCCAAACGCCGGCGCGATCCGCGTGGTTGCGTGGCGTCCGCGATTTTGCCGTTGACCTGCTGCAAGAAGCGGAAGAAAACGGCTATAACGCGGAAAACCTGAAAGAGGCCGAACTGTTGAACGGCGCGCGGGACTGGCGGGAATTTTCCTATAACGGTCTGTGGCTGTGCTATGACGTGCAGATCGCCGCCGCGCTTTGCGCTCCGTATGAACTGAAAAAGACGCAAAACGGCTACAAGAGGCCGAACGCGCGCGAAAACTGGTTAGACGTACAAGCGCGGGCGCTGTGGCAAGCGGCGCGGCTGATTTTCACTTGCCGGGAAAAACTGTTTGCAAGCGGCCACTATAATGAAGTGATGGTGAGAAAAGAAACGGTGTTTTACCGCGACGAAAATAACGAATTCTCGACTTCCGAACCCTATAAAATTTACATAAAGTAAAGGAGAAAAAGAAAATGGATAAATTTGAAAAGATCAAAGACGTTATTGAAGAAATGGACGATGCCGAACTGGTGTATATCTGGAATGAGTATTGCGACGCCGCAAACCGTTTCGATGACCGGATCGAGAGAATGGACGAGATCACCGAACTTTTTGATACGAGAGACGCCGACGGCGTTTTGAACATGCTGAACCGCTTTTATTTTGGCAGCGACTGTTACAACGAAAACGGAAGCGCGAACCCTAACCGCGATTATTTTGTTTTCAACGGTTATGGCAATATCGAGTCCACGGATTTTCCGCGCGACTTTGTAGACGTTGACGAACTCGCGGAATATATCACGGAACACGGCGAGGATTTTTCGGTTGACGAGATCGCGGACGTTTTGAACGAGGACGAGGACGAGGACGAAAACGACGAGGACGAGGAAAAGGGGGAATAAAAAATGGGAAAGACTCTTGCAGACCTGAAAAGAGATTGCAAAAATGGCGCTATTGAAGTTGAATTGCAAGCCGCCGGAATGTGGGCTAACGGCTTGCCGGAACGGTTGAAGGGCTGGCGGCGCGCTATTGGCGCAAACACCGTGGCCGTATTTTTCCAAAACGCGGACTGGCGTAAAAGTGAACTGTCTTTGTCTTGCGCCTCTTTGGTGGAATACACCGAAAACGCTATAACGGTTTACAAACCCGGCGCGCGCGATTTTACCGACGAAGAAAAGCGAATTTTGCAAGAATGGAAAAAGATTGAGGAAACACCGGAATACAAAAAACAAGCGGAAATGGATATTTACACGGACGGATCAAGCACGTTTTACAAGCAAAAGTATTTTTTCAAAGATCGCGGCGCGGAATACCTGCTGGGCTATGACTGGCAAGCGGGGAAAAAATACGACTATAACACCGGGCGCGTTTTAGACAAAAAAATAAAGGGCGAACCCGAACTGGTTTATAATGTTAGACGGGTAGAGGGGGCGCGGACGTGATCGGTTTTGCAGTTTTTGTTATTGCATTTGTGGCTTTTTTCTTCTACTATATAACGAAAAATAACGGATAAAAAAGGGAGTGAAAAAATGAGCAAGTATTATTATATTGCTACAAGATTGCCGGACGGCAAGCGCGGGCAAGGCGTTTACACGCTGGAAGAAAAAAACGCGGTAACTTTTGATCCCGACGTTGAGGTGCTTTTTATCACGGATTTTACCGCGAAAAGCAAAGATGAGGCGCGGGAGATCGCTATCGACGTTTGGAATATGGACGCCGAAACGGTAAACGCGGACGGCGAACACCTCTCGTGGGGTGAGGTTTATATTCTCGGCAATTCTCTGGAACAGTTAGCCCGGCGCTTTGGGCTTTTGCGGGAATTCCGCGAAAACGGGATTTTGTAAAGGGGGATAACAATGAAAAAAGCAATTTTGTCCGTACTATCCCGCGGCTATTGCACAACAAAAAAATACAACGCTGACGATTTTCAAAAGTATTTGTATTTTTTGAAGTACATAATGCAAAACGCGGAATGTTACGAGGGCGTCAATATTAAATCTAACGAGTTTTGGAGTTATGAAAACAACAAAAATAGATTTGATTTGATTGATGACGTCAAGAAAACAGATTTTAGGCGTTTCCCGTTTTCTATTTGCAATAGATTTGAAAACGGCGACGGTTACGGGATCAAAAAACAATAAAAGCGGCGCGGCGGTTGAAAGATCGCCGCGTTTTTCTTTTCTCTCCCTGCTCCGGCTGGTGGATCGGCGGCGGGGCTTTTTATTTTCGCCGTTTTTTCGCGTTTTGAGCGCGTTTTATAGTATTGATATATATTTACATACCCCCTATTATAAAATGCGCTTTTAGCCGTGATTTTTTGACCGTGGCGCGCGTTTTCTTTTCACGGTGCTATTATGCTTTACCGCGTGGCGCGATTTTTGCCCGTTTTTAGCGCGTTTTTCCGCTTTGGGGTATGTTTATATATCCCCGACTTTTTCGCCGCGTTTTGGGGCTGTTTTTTCGCCGTGCATAAATATCGCCGCGCGGCCTATCTCCGTGATGATCGCCGCCGGGCGTCCGGCTCCGGGCTTTTCCGTTTTCGCGGCTCCGCGAGAAAATAAAAAATCCCGCCTCTGCTTTTGCTTTGGCGGGGTGAAAATCTGTCGTTGGAAACTGTCGTCAGGTTTGGAACTGTCGTCGGAAAATCTGTTGTCTTGATTTTGAACTGTTGTGAGAAACTGTCGTCGGGAAATCTGTTGTCTGAAATCTGTTGCGTGGCTCTTGAAATCTGTCGCAAATCTTCCGTATAAACTGTTGCAATACTTTTATATATCTAACTGAACTCTCAAACACTCGTTGATCTGTTGCATTTCTTCCGTGGAGCAGTCGCCTATGTAATCTTGCAACCTATCTTTGCTGACCGAGAGGACGTGTTCACATAGCGCGGTGCTTTTTCTTCCTGTTGCGAAAACTGTTGCGTGGGTTGGAAGCGGCTTTTTGTCCCTCGTTGTAAGCGGTATGGCCGTGATCGTTGTAGAGTGTTCGTTTGCAATATCGTTTGACACAATAACGCACGGTCTAAACCCCGCTTGCTCACTACCTGTTGAGAAATTGAAATCGACCCAAAAGATATTCCCTCTGTGAACCAATATATCTTTCATAGTGTCACTCCCACTTTACAAGGTAAATATCGCCGTTGTTGCAATAAACGCCGTATGTCCCGTCTAATTCGCAAAGCACGGTGTCCTTGTCGCAATCGTCGTCATAAACATTGAACTTGCCGTCGATAGAGCCGATGAACTTGTGGCGCTTCCCTGTTGGCTTCTTGTCGGAAACAGTAACAGTAAACACACCGTCGCCGTACCCGTTTGGGAAATGCACAGTAAAATCATCGTTCCCCACCATAAGCGAACCAC
>JAFYOI010000045.1 GCA_017560255.1 Clostridia bacterium
AATAATTTATGCGACAAACATTATGATTCTTCTCGGTATTTTTGCAATGTATCTTGCAGGGGAATATGCCCTTACTCCGGAGAAAAAGAAAAAGTAAACCTACGCGCTGAAAATGAGGTGTCTTATGTATAGAAAGTTTTTTAAAAGAGTAATGGATATCGTCCTGTCGTTTCTTGCTTTGACGGTTTTGTCACCGCTTCTTTTGATTTTTACCATACTTGGTGCAATCGCAATGAAGGGAAATCCGTTTTTTACTCAGAAACGCCCCGGTAAGAATGAAAAGATTTTCAAATTAATAAAATTCCGAACCATGACTTGCGAAAAGGATGAGGACGGAAAACTTCTTCCTGACGCAAAACGCCTTACAAAGTACGGAAGATTTTTACGCTCAACCTCTATTGACGAATTGCCGGAACTTATAAATATTTTAATCGGTGATATGTCAATCGTAGGACCCCGTCCTCTTGCGATATCGTATTTGCCGTACTACACCGAGGAGGAGCGACACAGACACGATGTACGTCCCGGCCTTTCCGGTCTTGCCCAGATTAATGGTCGCAATGCAATTAGTTGGGAAAGCAGATTTAAATATGATGTGGAATATGTAAATTCAATTACCTTTATTGGTGATGTGACAATAATTATCAAAACTCTGTTTAAGGCATTTATCAAACGAGAGGGTATCTCACAAGGTGAGGCAAGGCCCGTAAGTTTACATATTGAACGTGCAGAAGCCGTTCAAAGTGCAGGAACTCAGGATTAGTTTAGGGAGGAAATGTTTTGTTAACGGATAAACTTAAAGGAAAAAGACTTCTTATCATAGGCGGTACGGGTGTTGAGAACATCAACATAATAAACGCTGCCCACGCTATGGGTGTTGTATGTGTTGTAGTTGATAAAAATACCGATCCGAAAACAACTCAGGCAAAACAAGCGGCAGACGAGGCATGGGATATGGATTATTCCGATATCGATGCACTTGCAAAACGATGCCGTAAAGAAAAAATTGACGGCGTTATGGCGGGTTATAGTGAGCCGAGAGTCTTGGTTGCGGCAAAAGTATCGCAGGTTTTGGGCTTGCCGTTTTATGCAACACCCGAACAGGTTGAATTGACACGAAATAAAAGAACCTTCAAGGATTATTGTATGAAATATGATATTCCTATTGCTCAAGACTTCTGCTTTGCAGAACCGCCGAGTGAGGAAGAACGTGCAAAAATCAAGTATCCGGTTATTGTAAAGCCTACTGATTACGGCGGCCGCAAGGGAATAACCGTGTGCTTTAATCGTGAGCAGTTGGATGCGGCAATTGATCTTGCACTCAAGTTCTCTTTCTCGGGAACAATTATCATTGAAGAATATCTCGAAGGCAGAGAACTAATGGCAATTTACACTCTTGTTGACGGTAAAGCCACTTTGTCGTGCCTTAACGAAAAATATATCATTAAAGACAGCGAGAGATTATCCGGCCTTTGCCAACTTGTTGTTAACCCGTCTAAACATTATGACGAGTACATTGAGACAATGGATGGAAAGATAAAAAACTTCCTTTCCGGCATTGACGCTAAAAACGGCGTTGCCTTTTTCCAACTTATTGCTACACCCAATGGTATAAAGGTATTTGAAATGGGTTACCGAGTAAATGGCAATAACGATTACAAAGATATTGAGAAATATAACGATATCAGTTATATGAAGATGCTTATTTCGTACTCACTTACCGGCAGTATGGGTGACGATAACGGGAAAGACAATCCCATATTCGGAGAGTATTTGTCCACGTTGGTTTTCTATTGCCACGCAGGTACGGTTGGTGAGGTTGACTTTGGAGGAATCAAAGAAAAAGAGGGTGTAGGTGACATCTACACGGAACTCAAGCCCGGCAGAGTTTTCGTAGAGGACGGAACCACTCAGCAAAAGGCTATATCAATCCGCCTCACCGCACCGAGTATTGAAAAGATTGCAGAACTTATCGATTATGTTCAGGCTAATACCAAGGTTTTGGATAAAGACGGTAAGAATATGCTCTTTACTCCCTTTGATACGAAAAGACTTTTTGGTGAAGGATAAGATAAAATGATTTGTCATAACCGCGAAATCGGAAGTGAATATTGGGATATACCAAGAGGAAATGATGATATTTTCCCCGAAAACACGGCTTGGTTTCTTTCCGGCAGGTCGGCTCTTTCTTTTGTCATACAGGATATTAAGAAAAAGTATGACGTGAAGACCGCGGCACTTCCCGTTTGGTGTTGTGACAGTATGATTATTCCCTTTATAAATGAGGGGATAGAGGTTTTGTTTTATGACAAGGAAATTCCCAAATGTGATGTTTTACTCACTATGGAATATTTCGGTTATATAAGAAATAAGCCAATAGGCTTTGACGGCGTAATTATATACGATGTTACCCATTCGCTTTTCTCACCCAATATGGGAATTAGAAGGGGAGAGAGCAAGGACGAGTATTTCTTTGGCAGTCTCAGAAAGTGGACGGGTGTTAAAACCGGCGGTTTCGCAGGGCGATTTGAAGGTGATTTCAGCATCTCTGTTCCT
>JAFYOI010000046.1 GCA_017560255.1 Clostridia bacterium
CTTGCATATGGGCTCATAAAATGGTACAATATATATTACTAATTATATTGGGGTTTTATGTTTTATGATTAAATATATTACTGACGAAAACTTTAACATATACGAAGAATACGTACGCACTCATCATAACGGACATTTTCTTCAATCCTACCATTGGGCAAAGTTTAAGTCCGAGTGGGTGTCATATCCCCTGCTCTCCCTTGACGATACCGGTAATCCCCGTGGTGCTATGCTTATTCTTGTTCACGATGAGCCTATTTTAAAGACTTGTATTCTCTACTCACCCCGTGGCCCCATTGCGGATAACTCTGAGGCGGTCAAGGAACTTATAGCGGAGGCGGGAAAAATTGCAAAAAAGCACAATGCTTATATGCTCACCGTTGACCCTGACATTACCGAAACCGATGACCTTTTCAAACATTTAACCGACTCAGGACTTAAAATAGGCCCTGCGAAGGATGAAATGGGTATTCTCCAGCCCCTTGCGGTCTTCCGCATTGATATTAAAGATAAAACCGATGATGAACTTATGTCAATGTTCCATTCAAAGGCTCGGTACAGTATTCGTGCAGCCCTCAAATCCGGTGCGGTTTGCCGAATCGGAACAAAGGACGAACTCCCCGCTTTCCAGAAACTTCTTGTTGAAACTGCGGCAAGAGATAACTTCACTCCCCGTGGAATCAAATATTTTGAAAATATGTTCTCCTCACTTCCCGTTGAAGACTGCAAACTGTTTGTTGTGGAGTATGAGGGTGAGATAATTGCAGGCTCAGTACTAATCGTACATGGTGATAAATCCTGGCATTTATACGGTGCAAGTTCTGATATTCACCGTGATAAACTACCCAATTTCCTTATGCAATGGGAAATGATCAGATATTCAATCACCCGCGGTTGCCGCTATTACGATATGCGTGGCGTTGCAGGAGAAAAGGATAAAACAAAGCCGCTTGAAGGTCTTTTCCGCTTTAAGAAACGCTTTGGCGGCGAACTTTTAACGTTTGCAGGACGTCTTGATTTAGTCTACAAACCGGGCACAAAACGCGCACTTGACGCCGCACGAAAGATTAAAAAATTATCACGCAAAATTTTAGGGAGGTAGTACCCAATGATTAAATACTTAACACCCGAATTATATAACGATTACGAAGCATTTATAAGCGGTCATCCCAAGGGGCACTTTGTAAAATCCATAAAGTGGGCGGAATTTAAAAAGCCGTGGAAATTTGAAGGTTTCCTCTCCGTTGATGAAACGGGTAAAATCCGTGGTAGTATGCTTATTTTCTTAAGTCAAGTTCCGCACACCAAGTACACTCACATGTACTGTCCCCGTGGTCCGGTTGTTGATGACGGCGATATCGATACCCTTAAGGAACTTTGTGCAGAGGCTCGTTCTCTTGCTAAGAAATACAACGCATATGAACTTTCCATAGATCCGGACATTACTGAGGCAGACGAGGCTTATCTTTCCGACCTGAAAAACGCCGGTTTTGTTGTGAACAATACAAAGAACCGTCCTGAATATCTCCAGGCACGTTACGTTTTCCGTCTTTATTTAGATGGTAAAACACAGGATGAGGTTTTTGCAGAATTCCATTCCAAAACACGCTACAATGTTCGTCTTAGTGAGCGAAAAGGTGTTACTTGCCGTATTGGTACAAAGGAAGACCTTCCCGCTTTCCGCGAAATTATGGTTGAAACCGCTGTCCGCGACGGTTTTATGGCACGAAGCCTTAAATATTTTGAGGAGATGTATGACATTCTCTCACCCGACAATCTCCGCCTCTACTTAATCGAATACGAAGGAAAGGCTATCGCCGGTGCAATTGCAATTTACTATGGTGACAAACTTTGGTATCTATACGGTGCAAGTAGCAACCGCGAGCGTAATCGTATGCCCAACTATATGATGCAATGGGAAATGATTAAATGGGCTATTGAAAAAGGTTGCAGCATTTACGACTTCCGTGGCGTTACCGGTGATATGGAAAAAACCTTCCTTGAAGGACTTATCCGTTTCAAGCAAGGCTTCGGCGGTGTTCAAGTTGATTTTGTCGGCAAACTCGATATGCTCTTTATGCCGAAGATGGCAAAGATAATTGAGGACACCCAATCAGCGTACCGTGCACTCGTCCGTAAAATCGGCGTCTGGAAAAGCAGAATTAAAAAATAAATAAAAAGGGCGGAATCATTCGGCGCCTTCACTTAGGGATAAATCGCTTTAAAAAGGCATTTTTAGTCCATAACTGCACAAAAAATGCACGTTTTAAAGTGCCTTGCAGTTTTGAAATAGAAATTTTTCGTAAATAAAAAGAATAAAAATCAGGTAATACTGACGTATTACCTGATTTTTTGATGCATTATTTGCGGAAAAGGTCATGTCAAAACCGA
>JAFYOI010000047.1 GCA_017560255.1 Clostridia bacterium
TCCGTGTCATCCTGAGTGGAGCGAAGCGGAATCGAACTTTTTCGTTCGGGATCCCAAATGCCGCTATGCGTCATTTGATCCTCGCTTTGCTCGGATTTCGACTGCGCTCAGGATGACGTGAACGAAAAAGTGCGAGGTGAAACCGAGCAGGATCTCGGACAAATAGGGTAACTGATAACTATTTTTATATGTCGCTTATGCCGCGACGGGTATGGTTGGCAGGCCAAGAAAAAGTGCACTTTTGCGCAGCCGGTATTATCAGGGCTATGCCCGAAAATAAAATACCCCCATTTTTGATATGCACCCCAAAAGTGTCTAACTTTTGGGGTGCATATCATATGCGGGTGGATATTTTTTGTATTTAATTATTCGTAAAGGGGATATTTCTTGCAAAGTTCCGTTACGCCCGCTCTGATAGCGTCTGCGCTGTTTTCAAAGTCGGTTGCTGCAAGGTAGATGAATTCTGCAATCTTGTCCATATCTTCGGGACGGAAACCTCTGCTTGTAGCGGCGGGAGTACCAACACGGATACCACTTGTTACAAACGGGCTTCTCTTATCGTTGGGGATTGCATTCTTGTTTGCCGTAATATAAACTTCGTCAAGTCTGTGCTCAAGTTCCTTGCCGGTAACTTCCATATCGGACAGATCGATGAGCATAAGGTGGTTGTCAGTGCCGCCGGAAACGAGTTTCATTCCGCGCTTGATGAGTCCGTCTGCAAGCGCTTTTGCGTTCTCAATAATGAGTTTCTGATACTCTTTGAATTCCTCGGTCAAAGCCTCGCCGAAGCAAACTGCTTTAGCGGCAATTATGTGCATAAGCGGGCCGCCCTGAGTGCCGGGGAAGATAGCCTTGTTGATGGCGGGAGCGAGTTCCTCTGTGCAGAGAATCATACCGCCGCGGGGACCGCGGAGAGTCTTGTGAGTTGTTGTTGTAACAACGTCTGCGTGCGGAACGGGGGACGGATGAAGTCCTGCCGCAACAAGACCTGCGATATGAGCCATATCAACCATAAAGTATGCGCCGACCTGCTTTGCGATCTTGCCCATTCTTTCAAAATCAATAAATCTCGGATAAGCGGAAGCGCCGGCAACGATGAGTTTGGGCTGGTGTTCCTTTGCAAGTCTTTCAAACTCGTCATAATCAATGTAACCGTCATCACCTACACCGTAGGGAATGATATTATAATATTTACCCGACATATTAACGGGTGAACCGTGCGTTAGGTGACCACCGTGAGCAAGGTTCATACCGAGGATTGTGTCGCCGGGGTTGAGAAGTGCAAAATATACTGCAAGATTTGCCTGTGCGCCGGAGTGGGGCTGAACGTTTGCGTGGTCAGCACCGAACACTTTCTTTGCACGCTCGATTGCAATGTTTTCAACAACATCAACGCATTCGCATCCGCCGTAGTAACGCTTTGAGGGGTAACCCTCAGCGTATTTGTTTGTTAGTACGCTGCCCATAGCCGCCATTACTGCGGGGGAAACGAAATTTTCAGAAGCGATGAGTTCAATATTTCTTTTCTGACGAGCAAATTCGCTCTCCATAGCCGCGCCGACTTCAGCATCGGCGTTTTTAACAAAACCAATTGTATCCATTAAATCCTTGTACATTTCAAACATCCTTTCAGATTTTCTGATGCTTATTCAATTATACACCTTGGAGTAACATAAGTAAATAATTTTTTGAAAATTTATAGAAAACATAAAAAACACGTAAAACAGCAATATTTATTTGCACATTCTGTACAACTGTGATATAATAATTAAAATACCCATATTAATTGGAAAGAAAATATTGTAAAACAAAAAGGAGAAATGTTCTTTTATGGGCAGCGACAGTAGTATTTATATAATAATTCTTGTGGTACTTGTGGCGCTATCGGCGTACTTTTCGGCAACGGAAACTGCGTTTCTTTCGCTCAATCGTATTCGTATGAAAAATCTTGCGGAGGACGGTAACAAGAGGGCGAACCTCGTTTTGAAACTCTATGATAATTACGACAAGGTGCTTTCAACGATTCTTGTCGGAAACAATATCGTCAATATCGCGGCGGCATCAATTGCGACCGTTTTGTTCGTTAAGTTGATACCCAACGGAAGTGGCCCTGCGGTTGCAACGGCGGTTATGACCGTTGCTTTGCTCATCTTTGGTGAAATCAGTCCGAAGACGATTGCCAAGGAGAAAGCGGACGGATTTGCTATGTCAACGGCATCGGTTCTCAATGCTATTGTTTTTTTGCTTACACCGATTAACTTTATCTTCTCATTGTGGAAGAAACTATTGTCTTGCGTGTTTCAATTCTCTGACGATAACGCGATTACGGAGGAGGAATTGCTCACAATCGTTGAGGAGGCGGAGAGTGAGGGCGGAATTGACAGCGAAGAGGGTGAACTTATCCGCAGTGCGATTGAGTTCAGCGAACTTGAAGCGTCGGATATTCTCACGCCCAGAGTTGACGTTGTTGCCGTTTCCGTTGAGGACAGTCAGGAGAGAATTTCCCGAACTTTTGTCGAAACAGGCTTTTCAAGATTGCCCGTGTATGAGAATACTATTGACCATATCGTAGGTGTTATTCACCAGAAGGATTTATATATTATGCAGGAGAGCGGCGGCGGAGAGATAAGTTCAATTATGAAACCCGCTATCTTTGCTCACGAGTCGATAAAACTCAACGTATTGCTCAAGACTTTGCAGAAGAGCAAATCCCATATTGCCGTTATTGCCGACGATTACGGCGGCACAATCGGCATTGTTACACTTGAAGATATTATTGAAGAAATCGTCGGCGAAATCTGGGACGAGCACGACGATATTGTTGAAGAATTTGTGCGTATGGGTGATGACAGGCACAGAATTCTTTGCTCCGCAAATCTTAACCAGATGTTTGAGTATTTTGATATGAAGGACGAGAGTGACACCCCCAACGTAGGCGGCTGGGTGTGGGAGCAACTTGAAAAAGTTCCCGAGGTGGGCGATACGTTCAACTACGGAATTCTTGAAGTTACCGTAAGCAAGGTTGACTCAGTCTATAAACGTGCGGAGGAAATCACGGTTACTGTTCATTCTGATGAGCAGAACGAGGAGGAAGACTAACAGAATGCTTTTTGCTGACAGAAACCCTTTGACAAATAAAACAACATATTACAAAACTGTGTTTTACGCGGTTATGTCGGCAAGCATTGTTATAATGCTCGTTTCGTTATGGGCAACGGACGGTTGGCTTGCAAGGACATTTATCTTTGCCGGCGGTAATCCAAACACCGATACCTTTATGGATTTTTTCAACAGTGTCGTAAATACGTACAATAATCCCTACGATGCAAAGGTTATCTATCCCGCAATATGTTCACTTATTTACCGATTGTTTCTTAAACTCATAATGCCGCAGGATTTTGAGAGCGTTATCATAAATCCCGACAAAAGCGCACAACCGCCCGAACTTAAAATTTACCAGAGTTTTATGTTCGCTTACATAATTTTTGCGCTTGTGGTAATCGTTCTGTTCTTCCTTGCAATCGGAGCACTTATGAGAAGCAAGGGCAACGCGGACAAGACGTTGATGGCTTTTTTCTGCCTTTTCAGCGCACCGTTTCTGTTTCTTATCGAGCGCGGGAATATTCTTATTCTGTCGCTTGTGTTTACGATGCTTTTTATCGCGTACTATGACCATAAAAACAAAGCGGTACGGGAAATTGCGCTCATCTGCCTTGCGTTTGCGATTGCAATAAAAATTTATCCCGTCGTTTTCGGCGTGATTCTGCTTAATGAGAAAAAATATAAAGAACTTATAAGAGCGGCTATTTATACGCTGATTGTATTCTTTGTTCCGTTCCTTTTCTTTGGTGGAATTGAGGGTGTCGGCAAGTTTATAAGAAATCTCAATTCGACTTCTTCCAACAACTCTGCGGGTATTAACCGCCAGTTAAGTTTTCAGAAATTCGCCATTTATCTGGGCAAAGTTTTTGGCTCAGATTCGGGCGTGTGGATGGTTATCGGTAAGGTGATAATGGTTGTTTTCTCGGCGGTCGGTGCGTTTTGTTTGTTCATTTCCAAGGAGCGCTGGAAAACCTGCGCGTTGTGCGTGTGTCTGATTGTTGGCGTGCCGTCAATGTCGTCGCGCTATTCACTCACGTTTTTAATAATTCCCATTATTCTGCTCATTATGGACGAATATGAAAACAAGGCTTTTTCTTACGTGTGCCTTTCGATTATGAGTGCGATATTCCTTGTAAAGCCGATATATATCAAATGGTTTTCGGATATAAACATATACATCGGATACAAGATTGATTCATTCCTCTATCTTGCGCTGTTTATAATTCTTTGTGTAAACATAATTTTTGTATTTGTTAAGAGAGTAAGGTGTAAAAATGAAACTCACGGACGTGCTTAAAGAAAATAAATTTTCGCTTTCGTTTGAGGTTTTTCCGCCTAAAACGAGCGATTCTTACGACAGCGTCAGGGAGGCAACACAGGAGATTGCAAAACTTCATCCGTCGTTTATGAGCGTTACCTACGGTGCGGGCGGCGGCACAAGTGACTACACTCTTGAAATGGCAAAAATCATCAAAGATAAATATAACGTTTCTTCAATCGCTCATCTTACCTGCGTTTCTTCAACGAAGGAGCACGTTGAGCGTATGGTAAGAAACTTTGAGCGGGCGGGCATCAGGAACATTATGGCGCTTCGCGGCGATATTCCGAAAGAGAAGATGGGTGAGGACCGCAGCAATTGGCATTACCGCTATGCAACCGACCTTATTGCAGACATCAGGAGCATCAGTTCGGATTTTTGCATTGGCGGCGCTTGTTACCCCGAAGTGCATCCCGAAAGCGCCAATCAGAAAGAGGATATTCAGCACCTTAAAGAGAAAGCGCAAGCGGGTTGTGAGTTCTTTACAACACAGATGTTTTTTGACAACAATCTGCTTTATAATTTCCTTTATAAAATTCGTGAGGCGGGGATAACGATTCCTGTCGTTGCAGGCATTATGCCTATTACCAATGCGGTTCAGATTGATCGTGCGGTTAAACTGTCAGGCTCGTTTATGCCGCAGAGATTCAAAAGCCTTATTGATAAATTCGGCTCATATCCCGATGCGATGAAGCAGGCGGGAATTGCCTACGCTACTGATCAGATTATTGATCTGTATGCAAACGGCATTACTCACGTTCACGTTTACTCGATGAATAAGCCCGATGTTGCCGCAAAGATACAGAGCAATCTGTCAGATATTCTGGGCAAAGATGCGTAATGCGGTTTTGGTTCGCAGTTACGGCGCAACCCCCTATGATTACAGCGAGATTTTTCGTTACGCGGGAGTCAGGAGTGCCGACGGCGATATGAATGAACTTCTGGAGCAGTGCCTGCTTGAGTGTGAGGACTGTTTTTCATATAACGTTTGTTACACAACGCTCCCCGTGAATTTAGGCGGGGGGCTTGTTGAATTTGGGGGGCTGAAAGTCGGGAGTAAAAATCTTTCGGCGGCGCTCAATGGGTGTGAGTCGGTCGTTGTGTTTGCGGCAACGGTTGGGCTCGGCATTGACAGACTTATAAAAAAATATTCCCGTATTTCTCCGTCGAAAGCGCTGATGTTTCAGGCGATAGGGACGGAGAGGGCGGAGAGTCTGTGCGAGAGTTTCTGCAAGGATTTGCGGGAGGAATTGGATGAAAAGGGCTTTGAAACAAGACCGAGATTCAGTGCGGGCTACGGTGATTTCCCGCTTTCCTGCCAGCGTGATATTTTCGCAATGCTTGACGGGTGCAGGCGAATCGGTCTGTGCCTTAATGAAAGCCTTTTGATGTCACCGTCAAAATCCGTAACAGCGGTTGTCGGTATTAAAAGAAAGGGGTAATTCCAAATGGGTTTGAGAGAATTGATTAAGCAGAAAATTATATATCTTGACGGCGGAATGGGTACAATGTTACTTGCCAAAGGACTCAAGGCGGGCGAATTGCCTGAGAGGTGGAACATTACCCACAGTGACGAGATAGTTGATATTCATAAGAGTTATTATGATGCGGGAAGCAATATTGTCAGCGCCAATACTTTTGGCGCAAATAGCCTTAAATTTTCTGATGACGAGTTGGAAGAAATTATCGGCGCGGCAATTTCAAACGTAAGAAAAGCGCAACATCTCACAAGCAACAAAGGGGAAAAATTCGTTGCGCTTGACATTGGTCCGACGGGCAGATTGCTCAGACCTTACGGGGATTTTGATTTTGAGGAAGCGGTCGAGGTGTTTGCCAAGACTGTCAGATTGGGCGTTAAATACGGTGCCGACCTCATTTTTATAGAAACGATGAACGACAGTTATGAAACCAAGGCGGCGGTGCTTGCAGCAAAGGAAAATTCCGATTTGCCCGTATTCGTTTCCAATGCGTACGGTGAGGACGGCAAACTGATGACGGGTGCATCTCCCGCGGCTATGGTGGCGATGCTTGAGGGATTGGGTGTTGATGCGCTCGGTGCGAACTGTTCACTTGGTCCGAAACAGTTGAAAGGCGTTGTTGATGAACTGTTACTCTATTCGTCCGTACCGGTAATCCTCAAACCCAATGCGGGACTTCCTTGTACCTGTAACGGCGAAACGCACTACGACGTTGATGCCGGGCAATTTGCACTTGACGTTGCACAAGCGGTTGAAAACGGCGTTACGATTGTTGGGGGATGTTGCGGTACAACCCCCGAATACATCAGAAGCACGGTTGAGAAAACAAAGGATATTGCATTTAAAGCGATTGAGAAAAAGAATGATACGATTGTATCTTCATATTCCCATATAGTAAAAATCGGAGAAAAGCCGATACTCATTGGCGAGCGAATCAACCCAACGGGCAAAAAACGCTTCAAGCAGGCGCTTGTGGAGAATGACGTTGATTATATCTTGAGGGAGGGATTTAATCAGCAGGAGAAGGGCGTGCATATTCTTGACGTAAACGTCGGATTGCCCGAAATTGATGAAAAGCAGATGCTTGAAACAGCGGTTTGCGAATTGCAGGCTATCATAAACCTGCCTTTGCAGATAGACACTGCTGACTCCGAGGCAATGGAGAGGGCACTGCGCCGATATAACGGCAAGGCGATGATAAATTCCGTCAACGGTAAAGAGGAGAGCATGAGTGCGATTTTTCCGCTTGTCAAAAAGTACGGCGGCGTTGTGGTTGCGCTGACTCTTGACGAAGGCGGAATTCCCGCAACCGTTGAGGGCAGAATTGATATTGCCAAGAAAATTCTCAGAACTGCGGCAGAATACGGAATTGATAAAAAGGATATTGTTTTTGATACCTTGTGTATGGCGGTAAGTGCTGATTCAACCGCTGCACCGACAACTCTGAAAGCGCTCAATTACATCAGAAATGAACTGTGCATAAACACAGTTCTCGGCGTTTCCAATATTTCATTCGGTTTGCCCGAGAGGGAAGCGGTCAACTCGGGATTCTTCGCGTTTGCGCTTGAAAACGGACTTTCTGCGGCAATCATCAATCCGTACAGTGTTGAGATGATGAAAGTTTATTATACGTATATGACTTTGCATAATATGGACGAGAATTGTTCGGAATATATTCGTTTTGCAACTCAAACGCTTGCAAATATAAAAAGCGTCACCTCCGCAGCGCCGACTCATACGGGTGAGGCGGACGGGCGAGTAACGCCTTTGCAACAAGCAATCGTCAAGGGTCTTAAAGAACAGGCGGCGGCAGTTTGCATTGAACTTCTTAAAACAGTGCCCCCGCTTGATATTGTTAATAATGAGATTGTACCCGCGCTTGATATCGTCGGAAAAGGTTATGAAGAAAAGCGCGTGTATCTGCCGCAACTTCTTATGAGTGCGGAGGCGGCAAAGTCGGCGTTTGAGAAAATCAAGGCGTTCATCTGCGACAGTGGAGAAACGCAGGAGAAAAAAGCGAAGATTGTTGTGGCGAGCGTTGAGGGCGATATTCACGACATCGGCAAAAATATCGTTAAAGTTCTGCTTGAAAATTACGGATTTGAAGTGATTGATCTTGGCAGGAACGTTGCACCCGAAATGGTGGCTCAGGCGGTCGAGCGTGAAAATGCGCTGATTTGCGGGTTAAGTGCGCTTATGACCACAACCGTACCCGCTATGGAAAAAACCGTGCATCTAATCAAAGCGCGCATGCCCGATTGCAAGATAATGGTTGGCGGCGCAGTGTTGACGCAGGAAACGGCGGATTTAATCGGCGCGGACAAATACGCAAAAGATGCGATGGAAGGCGTACGTTACGCGGAAGAAATTGCGGTAAAAGCACAATAATACCTACATAAGTACACTTTTATTTGTCTGCCCGTCGCGGCATGAGCGACATATAAAAATAGTTATCAGTTACCCTATTTGTCCGAGATCCTGCTCGGGTTCACCTCGCACTTTTTCGTTCACGTCATCCTGAGCGCAGTCGAAATCCGAGCAAAGCGAGGATCAAATGACGCATAGCGGCATTTGGGATCCCGAACGAAAAAGTTCGATTCCGCTTCGCTCCACTCAGGATGACACGGA
>JAFYOI010000048.1 GCA_017560255.1 Clostridia bacterium
AATAATTTATGCGACAAACATTATGATTCTTCTCGGTATTTTTGCAATGTATCTTGCAGGGGAATATGCCCTTACTCCGGAGAAAAAGAAAAAGTAAACCTACGCGCTGAAAATGAGGTGTCTTATGTATAGAAAGTTTTTCAAAAGATTGCTTGATATAGTTCTTTCCACATTCGCTTTAATAGTTTTATCGCCGTTTCTCTTGTTATTTACTTTGCTTGGTGCGGTTGCTATGAAAGGAAATCCATTCTTCATACAAGAACGTCCGGGAAGAATTGATAAGAAAACCGGCAAAGAGCGAAGTATCAAAATGATTAAATTCAGGTCTATGTCGAACGCTAAGGATAAAGACGGAAAGCTTCTTCCGGGCAAGGAGCGCCTCAATAAGTACGGAAGAATCATCAGAGCGATATCAATAGATGAGCTTCCATCGCTGGTTAATATCATAATCGGTGATTTATCAATTATCGGACCACGTCCGTTAACTGTTAAGTACCTCGATTATTATACCGAGGAGGAAAGAAGAAGACATGAGGTTCGCCCTGGTCTTACAGGTTATGCACAGTGTATGGGAAGAAATAATCTTTCGTGGTCGGAAAAGTTTGCTTATGACGTGGAATACGTTGACAAATTGTCTTTTTTGCTTGATGTAAAAATACTGTTTAAAACCGTGTGGTCAGTTCTGAAGCGTGAAGGAATAGGCCAGGGTGAACAGCAACCGGTCAGTTTACATATCGAAAGAGCAAACATGGTGAAAAGTAATAATGAAAAACAGGAGGTTAATATATAATGAAAACAGTTAAGGGAAAAACATTGTTGTTTTTTGACGGATCAGGCCTTGCTGCGTCCGCTGTTAAAAGAGCAAAGGAACTTGGCGTTAAGACTATAGTTGCAAACTTCTATCCCCCGGAAAAATCTCCGGCTAAGCTCATTGCCAATGAAGCATGGGACATTGACTTTTCCAAAATCGATGAAACGGTAAAACTCATTCACGACAATGGAATTGACGGTATTTTTGTAGGCTGGACCGACTCCCATCTCCCGTATTATGCGGAGATCTGTGAGAAGGCCGGATTACCGTGCTGCGGCACAGTTGAGCAGTTTGATATTCTCTCAAATGACAAGAGAAGATTTAAGCAGATTTGCCGCAAGTATGGCGTGCCCACTATTCCTGAGTATGAAGTTGACATCAACTTAAAGCGTGAGGATCTTGATAAATTTCAATATCCGGTATTGGTAAAGCCCACTGATGAGAGCGGAAGCCGCGGCGTAAGACGTTGCGACACCGAGGAAGAGTTTGTTTCATACTACAAAGAACTTTATGAATCAAAGAAGGATAATATCCTTGTCGAAAAGTATATTGACAGTCCAAAGGAAATTTATCTCCATTACACTGTGCAGAACGGATACTGTAGCCTTTCATCAACATTTATGAAGCAGAAAGCTATTGGCGAAAACAAGGTTGCATCCTCTGCGATTTTACACGTTTTCCCCTCATCTTATATCGAATTGTATGAGAAAACCGCACATAGTGCAGTTAAGCATATGTTTGAGGATCTCGGCCTTAAAAACTGCGTAGTAATGATGCAGGGCTTTATTTATGACGATAAGTTCTATTTCTATGAATCCGGCCTAAGAATGGGCGGTGAGCAGTTTTATGTATTTGCAGGTCCGATTAACGGCATAAACGCTCTTGACATGATGATAGAGTTCTCTGTTACCGGTAAAATGACTTGCGGAAATGCAAAAGAACAGGATAATCCGTACTATACAAAGACTTGTTGTAACTATTACATCTCATTAAAGGCGGGGACTATTACAGAAATCCGCGGTATTGATGATGTTGAAAATATGCCGCAGGTACTGCAAAATGCAACGTTCAAGAAAATAGGTGATGTAATAAGTGCAACCAATTCTCTCGACAGAGTTATCTACAGACTTCACGTTATGGATGATACCCCTGAAGCTCTTGCAAAAACTCTTGAAAAAATCAGTCATACTTTGCGTGTTCTTGATCAGGACGGAAATGATATGCAGATAGAAGAACTTACCTATGACAGAGCACTTGAAATGATAAAAAATTCCTAAAAAACTGTGATATGGAGATGAACCGAGTGCAAGTAGCATCTCATCGTGAAATCGGAAGTGAATATTGGGACATACCAAGAGGAAATGATGATATTTTCCCCGAAAACACGGCTTGGTTTCTCTCCGGAAGGTCGGCTCTTTCTTTTGTCATACAGGATATTAAGAAAAGGTATGACGTGAAGAACGCGGCACTTCCCGTTTGGTGTTGTGACAGTATGATTATTCCCTTTGTAAATGAGGGGATAGAGGTTTTGTTTTATGACAAGGAAAGTCCCAAATGTGATGTTTTACTCACTATGGAATATTTCGGTTATATAAGAAACAAGCCAATAGACTTTGACGGCGTAATTATATACGATGTTACCCATTCGCTTTTCTCACCCAATATGGGAATTAGAAGGGGAGAGAGCAAGGACGAATATTTCTTTGGCAGTCTCCGTAAATGGACAGGTGCTAAAACAGGTGGCTTTGCGGGAAAGTTTGATAGTGATTTCAGTATTGAATTACCTGAAAAAACCGATGAAGCATATATCGCGCTTCGTACTACAGCGATGAAAGAAAAAGCAGAATATATAAACGGCAAGAGCGACGATAAAGGGTATCTCAACTTTTTTGCTGATGCTGAAGAGATGCTTGAAAACGGAGGAGTTTATGCCGCGTATTCTGATGACGTTGTTGCAGCACGGAATCTGGACGCGGATTTTATAAGAACACGTCGCCGAGAAAACGCAGAGGTACTTCTAAATACGGTCTCGGACATCGCTCTGTTTAAGGAAATACAAGCGGATGATGTTCCGCTCTTTGTGCCAATTGTTTTGCCGAAGTGTGAGCGTGACGCCCTTAAAAAACACTTGATAGAAAACAAAGTTTTTTGCCCTGTTCATTGGCCTTATTCCAAGTGGCATGGGGAGAAAAGTGATATATACGATACAGAATTAAGTTTGGTTTGTGACCAGCGTTACACAAAAGAAGATATGGAATATATCTGCTCGATTATTAAAGAATTCAGAAGGTGTGATAAATAGTGCTATCCGTATACACAACTAAAGATGCTAAAGCGTGGGACGAGATAGTAAAGTCCTTTTCCGAGTATGATACATATTGGTTATCAGGCTATGTAAAGGCGTTTGAAATCCATGGCGACGGTGAGCCTTTGCTTTTCTACTTTGAGAGTGAGAACGCACGTGGTATTAACGTTGTTATGAAGCGGGATATCGGAAAACTTCCCCGCTTTGCAGGAAAAATTAAAGAGGGAACACTTTTTGATTTTGCAACCGTCTACGGGTACGGTGGTTGGATAATTGAAGGTGAGGATGATGCACTATTTAATGAATATTCTCTGTGGTGCAGAGAAAACGCAATTGTAAGTGAGTTTGTCCGATTCCATCCAATGCTTCAAAATCAAGAAGCGGTTAGCGGGTGTTATGATGTAGTTCCTCTTGGACTGACCGTTTTTATGGACATTTCATCGGATGAAACCATTTGGGCAAATCTTACCAGTAAAAACCGAAATATGATAAGAAAAGCCCAAAAAAGCGGCGTTGAAATTCACAGAACGCGTGATTTGGGTATATATAAAACCTTCAGAGATATATACAATCTTACGATGGATAAGGATAATGCGGATGATTATTATTATTTCGGTGAACAGTTTTACGAAAGCGTGTGCTACGATTTAGCCGATAATGCACAGGTGTTCTACGCAACGCTGGAGGATAAGATAATCGCTGCGTCTATTATGATTTATGCAAACGGAAGAATGAATTATCATCTTTCCGGCTCACTCCGTGAATATGCAAATCTTGCTCCAACAAATCTCCTCTTATACGAAGCGGCGTTGTGGGGATTTGAAAACGGTTACAAAACGCTGTATATGGGTGGCGGCGTAGGCAGTGGTGAGGACAGTCTTTTTAAGTTTAAAAAGGCGTTTTACCGCAAAGATGATTTGCCCAGATTCCATATAGGAAAACGAATTTTTGATGAAGAAAAATACGAGGAATTACTTAATTTAAGCGGAAATGATAAGAGCGTTTCTTTCTTCCCGCAATATAGAGCATAAGGTGATAAACGTGAAAATACTCTATGTTACAACAATCGGCGGAACGATGCGGTTTTTCAGAACCCTTGCCCGTGAACTTATAGAAGACGGGCACACTTTTGAAATTGCTGCAAATACTAAAACTTCTCCGGTCAGACCTGAATATTACGAGATGGATTGTCAGGTACACAATATAAGTTGCTCCAGATCTCCGCTAAGTAAGAATAATTTTAAGGCATATAAGCAACTTAAAAAACTTATTGATGAAAATGAATACGACATTGTTCATTGCCATACTCCGGTTGCGGCGATGCTTACCCGTCTTGCGGCACGTCGTGCTCGTAAAAAGGGAACAAAGGTTATTTATACGGCACATGGATTTCATTTTTACAAAGGTGCACCAAAAAAGAATTGGCTTATTTATTTCCCGATTGAATGGTTTTGTGCCTTCTTTACTGATGTGCTTATCAATATAAATAAAGACGATTACAAATTTGCCACCAAGCATATCAAAGCAAAAAAAGTGGAATATGTTCCGGGTGTGGGTATTGATACGTCACTTTTTAAGAGAGATTGGAAAGCCGGTGCGAGAATACGGGAGGAATTGGGGATTCCGAATGATGCAAAACTCCTGCTTTCAGTTGGTGAAATTAACGAAAACAAGAACCATAAATGCGTAATAAATGCAATAGAAAACCTTGACGTTTACTACATAATTGCGGGAAAAGGCCCTAAAGATAAGGAACTGCAGGCACTTATTGATGCAAAAGGAATGACCGAACGCGTTAAACTTTTAGGTTTTAGAAGTGATGTGGCTGATCTTTACTCGGCAGCAGATGCATTCGTGTTCCCGTCTTTTAGAGAAGGACTTCCCGTATCAGTGATGGAAGCAATGGCGACGGGACTTCCCGTTGTTTGCTCAAAAATTCGGGGAAGTATTGATTTGGTGGATTATAACGGCGGTGAGCATTTTGATCCCCATAGTTCTGAGTCTTGTAAGAAAGCACTTGAAACCCTGCTCCTTCGTGATTTAGAGCCGATAGGTGAATATAATAAGCAAAAAGTTTGCGAATTTAACTATGAAACTGTTAATAAAAAGATGAAAGAAATTTATTTTGGCGGTGCGTAATGAAAAAAATTATTTACATCGGACCATTTAAAATGCCCGATAAAAATGCAGGTGCACACAGAGTTTTAAACAATGCACGTGCTATTTCAAAATTAGGATATCAGGTTATTTTTGTGGGTATGAACGAGGAGGCGGATTTGGATTTCGCTAAAACTCACTACACATGGTCGGGTTTTGATATTTACGAAATTAACTGCAAATCCACAACAGAGAAAATCAAGAAGTATTCCGATGTAAAGTACATTGATTATATCGTCAAAAACAATGAAGATGTAGCGGGTATAATCGCGTATGATTACTATGCACCCGGCCTTAGAATGCTTAAAAAATATGCAAAAAAGAAAAACTTAAAACTCATTGCCGATACAGACGAATGGTTTGAAATAAAGAAAATTCGCTCTATTGAATCTATAATCCGTATTTTAGATTCCGAAATGAGAATGAGGTTCTATCAACCAAGAATTGACGGAATTATCACGATAAGTACGTTTTTGAAAAACTACTATGAAAATAAATTACCCACTATGCAGGTACCGCCACTTGTAGATAAAAGCGAAGAAAAGTGGCAGGAAGACGCACGTGGGGAAGATGGTGTTTTAAACCTTGTTTATTCAGGCTCACCCGGCGGTTCAAAAGACAGAATAAACGTTGTAGTCGGTGCGGTCGCTGAATGTGAAGTTTCCTACAAACTGCGTCTTAATATAATAGGCGTTTCTAAAGAACAGTTCTTAAAGGTATATCCGGAAAGCAAAGAGGCCCTTGAGGCATCTGTAAACGAAATCGTATTCCACGGCAGGGTGGAGCACAAAGTGGCATTGACCTTGCTTAAAAGTGCGGATTTTGCAATGTTTTTACGTGATGACAACCGTGTATCCCGTGCAGGATTCCCTACAAAATTTGTGGAGAGTATAAGTGCCGGTGTTCCGGTTATTACCAACAGAACAAGCAATATATCTGACTTTTTAACTCACGGACAAAACGGCTTTTTTGTAGATATAAATAACGCAAATGAAGAAATCAAAAATATATTAAGTCAAGATATTGATACATTAAAGGCAATAAAGGCAAATGTTAATGCGGATATGTTTGACTATAATAATTTTGTTGAGGAATTTAAAAAAGTATTTAATTTTTAAGAGGAATGTTTTATGCAGAAGGTTGAAAAAATCGAAAAAGTGTATTCGGAAAAGGGTAATCATTCGTTACTTACTGTGCTTTTTCTCTACAATTCAATAGTTGTTTTATGGCCGATTTTGTTTAATCTGATTTCCTTTGTCAAGACGAAAAACATTTACGCAGCACTTGGTATTTTGTGTATTTGTTTAGTTTATGCGATTATGCAAAGAAATCTGCACCTTGATAAAAAGTGTGTTGTATTTCCAATACTCTTTATTATTTGGGGCCTTTTTAGTTACGCTTTTAACGAAAATACCAGAGCCCAGATGCAGACACCTATATATTGGTCACTTTCGCAGACGCTGCCTGCATTTATGTTGATTTTTAGTGCAAAAGACTATAAATCAATTTTCGGAAATTTCTTAAAGGCTTCATATTATATGATTCCGCTATATGTATTTGCGATAATGCTTGCGGATTATTATAAAATCGAAGTCGGCTACATGGTTTTGTCATATGCGTTGCTTCCTTTTGTATTGGTTGTTATGCAGGATATGTTTA
>JAFYOI010000049.1 GCA_017560255.1 Clostridia bacterium
AAACTGCAAGGCACTTTAAAACGTGCATTTTTTGTTTCAGAACAAGCAATAAAATCGCAGATAATCCTGTCGGATATCAAGATTTTTTGTGCAGTTATGGACTAAAAATGCCTTTTTAAAGCGATTTATCCCTAAGTGAAGACGCCGAACACTCGTTTCAGGCTTTTTGCTTTAATTGCAGCCGCAGGTATTGTCGGAAATTGTTGAGGGTGGGAAGAACTGCTCTGTGGGGAATTTGATTCTGCGGAACAGGTCGCAGGCAGAGTCGGCACTTGAGGAAAGGTCGTTTGCACTGCACTCCTTGCCCGGCATACAGAAGTCATAGACCGGAATGAGAAGTTGTGAGTCACGCTCTAAGCGGACGATGGTGAACTGTCCCAAAGTCACAAGCAGACGTTTGCACTCGCCGCCTACCACAAGTTCGTCACAGAAGAAGTTATTTACAAATTCGGGAATCTCGCAGGGGTTGTCATCGTGGCACTTGCAGGGATCTACAAGTTTCATACCGAGACAAATCGGATCCACCGCTTCAAGGACGGCGGTGGGCATATTTGTGCTCTCGCGGGGGTGGTGTGAGCCGGACTTGGAATTGAAAATGCGGACGTTACCCTCACTGCCGAAGAGGATTACTCGCTTGTCGTAAATGGCAAGGCCTTGCACCTCACGGGGGCGTTCGCCGCAACCGTATGCCTCGCCCACGATGCGGTAAAAGAAACGGATATCTACCGCGTAAAAGCCTCTGTTAAAGGACACTTCCTGTACGGAAATGTCGGCGGAAATAAGTTCGGTGCATTTGCACTTTACCGTGCCTGCCGCGTCGATTATCTCCTGACTTTCACGGGTGGGGTATACTCGTAAATCCTCTAAACATTCCTTGTCACGGCAAGAGTCGTAAATTCTGCCGGTATGGACACATACCGCCTCTTTAACCGATGCGTTGCATCCGCTTAAAGGGCCGGAAACCTTTTCAGGCATAAACGTTTACCTCCTAAATGTTATTGAGAACTGTCTCATTAACATTCTATGCGGAGGGCGTTAATTTAGTTTGCCGTAAAATGCTACCGCACGTCCCAAAATCCGTACCGAATTCAGATTTACGCCCTTATAGGTCATAATGGGGAAATCCGGATTTTCAGGGTGGAGTTCCAGGGTGTCGCCTTTTTTATACACGCGTTTCAAGGTGGCTTCATCCCCGATGAGAACCGCCGCTATTTCTCCGTTTTCAACCGTGGGGCATTTGCGGATAAAGACGATGTCGCCGTCGTAGATTCTGGCACCCGTCATGGAATCGCCTTTCGCCTTAAGGCAGAAATCCGCAGGGGTGTGGGTTTCTATCAGACATTCGTAATGTTCGTCGGCAAATATCGGCTCACCGCAGGCGATTTCGCCTAAAAGGGGGACGCCGCGGCTTCCCGTTAGAAGATATGCGGGGGTGGTATCGAGAAATTCCGCCGCCTTTTCAATTAAATTTACGGGCAGGTTATTTGCCCCCGACTCCACCTTCGCAATGGATGAACGGGAGCGAAGTCCGAGATGATGTGCAAGGGATTCCTGGGATATTTTAAGTTGCTCGCGGCGTGTTTTGATTCGCTTACCTATGGTCATATCTATCGCCTCCGTGGATATTGTAGCACATTTGTCAACAAAAATCAAGATGTTGACAAATATTCAACATTGGGATATAATGGGGGAACAATGAGATACCAAAACCCGACTTTGCTTGTTGTAGGGCGGGGGGAGCGATGGGAGTGCCGCCGGTGGCGGATGAAACGACCTGAGCGAGTGGCAGCGGTCGAAAAAATCGAGGATTAGCAAAATTCCGATGATTTTTTCGGGCACCGCAACAGAGGTACCTATATTTCCGTCGCAGACGGTGGATGAGGTGCGAATCAACAACCATTTCCAAACAGCAAGTTTTTGCATTGTCTCCGACGGCCTACTTTTGATTGCAAAAGTAGGCAAAACGTAGGGGGGTTCCGAGTCCCCCCTACCACCCCCTAAACGGCATGGGGGCTACAAACCGCCCCCCTGCATAACCAGCCCCCAAAGGGGATTACTACTTGCCTTTTTGAAAAACTGAT
>JAFYOI010000050.1 GCA_017560255.1 Clostridia bacterium
ACAATCGCATACAATCTATCTCGGTGAGCAGAGGAGCGTTTTGATAGAAACACAAAAAAGCTCTGACAAAAGTATAAGTGTTTCCGTATAGGGTATCGTTTCGCCGTTCTCCCAACGGGAAACTGCCTGACGGGTTACAAACACTTTCTCCGCAAGTTCGTCTTGGGATAGTCCTTTCCTCGTTCTAAGTTCAAGAATAATATCTTTTGTTTCCATGGCATTATCACCTCAATACCTATTATATCGTAAGAGTTCCAAAAAACAAGCAACCACCTGTTGCCATAAAAAATCCGCCCGAAGAAATTCGGGCGGATAATTTTTGCTTTATAAATCTAATTACTTAGATTCTTTAATAGCAGCCTGTGCTGTAACTAAGCGTGTAATTGTTATAAATCTTTTCTAAGCCCTTATGTATCAAGGGCTTTTGGGCATCTTTTTGAATTGGTAAGATTGGTGAGGGTTTGCAATTGACAACCGACAGATTGAACAGTAAAAACTTCTACGCCTTCAACCCGAGTTTTGATAAAAAGGGTAATATGAGGAAGAGGTAAAAAAGAAAACAAAAAGATATGAGAGATTTTGTTTCTCTCATATCTTTTTAATTAACTCTTTTCGGTTATCAGTATATCTACCCATTCTTGTGGTAAAACATACTCTGTATCATCAATAGTAATCGAATATGCTTTATCATCAAAGGATGTTACCCTCAAAGGAATAATTATGTTAACATCATCCTGTATAACACCACAAACATATCCGTAAAGATAGCAATTTTTATACATACCATTCGGCTGCCTGACCAAATCATAGAGCCCTGCTTCCTTTGCCCTTTGTCCGCTTTTTATCTCATTTAGGAACTGTGCGCATTCGGTTATGCCCTCGTTTGAAAGAGTTGTTTCATCACTGTTAAACCACGGCCATTTTACAAACTCAAATCTGATGCAATTATCAAGCGAAACCTCCGTTTTGAGTAAATCCTTTTTGGCATATATAAAAGCAAATTCATTGCGCGGAAAATATCTTACCATAACGTCCTGCTTACCATTAACGCTATACATTCCCG
The DNA here is from genome assembly GCA_017560255.1 of Clostridia bacterium. Lineage (GTDB taxonomy): Bacteria > Bacillota > Clostridia > Oscillospirales > Acutalibacteraceae > RGIG7273. Next base: position 1,064 of record JAFYOI010000050.1, read on the forward strand.
TTTTAGTATCGCCGCCAAGATGGTTAAGTGTCTTTTCTTCTCCCTCCACATGTCCGACAAAATCCCACTTGCCAAGGCATCCGACCTGACCCTCAACACCAACACAAGTATATACTGTGCCATCGTTTGCAACTACAATTCCGTTTTCGCTTTGTGTAAACTTGACGTTGTTATCCTCAACGTTGTTATCCTCAACATTGTTATCCTCAACATTGTTATCACACGCATAGAAAGAAAATACAATTACCAAACAAGTCAAAATAGCAATCACTTTTTTCATAGCCAATCACCTCAATATAATTATAACAAATTTCCCACGAAAGTAAAGAACTTTATAAACACTCAAAACAGCTTATGTATTAATGGCTTTTGGTCATCTTTTTGATTTGGTAAGATTGGCAAGGGACTCCGCATGACAACCGACAGATTGAACAGCAAAAACTTCTACGCCTTCAACCCGGGCTTTGATAAAAAGGGTAATATAAAGAGGAAACAGAATAAAAAGGCTCCCTCTGACGAGGGAGCGCTTGAGCGTAGCGAAACTGAGGGAGAGATACACAAAGCCTCTATCCCCTGCATCTTCTCTCCCTCCGTCTGTGGCAGAGCCACAGCCACCTCCCTCGTCAGAGGGAGGCTGATTGTCATTATCAATATTCAGGGCGTCGGGGACGTCACCCCCTACAATAACAAGAAGCAGATGAGCAAAGCCCATCTGCCTTCTGGTTGATGTTTTATATTCAAAAATCTGAAACTAACTGATCCAGGTTGCATGTATCTCCGCCATCGGAATAAACCAGTAACCGTAATCATACTCCGGTCTGTCAGGAAGCACCAATCTCCACAAAGCGTAGCCGTTGTCAATCTCACACTCCCAGCCGAATCTGTCCTCTCCGCCGTTAAAAGACTCATAAAGCTCGTCCTCGTCATCATAGAAGAATCTGTCATCCAGGTCACGCATATTGCGTGCTATGTCATAAACAAGGAGTTTGAATTCATGCACCGCATTGTCCCAATCATCAAAAACACTGCGGAATTCAACCTCGTTGCCGCCCTCTCCCCAGTCAGTATTTTTAATTTCTTCTCTGCCGATCAATACATAATGCCACTCCGCACGCATTTTATCTCCACCTTCAAGGAAACTTTGTTTTCATTATAAAAAATAAAAACAAAAAAATCAACATCAAACACAAAATCCCCGCTGATTTCAGCAGGGATTTTTTAATTTGTAAGTAATAATATTATTCAACTGTGCGTTTTTCAAGAATTACAATCGGATTGAGCCAGAAGCCGTAATCATACTCATCGCTTTCGGGGATAAACACAATCCACTCACTGCGACTTTCGCCGATATAACATTCCCAGCCGAAGCAGTCCTCGCCGCCTTCGTAGTCTTCAAACAAAACATCCTCGCTATACTGAAAGTCGCCCTGTGATTCAGCAAGTTCCTCCGCGATTGATACAACAAGATTTTTGAACGCTTCAACACCTTTTTCAAAACTGTCGTAAACGCCCATAACTGCAACGTCATCGCAAACGCCCCAGTCGCTGTTACCAAGATTTTCCCTTGCACTTAATACGTAAACATCAGCCATAATATAACCTCCGAAATTTTATTTGCCCATATTATATGAAATAAAAATTCAAAAGTCCACTAAAATACCAAGCGAATGAAAATAATTTTATTTATTACGATTCCATCATCAATCGGATGATTTCTTCGTCCGTCTGTTTCATGCCGATACGTGCAAGTCTGCCAACGGTTTCAATCGTTTTTTCAACGCCTTTTTTAACAATACCGTCACCGCCGAAAAATTGATTGCCGTTCTGATACATCGCAAATCCCAGCAATCCCGCATCCACCGCTGCGGCAATTTTGGCGGCACAACTTGCCTTCGCCCCGTCACAGATTATGCCGGACGCAACAGCAATTGCGTTGACAACCGTATGCGCGACGGTTTTGACTCCCCCGCCCGACAGATACGCCAGTGCGGCACCGGCGCCAACCCCCGCGCTGACCGCACCACAATACGCGGACAATCTGCCGATATCGGTTTTCAGGTGCGTTGTCACAAGGTTTGAAACGCAAAGCGCTCTGAGCAGTTCTTCGTGCGTTCTGCCCGTTTCACGTGCGTAGACAATCACGGGCACACTTGCGGTTATGCCCTGATTTCCGCTGCCCGAATTGATGATAACGGGCATTTCACAACCGTTCATTCGTGCGTCACTTCCCGCCGCAGCCCACGCACGCATTTTGTAATTTATATCATTTTCTCTGTTAAGCAAAATCGTTTTGCCGATGTTTGCGCCATAATCACCGTTAAGCCCCTCTTGTGCGATTGCCATATTGTACTCAATCTGGCGTTCAAGCAACTGTCTGACGTCGTCAGGATTTACGCAATCGGCAAATTCGACGATGCCCTCAATTGACAAGCACGTGCGGTCCGTCAGTCCTTCCTCCCTGTTCACACATTCCTTTTCAAACAAGGTTTCACCGTTGCGTTGCAGGAGAACGATGTTAGTATGATAATCAACGATTCGCACACAGGCGTTGTCCTGCCCACAAAATGCAGTGATGCGAATGTCAAAAGTGTAAGGAGTAGCCGCGTAACTTACGTCAATCGGCGCGTTTTCAAGATAGGTTTCAATCGCTTTGATTTCATCTTCCGTCACGTGAGAAAGAACTTCAAGTTCGCCGTCAGCATTACCCGCCACAGCACCCGCCGCAACAGCCGCAGGAATTCCGCGCAGACCGCCCGTGTGGGGAATGACTACGCTCTTGACGTTTTTGATAATGTTGCCGCTCACCTCAACGGTCAATCTTTCGGGCAACGCGCCAAGAAGTGCTCTCGCTTTCGCCGCCGCATACGCAAGGGCGATCGGCTCGGTACATCCCATTGCGGGTTGCAACTCCTCATTTAATATCTGAATATATTTTGAATAACGCTCATCACGGCAATCCATCACTCTTCCTCCCGTCCGTAACTACAATCTTTTTCTTATCTCTATCGCCTTCAGGCGATACTCTTCTGCTTTTTTCTTGTCGCCTTTGCAATCATACAGTTCGGAAACGTTTTTACAACCAATCACAAGATATTCGCTATAACGCTTTGGATTTTTTTCAGCGAGATGTTCATATATTTCCAAGGCTTTAAGACAATATTTCTCTGCCCTTTTCGGTAAAGTCTGTCTGACATAAAGATTTCCCAGATTGTTACAGATATTTGCATAATCAAGGATATGTTGCACCGGGTTTTCTGCCACAAGTTTTTCTCTTATTTCCAATGCTTCAAGGTAGTATTGCTCCGCTTCCTGCAACATTCCCTGGCAGTCGTAAAAAATAGCCGCATTGTAACAGGTATTCGCAAGTTGTGAACTGTACTCTCTTGGATCTGCCTGCGCAAGATGACGTCTTATCGCTATCGCTTTAAGGTAATACTTCTCCGCATCTTGCATCGCGCCTTGTTTCTTATAAAACAAGCCCATATTACTATAAACAAGCGCAAGTTCCGCGTTATAATCCGTCGGGTTTTCATAAGCAAGAAATTCATATATTTCAATTGCTTTAAGATAACATGACTCCGCCTGTTTCATTTCTCCCCGATCGAAATAAAAACTACCTAAATTGTTGTACCGACCCGCAGCTGTTGGATTATAAGATCCGTGGTATTGGTTAATTCCGTCTATATCGCCGTAATTCGTAGTGGGAGCAACACGTCGATCATTCCGACTTTGGGGCGAGGTTGCATTTGACTGTATTTTCGTATCTGCCACACTTTTCCTTGTAAATCCAATTACACTATTTAAAATTTTCTGAATTTCTACTGAACGTTCATCAATGGTGTGAACAGGAACGATCTGTTGATCATTAAGGTACAATTTCATACTGCTGTTAAGTTCAACATCTTCCAGTTTGACGGGAATTACTGTTTTTCCGTTGGTAATTGCAATATTAACCTCTTTCTTGACCCATTGCGAATTCTGAGAAACGTCCGTCAGCATCAATACAAGACAGGAACAGCCGGTCAAAGCATCATATAAAACTTCCGCATATTCACTGCCCGCTGGTATATCATACGGTGCCATCCAAGTGTCAATATTATGTTTTTTGAAAAGTTCACGCATTGCGTCTGCAGACGTCTGATTTTTGGAACTATAACTTATAAACGCATATCCCATTTATACATCTCCCGACCTTTTTCGCCACTACCATCTTTTTGATGTCAAATTACTCGATTACGTCAAATTCGGATTCAAATCTCTCCTTGAAGATTTCAAACACTGCCATCAGGGTTTCTTCGTCGTCAATTCCGACGTAGTTATTTTCGTCCACGCTGTCGCCCGCCTCAATTTTCAGAATTACAACGTCGAAGTTTTCTTCCTCACCCACGGGGAAAAGCACAACGTACTCTCCGCCCTTGTACTCGACGTGGTCAAGAAATTCAAAATCCACTCTGTTGCCATTTTCATCGGTGAGAGTGATGATATTGTCAAAGCCATCGTTTTTCATGGTAAATCCTCCTGCAAAAATTATATCGATATTGTACCAAAACCGAGCCGTTTAGTCAATCGTATTTATTTTGAACGGCAGGTTTGAACCCCTGCCCTACAGTTTTCACTCTTTGTCGGCTTTTTCGATGAATATTTAAACTCGTCACCTAAGGGGGAAATCGAAATTCCCCCTTAGCCAAAGCATCGGTTAACCTCTTTTGAACCACGCGGCTATCGTACGGTTTTCGTTATACAAAAAATCCCTGCCCGTTACCGAGCAGGGATTTTCTATTATTTCTTTTCGATTTTGTAACCGAGCGCCACAATAAGTTTCAGCGTTTCAAACGCTGTCACGCGGTCAAATTCCTTTTCTTCCTCGGTCAACTGACTGTACGGCACAAGGCAGGGCGTGGTCTTTTTTTCATCGTCACGTTCCTCACCGTAAACCCAGCCGTCCTTGATTCTGCCCGCCGACCAGTTTTCGTGCACGTTTTCCGCAATCTTCTCGGTCAGGTCAAGCAATTCCTGCGGCAATTCAACTCCGCTCAGATCAATCGGTTTAGGTTCGTACATATTATCTCCCCTTTATCTCAATTATAAAATTGTACGCTATCCGTGTTTAATTTATTCTTTGGAGAAACTATCTTTTATTTTTTTGTACACTCCGTTGGTTTCACTGACTTTTACAATCTTTGTTCCCAAGCCGTCCTGCGCGTTTTCAAGAACTTTTAAAGCAACGTCGTACTCATCAGCCGTAATGCCGTCCTTTTTAAGTTTTTTGCAGATAATTTCATTTAAACGAGCAGCGGAAATGTACCACACTTCTTTATGGTAGTACAAATTTACCGAAAGTGTTTTGTGAAGAACGTGACCTTCCTTAAAAATCGGTGCGGGGTATTTTTCGTTCAGAATTTCCGAAATTTTCTCCGCTTTAACGTCCTCCATAGGATAATCCCAACGCTTGAAATCGTCCATAACTTCCCACACGGGTTCTTTTCCCTTCTTATCCTCATATTCCTGAGTTTTGCGCTTCCGCAGATCAAGACTAAGATCGTCAAGGAAATCGTGCGACTCGAACGCCGTAAATTCGGACTCGGTAACCATTATACCTCTGTCATCAATTTGTGAACTTATATCACCATTTCTGTTTGTTTCAACCAGACAAGGATGAATTTTTAGCGGCAACATTTTGTGACCTACGCCAAGCGACCAATACTTTGTATAATCACCCCATCTGAAGCCGTTTGCTCTGAGGAACGCATTCCAGCGGCGGTGCTCAAGCCAAGCAAGCGAAACAATCTCACTGCGGTTATCCGGATGGTCTTTATGGTGTTCAACAACGTAGCGCGCATATTTTTCCCTTGCGACACTTACAGCATCAAAATATTCCTTTGCATTCTTACTCTCAAAAATTGATTTTTCAAATATTCCTGCAGAAAAGACTTTGTAGTTGTAGTGGTGTGAACGGGCAATATTTGCCTTATATGAGTAAATATCCTTGAATCTATTTGCGTTTGACTCGGCACGGTATTTATCGGAAGTTTTAGACTTTTCATCGTAACTGTTGCCAATTGCAAGCGCCGCTTCCAATTCCTCGCCGAAGAACACGTTTTTAACGCTGTAAACCTCATCCATACAACCAAACGCCCACATAAAGACGTTCTCCAGGCCTTTCTGCTTCGGCTTTTTGTTGAGAGAACGGCAAAGTTCGGAGTTGTAAACAACGTACGCGATGATTGCTTTCTTTTTCGGATTTTCATAGATAACGTGCGTTCCGACGCTCTGTCTGATTTTGTCGGCAACTGCGAAATTGTCCTCATCCGAACCGAGTGCAACGATGAAATAATCCGAATCTATCAAGCGGAAACCGTCGTCAATCTCATCATTCATAAGTTTTGAAAAATTATCGCTGAGAACGTCTGAGCGATGGTATCGGTATCTGAAATACGGCGGATTTTTGTCACCGTTTTTATTGTAACTCAAAATCTCGTCGTTCGGATCGGCGGTTCGGAAAATGTCTGGGTTGACGTAATTTATCCTGCCCTCAAAATCGCCCTCATCAAAATTCTTGCCATCGCATTTTTGCTTTTCCTTTGATACAACGTTTATACACAGTTCACAGTCAAGTATCTGACCGAACCAATACGTCGCAAGGAAGAACTGCGTACCGATTGCGCCACTGCCGAAAATTGTGACGTTGAGTTTCTTTTTACCCTGTGTTCCGGAATTAATCAGAGGCTCATACAAGGGCAAATCGCGCAGCAAAGTGTACGCCATATTTCGTGTGCCATCAACAGGAACGACTGTGGGCAATCTCTTTTCGGCATCTTCGCCGAGTGTGTCAGTCCTCTGCTTTACTATATATGTAATCTCCTCACCGATAAGTGAGAACTTTTTATCGGTTGAAAAAACGTAAATTTCCGTATCGGAAATTGGCTCTGTGCTCTTTTCAAGTATTTCCGTGAGCACCTGCAGATTTCTGTTTTCATCGTTACTGATAAGCAGGATTTTTCTGTTTGCGCTCTTGTTGCCGATTGCTTCCACAATGTCCTTTTTGACGCAGACAGCCCCTGCACTTTTTGCCGCTCTCAAAAGGCTTTCGTCGGTGTTGTCATCAACCCCTGCAAAGATAAAGAACTTTTTTACATCAACGTTAAAGGTGTCAATTATATTGTTCATCAAAGCAACGGATTGTTCGTTGAGTTCACTGAAATAATATCTCTCCTTGCGCTTTTTCTTGTTGACAAACCAAAGACGAAGCGATGGGAAGAAATTGGCAAGCACTTCCAACACGATTGCACCGCCGACGATGGGAGAAACGAAGTTGATAACGCTTGTATACGCACTGTAAGCGCCAACCCACGCCTCACTGTCATTCTCACGAAGTTCGCTCACCATTTGTTTGCCGTCAGCAAGGTAGTCGGTATACTCTTCATCCATACTGAACGTCTGCAAAGAGTGGATAAAACTGTTCACTATTTCCTCGGACCAGTGCAGTCCGTCATCAGCCGTTTCCGCCGACGTACTGTTCTGCGGCTTGTTATACGTTCTGTAAAGTCCGACGGGGTAGCGCAGGCACCACACCGCCGCAAGCAATATCATAATAAAAACGAGCATTGACTTTCCTTTGCCTCGGTTCTTCGGTTTGCGCAAAGCAAACACAACAGCACCAACCGTGGCCAATGCCGACAAAATCAAACAAATTATTATTGCAATTTTTACGCAACAATCCATAAACTCCGCCGCCTTTCGACAAAATCTTACTATTTCTATTCTACTGCCACCAATACACAATGTCAATGTTGAACTTTATATTCAACATTGACACCGGCTTTATTTTTAATCGATTTTATAGATGTATTTCTTGTTGGAAAAATCAAGTTTTGCGGGTCTGTCGCTTGTGTCTGCAAGGCGGTGAGTAAACTCTTTACAAAGGTAACTGCGCTCCATTCTTGACCACAGAACATCCGCTCGCATCTGGGTAACCACACATTCGCCGGGGGCTATCTTCGTCAATTTGCTGACGGGCACAAGCGGTACGACGTCCTTTTCGTACACCTCGATACTCTCGCCCTTACCGTTGAGTGCGGAAGTCGGTGCGATGACCGTTTTAAGTCCGCATTCCTCGGAGAAATCACGCTTCGTCTGCGGATTGTTCGTACCGAAAAACAAGTGTGTATTAAGGTTGTCCTTGATAATCTCCGCCGTTTCTTTGCCGTACACGTTGTAAAGTTGTGCGTATGACTGCAAGATAAGCAAAAACCAGATGTTACGACCACCACAAGCGGAAATTACCTTATCAAAACTGTTGAACGGCGGCAGGTTGCCGAACTCGTCAAGCAGGAAGTAAAACGGGCGGTCAAGTTGTGAGCCCTTTGAGCGTGCAATCGCAATCAGTTCTGTGTAGAGAGTGCTCAAAAACATTGTGATAATTTCGTAATGCAGTTCCTCCTCGTCCTTGAACGCCACGAAAATTGCCGTCGGCGCACCGTCATCAAGTTCGGACATCTCAAAAGTGTTGGCGCAGGTAATTCTGCGCACGCTCGTGTCACGGAATTTATTCATCTTTGTGGCAAGGGTTGAAGTGATGCATCTTCTTGTGTTTTCCGCTTGCTCGAGAATACACTTATGAGCAAGGTTTCTCGCTTTGGAAGTCGCTTTGTCACGCTGTGAAAAATATCCGTTATCATAACCGCTGATTCGTCCGCGTGCATCGGAAAAACTGTCCATAATTCGAAGTGCGGTATCGAACGAGAAATTGTCCTCAGTAATCTTACCCGTCTTGCTGTCCTCAAGCATACCGTACAGAATCGCTTTGAGCAGATCTCGTGCAGAATCTTCCCAGAACGGATCTTTTGTGTCCATTTTGGGCACGATAGCAGCAACGAGGGTTGTAAGACCCTTCTCAACCTCGTCAAAATAACCGTCACTTTTCTCGTCCGCATAGCGAAGCATTGCCGACAGACTTCTGAACTTTTTATCGTCCATCTGGAATCCGTTACCGTTCGGCATACTGTTTTCCATCACCTCGTTTGTAATGTTGCAATACTTGCGGTACAAACGGAAATATTTTGTAAGCGGATTCCAGCAATCGCTGTGACGATAGTCGGTAAAGTCGAGCAAAAGCACTCTGTAACCCTGCTTTTCAAGCATTTTCGCGTTGCGCTCGTACAACTCTTTCTTCGGGTCACTGATTACCATATTAGGTTTATTCTTTTTAGCGGCAAGCACGTTGATTGTGGGGATAACGTAACCCGTTGTCTTACCGCTTCGTGTAGCACCGATTGCAAGAAGGTGTGTGTCGGGCGTGAATGTAACGTCCAATTTTCCATCGTCCCCCCTTGTAATGCAAAGCGGGATACCGTCGATATTCTTCTTGCCAAGTTCGTCAAACTTGAACGTTGCATCGGTGTGCTGCTGTCTGTATTCTTCAACCGTCAGAAGTTTGGTATTCTCGTAATCCTTAAAAACGTCAATTTTTCGCATCGTAGTTTCCTCCTATATAACCGAAACCGCCACGCTTTGTGCTTGCGGGGGTCTTCTCCTTGCAAACCGCCTTGATCACGTCAAGTGTGACAACGTCTTTCTTCTCAAAAATCGTCTTTTTAATTGCGCTGTCGATGATATTTCGGATAAGGCGCGAATCGTAATCAGCCAAAAACTGCTTGCAACCCTCATCCATCGTCATACCAATGCAACCAAAGGAATTGATGCGTGAAGCGAAAATTGAAGCGACGACGAGCGTTTTCTCATCGGTTTCAATATTCTTTGCCCACACTGTGTCGCACACCTTGGACAATCTGAGCGATGCGCTGTTTCTCTCGTTTGCAAAGAGTACGAAAGTGGATTCCGACAAGTCAAGAGTAACGTTGGGATTGAACATCTTGAAACTCTTTCTGTGGTTATAATCAAGCATGCTGAAAATTCTGTCGAGTTTTTCGCCCTCAAGTTCATCACAATGGGTGATAACAAAAACGGTGTGCGCGGATTTAGTCTTTGCAAGGCCGCGCAAAAAGACGTTCTCTCTGGACGGCACAAGGTCTACGTCGGTAAGGTTGGAAGCGTCGACCTCCACCACCGAATCCGCGCCATAACCGCTTTCAATCATCCGACGATACATCTGCAAAACGTAACCGTCGGACGATACGATGAGAAGCGGCGTTCTTGCCACGGCGGGACAAGAGGTTGTGATAGTCACGTTCTGCAAAACCTCGTTGATTTCGTCCTCTCTTGTGAGCACAATTTCTTTTACGCTTGCGCCGTCAAACTCGTGACAACCGCTCCAATCAACGTCAAAGGGAATGTCGGCAAGGGCGGCGATTGCACCCTCCTGACGAGTGAGGAGAAGTTTCTCTTTATCCTGCGCGGAAATGAGCGAGGAAAAGGCAATCTTTGCAAAACTCTTGTCGTAAGTACTGCGGTCGATTATCTCCATTGCAAAAGCCTTATCGATAAGCCTTGCGGTTGAATTGCGAGGGATATCGGTACTGTGCGAATAGGTTAAACAGATATGTTCAAGCGCTTTCTTCTGACTTGACGTTTTGAGTACGGTGCGGAGAATCTCATAATAGAGTTCAGTGTTTTCCGCATCGTATCTGATGCCGAGCAAGTTACCGAAAAGGTTGTTCCACTTTGCACACGCCTTCATTCTTTTAAGTGCGGCATATTTGTCCTCGCACAAGCCGAGTCCGTGGTATTCCATATATGAAAGAGTAGCCATCGCGTCGATGTTGCCGTTGACCGCCGTTGTGAGAAGCGCCTCGAAAACGCCCTCCAAAGTCAGGTTTTTCTCTTCCTTGAAAATATTTGTGCGAATCTGCATCGCCTCACGCTTCTGCACCATAATCATTCGGTCAACGTCCGTCAGTTCAATATCCTGACCGCTTTTAAGCGCAAACTCGACCATTCTGCTGAAACGCTCGTACGAGGTGATGTCGGTTATGTCACGAAAGTGGTCCTCGCAGGACTGGGTAAAATATTCTTCAAGTTCTTCATCGTGCGGCAGGCAAAAAACGCTTGAAAGTTCAAAGAAAAGTTTTCTTCTCTCCTCGTCCGTCAACGCTCTGCCGAGAATTGCCTCAATAAAGTAGTAATACTTAAGGAAGCATTCAAACAAATAATCGTTAATCATACGAATCATCCTCCAATTGCTTTGATAATTTTTGGTGTAAGCACCGCATCGACAAGGCCGTACTCAACCGCTTCCTGAGCGGTCATCGTGTAATCTCTGTCCGTGTCGGCGGCAATCTGTTCAATCGTCTTGCCCGTATTCATGGCAAGGATTGAGTTGAGTGTGCCTCTGGTGCGCTCAATGTGGCGTGCAGCGATGATGATATCGGACGCCTGACCCTGCGCGCCTCCCAAGGGCTGATGAATAAGAATCTCACTGTTCGGCAGTGCAAGTCGCAAGCCCTTTGAACCCGACGAGAGCAGGAACGCGCCCATCGAAGCGGCAAGACCGACACAAATTGTACGTACTCTGCAGTTAAGCGAGTTGATTGTGTCGTATATTGCAAGTCCATCGCTTACACAACCACCGGGACTGTTGATAAGTATTGTCAGTACGCGCTCCTCCTCGGGCAGATTTTCATCAATCATCTTCTGCTCGATATAGTGCATCTGCGGAATGACGCGCGCCGCCATACCCGTTTCTATCGGACCGAAGATATACACCTGATTTTTGCTGAGCAAATACTGGTCCGACAATACCTCTCTCATTCTTTCTCTTGACATTTTTACAACATCCTTTCTTAATTTATTTCAAATGTATAACGCAAGACCCACGCCCGATTTCGCGTAAATTTGCGTTGAATATGGGAATATTTTGTAAAACATTGACGATGACTACCCTTAGAAAACAACGCCCGGTCAGGCCTTTTTTCGCACGAAAAAAATACATTTGCAAAAACAAAAAGGAACGACACACAGGTCGTTCCTTTTAATATTTTATAATCAATATTTATCTCGGTCTGTATGAAGCACACCCAAGGGCATCCTTTCCCCTTATCTTACATCTTCCAGAAAAAACACATTGTGCACATTTTCTACCCTGTGCCTCCACATCCATTTTTTCAATCAATCTTTGTTTACATTTTTCCACTTCCTGTTGTTCGTCCTCTTCGCGTCTGCGTCGGGCATCAAGCCCTCTCTGCAACTCCAGCTCACGTTCACGGTGCTGAATTTCCTCATACAGATTTATTGCTTCCTTGAGTGAATCCGCTCTGCCGTTTTTTATAAGAGCAATAAACTCTCCAATAGCATAAACATAATCATCGCTCACAAGGTCATTGTTTTCCTCAAACGCTTCAAAAGCAGGGATATATTCCTCGCGGTATATCCTGTCTTTCTCCTGTGCACGTTTCTGTTCAAGTTTGCGGCTGATATCAGCCTCTTCTTCCTCGATTGATTTTTGTACTGCCAACAATTCCTCGCAATCCTTTATAAATGATTCCTGATTATCATTATACTCTTTAACTTTGGCGTTGTAAGCCTCCATCTCTTTTTCATACTGCTCGTTAATCGCTGCCACCTTTTGATTATATTTCTCAAGTTTCGCTTCATATTTTTCCGTTCTGTTTTCGGCATTCTCTTTCAACTTAACTTTGCCCTTGATATAACTTGCCATAGCAAAAAACAAAAGTGCGACCGCAAGGATAAGCCACAACCACGCTTCCCCTGTGTTGCCTCCCTTTTTAACGAAAAAATATACCAGACAAATAAAAGCAACAATAGCAATTATCACCGATTTTAACAGTACCGATTTGTGATTATTCTTTTCGTTTTCTTTTTCTTTTTTCTTGTACTCCATCGGCTTGGTCGGCATTTTTTTCGTAGGCTTCTCCGGAGTAAAATAATCTTTATAAATTGTGAGCAAATCCTCCTGTGTGCCGGATTTCAGCACCGCACGGTAAACCCTCTCTCCCCATCTGCCTTTAAAATCGGGTTCGTGGACCGTTCTTTCGTAATCATCAACCACCGTATGTTTAACGTTATTCATCTTTGTTTTCGCTGCAGACACACGAGAATACAAATCCTTAATCATTTCAAGTTTTATCACAAGGTCTTTACAACTAAGATTGTTGTCACCCATAACGGCACCTTCTTTTCAAATATTTATATTATACATTGTATTGCAGCAAAACAAAAATTTCAACCTTTTCCTACACGATAAAAACAAAAAGCACTCCGCTTTTGCGAAGTGCCTTCTGATTTAATTATATTTTATTTTGTGCCAAACAATCTGTCGCCCGCATCGCCAAGTCCGGGAAGAATGTAGCCATGCTCATTGAGACCCCTGTCAAGCGTTGACACGTAGGTCATTACGTCGGGGTGCGCCTCGGCAACCTTTGTTACGCCCTCGGGCGAGCCGATAATTGCCATAAATTTGATACGTTTGCAACCCTTGTCCTTCAGAAGTTGAATTGCATCGCAAGCGCTACCGCCAGTTGCAAGCATCGGGTCAACGAGAAGTATCAACTTGTCCTCAATACCTTCGGGCAACTTGCAATAATAAGTTTCGGGCATAAGGGTTTCTTCGTTCCTGTACATACCGATATGTCCGACCTTTGCCGACGGGAAAAGCACGTGAATACCGTTTACCATACCGAGTCCCGCACGAAGAATCGGCACGATTACGATTGAATTATCCGCAACAACCGTCTGTGTACAGGTTTCAAGCGGAGTTTTTACCTCAATTTCGGTTGTGGTCACTCCGTCTTTAAGGCTTTCGTAAGTCATAAGAGTCGTGATTTCTTCAACAAGTTCACGAAACTCCTTCATACTTGTTCTCTCATCGCGCAAAATCGCAATTTTGTGACGAATAAGAGGATGGTCAAAAATAACAACGTTGTCGTAATTTTTCATCATTATTCTCCTTTGTTGTCACCGGTTTCAACCTTCTTGAATTTGTTCAAAAGAATATTTACGATGATGCCGAGAATCAAAGCGCAAGCAATCGCCGTAATTGTAACCTTGCCGATAGCAAGTGACATACCGCCGACACCGCTGATAAGAATAACGGAAACCGTGAAGAGATTTGCATTGTCCTCAAGGTCAACATTCTTAATCATCTTAAGACCGGAAACAGCGATGAAGCCATAGAGAGTTATGCAAACGCCGCCCATAACACAACCGGGGATTGAGTCAAGGAAAGCGACGAACGGAGATACGAATGAAATGAGAATTGCCATAACAGCGGTTGTTGTGATTGTAGCAACGGATGCGTTTCTGGTGATAGCAACACAGCCTACGGATTCACCGTAAGTTGTATTCGGGCAACCGCCGAAAATTGCGCCAACAAATGAGCCGACACCGTCACCGAGAAGTGTGCGGTGAAGTCCGGGATTTTCAAGCAAATCTTCACCGATGATGGAAGAAAGGTTCTTGTGGTCAGCGATATGCTCAGCAAACACAACGAACGCAACGGGAACGTATGCAACAAGTACAGTTACAAGATAATTTACGTCAAAATCCTTAATGCCGTCAATAGCGGTAAGGAAAGTAAAATCGGGAACAGCGATAAAAGTGCTGAGATTTACGCCGCCATCAGCAAGTGCTCCAAACGGTGCAAAATCAATAACTTTGAGCGCATCAATACCTGCAGCGTTACCGATAAGCGTGAAGATAAGAGCCAATACGTAGCCCGAAAGAACGCCGATGATGAACGGAATGAGTTTTGTCATTTTCTTACCATAAGTTGAGCAAAGAACAACAACGAGGAGAGTTACAATTGCGCAAACGAATGATACCCAGATATTACCGGTCATAATAAATGCGCCGTTACCGTCCTGCGCACCGTATGAGAATACGTCCTTAACTGCCGCACCGGAAAGCGAAAGACCGATGAGAGCAACTGTCGGGCCGATAACTGCTGCGGGCATAAGTTTGTTAATCCACGCAACACCGACAAATTTTACAACGATTGAGATAATAACGTAAACAAGTGCCGCAAAAGCCGCACCGATAACAAGGCCGAGATAGCCGAGGCTCATTGACGCCGCACCCGCAAAAGCAGCGGACATAGAACCGATGAATGCGAAAGAAGAGCCGAGGAATACGGGACTACGGAATTTGGTGAAAAGTTGATAAACAAGCGTACCTACGCCTGCACCGAAAAGCGCGGCCGAAGCCGTCATGTCGTTACCGACAATTGCGGGCACCGCGATAGTAGCCGCCATAATTGCAAGCAACTGCTGAATAGCAAACACTATGAGTTTGCCAAACTTGGGCTTGTCCTTGACACCGAAAACAAGATTGTTGTTCATTTTACATTCCCCCACAATATTTTTCTGTTATTTTATCACACTCGTCAGAATAAGTCAATTAACGACAATGTGATTGAAACATTTTTTGCTCAATCATAATAAATTTTTATGTTAATTTTTACATTATTGTACACTAAATATATAGTAATTTGTAAAATATAGTGGTATAATAACGTCAAATGGCGAAAACTGACGCCAAAATATCGAAAACCGACGGATAACGCCACGTTTTCTGTCGGTTTTAACAGACAAAGTGTGCGAACTTTTTTAAAAAAGTAACCGTACGCTTTGTGGGCGTTGTTTATAAGGAGTTATTATGACGGAAAAAGAGTTAAAAAAACTGAACCGCAAACAACTGCTCGAACTGCTTCTCAGGCAGACCGAGCGCGTTGATAAACTTGAATCCGAACTTGCCGAAACCAAGAAGCAACTTGAGGACAGAAAGATAACAGAAATGGAAGCGGGCTCAATCGCCGAAGCGGCGCTCAGGCTCAACGGCATTTTCGAGGCGGCTGAGAAAGCAGCGGCGCAATACGTTGAAAACGTAAAATCTATGGGCGGCAGTAAAAAAGTTACAGGAATGCCCGGCAAGAAAAAGAAGAAAAAGTAATACTGAATTTTTTGAAACTTCGGTGAGGAAATATGAAGAATAAACAAATTGAGTTGCCAACTTCTCAGGAAATACAGGGCGAACTTAAAAGAGAGCGCAACAAAATGCGCTACAAGAAAATCCTGAAAAGTACGGTTTACGCACTTATCATCGTTGCGGCTGTTGCAGTGCTTATTGCAACACTCGTTATGCCCGTGCTTCAGATTTCAGGCACAAGTATGGAACCAACCCTTGAAAACGGACAGATCGTTGCGCTCATAAAAACAAATAAATTAGACCGCGGGGATTTATGCGGATTTTACTACTCAAACAAAATCCTGATAAAACGCGTTATCGGACTGCCCGGTGACGTAATAGTAATCGACGCGGAGGGTACGGTGTACGTAAACAACATTGTTATTGACGAGCCGTATTTAACCGAAAAAATGCTCGGTGACTGTGACCTTGAATTTCCGTACACAGTGCCCGAACAAAGTTACTTTGTGCTTGGTGACCAACGCTCAAACTCGGTTGACAGCCGAAACTCCGTTGTCGGCTCAATCCCGTTTGAAGACGTTATGGGAAAAGTAGTAATAAGAGTCTGGCCATTCTCCGACATAGGTTTTGTTTCATAAAGAAACTTTTTATTAACCAAAACACTGAAAGGAGGGAGAGGCTTGCACGAACTTCTGGACGAAAGTCTGAGACAACTGAAAAAGAACCGGGTCCGCAGGTTGCGCTTTATTGCCGTTGTGCTTGTGCTCTCCCTTATCGTTTCACTCGACGTGTTCTGGGTGCTGCGTCAACCCGGACTTACCCTGGCGGGAGATGCGGATTGTAAAATCACGGAGCATACGCACTCTCACGCTTGCTATCAGTCAAACGAGATACGCGCAAGCGACGCTGCAACGTGTGGTTTTGCAGAACACGTACATAGCGTTGAATGTTATTCCGACGACACCGCGGACGTTGAAAATCCGCTCAGTTGGCAGGAAACTTTTGCAAACTATCCCTATACGGGCAGTTTGCGTCAGGACCTTGTGGGCATCGCACAGACACAGGTCGGCTACACCGAAAGCAAACTCAATTTTGAAGTCGGCAACGACGGTATCCGCAGAGGTTATACCCGTTACGGCGATTGGTACGGAGTGCCTTACAACGACTGGTCGGCTCTGTTCGTATCATTCTGTCTGAACTATGCGGGCGCAACAAACGACACTGCGCCAATCAACATCGGCGCTTCCTCAATGGCAAAACTCTGGAGAAGTCTTGGTAAATACGCACCCGCCAAAGCATACACCCCCGTAAGCGGTGACCTCGTATTCTTCTGCGACAACACGGTGGGTATAGTCGCAAAGGTCTACACCTCATCGTTCTACGTAATACGTGGTGACGTTGAAAACACAGTACGCGGCGATATGATGCCCCTGAACGAACCGTCAATCATCGGTTGGGGCATAACGGAGGGAACGATAACTCCGCAGAACCCGCATAGTAACAATTCGGAATTGCTCGATATTACCAATGGTCCCGCGGTGTTCATCTTTGAGGGCGAACAGACATCCCAGGCAAAGCCGCAATTGATGCGATTCTCTCTGAGAAATGCACGCGCAGCCACGGACTTGCTCCCCTACCTTGAAGCAAACGGCGGAACATATTTCTTTACCCTGCTTGACACCAACAACCAGGAACTTCCAAAGGATGCAAACGGCAATTACGTCGTTCAGACGGGAGCAAATTATAAATTGACAATCAGTTTCACAAGCCCCGAGGGATTCCACCCCGGCGTTTATCAGTACAACACACCGCAAGGATTGATAGTTGACGGCGGTGAGGGTACTTTCATACTGAAAGACGGAACAACCGTCGGCGACTGGACGGTAACGGACGAAGGTCTTATAACGATGAACTTCAACGATCATATGAACAGCCGTTCGGATATCACAATCAGCGCAACTCTCGGCGTAAGTTTCCCCGACAGCGACTCCCCGATTGACTTTGACGGTAAAATCACCGTAACCATAGAAAAGCCACCACAGGACGTTCCCGGCACACAGGTAAATAAATGGGGTTCGCAGGGCAGCGATGCAAACGGCAAAGATGCCTCAAAACTTCATTGGACGGTTTACATCGTCGGACGTGAGGGCTCAAACCTCCCCGGAAGCACCATAACCGACAACGTTATAAAGGGTGAATATCTCGGAACTCATATCTATACGCAATCGGATATGGCAAACGGTCTCACAATCGGCGTATCCGAATACGACCCTGTAACGTGGCAGGCAATAGACTGGCACAGTTGGACGGTATATCCCGGTGACCCGAACCTGACGTGGACTGAAACGGGCTGGTCCTACGTGCTACCCGAACACGCACAATGCGACTGGTGCGGAAATATTACCCCGGGCAATCTCGGTTGGGAGTATTACATTGAGTACTCCTCCACCCCAACGGACTTCAACGTTTCGGGCGGTATCGGTTATATGAACCACGTTGCTGTTGATAAAGCGGCTGTGGATGGTTGGGCAGAATTCGTCCACGGCGAAATCCACGCTGACATCGAAAAAAACGGTGACTTCATCTCCGATGCGCAGGGCGGTTCTTTCGTCTGGGAATTCCAGGCACTCATCCCCGGTATAAAACAGGGACAGAAAGCGGAATACTTCTGGTATTTTATGGACTATATGGACATTCACGACAGTAGCGGTGGCGCTATCGGCTACGTCACAAACGATGCCGACCACGCCCGTGTCACCGCAAGCCACAACGGTGCAACCATTCCCGTCCCACGTGTTCAGGATGCTACGGCAAACGACCCGTTTGCGTGGGATCCGTACTGGAGTATGGACCACGGCGACGGCATCTACTACGGACACCAGATGAATATTCTGTGCCGTTGTCACTGTACCGAGGCAACCTGTCCGTTCTGGAGTAACGGCCGTTGCGGCAGTGAATACTGGTTCGAGGGGGACGACGGTTACTGGTACACCAACGGCTACTGTCAGTGCTGGACCGAGCCCGAAAACACAATGTTCACTTTCACTTATAAGACGGACGATTTAAGCACCATTGAAGCGTACGGCGGTTTTGATCATCAGTTGAGAAACAGGATTGAGTTGTACAACAAAATCATTATGCCCAACGGCACAATAAGCGGTGCAATGATTGCAAATTCGCAGGACTCAGTTCCAATCCCCGACCTGTTTACAAAGAAACTGACCCACGACTTCGACGGATATACGGCAAATTACAATATCACGATAAACGAAGCGAAAATAGTGCTGACCGACGGCTCACCGCTGACGATTCACGACACTATGACGCAAACGCTTGCATATATTCAAGGTTCGCTCGTAATCACCGCGGAGGATGCAAACGGCAACGTGACCACTTTGCATCAAGGCGTTGACTACACTCTCCATTACGACGGAACGGGAAATGAAACGAACGAAAACGGAGAACCCGTGCACGTGCTCGACATTGTGGTTCTCCACCCTCAACCCGTTAAGTACGTACTTTCTTACGATGCAACGCTCATTATTCCGCCGGGCACAACCCAGGCAATCAAATACGACAACGCCGCAAAAATCACGCTCTGGGGTCAGGACATCACTGACACCACCGTTGAAAAGGTTTTTGCCGATATCAATATTTCCGCAAAAAGTTATAAAGTACATTTGTATAAAATGGACTCCAAAACCGGCGCACCGCTTGAGGGCGCATTGTTCGGGCTTTATAACGAACACGGCGGACAGATTACGACAAGTCTGAGCAGCGTTGACGGCGAACTGGTATTCCAGACAAACGTCACCGAGGGTATCATCCTGCGCGACCACGTACTATACTACGTGCAGGAACTTAAAGCCCCCGACAGATACAGGCTGGATACAGACCCTCACTGGTTCTGCTTCTGTGACACGTCGGACGAGCATTGTGCAGCCTGCAACGAACTTCTTGCAGATGTCAATGGACTTCGTATCCCACACGATACCCCGACCAAAATGAAGATATCAAATGAACTGATGGGCTATATCCTGCCATCGACCGGTTCAATCGGTCAGACCCCATTGATACTTTGCGGACTCGGCTTAATGCTGATTTCGCTTGTATGTGGATGTGCATTGAGGCGTAAAAGAGAAAGGAGGGCTGAAAAGTAACCTCCTGACTCACGGCAACTCTCTTACGCCGTGATTGTTCATCCGAATTATAAAAAAATATTTTAGAAGGGACTAAAAGACTATGAAAAAATTATTCGTAACACTTCTTGCTATTGTTATGATGTTGACAATGGCGGCTCCTGCTTTCGCAGATGATACGGTAACACTTGGTACAATTACAATGAACAATGTAATGGACGATGCAACTTACGACATCTACCGTCTTCTCGACCTTGAGAGTTACAACGTTGCAAGCGGCGCTTACTCCTACAAAATCAACGCTGAGTGGGACGACTTCTTCGCTACACCCGAGGCTCTCGCTTACGTTACAATCGACAACGCAGGCTACGTAACATGGGTTAACGGCGACGACGATGCAAGCATTGCAGCATTTGCAAAACTCGCTCTCGATTACGCTAAGAACAACGGCATTGCTCCCGTTAAGTCCTCCGCTAACGACGGCGATATGACAAAAACAGAGAATGCAGAAACAGGCAAAACCGAAGGCAAGTTCGCTGACCTTCCCCTCGGCTGGTACCTCGTTGACTCGACAGTCGGCGCTCTCTGCGGTCTTACAACAACAAACCCGCACGCTTCCGTAAACGCTAAGAACGGCATCCCCACAATTGACAAGCAGGTTCAGGAAGACTCCACACAGCAGTGGGCTGACCAGAACACCGCTGACATCGGTCAGACCGTTTACTTCCGCGTTACAATCAACGTACACGCAGGTGCTGAGAACTACGTTCTCCACGATATTATGTCCGCAGGTCTTACCTTCGACAAGGTAACAAAAGTTGAGCACCTCGTTCCTAGCGAAAACAAAACAACTGAGGTAACCGATTACTCCGTTTTCACCGCTCCCGGCATCACAGAGACAACTGATGACGACGTTGAGGACAACTGCACATTGGAAGTTCGCTTCTCCAAAGATTTCTGCGACTCCCTTGAAACAAACGACAAGATCATCGTTTACTATCAGGCAATGCTCAACCGTAACGCTATTGTTTCAGGCGAAGGCAACACCAACGAAGCGTTCCTTGAATACGGTGAAGAACACTTCACAACTCACGACAAGACCCAGACTTTCACTTTCGGTATCGACATCGTTAAAACCGACTCTCAGAACACACTCATCGACGGCGCTGAGTTCAGAATTTACGACGCAGCAGCAGGCGGTGCAGAGGTAAAGGTTGTTCTTATGGATGACGGCGTTACATACCGCAGAGCAAGAGAAGACGAGGATGGCATCGCTATCGTTGTTACAAACGGTAAGGTAAGAGTTGTTGGTTTTGACAACGGCACTTACTACCTCGAAGAAACAGTTGCTCCGGAAGGTTACAACAAACTCGTTGCTCGTCAGAGATTTATCATTTCCGACGCTAACCTCGACTCTGTATTCAACGGCGACGTATTCTCCACAGGTTCCGGTGTTCACGTTGTAAATAAGACCGGTTCTATGCTCCCCGAAACAGGTGGTCTTGGCACAACTCTCTTCATCACTCTCGGCGGTATCGCAGTGCTCTTTGCAGGCGTACTCCTCTTTGCTAAGAAGAGAATGGCTCAGGTTGCTGAATAATCATCAAGGCTGATAATATAATCTGATGACTTTTGCAATGGGTGTGGTTCACCCACACCCATTGCGCTAAACGGCATATTCAGAGGGAGAACTATGGCAAAGCGAACCTCATCCTCCACTTATCAGGAGGGAGTGTGAGGCAAAACAGTGAGGGGCACCTTGCCTTTCTCCCTCAGTCAGTATGCTTCTTTAAAAATACCAAAATAACTTTAGGGGGAGGCTTATGAAAAAGAAAAGAAAATGGTCAACTTTCATCCTGCTTTTTGTGTTTTTCGTAGGTCTGTCCGTAATGTTATACCCTACGATAAGTAGTTACTGGAACTCGCGCACACAGTCGCAGGCAATCGTTGACTATGAAAAAATGCTTGAAAGCATAACACCCGAGGATTATTCGTCCATCTTCGCCGAAGCCGATGAGTATAACAAGGAACTTGCAAAACTCAATTTTCCGCTTACGGAACACACAAAACTTAACGGCTACGACGATATTCTCGACCTCAGCGGGACGGGAATGATGGGCTACATTTCAATCGAAACGATAGGCGTTGAACTGCCCGTTTATCACGGCACTGCCGACGACGTGCTGAGTATTGCCGTCGGTCACCTTGAGGGCACAAGTTTTCCCGTAGGTGGCAACAACACCCACAGCGTTGTTTCCGCCCACCGCGGTTTGCCCAACGCAACCCTTTTCACCAACCTCGACCATCTTGAAATCGGTGACACGTTCCAGTTTAAAATCCTTGACCGCACAATCACCTATCAGGTTGACCAGATAAAGATTATCGTTCCGTCCGACGTGTCGGATCTCAAAATCGAAGAGGGTAAGGAGTATTGCACTCTCCTTACCTGCACGCCATACGGAATCAACACCCACCGCTTGCTTGTGCGTGGTCACAAGATTGATTCCGCTCAGCAAAAAACTCTTTACGTTACCTCGGGCGCATATCAGATTGAGCCACTGATTGTAACGCCCATAGTCGCGTTGCCCATTCTGTTTACTCTGATGGTAATCGTACTGCTCAAGCCCGTTAAGAAAGACGATCTGGGAGATGATTTATAATGAAGAAAATTAAATCTTTGCTCGCCGTGCTCCTTGCGCTGACTTTTATCGCTTGCCTTTCCGCAGGCGTATTTGCCGCGCCCGTTGAGCCGACGAAGCCCTCCTCCCTCACCTTGCACTACAAGCAGGGGGAAACGTATTATAGCGGCACAGAAATAAAAATCTACCGCGTTGCCGAGGTTTTTCCCGACGGCACTTATGCGCTGTGCGGTGATTTTAAAAACTACCCCGTGAACATCTACGGCATTACCGCTCAAAGCGAATGGCGCGGCGTTACAACCGCCCTGGCTGCTTACGTTGCCGCCGACTCACTCTCCCCCACACACGTCGGAACAACCGATGAAAACGGCGTTGTTAAATTTTCGGACATTCTCCCCGGAATGTACCTGACACTTGCCGTAAGAGTTGAAACAGATAAAGAAATTGCGATATTTGAGAATTTCCTCACCGTAATCCCCGCTCCGAGTGAAAGCGGAGAGCATAATTACGACGTGACCGCATATCCGAAATGTGAAAAATACACCCCGAAGCCTGACCCGATTGAGTATAAGGTTGTCAAGAATTGGCAGGACAACGGACAGAGCGAAAACCGCCCCGAATATATTGAAGTGGATATAATCAGAAACGGCGAAATTCAGCACAGTGTAAGGATTTCCGCTCAGAATAACTGGGCGTATAAATGGACTGCCGAGGACGACGGGAGCGAATGGCAGGCGGTTGAAAGAAACGTGCCCGAGGGTTATTCCGTATCCGTCGCAAAGGACGCAAACACTATAATTATCACCAACATTTATGATTACAACGACGACCCGCCTCCAACGGGTGACACAACAGTTATCTGGCATTACGTGCTGATAATGTGTGTTGCGGGCCTTGTCCTCATTATGATTGCCGCTCGGCGCAAGAAGGCGTAAAGTATGAAAAAAACAGCGAACAAAAAGTTTACGGTAATTCTCACCTGCATTGGCGTTATGTTGATTCTGGCGGCGGTGGGATTGATGCTTTTCTCCCACCTTGGCGGCAAAAACGCACAGACCAATGCAAAGGAAATCGTCAATAAAATGTATTCTCTTATGCCCGACGTCAAAAACTCCGCACCCGACGGACGTTCAAACGTCAATATGCCGATGCTCGAAATTGACGGCACTGATTTTGTGGGTATAATCGAAGCGTCTGAAAACACTCTCCCGATTTACTGCAAATGGGATTCTTCCGAAGTCACGAAATACCCTTGCAGATATATGGGCAGTATGCACGACGGAAGCCTGATTATAGGCGGAAGCGACAATAAGGGACAATTCGACTTTGTGAAAACGATATCCAACGGCGAAAGTATTTTCATCACCGACACTACGGGCCTGCGCTTCAGATACACGGTCACCGACATAAACAGGACAAAGGATGTGTCAACAGACTATCTTTCGTCACAGGAAGCCGACCTTATACTCTTTGCAAGAAACACCTACTCGCTCGACTATACGGTGATTCTTTGCGACTTATTGTAAACAGAATGAAAAACAGAATGAAAAACAGAAACAAATAAATCAACACAAAAACAGACACATCACCCGGGGAAACTCCAGAATGATGTGTCTGACTTTTTATATTGACCATACAAGTGGTCTAATTATGACTCCAGTGATAATCTTTATAATCATCTCTTAAATATTGTGCGGCAAGTGTTTTGTCGGAGAGATCATCGCTTGAAAATGTTGTTGTAGTCGACATACCTGCGCTAAGAACACCCGACCAGCCGCTTGCACTTTCAAATGCTACGCTTATCAAATCACCACAGTTATTGAACGCATGAGCCATAATCGTGTTAACGCTGCTCGGAATGTTGATGCTTGTCAGGTTTACACAAGACTGAAATGCTCCCGAACCAATATATGTTACGCTGCTCGGAAGAGTTATATTTTTGAGAGAATATTCACGCTGAAACGCATACCAGCCTATTTTTTCTACACCATACGGCACGGTAAAACTTGTTGCAGTTTTGCCCGTTGCATACTGTATCAATTCTTTCCCATCCTTTGAGTATAAATTACCATCAATGGACTTGTAGTTCTTATTGTCTTCATCCACTGTGATACTTAAAAGGCTTGTACAATCACGAAATGAAAAATAGCCTACATTCGTTACTCCCTTTCCGATCGTAACATAGCGGAGGCTAAGGCACTCCTCAAAAGCCTGAGAACCAATTTCTATCACATTGTCAGGTATAGTCAGGCTTGTGATTGTTGTTCCCTTGAATGCATTAACAGCAATTTTAGTTACTGTGTAACCATCAATATTATCCGGAATTATTATATTGGTATTCCTCATTTCCTTCACCCCTGTAATGGTGCAGGTTTTCAGATCGGAATTTATACGATATGACAATATACTGGCATTTGAAACTATAACCTTTGTTTCAGTCTTTTTACAAGCGGAACAACTGCGCTGTTCTTCTCCGTGCTGATAAGCTGTAGGCTGCGTTGTGATTTTCCATTCTGAAAATTTATGTCCCTTAGCCGGAATCTGCTCGGTTTTGATAGTTTCGTTGCAAACAGAGCAAACCCAACGTTTGCTGCCTGTGTCGGTACACGTTGCTTCGCGGTCGGTTATCCACTTACCTGCGGTATGACCGATTGAATCGATGCTCTGAAATTCCTTTGCTCCGCATGAGCAAGAGCGCTCTTGCTCACCCTTGTCGGTACAAGTAGCGGCCTTAATTACTACCCACTGACCAAATGCGTGAACGTGGGTGGTGGATTCGGAATTAGTTGAAGTATTCGTTGTGTGTGTTGTTGAGGTTGTTGAGGTTGTTGAATTGTTTTGATCCTTTTCACTGTTTTCCGTTGAGTTTGTTGAGTTAGCACAAGCCGCAAATGTTAAAAATAAGCATATCAATAAGAAGATAAAAATTACTTTTTTCACAAAAACCACCTTCACAAATTCCGCCTTTATACATTTCTGATTTTATATAGGGCGCTCAACCTTTGTAAACCAAAATGTTGAACGTCAACACTTTTAATCTTTTGATAAAAATGATTAGCCACATTATTGCATACCCTGAATGTGCCCATCGTGCTTTTGGCAACCTGATTATAGAATCGAATCATCCGAAGGTCAAGAATCAGGCAAGTTTTTAAATCAAGTCCTTTACTCTTCTTCAGGACAAGAGACAGTGGAAGCGATGCTGACCGCAACGCGACACTCCGGCACACGCTCCATTATCTCGGTGTGGACTTCATTAACAAAGCGACGTATCTCAACGGCAGTTGTATCATCAGAAAACCCGATACGAAGGTCAACGTAAACGATACCTCCGCTGACACGGGTGTCAACACCGTCAAAGGTGACGAAATTGTCGTATTTCGTCGTGAGTGCGTGTAAAATCGCCATCTGGACTTCTTCATTTGCGGTTTTGTCCAGCACCTCACGGGCAGCGTCACGCACACGCTTGACAATGGTCACAATCAGATAGACAGAAAGCAATATGCACACTACCGGGGAAAGATACCAGATCGGTCTGAAAGCACTGAAGAAGTGAAGCAAAACGAGTGCGACCAAGGATATTGCATCAAAAATGAGGCTCTTAAGACGCACTGCAAGTTCCGCCTTGCAAACCAGGCTGTTGGTGCTGCGGCTGAGATTACGCTGTTTTACATACACAAAGACGTCAAGCGCAACACAGATGACCTTGAAGATAACGGCAAAGCCCAGCGCTTCCGGCTCTTTGGGCGAAACAATATCGCCACAGGCAACGCCAAGCATAATCAGCACACTCACCAGAAAGATCAGGTCAAAACCCATTGAGGTAAGCGCCTCAACCTTGCCAATGCCGTAGTTATATTCATACCGCAGATCTTTTCTCAATTTGTGAGAAAGAAAAAGCAAAATAACGGTACGGAAAAGACTGCCCAGACTATCAAGCACATCCGCATACATAACCAGCGAGCCGGTTGAAACAGCAAGATAGATTACGATAATGCAGTTAGGCACCGCGCCCAGCAATTGCAGAAACGAGAGTCTTGCCTGCTGGCGGTAAGTTCTGTTTTCAGGCGTAGCGTTTCCTTTTTCCACGTCCTGCTGATCATTACCGCCGATCAGCGAGGAGAGTTTATCTTTTAAGTTTGCCATTTTATCACCCTTGATAACACATAAAATCTGTTCTGATTGTTTTGTATATTTGATAAAGATTATATCACAGCCGACAAATTTTATCAACCCTGAGCCCAAAAGCATTTGTAAAATGTCTCTCTTTTTATCAACGATTAAATTTTATCTTTTCGCAGGGGCAGGTTTCCACGCCCGCCCGCAAAACACCGCCGTGTCATCCTGAGCGGAGTGCAGCAGCACGCAGTCGAACCCGTAGGGCGATGCGACAGCATCGGGATCTTATATTAAATAGGGGCGGGTTTCCACGCCCGCCCGCAAAACACCGCCATGTCATCCTGAGCGGAGTGCAACAGCACGCAGTCGAACCCGTAGGGCGATGCGACAGCATCGGGATCTTATATTAAATAGGGGCGGGTTTCCACGCCCGCCCACAAAACACCGCCATGTCATCCTGAGCGGAGTGCAGCAGCACGCAGTCGAACCCGCAGGGCGATGCGACAGCATCGGGATCTTATATTCGTCCGGGATCCTGCTCGGCTACACCTCGCACTTTTTCGTTTGAGATCCCAAATGTCGTTACACTCCATTTGATCCTCACTCCGCTCGGATTTCGACTACGCTCAGGATGACAAAAACGAAAAAGCTCGATTCCGCTTCGCTCCACTCAGGATGACACGGACGAAACAAAAACGGCCCGGAGCAATCCGAGCCGTTGATTTTTTGTTATCCGTCACAGTGCCGAGCGTAACGCATAAGCAGTCCGATAACGCTCATCAGGATTGATGGCGGTGCATTTACGCACAATCCTGCCAGATTTTCCCGAGGCAATAAAAACACTCGGGTGTTGTCCGGTCAGCATAACATTATACAGCACACCCGCGGCGTAAATATCTGTCCGCGCATCAGTGCCGGAAATTCCCATTTGCTCCGGCGATGCATAGCCCACAGTGCCCATAACTACCGTATCCTTACTTGCTACGGACGCCATTCGTGAAGCGTTGAAATCAATCAGCACAACCCGTCCGGAATTATCAATCATCACATTCTCCGGCTTCACATCGCGGTGAACAATGCCCCGCTCGTGCAAAACCGCCAACGCATCGCACACCCCTGACAACACTTTTCTTGCACCCGCGGAGCGATATTTATCAATCTCCATCACCTGCGCAACAGTGACACCGTCAATATATTCCTCAAGCACAATCTGACCGTCATCCATTTCCAGAACGTCATATATCTCGGGCAGATTTGTGCAGCGGATATCCTGCATCTTATCATAAGCAGCCAACGGGCAGGGATAACTTCGCAACACAAGGTCTTTGCCAACTTTTTTGTTCCTCAACCGCAAAACCTTACATCCGTTTTTCTGGCTGAGCACCGCCACCAGAGAGTAGGATTTAAGGATATTTTCTATGTATTCTTCTCGTTTCATACTTTTCCTCAACTGATTTCTAATTTATACTCCTCCATATCAACAGGAATATATATGGTTACATAGCATGTTCCGGATTCATTCGGCTCCAGATACACTTCTTCATTAGAACCTCTTACCCCGCTCCAATAACCTTTCGGATTATAAAACTCTACACTTCCGTCCGCCATTGAATAACCCGCCACGGAAGAAACATTCGTGCAGTTTATCGCAACGCGAACAATCCACGTTTCTTCAACTGTTGAGCGACGAATCGTATAAGTAATGCTATCAATACGAAATCTGTCATCATTAAAGCACAAGGCATCCGGCGCCTGAATAATTATTGTTCCTTCTTTTCCACAGACCTGGCAGATGGGCAAACTATCGCCCGGCTCAAAAGTATGTCCCAACTCACGAAGTTCCAGATGAGGATAGGACACAAGCTGACAAACGGAGCAATACTTTTTATCCGTCAAGCCCATTGCATCACAAGTGGCCGGACGGCCCGCCACCGTTACGATAGTGTGCTCCCCCTTATTGCCAATTGTAAATATTTCGCTCCCCTTTTCGCCACAAGCACAAGAATAACAGTATGTAGCGGGAGTAAGGCAATTTGCCTCCGACAACCGATATTCAGCAGCCGTATTTTTCTCAGAAAAATTATGAACGTGCGGCGATGCCGCTCCGCAAACCGAGCAGGGAGCAAGAACATTTGCAGAATCAAAAGAATGTCCCGATGCAAGAATGGTTTGCTGATAAACTAAAACAACTCCGCAGACAGAGCAGTGTTTGCCCTCCGTCCTGCCATTGACTGTGCAAGTGGGAGCGACCGCCTTGTCTGTAACTTCGGTATGTCCCGAGGTGGCAAGTGCAACCTGCGGAACAAGTATCTCTTCGCAAAGGGCACATTTCTTGCCCTCGGTCAGACCACCGGATGTGCAGGTCGAAGCGACCGCCTCCAGCTTAACGGTTTTTGTGTGACTACAATTTAGCACACGGATATAATTGCACACGTTACAACTCTCATCCTGATTATTGTCGTATGTGTGACTGATGACAGGAATCTGCACCTGTGACGAAATCACAGCGTTGCAAGCCGAGCAATACGCCCCGTCCGTCAAGCCCGCTTTTTCACACGTTGCGGGATAACCCCTCTCCGTTACTATTGTGTGCTCCGCCGCATCGCCATAGAAAAAGACGCTCTCACCCTTCTCGCCGCAGACACAGGAATAGTAAAAGGTGGCGGGGGCGGCACAATCAGCCTCCGTCTTTTGATATTCATCCGCCGTGTTTTCCACGGAAAAATCGTGAACGTGCAACGGGTCGGAGGAATTTGCCTGATTTGACGTTGTGGTGGTTTCAGACGGGGGATTATCGGATGATGTTTCGTTTCCCGTCAGAAATTTACTACCCAGCAACACAAACGCCAGTATCAGAGCCACTGCAAAAAGAGCCGCAACAATCAGCAACCATCGCGGCTTTTTCTTCGGATGTAAAAGCACCTGCTCTTTTTCCGTCAAGGACTGCATGCAGTACAGACAAAATCGCGCAGACTCCTCAATATCGGCACCACAAAAAGGACATTTACTCATACCAAAGTCTCCAAATCGTATCTATATAACAGTTCATTGGTTTCCACAACAGTCAGGCCTTTACAAAAGCCGTAAAGCACAACACTGTCAAAAGGCTTCTTTACATACAGCGGAGGGTAACCGCCACATTTAAGCAGTTGCTGCACCTCATCAATATTCAGCCCCATACTGAGAGCAAGACATATAAGTTTTTTACGCTCCGGCACACGTATACCAGAAAAAATCTGATAGCCATAAACCTCTGACAATTCTGCATTTTTGATTACGCCTGATTTACGCAATCCCTTACGCTGCAAAAGTTCTGCAAGCAACTGTGCAAGATTGCCAGAAATCATATACTCCTTGTTCTCATTATAAAAGGTCTGAAAATCAGGGCAAAGCCCCAATTCCTTCACAATTTCAGATGTATCTTTCCCTACCATAATTTCACTCCATTCACCTTTTCAATATACCATATCCGACAAAAGTTTTCAACTATGCTGTCAGCATAGGACTTTTGAGTTTTATTGCGGTATTATGGTGATACAAACATTAAAACTGAAAGGTTGATGCTTTATGGGATTTATGGATAAACTGCGAGAAGCAAAAAATACCGCCGGGAAATTTATCAATGACAAATTGGAAGAAATAACTAAAAATTCATCTTCTAAGTACGACCCTGAGGCAAGTGCAAGAGAACTGCTGTCCGACGAAACTGTAAAAAATTATTTTGAAAATATCTGCGATATGGAATGGTCGATATCCAAAGCCGGCGGCTTAAGTACGGAAACAACACTCACCAAAAATATCGAACTGGTCAAAACTTATATTGAACATTTTTATGGCAAAATCTGTGATGAGGAAAAATTCCAGACCGCCTTTGACACATATATACGCACAAAAAATATTAACGCCAAAACAGACAGTAAAGAATGGCTTTTGGAGTGTGCCATAGCAGGATTAGTTACGAGCAGACAAAAAGAATTTACAGAATCGCTCGAAAAAGATGATGAATTCAAATCATCTGCTACACTACAAAGAATCAGGAATACCAAAAGATTTCAGGCGTACAGGGTGTTGTTTGCAGATGACATCGCCGCTGCCACAACAGAATACCAAAAAGTTCTTGATGTTATCAAAGACAACGTTAATCGCAACCACTATAGTCAAGGATTAGAAAAGATTTCTTTTTCAAATGATATCATAAAAAATGAGGGCATAAAAGACGAGCTTATAGACATCATAGAGATCGAATACTTTTTAAACAATAATCCTATCACACAAGAAATGATATTCCATTCAACAGAATATGGAATGTTCTTTAATATGAATTGGAAAAACCGTGATTATCGTTGCTACATTTCTATGCTCATACTCAGAGCCTTACATTTTGAAAAGCACGGTCACGTCGGTCGCGAAAACTACATTTCTATCAGCAACGACGATATCCGCAACTATGTATTAAATGTTGATTATTTTAAAAACAAGATAAATGACCATCCGTTTGATATAGATAAATATATCGGATACGCTATCGAAGAGATAAAACCCTGCGATGTTGTTATGCATTACGAACCCGATGAGTATTTCAGCGATGCCGTATGTAATATGATGTGGAAAAGAATTGCCAAAAGCAAAAACTGGAGCAAAGACGGAAAAATCATCAGCGACTCCAAAGATTTGAACGACATTTTTGACATTATCTGCACATATTTCCAACAGCAATACAATAGCTAAAAGATACTATTTTTATAAGGAGGTGTTATTATGGGTTACTACGGACCGAGTTCAACATGGAAAATCGTTTATATTCCCAAAATTATGAACAATGGTGCACGAGGCGTTGCGCTTGTTGAGGCAGATTGCCACCAGATGGCGATGTCAACTTTTCAGCAGCAGTATGCAGGACAGTACCTCACTGTTGAAAAATGCGAAAAACTTGTTAAATAAAAAGCGACTATATGCTTTTTGAAATTATAAAAATCAGGAGGACGATATTGTGTATTACTCTAAAACATGGAAACAATGTGCAACCTGTGCTTTTTGGTGCGGTCCAAGAGGAACGGACCATTGGGCGGACAACGTTGAAGTAGAAAACACAAATACAATGGGCAAATGCGGAATACCCTCAGGAGGGTGGAAAGGCGTTCAGATGGCCGCAAGTGCCACTTGTAACAGTTGGCAGAAATGGCCTGTCTTAAAATAATTCATAACAGCCAATCAAAAACGGCTCGGGATTTCCCGAGCCGTTTGGTTTATTTAGGGTTTATTACTTCACAGCCTCTTCAACTGCTACTGCGCAAGCAACTGTTGCGCCAACCATGGGGTTGTTACCCATACCGATAAGTCCCATCATTTCTTTGAGAATAGAGGGTTGCCTATTTGTATCAGATGACCTTAAGCCGTGAATATCAACACTTTTAACCTCTTGATAAAAATGATTAAGCACATTATTACCTACCCTTAAATGTGCCCATCATGCTTTTGGCAACCTGATTATAGAATCGAATCATCCAAAAGTCAAGAATCAAGCAAGTTTTAATCACATCAAAATCAACATAGAATCAAGAATCAACCAAGTCAGAACCAAATTTTGATAGGAGTTCGTGCGTTTCAGCCGCCCAACCGCATAGTAAATCAAGCCAAGAGCAGAGGATTAGATAATAGTTCTCCGCCCTTTTTATTTTATTAAAACAAGCCGCTCTAAAAGGCGAATTATACACTCCGAGGATTTTTGATATGAGATATAATAAAGGTGTCAGATGAGAGAGAGCGGCCGCTCAAACGGTGCGAAACCTGAAAGTTAAACAATACACTATCAGGAAATAGCACAACTGATATACTTAACCCAGAAGGTCGGGAAAAAGACCTTACAATAAAAATTTAGTGGCGACTACAAAACGCATAATAAAAAATATGCTGGCGAGCATGGTACGCAGAAAGGGTGTAAAACTATGTACATTTCAAAAACAAAAAAGGAAATCATTATCACAAAGACAGAATACGCAAAGGCATTCACAATCGGAACAGACGAATTTGATTCGTTGAGCAAAGCGATGGCGATGTTCCCGAAGGCAAAGGTTGTTATTAAGAAGTCTAACAACAGAAGCAACTACCCGAGAATTACAAAGGACTTTATGATTGACTATATCACAAATCATGACAAAACCTACCTCGATGAATTTAAGAATTTGTTTGATATGATCGGCCAAAATTATAAGGACGAGGCCAAAGACGAGTGGAAAGAGATTAGTTTCTTCTCTATTCGTGCGGTGTTCCTGAACAGATACCCCCAGTTCATGACCAAAAAGGATCGTGAGGAATACGAGGCGAAAAAGAAAGAAAAGAACAACGCAAAAGAAACCTCCACAAAGCCAGAAATGGCCGAGTAATCAGAAAGGAGTAAAATTATGAACGGAATTAAGGTAGATGTTATCAACAAGAAGGTTATCATGAACAAGAGGTTTGCTCAGAGGATGGCGAACACATCCTCTGAGGAATACAGAGAGTATGAGAGAATTATGAGCATCAACCCCGCATTTGCGGTTGAAGTCAGAGTTCAGAGAACGTATGAGGGCAACAGATACAGAGGCCTGACTTACAGATTCATTGAAGCCTACATCTATTGTCATGAACTTGATGACGAGAGCAGAAGAGTTGTTTTTTCTGAGTATGTTGAAGAGAGATGGAAGGCGCTTGCTCACACTTGCGGTTTTCAGGAAGTCCGTGCGTGGTTTCTCTACAAATATCCCGAGTTTGACAATCTGTATTTCACCACACATGAAGAGCCGCCCCGAGATAAGATTGAGGAACTGATGATGTATAGTGCCCATCTTTCAAACGGCAAACTTATTCCCAAGAGTGAGCCGTTGTTATTATCAGCATAACAAATCGGCCTTGCCATCACATGAAAATTAAGTCAGACAATTAACAGTAATTATAATAAATATTGGTGTTAATACTATGACTAAAAGAAAGGAATGGATTATGTTAGAATCAGGAAGAACGTACACAAAACCAGAATTGGCGGAAATGTTTGGAACAAGAGATATGCAAGGGCTGCAAAGAAAGTTTGACAGATATGGTGTGGCGTTCTCCGTTGAGGGTAGAGGCGAAGGCGCAACCTTTACGATAACTAATATCGAAAATCCATTCAAGATCTATTGCATCACCGAATTGGGATTTAACGCTCAAACCGATTTTTACAAATTACGAAACTACTATTACTATTTTTTTAATGATGCAGAATTCAGATCAATGCCGGCCGAAGTGCAAGAGGCAAGGATGCGGTTAGTGCATAGAGATGTTTCAAGACAAACAATCGCATCGTATTTACAAAAACTTGATGATAAAAATTTTATAGAATTAAACACAAACAACTTTATTTACTACTTTGCATATAAGAATACCCAGAGAATCGTTGAAAGAGATGAATACACTGGAGCGTGGCATGGATATTGGGAAGATATAAAAAATGGTTATTCTTCATTCCACGCAATAAATAACATGCGAAATAATTATGGTGGCGTTGCAAGGAAACAAGCAATTCCAGAAATCAACGGAATACATAATAATGAAATTGAATTTTTGTGCAATCTTATTCAGAGGGATATTGAG
The DNA here is from genome assembly GCA_017560255.1 of Clostridia bacterium. GTDB lineage: Bacteria > Bacillota > Clostridia > Oscillospirales > Acutalibacteraceae > RGIG7273. The sequence goes on from JAFYOI010000050.1 coordinate 35,406, forward strand.
CAAGAATTGGATAACGATTAAGTCAAACAATTAACACCAATAATTAGATATAATTAGTGTTAAATATATAACTCAATTCGTAAAAACTATCTTAATCAATTATCTTTAATTCCGCTCTTCTGAAAATCAATATAATATGACGGCATGACTTATTCATTAGCAAAACCGCAACAGCGGTTTTGGATGAATAAGCCAATGCCCGATAAAACCGCATCGGCGGTTTTATCGATAATTGAAAAAGGAGATTATGATAATGTATTACAAAAAGGAACTTCCAGACTATTCAGATGATATGTATTTACAAGGATATTCCCCAGAGGAAATCCTGATGGCGGCGAGGTAGAGTATTATGAAGAAAAAAAGAGAAGAGGATTTTCTTGAAAAGGAAATTTTGAAACTTGTGGAAAGTATGCTGAGTGTATCAGTCCAACACGCAATAGACGGTCTTTTCAAGGATTGGAAATAACAGAACGGCAAACCGAGAGAAATCTTGGTTTGCCGTTTTTTTCGTTTATATTCATTTGCGCCCGTCTGACGGGGAGAAAAGTTTTTCTATCATTGGCGACCGCACAAATCGTCTTTCAGAATAAAAATCACATTTCAAAACGAAGCCGCCCACCTAAAAGCCAAGAGCATGGGAAAAAGTTTTTTCTTCCCAGAATATACCCCCTATGTCCGCAAAAGGGTGTAATCAATTTCCTGAACAAAAACACCGTGTTTTCCGCCCATTTTGCGCCTTTTGGAATACCGCTCCCGCCGTCCATGAAAGCAAGTGTTTTATTGAACACCCTCCGTATCGTCTGACACATACTCAATGAGGTCGCCCACCTGACACTCCAGAATGCGACACAAGGTATCAATGGTTTTCCATGAAACCAGTTCGTTGTGTCTTATCTGTTGTAAGTATGATTGACCGATTAGTTTTTCTTCACGTATTTTCGTTGAGGAATAACCACGCTTTTTAAGTTCAGCCATAATATCAATCTTGTATCGTATAGCCATTTTTGCCGCCACCTTCCCTATTTTACTCAATTCTATCATAGGATTGCACTAAAATCAAGTGTCAATTTGCACAAACAAAACACTAAAAGTTAGTGCAAATTGCCAATAGACAACACTAACATTTAGTGCTATAATGAGTACAGTTGATAAACAACAAATAAAAACGCAAAGGAGTTAATCACTATGTCAACAAACGAAATCGCAACAAAAATCGAGGCTCTCAGAGATATGGAAAATCTCATTGAAGAGGCAAAGGCGGAGGCCGAGGCACTCAGGGACGAAATCAAGGCAGAAATGCTCAAGCGTGATACCGAAGAGTTAGAGGCGGGCACATACATTGTACGTTGGACGTCAGTTCTCTCTCAGAGGTTCGACACAACAAGTTTCAAGAAGGTTATGCCCGAACTCTACAAGGAATACACCAAGCAAGTGTCAAGCCGTAGATTTACAATAGCATAAGAAAAGCCCCTTGCCAGAACGCCGACCAAAGCAACTGGCAAGAGGGCAAACCCTCAGAACCAATAGGAGAGGGTGAGTACATTATAACTTACTCTCTCCGCCAAGTCAAACAAAAGGAGTAATAACTATGTATGTATTAAAGGATTTGTGGTATGGCAACGTATCACCGATAGAACGCTATGTCCGCTCTGATTCTGAGTACAGAGCATTGTTAATCAAGTCTGGCGATGTAATAGACGAGTTTGTTTGCGGATTGCCAACAGACAAGGTGGAGAAATGGGAAAAGGTCAGGGAGTTATTACAGAAGATGTCTATGCTCGAAGAAGAGGATGCGTTTGTTTGCGGTTTCCGCCTCGGTGCGAAAATGATTATGGACGTATTTGAGGAATACAAGGGACAGTTCAACAGATTTAGTGAGGTGTGATATGAATTACGGATATGCGAGATGCTCCACAAACGAAAACAAGCAAGATATTGAACGTCAGGTGCGGGAACTCAGAACGGCGGGTGCGCAAGAGGTATTCCTCGAATATGAGCACGGCGACTCCGCAATTAAAGAACAACTCTCTTTACTCTTGGAACAAGCGCAAATGGGCGACACAATATACACAACCGAGGTTTCCCGACTTGCCAGAAGTACAAAGCAACTTTGTGAGATAATCGAAACCGTGCGAGAAAAACGCCTCCGCCTTGTGATAATAGGGAGTATTACAGTTGATTGCTCGGGCGGTCAGATTGACCCTATGACAAATGCGTTTATCCAGATGTCAGGTGTATTTGCGGAATTGGAATTGCGCATTATCAGAGCACGTGTCCGCTCAGGAATGGAGAACGCCAGAGCAAAGGGCGCACGCATCGGGCGACCGCACACAACGGTTGATAATATCCCCGTGATATTCCTTAAACATTATCCTACATACAAGAGCGGAGTGCTGAATATCTCAGAGTTCGCCAGAGTGTGTAATATGAGCCGAACAACGGTCTATAAATATCTTGAACTATTGGAGAAGGCATAGCGATTTAATCGTAAGACCAATTCAATTCATAACAGAGGATTAGAAAATATAGATTGTTTCACATCATTATGGTATAATGAAAAAAATCTAAACGAGGTGTATCAATCGTGGGGAAAGCAAGAAAGAAGCTTTTAGCGAAAAGGAAAGCTAAACGGATAAATAGAGAACAGATCAAATTAGCTATGAATAAAAGGATATATTTTACTTTAACAAGATGTTTAAAGAAACTGCAAGGAATATCCCATAAATATTGCTATAAATCAAATATGCATAACTTAATTTATAAAGATGCAAAATTTAAAAATGTTAGATATCAATCATCTATTATTACAAAATGCAATTTTAATCAAGCAGAACTAATTGGTGTTGATTTTTGTAATTGTAATTTAAGAAAATCTTCTTTCAAAAATGCTAAATTAAAAAATGTGTGTTTTATAAATTGCAATATCGAAGATGCGGATTTCTTAAATGCAAATTTTGAAAATGTTGTATTTGTTTGTGTTGGAACAAATAAGGCGAAAAATCTATCCATAAATTCAGGATGTAAATGTTATAATACCTATCCTAAGTTTGACTTGGAAAAAGATATGCAAGCTCAGTTACTGCAGTTGTCTGAAGATCCTTTATTGTATGAACCACATGTTTTGCATGTAACCAAAAACAAGTTGAATTTTTGGACACTCAAAATACTTGAGGATTTATATGGAGAAAATGTATTTGAAGCATTGTCTGCGATAAAAAGTAGAAAGCAGAAAAAAGGATTTTATACCCTCCACTCCTACATGAAACATATTGAAAGCTATTTGAAACTATGATATAATAATATCGTCCTGCTCCGGAACCTGCAAAGGGGATTGTTAATTGTATAAATGAGGACATATAACATTAGCAAGTATTCGAGGGGGGATGTCTATGATAAATGATGTTTTAGCTTTTGTATCTTTTGGTGCTTTTTTGTTGGAATTGTTGTTTAGTAGTAGCTTCCTGCCCCGATTACTCGGGGTTATCATTTAGGTTAATAGTGTTTTGATCTTTCTTTGGAAAAATTTATTTTTGGGGAGGATTTTATGCGAATTAGGTGGAACAAACTCGGTTTATCGGATCGAGAAACAAAAGATATACTTGGTGCCCGTACACGTTGTAAGAACACCGTTACATCAGTATATTTTTGTCCGGAATGTGGAACGGAAATCTATGGAGAATGGAAATACACTCTGTATTATGCTCCACAAAACGAGGCTGATATTGCTACAAAGAAAGCAGTAAACAACTCCGTTGCTGAATTTCAAAAATTGCAGAAAGAAGCAGAAGCTTTCGCCGAACTTGAAAAGTGCCCAATTTGTAATGGCCAACTGATTCACGATAACGGTTATTTTATCCAAAACGATTTATCTATAGATGAATCGCAATTTTTTACAAATCCTATCTGTCGAAATTCAATGAAGCCTGCAGGAAGCAGGGCTATATTTCTACGAGGATTAGAAGAAATATCTTCTTTTCTATCTAACGCTCGTAGCGGAATAGCCGAGAAGAAGGCCACCGTTTCTCTTTTGGAACTGAATAATAGATGCGATATTCCCGTTGATGTAGCGGTTAACCCCGATGCTACAACTAATATAAAGACAGATTCAAAAAAACTTCAGGAATATCTTTTAAAAATCATCAATATTGAAAAGAATATTCGCTCTATAAAACAGCGTTTGTTCTTTCTGTTTTTGTCAAGTTATGTGGTCAATCAAGAAGCCAGGTTTGCACAATCTTATCCTTTGATGGTTGAAAAACAGAAGGCCTCTGAAAAAATTGACGAATTACAGATGGCACTACAGAGAAGAACAAGCGAGATTGTCGAACTCCAAGAACGCAGAGATCGCCTTCACGCTTCAAGTGTTATTTCACCATCTGTCACAATGCCCGTTAAACCGACTGCGCCTGTAGAACCCGTTTATGCAACTGCAAATCTTTTTAACAAGAAAAAGATAGCAGTAGAAAACGAAACAAAAAGCGCAAAATATAATGCTGAGGTGGCTTTATACAATAAAGCCTTATCTGAATACCCCATGCTATTGGAGCAAGCAAAAAAGCAACAAGAAGAGTTACGTGAAAAGGCTATTCAGGAAAGAAACATAGAAATCCTTGAACTTGACACTATAATAAAAGAGAAAAACCTTGCACTTGAAAAATTAAGGAATGAAATAGAGGCTCATCAAATTGCTATCGAAAGTAATATTTCACAGCTACAAAACAATACGGATTATGCTGCTGTTCAGTTGAAAACCAATTTAGATAAAGAAATTGAAGCAGCGTCAGAATTGCTTGCGAAATTATTTAAGCAAAAAAATCAACTTTATGCTACAGAGGTTATATTTGGTAAGTATCGTGATTTAACCGCTGTTACGAGTTTTTACGAGTATTTACTATCTGGACGTTGCGAAGCTTTGGACGGCGTAAACGGATGCTATAATTTATACGAATCTGAACTTCGAGCAAATATAATTATTAACAAGTTGGAGGCCATAGGAGATTCGTTAGAACAAATTAAAGGAAATCAATATATGCTGTATTCACAGTTGAGCCAGATCAATACAGAATTGAATTCTTTGAATTCTACCACCACAGCAATGCTAAACGGTATTAGAGATACGGCTGAAATTTTTCTGGAGCATAGCACTGTTGTTGCACATAATAGTGCGATTATTGCATATAATAGCGCTGTTTCTGCTTATTACTCAAAACTAAATGCCGAAATTGCAAGCTCAGATAGATACATAAGCATAATTTGTTGGTAAAACATCTTTTGTTAAATTTAGTCCTAATTTTATATACACAAAAGCAAACCAGCAAGATAGCATTTGAAACTATCTTGCTGGTTTTTTAAAATTCAAAAACACCTTATTATATATGTAATAGAGGATAATTTCAAAACAAAATTTTCAAAAGGAGAGCCACTCTATGCCAGAGGAAAGAAAAAGAGGCCGACAAGAAGATCAGAAAATGAAAACGTATTTGGTTATGCGATTGTTCCAAAAGAAAACGGACGTTGAGCATTTACTGACGTCCGCACAAATGGCCGAATTGTTGAAAAGTTATGGCATTTCCGCTCAGGAAAAAACTATACAAAGAGATATTAAGGCAATCAACGCAATACTGGAACTGGAACAAGCCATTCTGAACGGCGAGGATGACTACACCATTGACGAGGCGAAAGAGTGCGTTGAAGAGGATAAAGAGTTCAGAAGCATAAGGTTCAAAAGTGATGGCAAGCAAGACCGTGGATATTATTTCCAGAGGGAAGAAGGCTATTTTGAACTTATCAGATTGCTATTGGAGAGCGTGTATGCCTCTAAATTCATCAACAAGACCAACTCTGACTATCTCAAAAAGTTTATTCTTAAGGACGTAAGCGATTTTGATGCGGAGCGGTTAGACCACATTTCACCCATCGTCAATAAGGATAAGACAAAGAATTCCCAGATGTTTGACAATGTAAAATTGCTGAGTGATGCCATCACCGCAAGATGTAAGGTTGAGTTTAATTACAACGAGTTTTACATACCAGAGGGAACAACCAAGCCAAAAGTAAAGCATGGCAGAAAAGGCAGTAAATACATAGTCAGCCCGTATCATTTGCTTATCAACGAGGGTTATTATTACTTACTCTGTTATGACGAAAAGAACAAGAAAAAATGGACGTATCGCATAGACAGAATGGAGAATGTGCGGTTGCTCCCTGACGAGAAGAGAGAGGGAGCGGAGTTTTTCTATGACTTCAACGCAAGCGAATACGCAAAAACAAACTTCTCAATGTTTGAGGGTGAAAACTGTTCTATCAAAATCCAGTTTGTAAATACTTGTATGAACGCCGTTGTTGAAAAGTTAGGAACGGATAAGGTGTCCTATGAAACCGCAGACAAAGGCCATTTCACCGTGTCAATGCGTGCGGGCGTGAATAAGCAATTCTATGGCTGGCTCTGTACTTTTGGAAACAAGGCCAAGGTAATAGAACCGCCCGAGCAAGTCAGCGCATTTCAGGAATATATCAAATCAATAACAATGCTTTATGAATAAGAATAAGCCCGCTCTGATGCGGGCTTATTTTATCTTTTGCGCATATTCATTTTGTAGGTTCTTGTTTCGGTAAATTTATCAATCAGATTTATGGCATTTACCTCTTCCGCCGTTTCGCTTACAAGCATATTGATATAGTTCTGAGTTATTGCCAGATTGCTATGACCTAATATCTTTTGGAGTGCTACCACGTTTCCGCCATTCAAAATCCATTGTTTCGCAAACGTGTGGCGATAACGGTGAATGCCCGTTGTTTCCACGCCACGTCCTTTGTTGTATGTGTAGAGTTGGTGATAACTTGTGCTCTTGGTTAATTGCTTGCCGAATACATTACAGAACAAGAAGTCCTCTCCCGATTCGTGTTGCCTATAAGTCAGATATTCTTTTAAGATGTTTGCCATTGTCTGGCTGATAGGGACAACAAGGGCTTTGCGGTTTTTGGTTGTATTGATATTTACAATGTTATTGAACAAATCAACATCTTTTACTCTGATATGAGTTAAACTGCGTTGTCTGATGCCAGTAGAGAACAATAGATTTGTCTGAACCCAACATTGATATTCCACAAAACCGCACTTCTTCACGTCTGGCTTTTGGAGTAAAATTCTAAGTTCTGAGTTTGAATACGTATCAATGCTATGCTTATCAACTTTTATTGAGTTCATCTTGAAATGAGGAATTAAACCCTCGTTCATCCAGAAGTGAAAAGTGGTAATCAAATCACGTAAATAGGAATTTACGCTGACCTCATTTTCGATTGTAGAGCAGAGATAAACAACGTAATCTTTGTATGTCCGCTCTGTAATTTCACTCACTAACATATTACGGTCAAAATACTTGTAAAACTGATTATAACTTTGTTTGTAGTGATTGATTGTTCCTTGTCTGAGGTTTCTCTGCTTACAATTAAGCAAATACATATCACAACCTTGCTCGAATGTGATTGAAACTTGACAAACCATTGATAATTTCTTCATAAAAACTTGACCTCAACTTGATATTTTTTACTCAAAAACATCAGACCCATCATGATGGCATAAGCCAAAATGATGGGTCTGACTTTTTATCAATGATTAAATTTAGGACTTAAGGTTTCAAAGTTGTAAAAAACCTCGAAAGCCTTATTACTTCACAGCCTCTTCAACTGCAACTGCACAAGCAACTGTTGCGCCAACCATGGGGTTGTTACCCATACCGATAAGTCCCATCATCTCTACGTGAGCGGGAACGGAGGATGAGCCTGCGAACTGTGCGTCACCGTGCATACGACCCATTGAGTCGGTAAGGCCGTAGGAAGCGGGGCCTGCCGCAACGTTGTCGGGGTGGAGAGTTCTGCCCGTGCCGCCGCCTGATGCAACAGAGAAATACTTTTTGCCGTTTTCAAGAACCCACTTCTTGTAAGTGCCTGCAACAAGGTGCTGGAATCTTGTGGGGTTGGTTGAGTTACCTGTGATTGAAACGTCAACGCTCTCCTGCTTCATGATTGCAACGCCCTCAAGAACGTCGTTTGCACCGTAGCAACGAACCTTTGATCTCTCACCGTCGGAGAATGCTTTTTCTCTTACGATTTTGAGTTCATCTGTATAGAAATCATACTCTGTTTCAACATAAGTGAAGCCGTTGATTCTTGAAATGATATAAGCCGCGTCCTTGCCAAGACCGTTGAGGATTACCTGCAAGGGTTCTGTACGGACTTTATTAGCAGTTCTTGCAATACCGATTGCGCCCTCTGCCGCTGCGAAAGACTCGTGACCTGCAAGGAATGCAAAGCACTTTGTTTCGTTGCTCAGGAGCATAGCGGCAAGGTTGCCGTGTCCGAGTCCAACTTTTCTGTTCTCAGCAACGGAGCCGGGAACACAGAATGCCTGCAAGCCGATGCCGATTGCACCTGCTGCTTCACAAGCGTTCTTTACGCCTTTTTTAAGTGCGATTGCAACGCCGAGGGTATACGCCCATACAGCGTTTTCAAAAGCGATGGGCTGAACGCCCTTTACAATCTGCTCAACGTCAATGCCCTTTTCGGTGCAGATTGCCTTTGCCTCGGCAAGACTTGCAATACCGTATTCAGCAAGGCATTTTTCAATTTTGGGCATTCTTCTTTCAATACCCTCAAATGTGATGTTAGACATATTCAGCCACCTCCTTATTCTTCTCTCGGGTCAACGTACTTAGCGGCTGCGTCAAATCTGCCGTAAGTGCCCTTGTTCTTCTCATAAGCGTCGGTCGGGTTTGCGCCGTGACGGATGTCCTCAAGCATCTTGCCAACTCTTACAAATTCGTATCCGATAACCTCGTTGTTCTCATCAAGAGCGATTCGGGTTACATAACCCTCCGCCATCTCCATGTAACGAACGCCTTTTTCCTTTGTGCTGTACATTGTGCCGACCTGTGAACGAAGGCCTTTACCAAGGTCCTCCATAGCAGCGCCGATTACAAGGCCATCCTCAGAGAAAGCGGACTGTGTTCTGCCGTAAACGAGTTGGAGGAAAATCTCTCTCATAGCAACGTTGATTGCGTCACAAACAAGGTCTGTATTAAGACACTCAAGCAGTGTTTTGCCGGGGAGGATTTCTGCCGCCATAGCCGCAGAGTGAGTCATACCCGAGCAACCGATTGTTTCAACAAGCGCTTCCTCAACAATACCGTTCTTTACGTTAAGAGAAATCTTACAAGCACCCTGCTGCGGTGCACACGCGCCAACACCGTGGGACATACCGCTGATGTCTGCAATCTGGTAAGCCTTGACCCATCTGCCCTCCTCAGGGATGGGAGCCGGTCCGTGGTTAGGCCCTTTTGCGATAGGGCACATCTTTTGTACCTCATGTGAATAATTCATCATACAAGCCTCTTTTCTGAAAAGTTTTGTTTTTATAAATTCAATTTCGGAACGTTCCGAATAAGTTACTTAAATTCCCGACTTTGCACAGAACTTTGCAATATCAATCACAAATCTCTCGTGCTTGCCGCTGCCGATTTCCCACTTGTCCGTTTTTGCATTAACGTCAAAAACAATTCTCTTGCGGTCAACCTCAGTAATGGTTGCCGTTACGTAAACTTTCTCTCCGCATCCGCAAGCGGCAACGTGATTAACGTTGACCTGAGTGCCGACGGTTGTTTCGCCCTCGTCCATAAACGGCTCGGCACAGTGAAGCGCGGCAAGTTCCATATACGCAATCATCCATGGAGTTGCAAAAACGTCGAGCGTACCGCTTCCCGCAACGGAAGCGAGTTGCTCCTTGGTGACAACAAGTTCGGTTGAATAACTTGTGCCGACTACGATTTCTTTCATAATCAATTCTCCTTTAATATGCCTTACCCCAATAGGTCATAGCCTTTGCGGGTTTGCCACAGCAAACGCAAATGTCGCTGAGTTGCTCCTGCTCAAAGGGCATACATCTTGAAGTAACACCGGCAATCTCTTTGAGTTTTTCCTCACACTCACGCTCACAGCACCACATCGCCTTAATGAAACCTGTCTGCGGGCGGGATGCGATTGCGATAAACTCGTCAAGGTCGGTGACGCGTGTTGTCATACTCTCGCGATGTTTGAGCGCTTTCTCATACAAACCGTCCTGAACCGCTTTGAGAAGTGCGGGAATCTCGGTTTCAAGGGCATCAAGGCTGACAACAATCTTCTCTCTGTTATCTCTGCGTACAACTACGCACTGATTATTTTCAATATCTCTCGGGCCGATTTCAATTCTCAGCGGAACGCCCTTCATCTCATACTCGGCAAACTTCCATCCGGGAGAGTTGTTTGAATCATCAACTTTGATGCGGCAAACTTTTGAAAGTCTTTCCATAATCTCATTCGCTTTATCAAGCACGCCCTCTTTATGCTGAGCAATCGGAACGAGCACAACCTGAGTTGGCGCAATGAACGGCGGGAGTACAAGTCCGTTATCATCGCCGTGAGTCATAATGATAGCGCCGATGATACGCGTTGACATACCCCATGAGGTCTGGTGCGGATAACTGAGAGTGTTATCCCTGCCCGTGAATTTAATATCAAACGCTCTTGCAAAACCATCGCCGAAATAGTGGCTTGTGCCGCTCTGCAACGCTTTGCCGTCGTGCATAAGCGCTTCAATCGTGTAGGTCGCTTCTGCACCCGCGAACTTCTCTTTCTCGCTCTTTCTGCCCTTGATTACAGGGATTGCAAGGCACTGCTCACAGAAGTCGGCGTAAACGTTGAGCATCTGCTCAGTTTCATCCATAGCCTCCTGCGCGGTTTCGTGCATTGTGTGTCCCTCCTGCCAGAAGAACTCGGTTGTGCGAAGGAAGGGACGGGTCGTCTTTTCCCAACGGACAACGCTGCACCACTGATTATAGAGTTTAGGCAAATCTCTGTAAGAATGGATAATTTCCGCATAATGCTCACAGAAAAGTGTTTCGGAAGTCGGACGAACGCAGATGCGCTCAGCAAGTTTTTCTTCGCCGCCGTGGGTTACCCAGGCAACCTCGGGCGCAAAACCGACAACGTGATCCTTTTCCCTCTGGAGCAAACTCTCGGGAATAAACATCGGCATCATTATATTCTCGTGTCCGAGTTCTTTGAAACGGCGGTCAAGTTCGTTGCGGATATTCTCCCAGATAGCCGTAGCATATGGGCGCACAACCATACAACCTTTAAGACCGGAATAGGAAGCCAACTCCGCCTTTTTGACAATGTCGGTATACCATTTCGCAAAGTCCTCGTCCATTGAGGTAATTTCATTTACTAATTTTTTCTGTTCACTCATTTACAACACCCTTATATAAAATTACATAATTATAATAATTATAATGGTTTTACTTCGCATTTGCAATAGGTTATTTTTATAATTTTATTGCCCGCGCGCGTATTGAGTTTTGATGAAAACTGTGATACCATAAAAGGCAGCATTTTATTAGGAGTGGTAATATGGAAAGTTTGAGAAACCCCAATCCCGCCGCTGTCACCGAGCATTTTGTCAGCGACATTCACGGCGAGCATGAGGCGTTTATACATATCCTTCGCAGCGCATCGGGCGAAATTCGAAGAAAGATTGATTCCACTCTCGGCGCTATGCCCGAAGATGACCGCAGAGAACTTGCTTCACTCATCTGTTATCCCGAGGAGAAACTGGCTTTCGTAAAAAGCAAAAACACGGATATGAACCCTTGGTACAGCAAGGTCATCGCTGACCTGACCTGCATTTACCACGCGTTTTCAAAGCAGTTTGTCGGCACAATAACCTTTGACAAAGCGGATGAATTCATAGTCACACTTTCAAAGAAAATACAGCGTTTTGCTATTGAGCATCTTCACGTGGTTGGCGACATTTACGACAGAGGCCCGCGCGCCGATATCATTATGGACGAACTTTGCTCTTTCCACAGCGTCGACATTCAGTGGGGCAACCACGACATCGTATGGATGGGTGCTGCGGCAGGCAGTGAAATCTGCGTTGCAAACGCGCTGAGAATCGCGCTGAGATACAACGGATTTGATATGTTTGAACTCGGTTACGGCATTGACCTTAAAGACCTTGCCGATTTTGCTGACAGGACGTACAACGACGACGGTTTCAATAAATTCAAGCCGTCAAGTGACTACGATATAACGGGCACACCCGTTGACCCCTACCTCACCGCCAAAATGCACAAGGCGGTTTCGATAATTCAGTTCAAACTTGAAGGTCAACTCGCTATGCGTAATCCGTCATTGGCTCTTGACCACCGCCGACTACTTGAAAGAATTAATTTTGACGACTACACCATTGACATTGACGGCGTTATTCACCCCTTGCTCAGCAGGGATTTCCCAACCGTAGACCCCAAGAACCCCTACGAATTGTCGGCTGAAGAGGATGCTTTGATAAAGAAATTCACTGCCGAATTCCGCAACAACGCACTTGTCAAAAAGCATATTGACCTGCTTTTCCAAAAAGGCAGCGTTTACCTTGCGTACAACGGAAATTTGCTTTTCCACGGATGTGTGCCGCTCACCGAGGACGGTGAAATTGCAAGCGTTGAACTGTTCGGCAAAACGATGAAGGGCAAGGAGTATTTTGATTTCTGCGACGAGATGACAAGAAAGGCGTACTTCCTTGACGATGCCGATGCGGACAAGCAGAATGCGCTTGACTTCATCTGGTATCTCTGGTGCGGTGAAAAATCCCCACTTTTCGGCAAGAGCAGAATGACAACTTTTGAGAGATATTACGTTGAGGACAAAGCAACGCACGAAGAAGTTAAAAACCCCTACTTCAAACTCCTTGACCGTGTTGACGTTGCCGAAAAAATCCTCACGGAATTCGGGCTTGATGCAAAAACGGGTCATATAATCAATGGCCACGTGCCCGTAAAGGTTGTCAAAAAAGGTGAAAACCCCGTCAAAGCGCAGGGCAAACTGATTGTAATTGACGGCGGTATTGCAAAACCCTACCAGAAAGAAACGGGACTTGCAGGCTTTGCCCTCGTCAAAGACCCCAAAGCGCTCACCCTCTACGCCCACAGAAACCCAATCACCACAAAAGGTGCAATTGAGGAAAACCTTGACTTCAACTCCACAAAAGAATTTGTGGACGAAGCAAAATAAATCGGTGTTTGGAAAATGAAACCTATCGGACTTTATTTACACGTCCCGTTTTGTAAATCAAAATGCGACTACTGCGATTTTTATTCGCTCGCGGGCAGGGACGATTTGTTTGAAAAATACACCCTTGCGGTGATAGAATCGCTCGGAAAATGGGGTGAAAGGCTTAATCGAAACGCCTCTACTCTCTACTTCGGTGGCGGTACTCCGTCGCTCCTCTCCCCCGAACAAATCGGCAGAATAATAAAAACGGCAAGGGAGAATTTCTCCCTCACCGATGCGGAAATCACACTTGAATGTAATCCGTCCACAATTTACGACGGATTTTTCGATGCGGTGGCGCAACACGGCGTCAACCGCATTTCGCTCGGTTTGCAGTCGGCAAATCTTGCGGAAAGACGTTCGCTCGGCAGAAAAGCGACACCTGATCAGGCGCAGCACGCCGTCCAATCGGCGCAAAAAAGCGGTATACACAATATTTCACTTGACCTTATGCTCGCTCTCCCCCATCAGACACGGGAGAGTCTTGCACAGTCGGTCAGATTCTGCGCCGACCTTGGCGCAAAGCATATCTCCGCTTACATTCTCAAAGCGGAGGAAGGCACACCTTTTGCCAAAAGGACAAGTGAGCATCCCGACGACGATTTTGCGGCAGATATGTACCTTGCAGCCTGTGAGATGATTGAAAACTACGGCTACAAGCAGTACGAGATTTCAAACTTCTGCAAAGACGGGTTTGAAAGCCGCCACAACCTCAAATATTGGCTGGGTGAAGAATATCTCGGTTTAGGCCCTGCCGCTCACTCTTTTTTAGACGGAAAGAGATTTTGTTTTGAGCGTAATCTTGACGCTTTTTTAAACGGTGCAGAGCCGATTTTCGACTCGGCAGGCGGCGATTTTGAGGAATTCTGTATGCTTCGTCTACGACTTGCCGACGGACTTAAAAATGCTGATACACAAAGGGTTTTCGGCTTCACGATACCCGAAAATATGCTAAAAAAAGCAAGGGCGCTCGAAAAGCATACCCTCACCGTTTGCACTGAGGATTCAATCCGCCTGACTAAGCAGGGGTTTCTACTCTCAAATGCGGTCATTTTGGAAATTCTTTCATAGGGTAAGCAGTACAACCCAAACCCGCCTCAAAGCAGAGTTTTGATTATTCTTCCTGCCCTAACGCTCACTTGGTTTAAGTTCAATTTTGCCGAAGATGAGATCATCTATATCACCCGACGGAAACTCTATGTTATCATAACAATTTATCAGTTCGTCGGAATTTTGCTCGGATTCATTTCTCATTGAGTCCCCTCCTTTTCGGTTTATATTTTTGCTAATCTTTTCTTATCTATTCACAAAGGGATGAGTTTTTTGGAATACAATAAAGACGAAAATTTTTTAAGGCGCACCTGGGCGGAAATCGACCTAACAGCGCTCAGAGAAAACTACGAAAACATCCGCATTGCCGCTTCGGGCGGAGCAAAAATAATGGCGGTTGTAAAGGCGGACGCGTACGGCCACGGCGCAGTACGTTGCTCAAAAGTGCTTGACGAATGCGGCGCGGACTGGTTTGCCGTTTCAAACCTTGAGGAAGCACTCGAATTGCGCAGGGGCGGTATTGAAAAGCCGATTTTGATTCTCGGTTACACTCCCCCGCAGTACGCTGCATCACTTGCCGTAAACAATATTTCGCAGGCGGTTTTCTCGTTATCCTACGCGGAATCTCTATCCGCAGAGGCAGTAAAACTCGGCTTGCAAGTCAATATTCATATAAAGGTTGATACGGGCATGTCACGAATCGGCTTTGTCTACCATGACAGCGTTGATAACGACGATTCCATTGACGAGATTGCCGCTGCGGTAACCCTTGACGGACTTTATCCCGAGGGAATTTTTACTCATTTTGCCCGTGCTGATGAAGTTTCGGGCGAAGTGTATACGCGCCTTCAATTCGCTCTGTTTATGGACGCAATCGCAAGGCTTGAGGGGCGCGGAATACGTTTTGAAATCCGCCATTGTGCCAACTCTGCCGCTTGCCTTGACTACCCCGAAATGCATCTTGACATGGTGCGAACGGGAATCATTATGTACGGACTGTGGCCGTCGGGCGAAGTGAAAAACAAAATCAAGTTAACCCCTGTTATGACGGTTAAATCTGTTGTTGCTCAGATAAAAACTCTTGACGCAGAAACACCCGTCAGTTACGGCGGCACCGCTCTGACACAGGACGGTGCATTCCTTGCGACAATACCCATCGGCTACGCGGATGGATATTCGCGCCGCCTGAGCAACGTGGGAGAGATGCTCGTAGGCGGTGAGCGCGCAAAAATCCTCGGCAGAGTGTGTATGGATCAGACAGTTGTTGACGTGAGCAAAATTGAAAACGTAAACGTCGGTGACGAGGTAACGGTTTTCGGTAAAGCGCCCGCAATGACAACCGATGACGTTGCAAAAACACTTGGCACAATCAATTACGAAATTGTTTGCGACGTTGGCAAACGTGTACCGAGAATTTACGGATAGCACTTATTTATTCATTCTATGAGCGCACAAATCAAAAAGTGATGGATAAAATAAAAAATCAGCACCTTGAAAATCCAAGGTGCTTTTTTTGTATAACGAAACCAGCAGGTTTAAGCCCTGCCCTACGGTTTTCATTTTCATTTTTGTGGGAGAATTTAGGTTTTATACGTTTTTCGGGGCGTCGAGGACGTCGCCCCCTACGATAAGATTTGAATTTTAATTAAAATTTATGTTGTTTCGTAATGCAGTACAAGAGCGATTTTATTGACCCGTTTTGCATTTAATTTTATTTTGTTCTGCCAATTTGACCGCCCCTTTATTTTATCGTCTGTCCTCCTGCGGAAAGACCTTGCGGATTATCTCCTCAACAACCTTTTCTGTACCCTGCGTTACGTCAACGGTATGGTCGGCATATTTTTTGTAAAGCGGCATTCTCAAATTATAAATGTCGCTCAGAGTATTATTCGGGCCAAATGCGATTCCCCTTGTTTTGATATTCGTAAGCCTTCTGCGGATTTCATCAAGAGGCGCGTCAAGAAAAACAACAACACTGTCGTTTTTAAGACGTTTCATCGCGTTTTCACACAGCACCATTGAGCCGCCCGTCGCAATAACTGTCTTTTCACAGTCAAGCGAAAGAGCCGCCGCTTCCTCAACCTTTAAAAACCCCTCGTAATCGAGTGTATCCACAAGGTGCTGCAAAGTGCACCCCTCGCGGTTACTGATAACTATATCCGTATCTACAAAATTGTAGCCTATCGTCTTTGCCAGAATTACGCCCACGGTGCTTTTTCCTGCCGCAGGCATACCAACCAGAATTATATTGTTTTTCATAATAAACACCCCATAATTGATGCTAAAACAATAGGGTTGCCGCACCAACGCAACAACCCATTGTGTTTTAGTTAAGCACAGAAATTAGAGAGAGATTGCACCTACCGGACAAGCACCCTCACAAGCGCCACACTCAACGCAAGCGCCCTCATTGATTACGCACTTGCCGTCTGCCTCAGAGATAGCGCCAATCGGACAAGCGTCCATGCAAGCACCACAACCTACGCACTGGTCGGAAATTTTGTAAGCCATTCTCAGCACCTCCTCCAACTAAAAATTCAAACTTGTTAAAATGATTCCAACAAATTACACCATAATTCTATCACAAACAACAGAAAATGCAAGAAAATTTATGAAATTATTGCATTATTAAGATTTTTTTATTTCTTTCGTTTGTTTTTTGCGCAATATATGTTACAATAAAAGTTAATGCAAAGGGGTGTAAACGGTGAAAAGTTTTACAATAACCAAAAACGACGCTAATCAGCGACTTGACAAATTCATCTCAAAATCGGTGCCGTTGTTGCCGCAAGCGCTGATGTATAAATACATACGTTTGAAGAGAATCAAAGTAAACGGCAAGCGTGCCGAAATTTCAACGCGCCTCACTGTCGGCGACGTTATAGATATGTATATAAACGATGAGTTTTTTGCACCGAGTGCAGTAAAGTATGACTTTCTGCGCGCACCCGCACACGTTGATATAGTATATGAGGACGAAAATATAATATTACTCAACAAAAAGGTCGGTATGCTGTGCCACCCCGACGGAAACGAGTACGTAAACACCCTTATCGCAAGTGTTCAGCGCTATCTCTATGAAAAGGGTGAATACGACCCGGGTAATGAGAACTCATTTGCACCCGCGCTTGCAAACCGAATTGACAGAAACACCTGCGGCATTGTTATCTGCGCCAAAAACGCTCAGGCATTGCGTGTACTTAACCAGAAGATAAAAGACAGGGAGATTTCAAAATTCTACCTTTGCATCGTTCATGGCGTACCCAGGAAAAAGCAGGCGGTGCTTGAAGGATTCCTTGAAAAGAACGAGAGCAAAAACAAGGTTTTTATCTCAAACAAAAAGAACGCCGACAACCGAACGATACTTACAAAATATACGGTCATTGAGTCGAAAAACGGCTTTTCCCTCCTGGAAATTGATTTGCTGACGGGCAGAACGCATCAGATAAGAGCGCACCTTGCCTCAATCGGTCATCCCCTCCTCGGTGACGGAAAATACGGCGTAAAAGAAAGCAACAAGGGTACGGGATTCAAGAAGCAGGCGCTTTGTTCCTACAAACTGCGCTTTGACTTCACAACGGACGGCGACGTGCTGGAGTACCTCAACGGACGGGAATTTCAGATTGACGACGTGCCATTTTTGCAAGAATTTTACAGCGGCAAAATTGACAGACGCAAATAGTGGGAGTTTTTTATGGCAGAGAAATGCTTTCAGATTTCAAAAAACGTTTTTGTAACGGTCAATGACGTCCACCGATTCGGCACGGATGCGGTTTTACTTGCAAATTTTGCCGCACCGAAAAGCCGTGACGTTGCCTGCGACATGGGCACAGGCTGCGGAATCATTCCGTTTGTCTGGTGTGCAAAGCCGACACCGAAGAAGATTACCGCAATCGAAATTCAGCCCGATGCGTGCGAACTTGTCAGAAAATCCGCACAGATGAGCGGTCTTGAGGACAGAATCAATATTTTCTGCGGTGATTTACGGGAGATAACGGGCGAAGTCGGACACGGTCAATTTACACTTGTTACGATGAATCCGCCCTACAAACAAATAGGCGGTGGTATCATAAGTGAGATGGACGGGGAAAAACTCACCCGCCACGAAACGACCTGCACACTTGACGATGCCGCAAACGCGGCGGCAAAACTGCTCAATTTCGGCGGCAGATTTTGTTTGTGCCACCGTCCCGAAAGGCTGACGGACATTCTTTGTTCTCTGCGACTTGCGGGACTTGAGCCGAAACGGTTGCGCTTTGTTGTTCAACGTGAAGGACGTGCGCCGTGGCTCGTATTGGTTGAGGGTAAAAAGGGTGCTAAATCGGGCATTATTACCCTGCCCCAACTCGTTATGGAGGACGAAAACGGCGATCCGACACGGGAGATTGACGAAATTTACGCTGAATACAGGGAGATGAGAAAATGAGCGGAACACTCTACGTACTGGGCACACCCATAGGAAACCTCGGCGACTTTTCGCCAAGAGCGCTCGAAACACTTGAAGCGGTTGATTTTATTGCCGCGGAGGACACGCGAGTGACCGCCAAACTGCTCAATCATTTCAATATAAAGAAACCGATGATAAGTTACCACGAGCACAACAAACTGCAAAAAGCGGAGATTATAATTTCCCGTATTCAAGGCGGTGAAAGTTGTGCGCTTGTCACCGATGCGGGTATGCCCGCAATTTCAGACCCGGGCGAAGACCTTGTCCGTCAGTGTCACGAACAGAACGTGCCCGTGGCGTGTATTCCGGGCCCGAGCGCCGTTATATCCGCGCTTGCGCTGTCAGGTATGCCGTCGGGCAGATTCACTTTCGAGGGCTTTCTGAGTATGAATAAAAACAAGCGCCGTGAGCATCTTGAAGAACTTGTGGATGAGCGCAGGACGATGATTTTCTACGAAGCACCGCACAAACTGTACTCAACACTCTGCGATATGAAAACGTATTTTGGCGGTGAGAGAAAAATTGCGCTCGTAAAGGAAATAACCAAAATTTACGAGCAGGTTATCCGCACAACTCTTGACGATGCCGTTGTAAAATTCGAGGACGGCGCAAAGGGTGAATTTGTCATCATTGTTGAGGGCGCGCCCGAAAAGCAGGAGGAAATAACGCTTGACTACGCGGTAAAACTTGCCGAAGAACTTATGGAAAACGGACTTTCCGTTGCCGATGCTTCAAAGGCGGCGGCGAAACAAACGGGATTCAAAAAGTCCGATATTTACAAACAACTTATTTAAAGAAACGGAGAATTGCTATGAACCCTTATATTTTCATTCTTATTTTTGTTGCCGTACTTGCTCTGGCGATTTTCGTATGGTATCAGGCAATCAAGGCATCACAGAGGTCGGGTAAAATCCGCCGCGAAATGCTTGCAAAAATGGACAGATTCAACGCCCTGTCAAAC
Source organism: Clostridia bacterium (assembly GCA_017560255.1). Lineage (GTDB taxonomy): Bacteria > Bacillota > Clostridia > Oscillospirales > Acutalibacteraceae > RGIG7273. The sequence continues at coordinate 55,007 of JAFYOI010000050.1, forward strand.
CGCTATCAGACACTTATAAAAGACGAACTCGGTGCTATGGACAACGCCGACCTTTTTGACGTTGCGGTTATCCGAATCTGGAAAAAACTCGGCACTGCCGAGGAAGAAATGGCAAATTTTGAGGCGCTTTCCTCTGAGGAAAAACAGATTTATACTGCGTGGTACATTCGTGAGGAAGTTGCAAACGACGGCTTCGCTTCATATTTCCGCAACTGCGTCACTCTTAAAGAGTTGAGCGTAAACGTGCTTGAAACCCTTGGTTTATCAACACTTGACTCCATTGTAAAACGCGCGTGCGAAATGTTTGATGAAAATTCTTCCGTTTCCTGCGACAAGCAAAGCATTGCGGTAATCGACAGCGAATTCAAAGCCGCTTACAATTTTGATGAATACTGCGCGGCGGCGGCGAACTATATCCGCGCTAACAGTGATTTCTTCGTTGACGGCGACGATGCGCTCGTTGAAATGGGCGAAGTTGACGGCGAAAACGAATAGCACAAAAATACGCGACGGCATATTATAAACGGAGGGGGAAGGGACTTTCTCCGCGGATGCCGTCCTGATATACGGGGAGCAAACCCTCAACGTCCGCTTTATTATAGATAGGGGGCGGGGTTTCTCCGTCCTCTCATTTTTTATTCGGAAGTGATATAATGACAAAGAAAGAAATTGCACTTGCGGCGGTCCTGGCGCTCAAAAAAGAATATCCCGATGCGCTCTGTTCGCTCGACTACTCCTCCCCCCTGCAACTGCTGATTGCGGCGCGACTTTCGGCGCAGTGTACGGACGCACGGGTAAATCTCGTCACTCCCGCTCTCTTTGACCGATACAAAACGATGAGGGATTTTGCCGGGGCAGACCCCGATGAAGTTGCAAAATACATACACTCCTGCGGCTTTTATGCTACGAAGTCGAAGGACATCGTCGGTATGTGCAGGATGATGATTGAAGATTTTGGCGGCGAATTACCGTCAACGCTTGACGACCTTACTAAATTGCCCGGCATCGGACGCAAGACGGCAAATCTCATTATGGGCGACGTTTACGGCAAACCCGCCGTTGTGACGGACACGCATATGATACGCCTTTGCAACCGCCTCGGACTTGTAACGACGAAAGAACCAAAAAAGGTTGAGGATGCGATGAGAAAATTATTGCCGCCCGAGGAATCAAACGATTTCTGTCACCGCACCGTGCTGCACGGGCGTGCAGTATGCTCCGCCCGCAAGCCGAAATGCGACGAGTGTTGTATGAAAGAATTCTGCAGAAAGTGTATATAAAAACAGAAAAGCCGTGGGCGGTTGCCCACGGCTTTTGTTTTATTTCTTGCTCTCTGCGGAAACGCGGTAATCTTTTGCTTTATCATCGTCGGTCAACTCATCGGTTAAGTTGTTGTGCATCTTACCAAGGTCGTTACGACTGCTCCTTTCGGGACTGCCGCTGTAAACGTATCCATCCGCGCGCATATACGCTTCCCATCTGCGATGTTCAAGCGCGCCGAGCGTTTCTCTCTCGTAGTCCGTCATTTCGTCCTCGCTCTTGCCCGCGCCGGGAATATTACAACTGATTCGCGCCTTTGCGTGAACCGCCGTTGCAATTGACGAGCGGTAGCAATACTCATACTTCCAGAAATCGTCCTCTTTCTCCTTGTCGCCGTAGCAATACGCAACGTGACGGGCAAACGCATCTTTTTCAAGCGCCGAGGCAATAATAACATCCTTTGAGTAAAGCGAATTTATATCTCCGACAAACTCAATATCATAACTCTGCGCCTTGCTCTTACGCGCGTTTGACAGCAACTCTCTGGCGTTACTGTTATACACAACCGTCTGAATTATCGGTTTTATATTCATTCTCTCAAACAACATACGGAGCATTACTGCCGTTGCAACGTTTTTCTCGTCCGAGCCGAGCGATACGAAAACGTAGGTTGCATCGGTTAGTTTTGAAATCTCATCCGCAAACTTCTTTGTGTCAACGTCAACGTCGGACTTGACTTCTATTCCGTAATTATTTTTTATAAGTCCGGGTGCCTGCGCCTCAAATTTATCTGCCGCCGCTTTGTCGCGGTCAAATGCGGTTATATTGAGCAGGTATCCGTCCATCTGACCGTACCACGAAAGAGCCTTGACCATCTCCGTGCCGTGACCGCCCATTCCGACAACTACGGCGGAAATATGTTTGAGAGTTTCGGAAACGGGGGTTGCGCGTGCAAAAACCCGGTCGCCCTTTTCGTACAGAATTCGGGTTACAAGTGAACGTACCTCGTCAATTCGGTGAATTTTCATCTTACCCGCAGACTTGCCCGCAAGGAGAAGTTCGCTCTCCGTACCCTTTGAGAAAATATACAAGCGGGTATGGGCGCGGTTATTGTAAATGCTTATAAGTTTGAGTGAATCGTTCACGTTGACGATATCGTCGCCGCTCATTGTGAAAAAGAGTATACGCTTTTTCTTGCTATGCAGTCCGAATTTGATTTCCGTAATATCCTTTTTAAAACAAATTGCGCCAAGTGCCCTCGCCTCTCCCATCAGTTCCTCGGAAACCTGAGCAACTCCATCGGAAGTTACGGTAAATACAATGCGCACCATGGGGTCATCTGCCAGAACGTCCTTTGCAAGCGCAAGCGAACGCTCATTGACACGGGAGAAAACGTAAATTTCACGCCTCCAACTCATAAGATAGCGCACGTATGCCGAAACGTTTTTGAAGAACGAAAGCACAAAACTGACGGCAAGAAGCGGCGCTATGAACTGCGTTACGTAAGTAATCACAAGATAGGGCTTTGCTATCCACACAGGCGCTGCCGAGATGTTTTCAACAATCGGCGCATAAATGCCGTCCGCTGCAAACACACGGATTGCCTTCTGAAACGCCACGACGATGGATTTTAATATGCCCAACGCATCCGTGCCGTTTGCCGTAAAGTATGCCGGCAGGGCAAGTGTCACCGACAAGACGAAGCACAATCCGAACAGAATGTGAATCGCATTTATTCGCTTGCCGTATTTGCCGATTGATGCAAGTATCAGAACGAATGCAAGCACAATCGCAAACAACGACAACAAGAAAAAGATTGTCCAAATCAAATTAATCACCTGACTAAATTTACTTAAAGTGAAAGCGATTTGCTCGGGACAAACCGCTTTCACAAATTGAATTAATATGTTTTATTCGTACTTGAACCAGATGGTCGCGGTGTACAATCTGTCAAGGAAAAGATAACTTTCCGCGTTTGTTTCACAAATCTTCCTGTCACCTTTCGATGCGGCTCTGAGCATCTCAAAAACGTCGGAACGGTTGAGAAGTTTGTCCCTTGCGGTGCCGTAAGACATTTTGTCAGCAAACTTGAAGCAGACGTACTTGCTGCCTCGTTTTGCCGCCGCTTTCGCAAGTTCCTTGATTTTGTCAAGGTCGTAAGTGTCAAATACAAGTCCGTTGTGAACGAAGTAATTGCAACGTGTTGCCGTACACTTTGTGGGCTCAACGGGACAATACTCCAGATTTCTCGTTCTGAGCAACTCCTCCGTAGTGATACAGAAGAAGGAGTGATGGTAACAGTTATCCTTTACCTTCTGGCTGGTGCTGGACTGGTCGTTGTGAGTGACGTCGAGGTAGTAATAATCGCCGTCCATTTTTACAATATTCCACGCGTGACCTCCGCCGAGCGAACCGTCCTTTTCAATCACCTTGCCCGCACAATAACCACACTCAACGCCGCAGCGCTGGAGAAGATACTGAATAGCCTTTGCATAACCCGCGCAAACAACCTTGCGATTGAGGAACACTCCGCAAATCGTGCGTAAGTAGTCAAGTTTATTTTCCGTGGGCCCGCCCATCGACTCCTCTATATGCAGAGAAACTGTGTCGTAGTCCACAAGATCAATCATTTTTGTCTGCAAACGCAAGGCAACGTCATATGCGCTCATTGAATCGTCAACACAGGCAAGATACGTCTGAATCTCCGCCTCCATCTTGTTATTCATCGCCTGCACTTCCTCTTCTGTGAACAGATAATGCAGTTCAAGATGGTCAGTATAAATAAGCGTAGCGTTGTAGTTGAAATAATACAACTCGGGGTGGTCGTAGCAGACCGATTTAAGCGCGGTTTCCACGTTACGTGTGTTGCTGCAATCAATATTTACAGTGGACTGGAAATTGACCATAGCGTCAAAGATTGCAGTATACATTTCACGTAAATTTGCGGACAACAAGGAATAGTAATAATAGTTCAGTTTTTCGGGAGCAACTCTATCGTGAGTTTCGGGGGTGTAGGAACGTCCGAAATCAACGTCATCATAGGTCGTCTTTTTAGGAACGGTCACAACGGGTTTGTCACCAGATCCACCCGAACCACCCGTTCCGCCCATACCGTAAACGTCCGTCAGATAAAGGAACGGATTGTTGTTGTACTTGGGATTTGCAAGCAATTCGCGGACAAGGCGGCGATAACCCACGCCCGATATTTCACGTGAAGTTTCATAATGTCTTGCCCTGACGGTTGCAAGCGCATTCTCGTTAAGGAAGCGCAGATACTGAATTCCGACCAAGGCAACGTGTCCCTGCGCAAGTTCATCCTCAAGATTCGGCAGATGCTTGCTCTGCCATATCTGAGTCAACTGGCGCACTATCATTTCGGAAAGCAGAGGCGACGTTACGCTCTCCTCTATGTAAACTTTCTTCTTATCAACGTAACTCTTTGCAGGATAATCCGTCGAATTTGATGCAAGTTCGGGATTCTTTTTGAGAGAGTTGATTATCTTTATCGTTGACTCGAAACAGAAGTCGTAATCATCTCCGAGTTCAATTCCGTAGGTGCTTTCAAGGAAGAATTTTGCACGTTTGAGGTGCTCTTCCAACTCCCTCTTATTATTTTTTACAAGGCTCTTTGCACAGTCCGGGCACATATATCTGCCGTCTTCAAGTTCGATTACGCCCGAGCCCTTTGAGTAGCGTTTTCCGCAGAAATTACATTCAACGCTCTCAATAAATTCCTCAGGTTCAAGGAATTCGTACTTGCTCATATCGTCGGCAAAAACTCTGAGCACTTCGCGCAAGGATTCAAAATCGAAGCAGTCCGGAGCAGTATCAAAACCGAGGTTGAGATAACCGCTCTGCGCGCCCGAGCCAAAATACCATTCGATATAGGAAAGAAGCGGGGTATAAAGAGTCTTGAAAACGTGGTCACCCGCAAGCACAAGGGTTGAAACTACGCCGAGTTCTTCCGCACTGTCCTCAATAATCAAAACTTCAATTTCGTCTTCACCGTCACCCTCGCGGCTGAGAAGTGAAAGTTGCGGATACATACCAAGCGTATCCTTTGTTTTTTCCGCAAATTCCTTGCTCCATACGGGGCAGACTACAACACTGTCTGCAACGGACGGGAACATTGCACGGAGTAATTCGCAAAGCGCAACCGCCATAGCCGTTGCAGTAACGTCCTTTTTGCCGCCGTAATTACCGCGGATTTTGAGCGACATTGTCAACGCGCCGTTACGGTAAGCGTTAAGATCAGCCACCTTCATTATCTCGTCCGCCGAGTAGGTTCGCTCCTCGTCCTTCATTCCGTAAACGCGGTACGTCTGTTTTGCCAATACGTCCTTGCCCGGATCGGAAATAGACCAGTATCTTGACTGCTCAATATGCGGGTCAAGGGTATAGGGGTCAACTATATAATATCCGCGTGTCAGTACCTCCGTGGGCGCTCTGAATACGGAAACAAAAGCCTCACTAATGCCGAGTTTGTTGTCCTTTCGGTCACGTATCAACAAATGCCTTCTCGGCACGCACTCAACGACACTGTCCTCGGAATCGTCAACTCTGTACACTCTTGACTGAATATACTTATACGCCTCGTTATTATTGCCGCCATCGGCAAGATGAGCGTAAATTTTTCCGTTCGCAGCGTCAATCCTTACCACTGAATAAATACTACCATTATAAATGAACTTCTGGCCCTCAATATAATTCTGTGTAAGGCGGCACTTCGGCACGTTCAATTTGACTTCCTCGTCACCGACAACCATAACAACCATATCACGACCGTTGATGATGTCAAAAACAGTTCCTCTCTGTCTGAGGATAACCTTGTTCTCCGTTACAAACTTGCCTTTTTCATCAAAATCCCTGACAGTTACGAATTCAAAATAGTCGTGGGTATTGATGAAGTTAACCGACACGTTGAGGTAAACAGAAAGCACTTCTCTGAGAATTCCGTTGACGTTTTCGTCCGCAACGTATTGTCTGTACGCCGCCACAGTGCCCGCAAGACGCAAAATTTCCACTTCGGAAATACCGCCCGCATTCGCCCTGACAATAATCTTCTGCGCAACCTCATTCTCTTTTCCGTTCAGTGCGGGTATGCGCTCAATCTGTGTACTTTTCCACAATTCATCAACTTTGTCAACGTAATAATCGCGCAACATATATTTGGGCGAGAAAATCATTACAAGTGTTTTCTTATCACCCGCCATTGCGGTATATTTGCGGATTGTTGCGGGCAGATTGTTGTCTGAATCAACCGCTATGATTACCGAGTATTCGTCGGGATTATAGAAAGGTTTGTTAAGTCTGAGTCTGCCGTCGGCAAGGACACTGAGATTTGCCTCGTTTGCGGCAATCGTTTCTCTCATATTGCCATATGGAACTTCATCATCAACGAATACAGTTACGTTTTTAGCGCCTTTTGTAAGGCAAAGAAGCGCCATATTGAGAACTACACTGATTTCTTCCTCGGTGGGCAACAGACGGATTCGATTAGGTTCTTCGCCGCCAACCGCTCTGCCCTCATAACTGTAACAACGAACCATTGCTCCGCTGTCTGCCATCGCATCTGCCGAATTGAAATCAACCGACAACATATTTTTTAGAACCCTGTCAATACCGGGTGTTCTCGTATCATCAAAGCAGATGTATCGTACCTGTTTTGACATATAGCGCAGGCCGAAATTCCTGTTACGGTTGCTCTTTGCAAGCACCGCGTTATTCTTTGTGATGTTGAGAAGTCGGGTGTTGAGAATTGCCATCTTCCTTGGATAATTGTTGATTGTGTTGAGCACGTCAACGAAAACAATCGTATCAAGAAGATTTGCAAAGCGATCATTCTCACGCTCAAATTCATTGGAACAAATATAATCAAGCGTTGTAACAAGAATACTGCTGTTATCAACGTTTGTGTTTTCTTCCTCTTCGCCACCCGCTTTATCGTTACCGCCGACTTTTGACATTTTCCAGATTGTTGTGTCAAAATTCTGCGCGCCGTTTGCAGTGCCTGCATAGAGGCTTGTAAGTTCGGAAAATCCTTGCTTTACGTAGTTATAAACGTCCTCAACCTGCTCTGCGTTATTGCAGACAAGCGCAATATTCTCGCCTCTTGCAAGAATGATGGACAAATATCTGAACAAGTACATTGAAAACTCGGAGAAGAAGCAACCGTTAACGAGAATACTCTTGTCCGTGCCGACAATGGCGTTCATACACTTCATATACGTTTCTTTTTTATTTTTGGGGTTGCGGCTGTCATTTTCTACCGCCGCACCGATAAACCCGACGTTTTCATCATAGCCGTCGTTTGCAACATCTTTTCCCTCGTCAGCGGTCACCTCGCCCATATAATGAGCGGCAAAAAGCCTGCGGCACTCCTTGTCGAGTTCATCAAGGTCAATGTCGGTTTCGTCGGTCTTCGTTTCCTCAATTTCCTCAAGCAATTCGGGGCATTCTTCCTCGACACAACGGATTCCGTCGACAAAGAAATAGAATTCCCACAAAATGAGCAGGGAAAGCATCGGATACATATACGACGATCTGAACAGTGACAAAATAAAGGAATACGGCAACCAATCCGCAGTGAAAAGTGCAGGAACCTGATGCCACATAAACAATAAAGCGTAAGCAACGGAGAGCAGAATAGTAAACCATTTCACAACGCGGCTGACAAAGAACCACGTTTCATTGTGAAGCAACTTTACAAGTTTACGCTCAAACTTCTGACGTCTTGTGAACTGATTACGCTTCTTATCCTCGGGAACAACGAGGCTCTTTTTTCTCAGGCGCAATCTGATAAACGCTTTGATAATACGGAACACAAATCCGATTATAATGTTGACAAGCACCGCACAATAAACGTTTGCAAAGTAGATTGCTCTGCCGTACGGCGCAAATTTCCTGCCGAGCCACTTGAAAACTTCAAGTTGACTCAGACTGAATTTAAGATCACCGAGCACATGCAAAACGAGCGCAACTACGAAAACGTAAGCGATTGTAAAAAGCACAATACGCAATCTCTTATGTCTGATTTTATGCTTCTTGTCTTTCTTTATCGCCTTGATTTCAAACAGCAAGGGAGTTGCCATCAGGAATACCACTGACAGCATTACGATTATTTTAATAATGAATTTCAATAATTCCATCAATCTGACCCCCCTTGGTTTTTGTTTGGCACTTGATTGCTTCAATTACGGATACATCAAGCACGGTATAGAATTTAATATTATCTTCACCAACACAGAACGGCACTGTGTAATCAATCTTCATCGGCACGTCGTGGGTTGAAGCGTTATTATCAAATTCCATACTCAGATCCTGCATAATGTTACCGATAGCATTTACTCTGTCATGCATTTTCTGTGCGTGATGCTTAACCTTTGCCGTTGCCATATCGCAACAATCACGGAAAAATTCAACGTCCAGTTTGTGCTCATAAACAGCCCTGAGCGACGGGATTTTTATGCTGAGCAAGGTTTCATACGCTTTTGCGGCGGCAACGTTGCGCGCAAGTTGCTTGTTCGTGTCTTCAAGAAGTTTCTGCCACGCCTCAAAGCATCGCCTCATCTGTCGCTTTTTCAGAACAAAATAAATAACGTAAAGCAACACACCCGGAAGAACGAACGAGCCCACAAACAAAAGTTTTGTAACGGGATTTGCCATAAAATCAAACCACTGGCTGATAACGAAGGGCGCATAGACGAAAATAAGTGCAATCCACATAAATACGCCCGCTATCCAGAGTTTTTTAAGGCTCTTCTTTATCTGTTCAATCTTCGTTGCAAACCTGCTGCACTGCTGTTCAATATCGGTGAGTGCAACACAGCGGCTTGCGCTGAACGCAAGATACTCACGTACAAGCGTTTTATAAGAGGTATCCGCAATATCCTGCGCAACCTCGGGGGCGTTTTCTTCCGGTTTCTCCCTACCTTCGTGGGTATAACGATACTGTCCCTTATCATCAAGCAGATCGGCATCAGTCATATTCACTACTCTCTTCGGAAGCCATTCCTGAGTATTATCCGCAGATTTGCCCGCATAGTTTGCTATTGTACCGTCCACCTGATACTTTAACCTTGTAAGATAATCCACGTGATATCTTTTCAGTTTGACAACCTCTTCATCAAACTGTGCAGGGGACGATTTTACGCTGAGGTTTGCTGTCGGCACGTATGCCTCCTTGCCCTCAAACGACTTGAAGCCCTTGAACGGCGGCTTTATATCCACCGCAACCTCAATTACTTCCTGCTTTTCAACGTCAAGTTTCACAGCGATATCACCGCCGTGCTGATTTTCATCGTCCGCTTCTTTGTTTTTATCATCCACAGCATTTTTATTGCTGACAATTTTCGTTTCTGTTTTCGCTCCGCCGTGTTCATCAAGTCCGAAGCGTTCGTTATCCATCGCCATAAGTTCCGGCGCCAATTTCAACTTGGAGTATTTGCCGCTTATCTTCAGAGCGTGACGGTGATTCTGCTTATACGCCATCAATTTAGCGTTAAACACCGCCTCAAGTTGCTCCCAGTCAAGGTTTTCAAGTTCCCTTACTTTAGGCTCGTCGGAATAATCGAAAATACTGCCGTTAAGAGCGCAATCCATAAGATATACGCAAATCATCATTTCACGTTTTACGCGCAGTTGCTGATTTACAACCGCGGCGCGTCTGTCCGTTGTGAAAGCAACGCTCTTTACTGCGGCGCCGTCACCGACGGAGGCATCATTCTGTTTACTTCCGAATGCTTTTTCACACGCATCCTCAAACAAAACGCCACTGAAAAGATTTCTTGCCCAGGTAATGATATTATCATCATAGTACTTACAGATCTCAGCGCCGAGCACCGTTGTGCGACCTGCCGTAACAAATTCAAATATTTTCTTTTTAAAACTTTCGTCGTCTGTCGCAACGCCTTCATTATTGGCTTTGAACGCATCAATCATATCACAAGCCTTGTCCTTCTCCGTCGGCAAGCCAAGAACGGTCATCATTTCCTCAACCCGCTCATTGCGGTTTGCCGTAACGCGCGACAATTTACGGTATTCGTCAAAAATGATAAGCATTTTTGACGGGTTTCTGCCCTGCTCAACAAGGCCTTTGTAAAGTGTATTCCTTATGTATCGACGAATCATTCTGTGCATAACGTGAGCGCGTGCGTCCCTCGCCTGTTCACACTCGGTGGAATACGGAATATTTACATACGCAGGGAATTCAAGCAAATCAACGTAAACAATCAAAGTGAAATCATTTGAAACGTTGTAGTAATTATCGATAGTCTCACCTATCTTTTTGACACACGAAGCGTAGCCGTGGCTTTTGTCCTCCCACGACTCCATTTCACAATCAATCGAAATCAGTTCATTCGTTTCCTGCAGAATGTCCAGAATCTCCTTGGTGCTTATAAATTTGTTCTTTGAAGTGTTTACAAAAAACGTATTGCTCATAATTTACCCGACTCCCGTCAATGACACTTTGGAAGGCGCTGTAAAAAGCACCTTCCAAAGTGTAGATTCAGTTAATTAAATTATTCGTCGTCAGCCGCTTTCTTGGTTGACTTTTTGGTTGTTGTTTTCTTTGCGGCAGGCTTCTTAGCGGAAGATTTCTTTGCCGCGGGCTTCTTCTCGGACTTCGCGCCCGTTGTCTTTATGCCCAACTCCTTGAACTTCTCTTCCCAGATTCCGAATGCCTCTGCCTTGCCGTCAACGCGCTTTGCAGAATCAAGCACACGCTTGCACAAGGTGTACTTAGCAACCTCAATCTGCTCCTCGGAACGAACCATATCGTAATTTTCAGCCAACTCGCCGAGAATACTTTCAAGAGCAGCAATCAACTTGCCCGTAACGTGTGTATCCTTGCCGCGTGTTGAGTTGTAACGTGTAATTATCGTTACGGGGTTGAGATCCTCGCCGCTCTTTGTAAGGCCCTTGAACACCTTGGTGTTAACGTAAGTGTCCATCTCAAGTTTCTCTGCCGCAAACATAGAAAGTACATGCGGAACAGTATCAATACCAAAAATGTTGTCATTCTTCAGAGCCGCAATAAGTTTCATAACGTCGGTTGCAGCGATCAACTTGCCGTTGTAACGCAAATCCTCGTCAGCAGTGGTTTCGGTGCCTCTGCTGGAAATAAGTCTTCTGTTAAGTCTATAGTTGCCCTTTGCGCTGAGTGTAATCTTGCCGTAAGCGATAGCAAGCCAGAATGCACGGTAGAATTCGTCGTCAACCTGATCCTGCTTGTCGGTTGTAACGTAGGGAAGAATTCCGTGCCACGTTTTGTCAAGATGCGGGGACTGAACAAGAGAATGCTCGTTTTCACCCGTTCTCGGATCAAGTCTTACCATCTTGTCAACAATTGTACGATAGCACTTGTAGTACATACCGTTGTTCATCTCGTTGAAGTTCGGAATATATTTAGCGCCGATACCGTAAACGGAATGGTAGCAGAACAACTCGTTCTTCTTGTAACCCTTATCGCGCTGAATGTCGGCGTTGATGCCGAGTAACTGACCAAGAGCGGGGAACACCTTGACAACGTCGGGATGGAAGCCCCAGAAAGTATCGGTAAGAGTGCTTGTAAGGCCGAGTTCACCCTTTGTTTCCTCTGCGGAATAGAGAAGGAACGGAGAAGCCATCTGTCTGAGAGTAGCAACGCAGTCAGCAATTGCCTGTGCGTACTTAGCCTTTATTGCAAGTTCATCCTTCTTCTTGCCGGTTGCAAGGTCAACGCTCAGAGTGAATGTCTCCTCTTCGGTTTTAGCCGCGTTGTTGATGTCTTTCTCAAGACAGAGAGCGGTGTAGATATCAAAGTCAATTCTCTCCTTATGATCTTTCATAATATCTTCGCCGTATACACGCACCATGCTCAAAAGGAAAGTCTCGGCAACGTTGAATTTGCCGTATGCCTTATTCTCATCGCTGGACGGTCTGTTGTCAAAGCAGAACTTACCGTAAACAGCATCTACCACACTCTTATTAACAACGGTGTTGCTCTTTGAAACGTCAACGCCGAGGTTGTTGTAAATTGCCGCTTTCTCGAATCTGTCAGCACATACAAAAAGTGTCTTCTCGGAGGTATCCTCGTTCTTTTCAATGTTAACTTCAATCTCGTTCTTAACCGCCTTGGAAACATCGCCAAGAGATTTGAAGAACTTCTCGAAAATCTCAGAAAGTTCTTTAATCTTGGGCAAAAGTTCCTTAATAACGGCATCGCGCAATACTGCTCTCATGTAGATCTCAAACAGCGCATTCTGCGATCTGTTGAACTGCAAATACTGTTTACTGAAGTGTGCACAGAATCTGCTTGCTCTCTGAACGCCCTTCTTGCTTGCAAGGTAGTCTCTGGGAGTTTCCTCTTTGTTGCCGGTGAAACTGTTATCAAAATTGATAGCCTCTTCGCCCTCACCATAGCCTTTGAGGACAGCGATCCTGAGTTCTTCAATATTACCCTCGCCGGTAATCTTTCTTCTCAGTTCGTCCTCAAGTTTGTAAAGCATATATCTTGCAGCGAGCGGGTGAACGAAGAATTTCTGTCCCTCTGTATTCTTCTTTACAAACATACCGTAAAGGCTGATTTCATTATCAGCGTTTATATCGCCCATATCAAGCGGCATAATTGAACGCGCGATTTCCTCGGCGTAGATATTGGCATTCTTATCAAAGAAACGGATGTTGTCCTCAAGATCACCCTCTTTTTCATTTACAAGGGCAACAAGGCTATCAACGTCGTGCTCCTCCTTATCCCAATCATCGTCCAAAAGGAACAATGCCTTCTGTTTTGCCATCTTCTCAGCCACGGTGCCGGCAATCTTGATATTTTCAAAATCAGAGCAGAAATCGGAAACTTTGTCCGTATATTTGGGTTCTACCATACCATCTTTTGTGGTTTCGCTCGTCTCGTTGCAAATATCCTTTGCAATAGTGGTAAAGAGTCTGAATTTGCCAATCTCCTTGCCAGTCTTTGCAATCTTTTCCTCAAACAACTGAATGAATTTAGCACGGGGATCGATTTTCGGTCTGCCATACTCGCCGTCAAGTTCTCTCTGGATTTCATCACTTTTGATCGCCGCAATCTCGTCGTCGATCTTGCTCCAACCGTTTTTCATCGACTCCTCTGTTGCTCTCAAAGCGCAGTACTGAACAACGTCATCAACAGGGTAAACTGCCTTTGAAGTACCGCAAGAACCGTAGAGGGGCTCTTCACTGTCAACAAATCCGAGGTATGTATTGTCCTCCTGAGAGTGAATATCGGTAACCATCGGAGCAAAAAGTTGCATATATACAAGTTGAGCAGTCATTCTCTCGTAAGCGCCGAGATCCTTGAGGCTTGAGCCGCTCTTTGTTGTGCGGTCAATGAAGAAAGCAAAGTCGAAAACAGGCTTTTTGGAGCCAACGTTATCAATGCTGTCAAAAATATTGTCAATAGTAATACGGTTGCCTTCATTAACCGGCAAGAGAGGCTTACCTGTCTTGATACGAGTAATCGCATTAAGTTCACGGATTGCGGCGTAAGCGTTAGCGTAGTGTCTTACCGTGTGGAGTTTATTCTTTCTGATAGCATCAAGTGTCTCAACAAAAATGTCGGGCAAAAGGAAGATGCCCTTGATCGTGATAGCAACGCCCTTGCTTGCAAAGTAATTACGCAACCAGATAGCAGTCTGAATGAACATGCCCGAGCCTGTGCCGCCGGAAAGTGAAGAAACTATCATTACGCGGACTTTTGTCTCGCCGGCAACGTTGAGAATATTATTGATGATATCCTCAAGTTCTTTGATATCACCGTCATTGAGAGTGCCGAGGAAGCCCATTCTGGACTTCATTCTCATCTGGGACGCGCCGTCAAGCATACTCTCCTCAAAGATGGGTTCATAGTTCGGGAACCAACGAAGAGGCTTGAGATGGTTAAGGTCGGCAAGATAATCCCTTATCTGCTGATTCTTACTTGTTTCAACAACGGGAATATTTGTGCCGCTTTCGATGATATCGTCAACATCGTTCTGGTTTGTGTCCAACACGGTGAAACATACGTCATCGGTATTGTAGGTGATGTTTCTGTCCTGTAAGGTTTTGAGAACGTTGTTGACAACGCGGCTACCCGTACCGCCAAGACCTACGAGCAGCACTTTTGCGTTTTTGATCTGTGTTTCCTGATTTGCCATAATGGTGTCCTCCTTGATATATTCAATGTTTTATTTCCGATTAATTTCCTGCGAGGCAGAAAACGTTAGCCTTTAAGATGACGCTTGGATCTCCCGGATCAAGTTTTGCTTTGTATGCATACATCAGCGTCTTGTCAAGTTTACTGATAACAGGATCGTTCTCGCGGATATTTGTAACGTCAATCTTGCTAATCTCCAACGGACCGTTTACCCTGATATAGTTCGTAACTGTTTTCGGATCATTCTGATGGAACACGTTACTGTTGTTATTGAAACTTGAACCTCTGCCCGTGTATGGCTTTATTGCGCTCCTGTACCACGGGAAAGCCTCACAACAAACAATATTGCCGTTGCGTGAAGGCTGCAAATGAAGCACTCCGTCAACCGTAACTACCTTCGGCTTAGGACTTGGTGTCCAGTAATTCTTGATTCCGTTATACTTTCTGAGCGGGAAAGCCTTCCACGAAGAAATGAGAGTTGTCTGATTCGTCGAATTATAGACGATTCTGCCCGTGTAAACCACCGCATTTTTGGGGAATCTCGGCTTAGTCACAACAACTATTACCCAGTAAATGAGGAACAATACAAGCAACAGTTCAAGCACGAAAGGTATGATAACCCAGCACAAGAGGTACTTGATTGTTTCGCCCTCAACCGAAATCTGTGCGGATGCCGTTCCGTACGGGTGAGCCAACGTTACCGTAACGCTGTCACTCGGAAGTCCCCAGTAATATTTCCAGTTAAAGAACCACGTTTTAAATGAATACTCACGCTCATATAAATCGCGCGGGATGCAGGTGATTGTGCCGTCCTCGGCAACCGTCACGTCAACGAAAAGTTCTTCATACCCCTCGCTGAGTGATACGGAAATTCCCGCCTCAACCTCACTCTTCGCAAGTTGTTCGCCGTCCTTCAAAATATAGAACGATACGCCGACCTCGTTTCCGTAGAACTGAGTCTTGACGATTTTATCCGTCGGCGGAACGGGAATGATTGAGTACGCGGAGGTGAGTACCGTGTAGGTTTCGCTTGCGGACGCACCACCGGCGGAGCAGGTAACTGTAACGCCGAACGCGCCGTTTTCTGTAATCTCCAGCCTTGCCGCATTGGGCGTGAAAACAATCTTGCCGTCGGCTGTTATCTCGGTCTTGCCGTAGTTGCCGTCGGGTGAAGCGGAAACCTGCGGATTAAGACTTCTCACTTCGTTTGCATCGGTTACCCTCTGTCCGTCCTTGTAAACGGAAAACTCCACGGTCAGAGCCGTATTCGATGAAATGTTGTCGTATTTTACACTCTTGACGTCACTGCCGAACTGCGCCTTGATTTCATAAACGGGTGGCGGCTCGGTCGTCGTAGTCGTCGTTGGGGTTGTCGTTGTTGTAGTTGCAGGCGGTACGTACTTTGTGGGGGTGAAGTCGACCGTCTTTGTAATGGGTTTGAAACCCGTCATATTGAGCGAAACTGTAATTTTCGTCGGAGTTTCTTTAAGTTCGTATGATCTGAGTGCGCCGTCCTTGCTCGATGCCACAACCTTGCCGTTTTCGGCAACCGTAACCGAGCAACTCGTACCCTTGGGCAATTTGCTCATCGGCACTTCTTTATCGGTGCCCGCCTCGTAAACCTTGCACTCAACGCTGATGTTCTTGCCAGCCGACAGATTGTAAAGCGCCGACGGACTTGCCGGTTCGCCGTCCACCATTACAACCATTCTCACTTCAAGCGCGGGTTCAATCAGAACCACAAGATTGTCAAGCGTTATGTCCTGGTCAAACTCAAACACGTAAGTGCCCGCCTTCATCGCGTCGTTTCCGTTATCAACGAGGAAACCGCCGCCCTTAAGTGTTTTGTCCGTTTTTATATACGAGTATTTTGTACTTGCGGGGTCGGGGTAAAGGAACGACGCCGAGCGGCTCACGTTCAACGCGCCGCCGTTCTTATACGTTGCCTTTGTGAGTTTTGCAGAACTTTTCTGCGACAGTACGGCAATATTGAAAAGCGGAACTTCGGAAGTAACCTCAACCTTTCGGCTGCCCACAAGTTTGATTTCGCTCTTGCTCAGTTGTGTTCTGCCGGAAACACGTGCCGCCATCTCGGACATTACGTTTACGATTGAGTTGGCACTGCCCGCGGTGTATACGTAAAGCCCGTTTGCCTCGTCTTTTGGCGGACACTTTGCCTTTGCATCGCTTTCGGAATTACCGATTCCCATAAAAGTAATCTTGGGATTGGTGCCGTTTGCCATTGTTGTTTTTGTAAAATCCTTGAGTTTCTTCTCAACTTCGGAAACCGGAACATAGGCACTCAGGTCGTTGTACTGGAACTCACCGTCCGTAATGACGACAAGCCAATACTGAGTGTTCTCATCTCTGTCCTGCACACGAGAAAGTTGCTGCATTGCCGCATCAACGGAAGCGATATAGGTGTTGTCGCCGCCATACTCGTGTCTGATTGTATTTACCGTTCCCTGTATTCCCGATGACGACAAATCGTATTTTGTCGGTCTGTATGAGCCGATGTTACCGCGAATGTCTTTAAAATCGCTCATATAACTTATGTACAACTCGTCGTCCTTGTTGAGCATTCCGCAGAACGCCTGCATAGCATAACTTGCATAGGCCCATTTCAACGAGTTGTCATTTGACATACTGCCCGAGTCGTCGTAAACAACGGACACTACCTTTTTGACACAGAGCGTTTCTGCCGACGCGGACAGCGTGCCCAAGAACAAAAACGACGTTGCCAGAACCATAACTGCGAGGATACCCGCAATCATCCTTTTCATTTTTCGTCCCCCTTAGAATTTTCGGATTCTTTTTTAGAACTGAATCTGATTACGCATCCGATTCTGACGTTCCTCATAAAGTTTCGCCAATTCATTGCCCGCCTCGTCCTTCTGTCCAAGACGTACAAATTCATCATATATTGCCTGGAATGCCCTCACTTTTTCAGCGCACTCATCGCACCGATAAACGTGAGTATTCACGTCTGTCATTTTTTTAATGTTTTCTTCGTTCAGTTCATTGATGGATACGAACTCTATAATCTGTTCAACAGTGAGATGATTAGTCATTTTGTTTATCTCCCCTTTGTTTCTTATTTTTGGATTTGTCATCGGACTTATCTTTTTTCTTATAGTCAGCCTTGTCTTCTTTGTAGTTTAACTTGTCTTTGATTCTGCCGTTAAACTTGTTAATCCAGTCACTTATTGAAGCCGCTCCGCCCTTTGCCATATAATGATCGTCAAGGACGGTTTTACCGTAGGGAATTCCGAGTTTCGATGTTTTTTCCAGCGCCGCCCTGAGTTTTGCTTTCTGCTCTCTGGTTATAGAGAGCCACTCGATGAACTCTGCCGCATCGGTGATTTCTTCATAATACTCCTCCAGCGTCAGTTTGGAAAACTCCTCCACTACGTAATTGGTCGTATCAATCTTCGTTGTGTTTCTCGTCACCATAAACACGTGCACGCCGAGCCACGCCAACGTGATGTATATCTCGCTTGTCGCATTGATGACAACATCGAACGCCTTTCTGAGATCTGCGCTCGTTTCACCGTCTTCAAACGGATCGTGCGAGCCGTGAATCACGTCATCAGGGGTAATGATAACTTCTTTGCTACGTTTTCTGTAATATGTGTTTGCGCAGTTAACGGCAACCGTTTTAAGCCATGCGCCATATCTGCCCGCGCGTTCTTCTTTGGAAAGAGTTTCGTCCTTGAGAGTTCTGCCCATACGGGTAAGAAGCAGCCTTTGATATACTATCAGACATACTTCCTGCATAATCTCTTGTCCCACTTGCTCCCCGTGGTCAAACTCCAATTTTTTTCTGAGCAATGTCTCGGCAATCTCGAGCGCCATATCGAACTTTGCGCCCTTTTCGTCCGCCAATTCTTCGAGCATTGTGTGGAACTGTTCCATCGAAAACTTAGCCATAATATAACCCCTCTTTCACAAAGCGAAATTATTTACGAAATTATATCACTTTTTTACAAATTTTGCAACATAATTTGTTCATAATTTTGCCTTTTTTGTCAGTTTTTTAAGGATTTTCTCCTTTTTTCAGCGCGCCCCCTTTCTCACCGGCATATTATCTACGTTTATACAATCTCACTACGCAATATTTTTTCGCAAACACCGAAAAATAATTTAAAATCACGTCAAAAAAATAACACCCAGCAAAAACAAAATCCGGCGGACGAGCAATGCCCGCCCCCTACGAGAAAACCAATGGCAACAACGTAGGGGCAACCATCGGTTGTCCGCGAAAACGCGTGCAAAATTAAAAAGGAACGACACAAGATCGTTCCTTACGATGTACTTTAAAATTTTTAAAAAGATTATTTTGCTTTGAGTCTGCCCCTTACAAACAGCCAGATGCTGACACCGCCTAAAACGAGTCCGAGTATCGCTCCTGTACCGTAGAACGCGACACCCATTGATGCAACAATCATTATGATGTTGAGAACAAGGCCAACGATGGACACAATCTTGCCCACTCTGTCGCAAGCAGGCGCTTTTTTCGACCACATAACCACACACACCAGACCCGCAAGCGCAAAAAGAAAACTTATAACCGAGAAAACACAGATAAGGCAGATTACAGCCAGAACAATGCTTGCAGCACCGAGCAAAGCAAATTTACCGCCTTGTTTATACTCCGACGGCGCGGGTGTTTTCTGATTCGTATTCGCCGCATTGGGCGCAATTGGAGGATTTTGGTAAGCGGTTTGTGCGCTTGAATTTTGTGGCGGTTGTTGCGGCGCAGTTTTCGGCGCTTCGATATTGAGCATCGCCCTTATTTCACGTAGCATCTTCTCTGCCGCAAGAACCTTATTCTCATAGGCGGTATACCTTTGAATATTGGATAAATAGAAGTTGAAATCGTCACGCAGTTCAAAGTTTTCAAGCATAAAGGGCATAATCGTCTTTCCCTCATTTATCGCCTGATCAACTTCTTTCGGCACCCATTTTGACTCCTGAGCCTTCTTCGACAGAACAAGGACAAAAACACGGCACTCACGAATTGCTTTCGGAATTTCCGATGCGTAATTCGAACCGCCGGGAATACACGCAGGCGCCATCCAGCAAGATATGCCGTTGTGCTCAAGTACGCCCTTTATCCACTCCGCCTCTGCGTAGTCTTCGGATTTATAACTGAGAAAGATGTCTTTTGCCACTATTCCTACACCACCAAAAATATACTTACGTCAAATGTTATCATATTTACGCAAATTTTGCAATATAATAAATATTTGATGGACTTTGCGCAGATTAGACGCGGCGCCGCCCCTACGATAAGATTTTAATTTTAATTAACAATCGTGTTTGCAAAGCAAACATATCGCGCCGTAGGTACATCATCCGTCCGCAAGGACGGACATCATTTCGTTGCCCGTTGTCATCCTGAGCGCAGGGCGGTAGCCCGAAGTCGAACCCGTAGGGCGATGCGAGGCATCGGGATCTCACCCTTCGTCCGAGATCCTGCTCGGTTTCACCTCGCACTTTTTCGTTCGGGATCCCAAATGCCGCTATGCGCCATTTGATCCTCGCTTTGCTCGGATTTCGACTACGCTCAGGATGACATCAACGAAAAAGTTCGATTCCGCTTCACTCCACTCAGAATGACACGGACGAAAATGGTAGGGTTGAGCCCCTGCTCTACGATTTTCATTTTTATTTTGTGTAATCTTTTCGGGGCGTCGAGGACGTCGCCCCCTACGAGAAGATTTGAAATTTTATTAAAATTACGTTTGCAAAGCAAACATATCGCGCCGTAGGCATATCGCATCCGCAGGATATATCGCAAATTCCGAATGGAATTTATATCGCTACGCCATCAGCGCAATTCTATGTTGGGTTAAGTCCCGCAACGCGCTGGTATTACAACAAAAAGCGCTCTCCCACGTTGGTGGGAAAGCGCCTTTGTACCCTGCGGAAATATTACCTTACTGCTGTCTTAACTCAATGAACTTCTCAAGGTCGATAAGTCCCTTGTTGAGCATAAAGAAGCGGTCGTTGTATTCGTCGGCAAGTTGTGCAAATCTCATAAACATTACAAAAATCAACTCTTCGGAAAGGTCTGTTTCAATGAAACTGTTGGAGATCTTTGTGAGCACTCTGCCCTCTTTAACGTCGTAGTCAAAGCCGCCCTGAATCATGCCGTTGTTAGCAACACAAACTGCAAGAGCCATCTCTGCCATCTTGTCCTCTTTTACCTCGAAAGGAAGAACGGAATACATTGAAATAGCCTGAGCGTTGGGGTTAACGATTACTGTGACGTCAATCGGAAAATCATCGCCGCGGATACCGGTTTTGATTACCATTTTGTCGTCAATCGGGTCAAACTTGAGTTCCTTCGCCGTGAAAACAGCCTTGGTCTTCTCGTAGATGTTTCTTGCGTGTTGAATCATTTTTTCGTCTGCCATTGTAATAACCTCCGTTTTTAATATTTATATCTGAAAACCTATGGTTTTCTTCTTTTTTCGCACGAGTCCCGAAAATTCTCCATCGGAACTTGCGCAAATAAAGTCCTCTTTGATAATCGTGACATCCGTTTGCTTGTCAAGTTGCGCTCTCATAACGGATTTGCACCACGTTCTTTCGAACAGGTTTCTCACGTATCTCGCGTTGCTGAACTCCCTGGACGACAGTTGCTCGTCGGTCATAGACTCAAAATACTCCCTGACCGCCTGCTCCAGACCGTCGGCGCATTTAAAACTCTTCCTCGCCATCTTCATAAAGATGTTGACAAGTTCCTGTCTGGAATAATTCGGGAATTCGATAACGTAGGGCATTCGGCTTGCAAGGCCTGAATTTGAATTCATAAGAACGCTCATTTCGTCGGAATATCCCGCCATAATCACAACAAGGTCGTCACGGTGATTTTCCATTTCGGCAATAAGAGTGTCTATCGCTTCCCTGCCGTAATCCTTTTCGTCGTTCTCACTGCGATAAAGCGAATACGCCTCGTCAATAAACAAAACCGAGCCGTATGCATCCCTGCATATTGCCGCAGTTTTCGGCGCAGTCTGACCAACGTAACTGCCACAAAGGCTTCTTCCCGAGTGTTCAAAGAAATTGCCGTTTCTCAGCACGCCGCGCTCACGAAGCAGTCTGCCCACCGCTCTGGCAACAGTTGTCTTGCCCGTACCGGGACTGCCCTCAAATCTCATATGTATACACGGCGCATCAACATTCTTGTTCTTTGAACAATGCTCAATCTGAGCCACAACTTCCTGAATTTTACGCTTGACATCCGTCAGGCCCTCAAGTGAGTCAAGAATCTGCTCACCCGTACGGTTGTCATAATCGTCGCGTGCAATTTCAAGAATTTCGTCCTTTTGGATTATTTTATCACCAATACACCCGTCTGCACAAGTCCTGTGTTTCACATAAATTGCTTCGCGCACAATTTTATTGATAGTTTTGAAGCCATAGAATCTGCCGTCGCTTTTTTCAGAAATTATACGCTGTTCAATAACGCTCCACACACCGTCATCCGTCGTGTAGCCATATCGGTCAAATTCCCTGCGTACACTTTCCTTCAATTCGTCCATATCAAGCGGGGGGATTGACACAACGTCAACGCTCACAACGTCCTCTATTCCCGCCCTGACTGTATCAAGAACGTCTTTTTCAACAAACGGCATTTTAAGCACAACGAACGTGTTTGCTTCACGCTTGTCAAGTTCCTGTAAGAATTCACGGAATTTCAAGTCGCCGACCTTGGTCATCCAGGCGCTGATATCAAAAACCGTTATGCTATCCTCTACAACTTTCCTTGCCTTACTTTTGAGGTCGCTATATTCGTTTTTATCATCGGACGGCAAAACAACTTCAAAAACATCCTCATCTTCTTTGCTGAAAACACAGAGCGCAAAGAGAAGTTTTGTCAACAACTTAATGTAAGTCGTCGCGCCGTAACCGTCGTTAACGGAAAGCAGGCACACGCGGCTTGTAAGCACTTCGGGAATCTTTTTCTCAACAAGTGCGGGTGCAACACGCGCATAATCCTGCGCAAGCATTTTGAATTCCTCCGCACCGACAAGGTCGCGTATCTGCGCAAGTAAATCATCAACGTCCGGCTTCGTTTCCGTTGCAACATTGGTGTATTTCCCGATTTTATCCTTCCAATCGATCATATCCACTTTATAACTCCCGCTTCCTATACTAAACTCTTTATCCAGTTCCAGATTGTAAAATCATCCGCAAATGGAAAAGTCGCAACACCGATAATAAAAATTGCAATAATTATTGCTGGCAGGACGTACGTCATATACGGGCGAATCCATTTACCAAGTCTGAGGCCCTTACCCGTATTCGCTTCGGCAATGAAATTATCAAATCCCCAGCCCTTTTTGCTCACGCAGAAAAGCACGTAACACAGCGCACCGAGCGGGAGCAGACAGTTGGAAACAATGAAATCTTCAAGGTCGAGAATTCCCGAAGTTGACGAAAACGGCGTAACACCCTTCCACAGATTGAAGCCGAGCGCGCATGGTACGGAAAGCACAAGCACGCCTATGCCACAAATAATGCAGCCCTTGACTCTGCCCCATCCCGTAAGTTCGCGCACACAGGCAAGTATATTCTGGCAAACGGCGATAACCGTTGACATTGCCGCAAAGAACATAAACAGGAAGAACAGAGAACCCCATACTCTGCCGCCCGACATATTGTTGAACACCTTTGCCATCGCAACAAAGAGGAGTTTCGGCCCCTCCGTCGGCTCTACGTTAAAGGTAAAGCAAGCGGGGAAAATGATGAGTCCCGCAACGATTGCAACAAAAGTATCAAGGCAGAGAATGTTAACGCTTTCACCCACAAGGGAACGTTCCTTGCCGATGTAACTGCCGAAAATTGCCATTGAACCAACGCCGAGGCTGAGGGTGAAGAACGCCTGATTCATCGCACCGACAACAACCGAGCCGTTGATTTTTGAAAGGTCGGGTTTGAGATAGAAAGCAAGTCCCTCTTTAGCGCCATCGAGGGTAAAACTGTTGATGGCAAGCACGACCATCAGAAACAGCAGAATAATCATCATATATTTTGTAATTCTTTCAGCACCGTTCTGCAAACCGACGGAAAGGAGAATGAAACAAAGCACAACGACAATCGCCATAAAGCCGACCATTATTGCGGGGCTTGCCTGCATACTGTCGAACAGTTGTGAGGATTGCGCATCGCTTATCCCCGTCATACTGCCGCGGACAAAACTTATGAAGTAATAAAGAATCCATCCTGTAACTGAGGTGTAGAACATCATAAGAAGCACGTTTGCCGCCAATGCCGCATAACCGTGAATATGCCATTTTTGCTTAGGTTTCTGGAGTTTATGGTACAGTCGGACGGGGCTGCTCTGACTCGCCCTGCCGAGCGAGAATTCAACAACCATTACGGGCAGGCCGAGCACAACCAAAAATATCAGATATAGCAGCACGAATGCACCGCCGCCGTTCTGCCCCGCCATCCACGGAAATTTCCATACGTTACCAACGCCAATGGCGCAACCCGCCGACAGCAGAATAAAGCCCAGACGGCTTCCCAGTCGTTCTCTTTCCATAATCGTCACCCAATCTATGTTTTATCGGTTTAACGTTTTAAAACGTGTACTTAAAAATTGTAACAAAAAAAGCCACGTTAGTCAATGGAAAGAAAAGTATCATTGAAATAAAATTTTCAGATTTTTCGGGGCGTCGAGGGCGCCGCCCCCTACGATAAGATTTTAATTTTTATTAACAATCGTGTTTGCGAAGCAAACATATCGAGACGAAGGCATATCGCATCCGTACACACGGACGGACATCATTTCGTTACCATTGTCATCCTGAGCGCAGGGCGATAGCCCGAAGTCGAACCCGTAGGGCGATGCGAAGCATCGGGATCTCACATTTCGTCCGAGATCCTGCTCGGTTACACCTCGAACTTTTTCGTTCGGGATCCCAAATGTCGCTATGCGCCATTTGATCCTCGCTTTGCTCGGATTTCGACTACGCTCAGGATGACATCAACGAAAAAGTTCGATTCCGCTTCACTCCGCTCAGGATGACACGGACGAAAACGGTAGGGTTGAGCCCCGACCCTAAGATTTTCATTTGCATTTTGTGCTTTTTCGGGGCGTCGAGGACGTCGCCCCCTACGGTGAAACCAACGGCAACAACGCAGGGGCAACCATCGGTTGTCCGTCGGTATACGTGCAAAATCAGGCGGACGAGCAACGCGACTACTGATCGGTTTTCGTTATATAAAAAAAGGAACGACACACGTATCGCTCCTTTTAAAATTCGTATTCTGATTTTACTTTCCGCTATTAGTTAAAATCCACTGTGCCGCCAGGTTGGCAAACTGTGCGGTGTAGCCGTGGTGTGCGCCCGCAAGTTCGACGTATTTTTTCGGGCAGGAAAGTTTCTCGGAAAACTCAAAAATATCTTCTTTCGGGCATTGGTCATCAAGTTCTCCCGACACGATAAGCGTTGGCATATCAAGCCTTTTCGCATGACTCATCGGGTCAACTGCAAACAGATGCTCACGCGCACAAAAATCATATATCGTTACCATTTTACTACGCTCTTGTGCCCCGACAAACAACTTGACTTTGTTATAATTTTTTCCCGAAAAGCCGATGAGAAACGGCATTTCCACTGCACATGCAACAGTTATTTCGCGCATAACCGACGACATCACAAGCGACATCCCGCCACCCTGCGAAGTACCCAAAAACGCGATTTTCTGATTCGGTCGGCGCATTTTGTTTATCGCCATTACGCATTCGAGCGCCCATTTTCTGTATCCCGCATCCTCATTCACTTCAAGCACGGTATCAAACAGCACGGGCCACGCGCCGTAAGTGCCGCGCTTTGATAAATCATAGCCGCGGGGTGTATTGTAACCAAGCGGTGAGAGTTGCAGAATGTCACAAGGCAGGTGAAGATACGGCGTCAGACTGTTCCAATCCGCCGCATAGCACGGCAGCGAAACGAGCAAAATCGGATTTTCTTTGTCCACTTTTCTGTACCTGCCGTAAAACTTGTCACCGTAGTCAAACTCAACCCATTCGCCCGTAACATTTGCATCAATCGGGGTTTCTTCCGCCGTTTTTCTCAGATTTTCAATCCAGCGTTCAAGATATTCATCCGTTGTATCCGCTCGAAAAAGCGAATTCGGCGCACAATCGGGATTTTTCTCAAACAAATCAAGAAAAGCCGCCTCAAGCGCTGTATTATCAGGCATCTGACCGTCAATTTCAAACGATATATGCAGATTTTTCAACCGCTCACAGACGACGTCGGCGGGATAAAAGGAGAAAAACGAAAGCACCGCCGATTTGTATTCAGCGTAAATTTCGTCGTCGATTGCCGAATTCCCACTCTCGCACGCTCTTATTTCACCGTCACCGATTTTTAGCGTAAACAAAACTTTTTTATCCACCGTCGCACCCCCTTATATAAAAGTCAAAATCTCCTCCGTTTCGGGCAGAGGAGATTTTATAAAATTTGAAATTAAGCCTCGCTGAGAACCTTGTCGATTTCTTCACCCGTAAGGTGATTTTTAGTCATCAAAGCATCAACCAAAGCATCTATTTTGTTCTTGTTTTCGGCAACGGTTTTCAGAGCAAGCGTCATTTGCTCATCAAGAATCTTGTTGACAAAGCCCCTGATTTCGCTGCTCATTGCGCCACTTGCCGCCTGAGCATCAACAACCGCAAGTCCGAAATCGCTATACATTCCGTACGCGCACACAAGCGCTTTTGCAACGTTTGTCGCATTCTGCAAATCGCCGCTTGCACCCGTTGAAACGCCCTCTTTGTCGCCGTAATATACAATCTCAGCCGCTCTGCCGCCGAGTGAAGTCCTGATACGCGCAACCATCTCGTCCTTGGTATAAATCGCCTTGCCCTCGTTGTCGCCGTGTTGCATATATCCGCCGTGGTCACCGCGTGCAACAATAGTCAGATAGGACGGTTTTTCGCCCGAAAGCCAGCAGAGAAGCGCGTGTCCCGCCTCGTGCCTTGCAACGCGCTCAAGTTGTGACGAATCCCATTTCTTGACCTCGCCGCCGTTGTGGGTTTCAAATGCCTCCTCAAAAATTGCATCGTCAACGCAATCCTTGCCAAGTCGCAAAGCCGAACGAAGCGCCATTTCAATAACGTTGTCAAGCAGCGCAAGGCTCATTCCCGTTGACCTTATTGCAGTGTTTTCAATCTGCTCGTCGGAAATTCTGAGTCTGTCGTTCTTTTCCCTCTTCATATTGAAGAATTTTATGCGATCCTCTTTGTTGGGCAGGTCAACGTAAACCCTTCTGTCAAAGCGGCGCATAAGCGCCTGGTCAAGACTCTTTGCAGTGCCGGGTTTTACGTCAAAGTTGGTTGCCGCAAGGACGAAAACGGGCCTTGTGGGGTCGTTTGTAAATCCGTCCATCTCCGTAAGGAATGCGGTCAGCGTTGCATCGGTTCCGTCCTGCTCACCTTTTCTTTCCTTGGCAATAGCATCAATCTCGTCAATAAACAGAATTGTGGGCGCATATTTTCGCGCGGCGCGGAATATTTCGTGCACTTTCTCCGGGCCCTCGCCAACGTACTTGGCAAGGAACTGGTTACCCTGTGCAGAGATGAACGTCGCATTCGCCTCGTTTGCCATCGCTCTTGCAAGCATCGTTTTACCCGTGCCGGGCGGGCCGTACATAATAACGCCTCTGGGCGCTTTAATGCCCGAGCCGATATGTTTCTTCGTATCCTTTAAGTAATCAACAAAGAATTGCAACTCACTCTTCGCTTCCTTTGCACCGAGCACGTCCTCAAAACGATCGGACGGACGGGAAGGTGTGCCAAGGACAGTGTTCACGTCATCGGGGTCAATAGCAACCGCGGGTTTAAAGTCAAAGAGTTTGATAACGGCGGTTTCACCGTTTTCGGAAATCTGCTGGGACGTTTCAAAGGTCACAACCTTGTTTTCCCTTGCAAGTTTCATCATTATAGCCTGTCTGTACAACTGTGCAGCAATATCTTTCATCTGCTCATCGAAAGGATTCTGCTCATCATGCAAACGGACAAAGCCTCTCGCGCCACGGCGCATAAACGACGTGCACTCCTCTGCGGTGAACACGATTTCGCCGCCCTCAATAAGATACATCGGCAGGCTTGCCTTGTTCTCGCGTACAAATCTGAAGAAATCTCTTGCAACGGATTCGGTATCCTCAATGTTGAGGTTGTCGTTTGCTTCGCTTTTCAGACCGTAAGCATAGTCGACGAGCGCAAAATCAACATCGTTCTTTTTCATAACCGCAAGCGCCTGTTCAACGCTGTGAGCACCGATTATCTTAACGCTGTCGGTAAGCGCAGAGCACTCCTTTACAAATTCTTCCGAGCCAAACACAAGTGCGGTTGCTCCATCACCGCTTTCAAACATCCCTACGATGTCTTTCTCGGCATTGGTGAGATCCACGTCAAATTTAATATTCTTGACTCCCGCAACTTCACCCGATGATTTATCGGACGAAACAAGGCGGAAAAGTTCGTAAACCTCATCGGTGAGAAAACTTCTTGAACGGGCGCTGACCGTACGCGCATCAGCCGCTCCGCCCTCACGGTAAAGCATTGCGCTGTAAACACGGTCATCAACGTCAATATTTATATCCAGACTCGTTTTCATTGTCTGAACGCTTTCTTCAATCTTCTGTTTCGCGATGTTGCAAAGGCTTGTGGCGGTCATATGATTGAACATAATGACGTTTCCCGTTGCAAAACGTGAACAGATCGCCTCGGGGAAGAACGCTTCGCCCGTTTCTTTGTTCTTTTCTGCACGGATCGCCTTCATTATCGTCTTTGTCGGCAGTCCGGAGAAATCACCGCCGCCGAGTTCCTCGTAAATTCCTCTGCCCGCGTTGGTTGTGAAAATGATTATATTGTCTTTGAAAGATACGTCTTTGTTAAGATTGTTATCTTTAAGCGTACCTGCATCAAGAATTTGCAGGAAAAGGTGGATTACGTCAATGTGCGCCTTTTCAATCTCGTCAAAAAGCAACACGGCGCGAGGATTTCTGTATACGTATCCCGTGACGTTACCCTCTTTGTGATTCGAGTAGGATTTTGCAAATCCGCAGAACTCAAAAACGGAGTCATCGTCCGAATACGCACTCATATCAAAGCGTTTGAATTCACGACCATCAAGTCTTGCCGCGCCCTCGTTCGCCAAAAACGTCTTACCGACTCCGGGCGGGCCTGCAAAAACGAATACAGCGCCGGGTTTCTCTTTCTTTGCGCCCATAATATCACGCATTCCACACTGGAAACAGCCGTTCACAAACACGTCGATAGCGTAATCCTGACCATGAATTACCTGTTTAAGTTCGCTCTGAGTTTTCTTCGCCCACGCAACAAGATCCGAAAGTTTATCCTTGGGCAATTTTGTATCTTCCACCGGCTCTGCTTTCGGTTCTTCCTTCTTTTCCGGCGCTTTGCTCTCCGCTTTTGTTTTATTGAAAAGTTGTGAGAAATCTCGCGCAGCATCACCCATTTGTTCCATATCTGCGCCTGCGGTTTCACCACCCAATGCACCCTTGATTTTTGCACTCGGCGACTCAAACATACACCTGAGCACGTCAATGATGCTGACACTGGACTTTTCCTTAGCCGCCGCAGCCTGACGGGCGGCAAAAAGTTTCTGATTGATATATACGCCGCTGAGCGCAGACGTGCCCGTTTCCTTCTCGAGCGCCTGAGTCAGCACGCTGCGGCTTGCTGCAACGTCAACCTTCTTCATATCAAGGAAGAATTTTGCATTCTGCAACTCGGCATCGTTGCCGTCCTTTTCAATCAAATCAAATAAAGCACAGAGGAATCTGTCCTCCGTCAACACTGCCTTGTCTTTAACGGCAATTTTCATCGCCTCTGAAATTACTCTGTCAAGAGCAGAACTGTTTGGAATTTTTTTCATAATCCGATACACTCCTCCGTATGAAGACTATAATATAACTTATATCATACTTTTTCGACATTGGCAACAAAAATAAAAAAAGCAAACATATCGGGCACGGATGCGCTATATCGAACGCCGTCAACGCAATTCACACCGCCTATATTTTCACAACGTCAAACCATATTGCGCGGAAACGCTCGTCAATCTCTTTATCCGCGTGCCAATGACCGAAGAACCACTTTTTGAACTGCACCTCATACATTATCCATTCAAGAAATCCCGTCAGTTCCGCATCATGCCTGTCGGGAACGTGTCCCATTCTACGTATAATCTCCGTTGGCGCTGTGTGGGTGATGATATAATCGACTTTTCTTCCGCATCTGTCAAGATTCACCGCCGCCTGCCTGTACTCGTCGGACGTCGGCAACTCCTCATGCCACCACGAAACGCCCTGCGTGCGCATATATTTATCAATGCTGTATGCGCCACCCATTGTAAAAATCTTTTTTCCGTCAATTTCAAATACCTGACCGCGCATAAGATGGAGTATGTTTTTGCGGATGCGATGCACCTTTCCGCCGCACCACTCCTCTACGGGATATTCATTCAGCCTTGCAAAATTCTCGTGATTTCCGTCACAGAAAAGGATTGTGTAGGGTCTGCTCCGGAGGCAATCAAGGAACTCATCCTCCATTTTATCCGCCCTGAAAACGTAACCAAAATCACCGCAGACAATCAGGTAATCGTCCTTTGTAAAATTCATTTCACCCTCAATATTGCCGTACAGAAAGCGCGTCTGCTCACCGTGGGTATCGCCCGTTATGTAAATCATTTTTTCACACTCCTTAAACATAAATCTTTCAACATTTCAACATTGTTTTCAATGTTGTTTCCAGTGGCAAAACTGCCGATTTATCAACACTTTCAACATTGTTTTCAACATTTTAAACTTCGCCTTTCAACATCTCGGCCGCCATCCTGACGTGACGTTCCTCTACGCCCCTGCCGATGCGGTAATCGGTTTTTATAACCCTTGCATCAAGTTCTCCCCAGCCCATTTTTATATCGTCAATGATGACAAATTTTTCCGTTTCGGGATGGAGTGAAAGCCACATTTTAATCTCACACGGACGGTCGTTGTTGATGTCGGGCGTGACGTCGTAAATCGTGAGCAAACTGTCGCGGAAAGCGTCCTCCAACTCCCTGCCCTCGTCCGTGCCGAGCAGGTGTCGCCACGTGCTTGAAAGCACAATTTTTGCATCCGTCCGGTCAACAAGCCACTTTATAAGTACAAGTCTGCTGCGGTCAATATTGCCCTGTGCCTGCGTGCGTTGTGCATCATATCGCCAAGAATTAAGAACCCCGTCAACGTCAAGAAAAATTACTTTCATCCCTTTACCACCTCTTTGTCATTATATCACAAATAACGAAAAAAAGGGGCGGGTTTTCGCAAGAAGCTTCTTTCTTTTCACCCCCTACACTCTCCGCTCGGAATGACACGGACAAAAACAAAAACGGAACGACACACAGTTCTCCCCTACGATAATCATTGACATTCACCGTGTCATCCTGAGCGGAGCGAAGCGGAGTCGAACTGCGAAGCAGTGCGAGGCATAGCCGAGCAGGATCTCGGTGAATACTTTTTAATGTTCCTTTCGTCCGGGATCCCAACGCCACGGCGTTGCCCTGCTGGTTCGACTTCGGGCTACGCCCTGCGCTCAGGATGACACGGACGAAGAATAGTTTTTACCTAATCTTCGGCCCCCTCTGACGAGGGGGCTGGATTTTGCGAAGCAAAAGACTGGGGGAGAGAAAATTTAACAAAATCAAAACTTACGCTTGTCGTTCTCTCCCTCCGTTTCGCATACGCTCAACACCTCCCTCGTCAGAGGGAGGCTTATTGTCTTTCATTTTATATTATTGCGTAATAAAAAGGAACGACACGCGATCGCCCCCTACAAGAAGATTTTGGTTTATAAAAAACATCTTCACATCATTACAAAAACCGACGCAGCCGTTATAGCCACGCTGGTCCTTTTTTATTTCTTCATTTCCATATAGGGCAGAGCCTCAAATCCGCAATTTTCGTAAACACGCCGCGCATATTTATTGTCCTGCTCAACCTCAAGGCGAATCAGACAGTCGGCATATTTTTCACTTATAAACTTAAGAAAGCCCGTCCCGATTCCCGCACCGCGCCAATGAGGTTTAACGTAAATATCCTCAATCCAGATACAGTTTTTTCCGAATTCGGTCGAATAACTCTTTGCCACCATACCGTAGCCCTGAATTTCCTCTTCGTTGCAGAAAACGTATCCCTCAACGTAGGGGTTATCACCTATGCATTGGGCAATATCGTTTCTGAAAATCTCGTCCGAACCGTTTGTATAAACCGCGGGCGAGGAGTAAAACGCCCTCATCATTTCATAAACCGCTTCACCGTCGTGCGCCGTCATAGGCTTTGTCGTGCTTATCATAGCAATTCTCCGTTCAATCGTTTCTTGCGGTAATTATAGCACGTTGGCGTTATCCGCGCAAGGTTCTGCAAAAACAAAAACGGCAGGAGCGAGCCCCGACCCTACGAGAAGATTTGAATTTTGCCAACAAGATGATTTCCCATACACGTTGGCGGCGCCGACCATGCAGATCGTACCCGATTTGTCCCAAATAACGTCTTGTTGTATACAATTCAAGCCGAATTCTTTTCCGACTTAAAAATCAATATTGCTTTCACCATCAACAATGCAAATGCGACCGTCACCGCATACGCCTCACGTGCAAGCGCAAGAAATATTACGGTAAAGATATTGACCGCCAGCGAAATACACATTACAACCCATCGGCTCTTCTGCGCCGCCCACTTTGCCAATATTATTTCCGCAATTCCGAGCGCAACCATACCGTCGAAAAGCACCCAACAAATCACCCGATTGAACGTCGTTGTCTGTGCGTAGGCGAAAAGGTTCACCGAGTAAACATAGCCGTCAACCGCGTTTGGATACAACGGAAAAATTATCAACATCAGCGAAAACAAGTCTGTAATCCCGAAAAGTGAGGCGCACAGTTTGCGAAACCTCGATTTATTTTCCCTCTGCGCTATGGAAAGTATTTTTTCACCCGATATCAACTCGTCAACCGTCACCGAAAAATAATTTGCAATATCTTTCAGCGACTCAATACTCGGATAACCCCTGCCGGATTCCCATTTTGAAACCGCTGTGCGGGATACGAACAGCGCCCGCGCCAATTCCTCTTGAGTGAGTCCCCTGCTTTTTCTCAATTCCTGAATTTTTTCGTGAAACTCCATAAGGCAACCCCCATCATTTTTCCTTGCAAATCAGTAATACAGTGCCTTTGTAAATATAAAAAAGTCCACCGCTGAGAAACACTGACCCCACAATATCCGTCAACCAATGAACACCCGAAACAAACCGCCCAAGTACCATCAACAGCGAAAATACAGCCGCCGACACGCTGACAATTCTCTTTAAAACGGTCTTTTTTACTCTGCGATTCGCCTGAAAAACCAACGTCGGCATAACGCCAAGCACAAGCAATGTTGTTGATGACGGATACGACGTCTCCATAAAACCGTTAATGAGAATCGGTCGGTAATTAATCGGCATCATCTCAAAGACAATATAGCACGCTATCACTACAATATAATATACCCCCAGAACGATAACATCGCAATCCACTTTAAATAAACTTTTTCTTTTTATCGCCTGTGCAAGTCCAACTGTGCCGAAAACCATACACACCGCAACAGGCACAAGTCCCGCCCAGTCGGTAATATTATAAATCGTCAGATGCACACCCGTCAGAGAATGAACCCACGAATTGAGCGCCGCCAGACCTACCGAAGTCCCGCTCACACCAACCGGCTGCACGTCAACAAAAATTATCATCACTGTCCACAACGCAAACGCCATCAACAACACCGCGCCGTATAACAATGATTTTCTGCCGTTTGTTTTCAAAATCCTCATCCTTTCACGCGTTGTTTTTCAATCACACTCTACCGCAACACGATGAAAAAATAAAGAAACCTCCGCTCACCTGCGCGATACTTTCCGTATCATTGGTAAAACTCAAAATCTTTTCGCAGGGAATGGCCGCGTGTCATCCCGTTTTTCAATCAGAATAAAAAAGTCGGCAGCAAAGGCAGCTTCTCATAAAGAATTTAAAAAACACCGACAGATTATCATAATCTGTCGGTGCTTTTACTATTCGATAAATTAGAATTGGTCAATCTGTTTCGTTTGCGTTCTTAATATACAAAATCCAGTTTTCCAAACTCTCCGTGCCGAACTCTACAAGTGCCCTTTGATAGCAAGCAAAAGCGGTTGGATGATTTTCTTCCATCCATTTCAAGGATTTTTTAGGGCCCCAGTAAGGCTGGTGCATTACATCACAAAAAATCTCCAGACTATCAATCAATACCCAATGCCATCGAAACATTCCTTCTGCATCGCATCGTTTTACTCGCGCAAGCATTTTGACACACCAATCGACACTGGCATCAATTTCTGACTTTGATTTTGGCGGACGATTTTGTAGATAAGATAGCACATTCGCTTGAAGCGCTTTTCCTCGTCCATCACTGTCTATAATAATCTTTCCGTCAAAAATTTGAATAAAGTCGTTACAATCATAGTTCCCGTCGAAATACGAAGCAGGAAATACGAAAACATCCAACTGAACGCCGTCAACAAACGATGTATCGTGGTATTGTTCGTGGCCGTCCGAAATAACCAACGAGTCAAAATCACTGTTCAGATTGTTTGTTCCGTCGGCATAAGAGCCATAAAGAATTATGGAAATAGGATTGTATTTTTGGTTTATATATTCAATAATCTGTTCCAATGAAATCACCTCGTCAAATTCTTATTTATCTAACTCCTTCAGAACCAGCATCGCATTTGTATGCACAAATGCAGATAGGGTTAAGCCCAAACCCTTATTTTGATTTTATGGTTTTAAGAGAAGAAATTAACATTCTGCGGATTGCACCGCAATCGTTTTGTAATGTTTTATAATCTTCTTCGTTCATACAATTTGTTTCAAATAAGAGTTCAAGCCAATACTCAGTTTCATAGCATTCTTTTTGTGCAATCTCAAGTTTAGAAATAAAATCTTTTGTCCCTTGCGCATATTGCGCCTCGTGCAAATTTGCCCCGATAGATGTGGCAGAACGAAGTAACTGATTTATCAAAACAGACTCTTTATGGTTTGCCTTCATATCACGGCAGAGAAAGACAACCGTTTTTGCGAATTCTTTCGCTTTATCTCTTAAAATACTATCAGCCATTTTTAACACCTCAAATATATTATACATAAAACGGGATAGTTTTTTCAAGTTTTATTCCGACTTTGTCGGAGTGTTATTATTGCCTGATGGCAATAGTGTTATTGAAACCTTTCGGTTTCAGTGTTATTTTATTCGCCTTAAACTGCCGCAGGCAATATCACTCGGCGTTAGCCGAATATCACTGCGAAGCAATATAACTCGCCATAGGCGAATAAAACTGCGAGACTTCCTTATGAGAAGTCTCGCAAAACCGCTCCCGACTGATTCAGTATCATTCAACGTATAATTTGTCGCTTTTCGGGAAAGAAAATGCCCAAAAGCGCTATAACACCCCTTGCCAGAAACGCGCCGAAAACGTCAAACAGTTCCTCCAAAATCAATTCCATACATCAGCACCTTTTATTCTCACGAAAGTTGCTCTATATAAACAATAATCTTCTCGTCATCGTCGCAGACATAACCGATTTTCAGGTGTTGACCGTCCCCGGTAATAACGCCGCCTTTGTTGAGTGGTGTGTTATATCCCATCGTGGCCTCCCGATGTGAATATTCAAAATCAACGCCATTTATCTCAAACGACTCCATACCGCGCTTATTGTCAGGCATCGGCTCAAAATTCTCAACGTAGCCCTCAACAATTTCATACTCCCCGCTCTTGTATGCCCCTACGATTTTCTGATACGTGCGCACCTGAGCGACAACTACAACAATTGTAAAAACAAGCACCGCGCAAAACGCAATGATGCACAACCGCGTTATCATTTTCCGCTTGTTAAGTAGTGGCTGATACCCGAAACGGCCTTGCATATTATCTCCGAAAGTGTCCGCACCCCTGACCTTGTCGGGATTTTTTGCAAGATAGGCGATGATAACAAGCATCACCACAGGAATAATCCACATCGGGTCAAACTGAAACGACGCCTCGTATAAAACCCTGCCCATACTACAATTTCTTCTCCCTCAGCACGCCGTGATACAAACCGTCAACGCACTCGCCAACGGGGTAATATCCCTGCGCATCGTAATATTTTTCGAGTTTCATATTGCCGACTGCGGAATCAAGGCGGAAGAACTTCTTCCCGCGTTCCTTTGCAAGTGTTTCGGCAAACTCAATAAAAATTATTCCCGAGCCCTTTGCATCGAGGCGTGTCACAAGATGGTGCAGGTAAACCGCACTATCGTCCTGATTTTCAACGTCAATTACGTCCTTCCATCTGCCGCGGTCGTCCCTGCTTTTCATCACTCCCGCACAGACGATTTTATTTCTCTCGGTGTCAATCAACACGAAGTTTTCGCCCTTCTGCCTCTTTAATTCGTAATACTCCATCGGGTAAACCACGTCGTACCCCGTGACGTTCCATTGTCTGATGCCAACCTCGTCCATCCACCTCATTCGCGCCAGAATCATCTCGAACATCTCGGGAATTTCGTCCTTCTCAATCTCTCTGAATATGTATTTACTCATTTTATCACCTGTGTTTTCAAATTACTTTAATATTATAACACGATTCTTAACCCAACATCAAGTTGATAAAAGAAAAAACCGTACACTCGCGCATACGGTTTTAATGTATATCAATATATCTCTCCATTATTTTTCAGGTAATTCAGAAAGCCGTCACAGCCTTCGACAACGTCATCATACGTCACGTCAAAATTGCCGGTGTACCACGGGTCTGCAATATCCCTGCCCGACCCCGCAAACGTCAGAAATTTATACACTTTTCCGTCGGGGTCGCCCTTCAACATTCGGTTGAGATTTTTCATGTTCCATTCGTCCATACCTATTATATAGTCAAATTTTGCATAATCGCTCCACGTAATCTGCTTTGCCCTATGAGGAATAACGGGAATCCCGACCTGTTGCAACTTCCTCACCGTGCCATAATGCGGCGGGTTTCCAATTTCCTCCGTACTCGTTGCAAAACTATCTATTACAAACTGATTTTCAAGCCCCGCTTCCCTCACCTTGTGGGTAAAAACACTCTGCGCCAGAGTACTCCTGCAAATATTTCCGTGACAGCAAAACGCTACTCTTACCATTGTAAAACATCCTTTCCGTGTATACCTATTATACTACATATTTATAAAAAAGCCACCTGAAGAAGCGAAAGATTTGTTTCGCCGGCGTTTTATAAGTGTAGGGACTTTTTCTTGATTTCCGTAGAATTTTTAAATTGTTTTCCGTTACGAAATTGTGGCTTCGGCGGCGTTATTTAAGTGTAAATGTATCGCAGAAAAGGAAGTAACGCACTTCCTTTAAATAATATTTTTAAAAACAGAAAGGACGATTCTCATGAAAAAAACATTATCTCTCATCCTGTGCATCGTAACACTCTTTTGCACACTGGCATTCTCCTCCCCCTCTGCATCCGCTGCAGCAAGCAACAGCAACGGTGTAATGGTCTTCTCCAAAAAGCAGGACGGCAGCAAATATCTCTCCAAAAATTTCCAGGTAAAAGAATTTGCGTGTAAAGATGGTTCGGACGAAATACTCATTGATCCTGAACTCGTTGTTATTCTGCAAAACATCCGCGACCATTTCGGCAAAGCGGTAATCATTAATTCCGCATATCGTTCCCCTGCTTATAACAAAAAAATTGGGGGCGCAACAAATAGTAATCACACAAAGGGTATGGCTGCCGATATCAGAATCAGCGGTGTCAGTCCGAAAGAGATTGCCGCTTATGCCGAATCAATCGGTGTGCGTGGCATCGGATTGTATGAAACCTCTTCCGATGGCTACTTCGTTCACGTTGACACCCGCGCCAATAAATCCTATTGGTACGGTCAGGGACAGAAATACCGCTCTACCTTTGGGGGCAGTTTCAACAAAAACCCCTATAAAGAAGACGTGCTGTTCAATATAACTAACTGCCCTACGGTGATTAAGAAAGGTTCAGCATTCACAGTAACGGGAAGTGTTGTTGCAACGTCTGCTTTGAACTCCGCTTCTTGCGTAATTATCAATGCACAAGGCTCCGTCGTGCAGAGAGTATCCATTAACACTATGGGAAAATTTGCCGAAATCAACTTGTCGTTCAAAAACTTACCCGTAGGCGAATACACGGTTCGTATTGACGTTGACGGTGGTATCTGTACAAAATGGACAAGGAATTTTTACGTTGAAGGTGCTTCATCCAACGTTACGGTAACGTGCAATATGCCAACAAGCATCAAAGTTAAAAAAAGTTGTAACATAACGGGAAGCATTAAGGTTTCATCGGGAATAATCGCATCAACAAAGGCGTGTATTATTAATAAGAGCGGAAACGTAGTTCAGAGCGTGTCTTACACTCCGTATAAATCTTCATCCCTTAACATCGCCAAGTGCGCGCTTAATTACAACCTGAAGTTTGCCCAACTCAGCACGGGAACATATACCCTCAGAATCACGGCAACCGATAATAAGGGAAACATCACAATTTGGTCACAGCAATTCACCGTAAAATAAATAGCACTCAACGTATAATCTAAAAACCCAACTCCCCTATGATAGTCTATCCATTCTATCGTAGGGGAGTTTTCCGTTTATTCTTTATTCAAAATCGAACCAAAGTTCCATTTTTTCTTTCATCGCTTCAAGCGGGTCTTCGTCCAACTCGCAGATATAGTCGAGGTCAATTGCATAAACCCACAGATATGCAACCTGTTGTTTCTCCTCACAAATGCCAAGTATTCCGAAATATTTAGGATAGAACGTATCGTCAAATTTTACAACACGGAATTCAAAACCCGCATACGAAAATTTTTCAACGGGTATGGTGTAATATCCAGCCTCGCCATACTCGGTTCTCAACGGCTTGTCGAGATACTCGTAAGCGGTTTCAAGGCGTGCTTTTTCCGTCACGAAAGCATCTTCATCGTATTCGACCACTAACTGCATTGAATACTCGGCAAAAAAAGACTCGTCCTTTCTGCACGTATATTCAATATTGGTATAATTGCCCAGTGATTCAAGTTCGGGCATAAACCAGTGCGCATAATTGTTTTCAACGTCGCTTTGGTAGTTGTCAAGGTTGTTGTCGTACTTTACGCAAGCACCGAAAGAGAAAAGTATCGCAATAATCATAAGAAATACTATTACTCGTTTCATAAAAACACCGCCTTTGAAAATATTGTATCATCAACATGGCGGAAGATCAAGGGGAGTTAAGTGTTCCTCTCCCGCCCGCTGGTGTGCTTATCGTGCTGATTTTGAACCACTTTATTTGAGTTGCTCTATATAAACAATAATATTTTCATCATTATAGTAAACATATCCTATTTTCAAATACTGACCATCACCCTTAATAACACCACCATGTGATTTGGTATTATTGTATCCTGACTGAATAATATAATCAGAATACGCAAATTTAACACCATTAATCTCAAACGATTCTTCAGCGTGTCCTTCATAGGGCATTGGAATAAAATTCTGAACATATCCCTCTACAACTTCATAATCACCTGTTTTATACGCACCTACTACATTCTTGTACATATTTATGTGAGATATAATTGAAATTGAGAAAATAAAAAACACAAAAGCAAAAGCGCAGGAACAAAAAATTTTTACCGACTTGTATGAAATATGTATGTTTTTTTCTTCAAATTGTGACATCAACATTCTGGGACAAAACAAAATAAAAATCATCATAACAACCGGAACTAAAAGAGCAAAATCAAACTTGAATGTTACTTCATATAAAACATTACCCACACATTTCACCTCTAACAAAATATATCAAATGCATAATATAAAATCAAGGCGTAAGCCTGGTATACCATCAACACAACGTGTTGTATATCATCAAACCGCAGGGGAATGCGCGCTAAAGCGTGATTAGATACAAAAAGCAGACCGTTCCGTAACTCGCTTTTGCTGTAAAATATAACACATGTGCATTATCTAAAATTTCGAGAAAGTCATTTTGCATTCCCATTTGCGGTATTTATGGAGGAGATAAGCATAACACGAATACTTGTACAAGCAGAGTCAAGGGATTTGTATTCTTCTTCGGATATATAATTTGTTTTAAACAATAGTTCCAGCCAATATCCGGTTTCATTTGCTTCTTTAAGAGCAATCTGCAATTTTGCAATAAAGTCAGCCTTGCCGTGAGCATATTGCGCTTCACGAATATTGGCTCCAATGGAAGTGCCACTTCTGCCGATTTGGTTGGAAATGATAGATTCCCGTTTTTCTTTCAGGTATTTGACAAGGTTAATGATGGATACCGCAAAATCCATGGACTGCGTTCTTAATTTGCTTTCTGACATAATAGCACCCCTGTTTCGTGTAGATTGTATCATAAAATTTGCTAAATAGCAATTATTAGTGAAGTTTTGGCTTCACCCAAGTGAAGCAGCGGCGATGCCGCTGTGAAGTATCGTGCTTTCGCACGAAGTGAAGTTAAGTGTGCCACCCACGCCCGCAGGCACTTCACGATGCGAAGCATCGCTTCACGCACGCAGTGCGCTTCACGTGCCGCAAGGCACACTTAGTTCAAAAAAAGCCACCTTTGTCGACAGACAAAAGTGACTTTTTTTGTGGCTCCCCCTGTTGGGCTCGAACCAACGACCCTGCGGTTAACAGCCGCATGCTCTACCGACTGAGCTAAGGAGGAATATATAAATGTCGGCATCGACCTATCTTCCCGAGCAGTCTCCCGCTAAGTATTTTCGGCACGAATGAGCTTAACTACCGTGTTCGGAATGGGAACGGGTGGGCCCTCATCGTCATAGACACCGACTAGGTTAAGGCTTTTACACCTTAATCGCTATTTAATTATATGCTCTTTTGCGTAAAAATATACACAAAATTGGTGACCCGTGGGGGAATCGAACCCCCGTTACCGGCGTGAGAGGCCGGTGTCTTAACCGCTTGACCAACGGGCCATTGATGGTACACCATCACGGACTCGAACCGTGGACACCCTGATTAAGAGTCAGGTGCTCTACCAACTGAG
This sequence comes from Clostridia bacterium, assembly GCA_017560255.1. GTDB lineage: Bacteria > Bacillota > Clostridia > Oscillospirales > Acutalibacteraceae > RGIG7273. Next base: position 95,591 of record JAFYOI010000050.1, read on the forward strand.
CTAATGGTGCATATATAACACCTATGTGCGAAACGCACCCTCAAAACTGAATAAAGGGAAGTAAAAGGTTGGATAAGAAGAACCAGACCATTAAGGTCAAGCCCTCGACCTATTAGTAATGCCAATCTAAACATATCACTATGCTTACACACGCAGCCTATCAACCTTGTAG
>JAFYOI010000051.1 GCA_017560255.1 Clostridia bacterium
CGGCGCGGTGAATAAAGGAAAATTCTGCGCAAATTGCGGAGCAAAGAAACCTGCAGGCGCACCGCTTTACCGCTGTGATAAGTGCGGTTGGGAGCCCGCTGACCCCCGTAATCCGCCCAAGTTCTGCATGGAGTGCGGCGACAAGTTCGACGACAGCGATATTCAGTAAACAAATAAAAATCCCTCCGCTCGTATAAAAGCGGGGGGATAATTTGGATAGGGGAGTTCTGCGTTTTCGCGAATATTATGGGAATTTTAAAAAGAGTAATAAGCGCCTTGATCGTGCTTGTGATTTTAAGTTCACTGATGGCGTGCGATAATGATGATATAGAAAATGACACTACCTGCACAACCACAACCATTACGACATTCAGTGATTCAACAACATCAACGACAAAGCCTGCAACCTTAACAACGACTACAACGACCACTACGGTCGCAACAACCACGACCATCGTGCCGACGACAACCACTGAACGCTCAACCTTGTCAACGTCCAAGGTGAACGATCTACACGCCCCACTTGACCCGTCGATTTTTGACGATGCGGTGTTTGTGGGTGACAGCGTGACGAACAATCTTCGTCTTTACCTCGGCCGTCAGATGAACAAGGGAATTTATCCCTTGGGAAAAGCGAAGATTCTTTGCGCGGCAAGTCTCAGTTACACCAACGCTCTCTGGTCGCTCGACCGACCGGGCAACGTGCACCCGACGTATAACGGTAAAAAAATACGTGTGCCCGACGGAGTTGCTGAAATCGGCGCAAAGAAAGTTTTTATAATGCTCGGAATGAACGACTTTATAATTTACGGTTCGGACAGAACAATATCAAACGCAATAACGCTGATAAATCAGATTGTTGATAAAAATCCCGATGCAGTGATATACGTGCAGTCGGTTACTCCGATTTTGCATATCAACGAAAGCGGCAACAAAACGAATGCAAACGTACGTCTGGTTAATCAGAAACTTCGCCGGATGTGTGATGATTACGGGTGGATTTATCTCGACGTTTCAAGCGTTATGATTGACGAGTACGGTTGTTTGAAAAGTGCGTATTGCATTGACCCCGGCGTCAATGGAATGGGAATTCATATTACTGATTCCGCTTGTGCGGCGTGGATAAACTATTTGCGATCCAATATTCTCCCGCAGGTTGAGCAGGAAACGACTACGACCACCACAACCGTAGCCACTACCACGACGGTGACCGTGTCCGTTCCGACAACAACCGTTCCGCCGCAGGAAACGACCGCTTCTTCCGCACAGGAGTGAATATAATAAAAAATCAGCACCCTCGGCTAAGGATGCTGATTTCGGAGTTTTCCGCATAAGCGGAGTAAAAAAAGAGAAAAAGAGTTGGAAAGCGATATATGAAATTCATCGGGCAGATGCCCGAAAGTGAGGAATGAACAAAATGAAAAAATTAGCGCTGATAATGGCTGTCATATTGTTGCTGTGCATGGTTGCGGCTTGTTCGGAGGATATCCCGACGGAAACCACAACAACGTCAACCACAATACAAAACACCACAACACAGGAAAATTCAACAACCACAACACAAGTCACTACAACCGTGACGGGCGAGAATACAACCACCTCAACAACCAACAGTCAGGGCGGATTGTCTACGATGACTTCGCCCGATTTGCATGAACCGCTTGAGCCGTCCTTCTTTGACGATGCGGTAATCATCGGCGATAGTGTAACACTTAAACTTTCCCTCTACGTTTCAAAGTGCAAGAATAATGGTCAGTATCCGCTCGGTCAGGCGGCTTTCCTTTGCAGCGGAAGCCTCGGCTACACAAACGCATTGTGGAAACTTGACGACCCGCAGAACGTGCATCCGCGATACAACGGCACAAAGTACCGTGTTCCGCAGGGTGTTGCCGCAACGGGTGCGGATAAGGTGTTCATTATGTTTGGTATGAACGACTTTATGCTCTACGGCATCGACCAGACCATTGTCAATGCAAAAACTCTCATCAATGAGATTCTTGCAAACAGTCCCGATGCAAAGATTTACGTTCAGTCCGTAACGCCGATTCTTGCAAGTTGTGAGGGTGGCGCAAAGACCAACGCCAACGTGCGCGCGCTGAACACGAAACTTCGCGGAATGTGTGAGCAGAACGGCTGGACCTACCTCGACGTTGCAAGTGTAATGGTAAACGCAAACGGGTCACTTAAAACTGAGTATTGCGGTGACCCCGACTCAATGGGAATTCACTTTACCGATGCCGCTTGCAAAGCGTGGATTGAATATCTTAAAAAGAACGTATAATTAAAATGTACGGGCGCTCCTTCGGGGGCGCTCTTTTTTATGCAACGTAATGCTGGCGGGAAGAGGGAATATCTGTCTTTGCGTATACAAGTTTCGGTGAGCCCTTCTTAATTTCAAGGGCGGCGGACTTTTTTGCCTGTCTTGCATCGTAGGCTTTGATGATGCGAAGACAGATTTTCTTGAACACTCTGCGCTCCCATTTTGCAATCTTCGTTTCGTTGAACAAAGCAACGATCGTGAGCACGATTGCGAGAAACTCTATAATACTTAAAATGATGTGTGAAGTTGTCATAAAAACTTCCTCCTCGGAGTTGAATTTTTGTTCGCCTCAAACCGAACATTTGTTTTGTTTACAATCTTATTCTAACACAATTTTTTCATTTGTCAACACAAATGTTCGTTAAAAAACGAATTTTTAGACCGATAAAACGGACTTTAACCCCGTTTTTTTGCAAAAAAGCCGAAAAACAGCCGAACAAACGAACGAACAGGCGAACAAACAAAAATTATTTACACCCAGTAATTCCAGACAAGGTAAAACGAATTACACACAAAATTTGTTTCCCGAGGTTGACCTTTCAATGAAAAATTGGTAAAATTAAATCAAATACAAAGGGGGAATGTCAAATGATGAAAATTGCGCCGTCAATGCTTTCCTGTGATTTCGCAAGATTCGGTGAGGAAACGGCAAGAATGGAACGCGAGGGAGCGGATCTTATCCACATGGATGTAATGGATGCGCACTTTGTACCCAACCTTACTTTTGGCGCGCCGATAATCAAGGCGGTGAGAAAATACTCAGCGCTTCCGTTTGACGTTCACCTTATGATTTCTGACCCGCTGAAATATGCGGAAGATTTCGCAAAGGCGGGCGCTGATATCATCACTTTCCATATTGAGAGCGATTCGCCCGTAGAAGAAACAATCAATAAAATCAAATCCCTCGGTGTTAAGGCTGCGCTTTCCGTCAAGCCGAAAACAAGCGTTGAGGAAGTTTTCCCCTATCTTGATATGCTTGATATGGTGCTGATTATGACTGTTGAGCCCGGTTTCGGCGGCCAGAGTTTTATGGCGGATATGATGCCCAAGGTAAAAAAACTCCGCGAAGAAATAAATCGTCGCGGGTTGAACGTTGATATTCAGGTTGACGGCGGCATTTCTGACAAGACAATAGCCGTTGCCGCACAGAACGGAGCGAACGTCTTTGTTGCGGGCAGCGCGGTTTTCGCTGCGCCCGACAGTGCACAGATGATTGAAAAACTGCGTACATTAGCCGCTGAAGCCTATAATTTTTAACGCCTTTTCGGTGATTACGGGCGACCAGTGCTCACGTGTGTAACTCAGCGCGGCCTCGTCCGACCCCTTGAAAACCCCGTATTCGTACAGCATGGCTTTAAGGCGGCTGTGTCCGTCGGGTATTGGGACAATCAATCGGAATTTATCCTCGTTTCTGAATAACTCTCCGTCTTCGTACAGGGCGGGGAGTTTTTTTATTTGCTTTGACATATCTATAAGATCGTCCTCGTTGCCGAATTCGAAAATACACGGTGTAAAAATCTGGTGGGCAACGATGGTGACGGATTTATCATTTCTCGGCAGTGAAGTTATGCAGATTTTGCATCCGTCGCGGCTTTTGAAAACTTCAACGAGCATTTTGCCCGTCGGGTCAAAATCAGCGCCCAATTCTTTGCGCGCTACGTCAATCAACGTCCAGACGATGCGCCTTGTTTCTATGTTTGAGTAGTCGAGTTGTTCAAAGGAAATGTTGAGGCGGCTCAAATCCCGCTCGTCAAGCCGAATTTCGAGCCGATCTTTTTCCGGCATATCAATTTTCATCTTACCCTCCTCCTTATACTAATATAATATTATGGGGACAGGGGGTGTGCAAGTGAATATATAATCCATTTTTACCGATGAATTCATACGCGGGAATATTCTGTATTTTTCAGCGCACAATATTTTTCAGAGGTGATTGAATGGAGTATTTAAAGGCGTTCCTTGTTGGTGGAGCAATCTGCGCAGTGGGACAGATTTTAATTGACCGCACGAAACTCACACCCGCCAGAATTCTGGTGGGATACGTTGTAATCGGCGTGCTGTTGGGCGGAGTCGGAGTTTATGCGCCGTTTGCCGAATGGGCGGGTGCGGGAGCAACCGTGCCGCTGACGGGGTTTGGCAACGTGCTTGCCGAGGGCACGAAAAAGGCGATAGAGGAGAGGGGACTTATCGGGGCGATAACAGGACCGCTTGTTGCGGGTGCGGCAGGCATAGGCGCGGCGATCGTTGCGGGCATCATAACCGCATTCATTACAAAACCAAATGACAAAAGTGCATAAAGAAAAAGCCTTGGTTTTAATCCAAGGCTTTTTTGTTAGTTATACTTATCAGTAATATTGATGGTATATTGAAAATTGTCTTTAATTATCATTTCGTAATTTTCCTCATCGAGCGGCTCTGAAATAAAAACTCTCTCCAATTCCATCCTGTTGTTTATTTCTTCGCTGATAATGACAATTTCGGAATTGTGATCTTCATATATAATAATTCTTCCCATAAAATCCTTGTCGGTGAGAACGGCTCTTATCTTCCGCGGTGGCAGATAAGCCGTTTCAATTATGCTGCGGCGCAATCTGTATTGGAGGTGGTTGATGTCAAGCATCATCCTACCCGCGTTGTTTGCAGCCCAGAAAGTTACGGCAAACGGGAAGATTATCACAATCACCATCGCCCAGAATAAAATCCAGTCCTTTGTTGTAAAGTAGGGAAGATCCTTGCCGTTGGTCAGGATGATTGTAAGTATCAGAATTATGAACGTGGCAACGATGCTTGTGATGACGCAGATGAGTTGTTTGCGGCGCGTTGTTTTTGCGATGGCGAGTTCTTTGGCGATTGTTTCGGGATTGTCGCGAGTTTCAAATCTCACTTTTTCCTGCAAATCAACACACAAACGGTCGGCATTTGAAATTCCCGTAATTATATGGCGGGTGCCGTCCTTGAGCAGAATTATAAGTGTATTTATCTGCGACATTACAAATTCAATTTCGGAGGTGTCGCAATCAATTTTGCCGAACCAGTGGTATTTAGCCGTGATATGTTTGTCCTCAATTGTCAAAAATGCCTTGCGATTTAAACACAGTGCGAAGACGGATGCTGCCGTAATGAGCGCACCGAACACTGCGCCGACAGTTACTCCCGTTGTTGTGCCGCCGTTTATAATTGCGCCATAAACGCAGAATGCGACTAATGCTATGCCGATAAACAGTGTAACGCTGCTGAACGGAACTTTCGGTTTTATGAAAACTGCTTCAAGTCGTCTGTTGCCTTTCATATATTCACCACCCGAAATCAGTATAGCATACCGCTCTGACCGATTCAATAGTATGGGAGCAGAAACTATAAAACCACTCGTGCAAAACCGTATAAAAAGTAACGCGTCGTGATTTTCGCATATACTATATATAGATATAGGGAATTTACGCGTTGCGTCAGAAAAATTACACCCACTGATTCCGGACGGGCAAAGTGCGTTTGTTGTTGGTGGAGCAATCTGCGCAGTGGGACAGATTTTAATTGACCGCACAAAACTCACACCCGCCAGAATTCTGGTGGGATACGTTGTAATCGGCGCGGCGATAATCACACGGCACGAGCGACAAGAATATTTGCTCTTTTTTAGACTAACAAGTCCAATCTCAATTTATCGTTTAACTGCAATTTTCGCGCTTCGTATACCCCTTTAGGCAAGGGGCGCTGGTTTCCACATCTGTCAGTTACTGCAAAGATTCATCGTCCAACCTACGTTAAGCAAAAGGCTCACTTCTCTCCGAAGTGAGCCTTTTTGGGTAATTCTACGTTAGTCTGTATATCTCAGCGGATTTATTGAAGCATCGTCAGGGGATAATCGTAGCCGTAGCGCAGTTCGGCGATCAACGTTTCCGCACCGTCGGTGGTTGCCTTGATATAAATTCTTTCGTTTTCAAAATGATATTCAAGGCATTGATATTCGCCGTCAATTCCCATCCACGGGCCGCGGGTCCCATCGTCTTCAAATACGATAATCGTCCAGTCAAACACGTCGGAATCGGGGCCGAGATAGCCAAACGTCAGAAGATATTGTTCATCCATACCATTTCCGTCAAGGTCGGCTTTGAGGATGTTTCTGGGGTCGGAGTAATAACTTGGATTAACAAACCACGGTTCAGAAATGTCATCTGGCGGCTGCTTTACGTAGGATCTTACGTCCTTGCCGTTCACGGACAGATAAATGCTGCCGCTTTCAACGCGGATATCCCATACCTGCTGTGTGGGTGCATATCCGTAGCGTGTGCCGAACAGTACGAGTTCGCCGTCGGCGGTTTTTGCGAATGCAAGGTCATACATCGTTGTGTAATCAAACACGTCGTAATATTTCGGTGCAAGGTCGTCCTCGTTCTCAAACACAAGGAAAGTGAACATGTGGTACGGGCGCTCCTTGTACGGCTCAATTACACAGTATTCCTCTTTGCCGTCGCCGTCAATGTCATACTTATAGCGGGAAGTTCTGAACGTTACGTCACCGTTGACGAACGGGACAGAGTAAATGCCGTCGGTTTCAAGACCGTAAGTGCCGTTGAATGTATATAAATGATATTTTGTTTCCTTGCCGTCTGCATCGGTCTGTGTTACGTGTACGTTGCGATTTTCGAAATTGAGCGACCACGTTACACCCTCATCAACGGTGAACATAAACACGTGGTCAAGCGCCTTGTATTCCCAGGCGGCGATGACGTAGCGGGAAAACTCATCGTCGTAGTAAAGGCGGATTTCTTCTACCGCGCCGTCAACGTCAAAATCATCCTCTAACTGCTGGAGATACGGTGCATCGTACGTTGCCGACCAGGCCTGAGTCGGTGCGACGACCGTAACGTCGGCGGGATTTATGCCGCTGTGGGTAGTGGTAGGTTTTGTGCTTGTGGTTGTTGTGTTGGGGGAGGTTGTGGTCGGATCTGTGTCCGTTGTGCCGCAACCTGCAAAAATACTGAGTGCAACTATCAATGCCACAAGGCAAAAAGCAAATTTTTTGAAACTTAACATAAGTTAGCCTCCTTTTACTCCCGTTTCACCGAGGGACGATGGGAAGTAGACCGAGATGGGTAATTCGTGTTTTACTGAATAATGAAGGGGTCATTGTACGTGATGACATCGGCGACTTCGCCGTTAAAGTAATAGGTTACGGATTTTATAACGCCGTTTTCACCATATACGTACTCGTATTCGTGTACGTTGACTCTGCCGTTGTCGTACTCGATGGTGTGTTTTGTCTCGTTACCGTACTCGTCGTACTCGTATACGGTTCTGTTACCAACGTTGTCGGAAGCGGGGTCCGCCGTAGTGGTAAGGGTGCGGACTGCCAAGTTGCCGTTTTCATCGTACTCATACTCCAACGTGTTTGTGGTGTAATCATTCAGCCGGTAAGAGATTTCTTTTACAAGTCTGCCGTACTCGTCGTACTCGTAGGTGTTGTCTGAGCCGAAGTCGCCCCTATATTCAGAGTATACAATGTTGCCGTCTTCGTTGTACTCAATTTCAACAACTAATGTGCGTTCATCGCAATCATCGGTTCTGTACTCCAGATACCACTTTTCGCGAGATAACGTTCCGTCGGGATAATACTCGTACTCATAGGAGTATCGGGTGGTGCTGCGCAATTCGCCGTTCTTATCGTAGGCTACATGTGTCAACACGTTGCCGTGCTTGTCGTAAGTGGATTCATCCGTTCCGAATTTGTCGCTTCCGAACTCGCGCACGAGATTGCCGTTTTCATCGTACTCGTAATCGGTTTGGTCGGTCACTCTTTTGTCACTCGGTGCCAACCAGCGGTCACTTATCAGCAAGCCTTTTTCATTATAGAGTTGCTCTCTGTGGCCGAGGATGAGGCTGCCGTAGTACTGAGTGGTGAAAATTGATTTATACGCAAACTTGTAGTTGTCGGGCGTATCGTCAACCGGCTCGGGTGTTTCGGTTGTAGTGGTTGTCGTAGCCTTTGTTGTTGTGGTCGTTGTGTTTTGCTTTGTGGTAGTAGTTGTAGTTTCGTCCTGAACTTCGGTTGTCGTAGTTGTTTTATCGGGGACTGTAGTTGTTACGGTTGTAGGTTTTGTGGTTGTGGTCGTTGTGTTGGGGGAGGTTGTGGTCGGATCTGTGTCCGTTGTGCCGCAACCTGCAAAAATACTGAGTGCAATTACCATTGCAATGATACAAACTGCGATTTTCTTATAATTTAACATAATATTAACCTCCTTGTTATTTTAAGTGCTTATAGGTTTAAATCGGGAGAAGTCCTACTGCTTCGCCGTTGAATTCGTAATTTCCGTCCTCGTCCATCATAAGCAGTCCGATTTTGTGCCATTCCTCGTAATAGTCATTCCACGAATACAGATACACTTTGCCGTCATCTTCTTTTTCAATAATCGTCTGGTGGGTGCTTCTGAAGAAAGCGTATCTTTCGCCGTCCGTTACGCAGATGACGTAATCATAGGCGACTACCATTTCGTCTATGTTGAGTGAATATCCAAGGTATATCGTTTCGTTCTTGCCGTCGCCGTCAACGTCGTAATACATACTGCTGTTCGGGAGGTCAAAGTCGTAGACGTGACTCCAGGTGTCGAGTCCGAAAGCCTTGTTTACGTAGGGGAGAGTTGAGCCGTCCGTCTGCTCGGTGAGAATGATTATTCCGTTTTCAACGCGGATATCGTACGTCACGGTGCTGCCGTTTTTCTTGCCCTCAAGGACAATTCTACCCGCGTCGTTGACAATGAAAGTGAGTTTATCAATGCCGTCGTAACTGAAAACGTTGTAATATTCAGGGATGAGTTCTTCCGAACTGCCTGCCACGATAAATTTGAAAGTGGTGGGGTCTTCCGTATCCGGCACTACAATGCAACGCTCTTTTAAGCCGTCGGCATCAACGTCAAATCTGAATTGTGATGCGCGGTCGAGCACGTTGATAAGATTGTTGTGCTTGACGGATTCAATGTTTTCACCCTCAAGTATGAGTTCACCGTTCTTGGCGGTGAGTTTAAGCGTTGTGCTTGTGCCGTCCATAGTCTGCTTTATCTTCAGCACGCCGTCAGCATAGCCGTCAAATGCCCACGTTGCTTTGTTCTCAAGGTTTATCGTTGCAAAATACTCAAGGTAACTCTGCCATGCGGCGATAACGTAACTATTCTCCGTTGTGCCGTTGTAGATTCGCACGTTCTCCGCTTTGCCGTCACCGTCAATGTCGCATTCCACAATGTCGAGGAACGGGTCTTTTGTGAAGTTGCCCGTCCACGACAGAGTTGGGGACACTATTTTAGTGTTATTGGGGTCCGTTGTGATGGGTTCTTTTGTATCGGGGGTCGGTTTATCGGAGTCGGGGTTTGTTGTGGTGGTTGTGTTATCGTTCGGGTTTGTCGGGTCACTTGGCTGTGTTGTGAGGAAGCACACTGCAACTGCAACACAGAGTAAAAGTGCTATGATGATTACCCAGAATGCAGGTTTCTTATAATTTAACACGGTTTTTACCCTTTTTTTTACTCCCACTTCGCCAAAGGCGAGGGGACAGACAGCGACCGCTCTGCGCGGCACGCTACAGTTTACAAGTGCGGTTGAATAAGGTTTCTTCGCCTCGATGCCGAGCGATTTTATAACTTTCTCGTCGCAGGCAAGTTCAATGTCGCGGCAAAGAAGAATGTACGCCACCCAAAGCACAGGGTTGAACCAATAAACGCTGAGTAGTAAGAAACCGAGCGGTTTCCACAGATGGTCACGGCGCTTGAGGTGCGCGTTTTCGTGGGCAAGTACGTAGTGTATGTCCTGAATGTCTATTGATGACGGAAGATAAATCTTCGGGCGTATTATACCTAATATAAAGGGGGATGCAACGCCGTCACAAACCAGTATGTTGCCCTCGGATTTCACTGCCTCACGCACTTTGAGCCGCAGTCGGATATAACTTACGAGTGCATAAATCAGCATCGCTGCAACCCCTGCCGCCCAGACGATGCCCATTATATACAGCGCGGTTTGCATCGCTGTTGCACCGTTGACTGCACCCGGGGATTGCGGAATCGTCGGGGTTGTGTTCGGGTCAATCGTCGTCACTCCGCCCGGCACAATCTCTGACGTGTTGCCCGATGGGAGCGTCGGCAAAGTGTTATCAGCCGGGGGGATTGTGGTCGAAGACGTGATGCCCGACGGAACGGTCAACTCATTCGGTACAAGGCTGAAAGTGCTTTCCAATGAAAAGGGCAAGATGAGTCGTATTCCGACAAGCGCCCACAGAATAAGGCTGATGATTTTTGGCGCTTTTTTAAATATGAGGCGCAGAAGAATTACCGCAACTACAAGCCAACTTGCAGTTATACTCATATTAAGTAGTTTAAGAAAGATTGCTGCCATACTCATTCCTCCTCGTGCTCGTCAATAATGCGGCGCAAATGAGCAATTTCCTCCGATGTCAGACGTTTCCTTGTTGTGAATGCAGCAATAAAAGCGGGGAGCGAGCCGTCAAAAGTTTCTTCAACAAAACTTTCGCTCTGCATAGCGCAAAGTTCCTGTTTTGAAATCAGTGAGGTTACAACTCCTTTTATGTTCTGGAAAATCCCCTTGTCGCAGAGTCTTTTCAAAACTGTATATGATGTTGTTTTTTTCCAGTTGAGCAGTTCCTCACTGCGCTTTGCAAGTTCCGAGGACGAAATCGGTTCGTTTTCCCAGATGATATCGGCAAAACGGGATTCGATTGCGCCTAATTGAATATCTTTCATGATAAGCCCTCCTGTTCTACATTTTGTAGTACAACTACATTCTACAACCAGTAGAACAAAATGTCAATAGGAAAATTAAAAAAATTAAAATTTTTAAATCAACGATGCAACCCCTGCCAGCCGGACGGTGAAAATGCAAATCAAAAATAAAATGTATAAAATTTCCTATACATATTATAATATATAGGGAAAAATAAATGCCGTTTTGCATAGGATTTTCAAAAAAGTTTCAAAAGAAATTTTGCCCAATATGTGTACCACAAAATGACAAAATACAACATCTTGCGGAATTTTTACGGAACACACGGATAGGTTTACCAATGGGTAAAAAAAGATTAAAAAAAGTGTTGACAAATGGGTTGAGGTTTGGTAATATAATCAAGCGTCCTCGAGAGAGGCGCGCAACGGACCTTGAAAATTAAACAACGTACAAAAAAGGAACCCTGATATTTTTAAGTTTTTGAGAAA
>JAFYOI010000052.1 GCA_017560255.1 Clostridia bacterium
CTATACCGTCGCCGACCGTGGCTTCAAGATAGCCCTGCTTTGTGGCGTTTTTCACCATAACTTTGATTTCTTGATTTCCACCACCACAAGTAGTGCAAGTGGTCGATAATCCGTCAACGCCATATACTCTGCGGCTTTTTTCCATTGTGTTTTCCCACTTTCCACCGCGCATTTCACCGATTTCTTTGCATCTTGCGAGTTCGTTTTGCTCTAACACAAGGTTGTCTTTTTGCACGGTTGTCAAAGCGTTGCTTGTTTGGCTATCACCCACTTCAAGTTTCTGTTGCCAACCATCGGTTTCTGACTGTCTTCCACGCGCGGCGCAAATACACGGCTCAATAACGCCTTCATAACCTTTTCCATCTTCGATATTTCTTCGTATGTTTCTTTCGCCTTGCCGATATAACGAAGCCCTTATTGCACCCGCTATATCGTTCCCCCTCGTGGTAATCGGTGCTTCCATTTCTGTGATTTTCACTCCGTTTCTTTCTGCGTCATTGCCGCAGTTTGTTGTTAATGTTCCAATGCAAGATTGATCGGCTTTAATGCGCCCATTGAAATCATCAAAAATAATGGGGTTGTATTCTTCTTTCTTTGCCATATATTACACCTCGGATTTTATAAAGTTATCGCAGGGACGCTCGCCGTTTCTTGTCAACACGCTATGCGCTACGCCCCCCCCGCTCGTCGGCTCAAACTTAAAGCCGTTTCCCTTTTCTTTTTGCTTTTCGGTATGGGCGACAAACATTTCAACCGTGTTGCTTGAAAGATAATACTTTTCGTCAACATTCTTTTCAAGAACATCTTTCAACCTCGATTTCAGGGGGACGGGAGAGGGAAAATCATAGTAGTGATCGCCGAGGATGCTCACCATAAAACACCGCGCGCGGTTTTGCGGAACGCCGTAATCCTTTGCGTTGAGTATCTTCCAGTAGCACTTGTAGCCCCAGCCCTCTAACCTTTTGCGCCATTGTGCAAAGTCGGCGACGTTTTTGGAGCCGACCACATCGGGCACGTTCTCCATCAGCAGAACTTGCGGCTTTTCTTTGCACTCGTCAAGGATGCGCTCGACTTCCCACAAGAGGCCGGAGCGAGTGCCGCTACCTTTCTCCATACCCTTATTTTTGCCCGCCTTGCTCAAATCTTGGCAATTATGGACAATAGTGTTTTGAATGGTAAACGAGTGTGAGTTTTGCACCTCTATATCATAGACGTTTTGATCGCCGATCTCTTTTATTTCTCTAATGGGATACCAAATATAACCATCCTCATAAAACGCCTTATCTTGTTTTTTCTCCTCGGTTTTGAAAACGAGTTGATATTGGTCTTTTTGGTGAACAACCCTATTTTCTATTGTTTTTTCTTTTTTCACCTTTATTTTGTAAATTCTATATGGCGTTTTGTAAACCTTTGCAACACATTGCGAAATTCCATAGATCAGTTCTCTGCTTACACTACTTGCTTTCACGCATCCATTAGTTTCGCATCCGTCAGCACTCAAATATCCGTCCAAAAATGATTTGAGCAACGGAATAGGCAAATCCAAAATCTCTTTCGTTAGGTGTTTGTTTTCTGCTCCTATTCCAAACTTCTTGCAAAATTCACTTAATTCCTTTTTCGCTATATGAATTTTGTTTACTGTCCTTTCTTCGGAAATGCTATACTTAAAAGGCAGTTTGGATAGTTTTTCTGTTATTTCTTCTGTTTCTCCTTTGTCGCAACAAATTATAATGCCACCTTGCTTCCGAAGCCATCCGTCACCAATATATCTTCCAATAACCCACCAAAACTCGTTTTTCTCAAAAATAGCACTCAACTCGTTTTTAACTCTGCTTTTTCTTCCATCAGACCATTCAAACATTGCGCCGTTCCATTCGGGAAGTTTTGAGTTTTGATTTATTGCTATCCCAAGATAATCATTTTTAGTTAAATCCTTTAACTCTTTCCAAACCGGGGTCTTAAAAAGGCGAACAGATTTATGCCCATATTTATATTTTTCTCTCACAAAAAACTTGTGGTGTTCCGTTGCTTTAATTTCATCAATGCACATCCCTTTAATAGAATAGCAAGGGTGTAAGCCGTTATTATAACAATTCACAACCTCGTGATATTCATTATCGTGTGATAACACCTTATCGCCTATTTTGACGTCAACAATTCTCTTATATCCATCATCGGTTAAAACAATACTGTCTGCCGTGAAACACGGAAAAGAGTAGGTGAGAATATAGCAGTATTTGTCCGTGTCCTCGATTTGTAAATCCGCGCCCTTGCAGTTGCACACGCTCACGAGATTGTGCGTTGCTTGCAGATTGTTATATATCTGCCGCGCTTTTTTCTCGCCGAGCCGCTTGATCTGCTGAAAGGTCATCGGCGCGTTGTAATCTTGCGATATGCCGCGCTCGTAAAGGCAGTTCAAAACCTCATCGGTTGAAAGTGTAGCCGAGTAATCGGTGGTGTCTTCGTGGAAGTGCATATCCTTGTACGCCTGTATGCTCTTCACCGCCCACTCGCAGATTTTCCAGTGTTCAAAGTCCACGCCGAGGTATTTCAGGGCGAGGGCTTGCGATCCGTACCCGGCAAACAATTCTATCAAGCGGATAGGTTTGTCGATCTTGAAATCTACGTTTCCGTCAAAGATGCTTAATTGTGCCATTATTCTTCCTCTTTCTTTTC
>JAFYOI010000053.1 GCA_017560255.1 Clostridia bacterium
CCGCCACCGCCGGCACCACCGCCACCGCCGCCTCCGCCGCCGGAGCCGCCGAATACGGTGATAGCGAAGGTTTCGGTGGAGTCAAAGCCGCCGTTGGATGCCTTGACAACGATTGCGTGTGTACCACGATGTGAACTTGCGGGAATCCATGTAAGTTTACCCGTATTTTCATCAATGCTGATACCGGACGGACCGCTTACAAGTGAATACTTGATAGGATCGGTTCCGGAACTTGTCGCATTAATGTTAAGTGTAAATTCAGCACCAACTTCCGCTACCTGATTCTCAATGGGGGTAATCTGAGGACCGGAGTCACGGATTATTGATACCGGAATACGGAACGTGCCGCCTGCGGCAATCTTGTATACGTAATTACCTGCATCGTCGAGTTTATCAACCAGAGTAATATCGCCGATGTCTAAAACGTAATTGCTGCCTGACTTGCTTGCACCCTTGATTTCGTAGGTTGCATTACCCGGCTGGCTTGAAGATACGTAAATGTACTTGCCGATTAAGTCCTCAGGCTTAACTGTCTGGTCAAAGGATACGGTAATTGAGTTGTTAAACGCGATACCCTTTGTGAAGTCTTGAACCTTACCTGTGTAACTGCCGGTACCGGTAGCATTTCCTATCTTTGTACCGTCATTTACATAAGAGTAAATGTTCTTGCCGTCCTTCATTGAGTAAACGCCGACAATACCCTTCATATTGAATATGCCGCCGATGTTGTACTCAACGCTGCTTCTTCTTGCAAATGCAACGTAGTCGATACGTCCGTCGGTAAGAGTTACCTTAACCGCCTTAACGTCCTCGTCTGCACCAAGTGCCGCACCGTCTGCACGGGTAACGGCTACCTGCTCGATCTTTGAAATCTTGCTCTTATTTACATACGGCTCAAATACCGTCATAAAGAGAGATCTGAGGTTGGTACCGCTACGACGAGCGAGAATCCACTTAAGTTCCTGGGGGTTCTCTTCGATTTCCGGAGGCATACCGGTTGCAATTGCAACCTCGGAGAGGTCGAAACCGTTAACCATGGTCATCTTGAGATGTGCATCAGGATCAACCGGGAAGTAATCACGGAAGTCCTTAATCTTAAAGTCGATCATAAAGTTTCCGCCTGTAACGTCTGCATCACGCTTTACGTTGTAGAGATAGTTGAATCCGTTATATCCTACAGACGCACTGTTTGTTCCGAATGCAACATCTTTACCTGCATATGTGCCGCCGCTCTGTGCGGTGGTACTGATGCCGGAGGAAGCCGCAATCTCATCAGAGAATGCGTGGAATGAATACAGGTGTTCATTGCCACCATTTACAAGGAAGAAGTCAACCGCATAGGAATCCTCTTCGTCAATGTCAACCGCTACAACGATTCGACGGTAAATGGAAGCCACGTTCTTGTATTGGTTGGTCGCGTCAGCGTCCATAACCTTAACACGACCTGCATCGTCAAAGTGATAGGGGATACCACCTGATACACGGTCACTAACCTGACGACCGTCATTTACTAAAACCGTGTTATGAGAAACCGTGGTCTGATACCATGAAGCATATGAGTCACCCGTAGTACCTGTTGGGTAGCCAAGATCCGGTGCCATATCAAAGCCATGTGCCTCGATACCGAGGTTGAGTGCGTCACGGTGTCCGTGTCCTGCACCACGTCCCCAATACATCCAGAATGCACGCTGGGTGTCACGCTTGTTTGTGCCTTCGCCATAAACAGAACCGCTCTTAAGTACCGAGTAACCGAAATCGGTAAGCTGGAGTGATTTATCCATATCATACTCACCGTACTGACGGATAACCGCCTCAATATCCTGCTGGATAGAGTTGGGGTTCTTCTTGGTTGCGTCATAATGGAGGCCGTCTAATTTATTGCCGTTTAAGAAGTAGAGATACTGTGCAAATCTGTAATCCTGTGTATAGCGGAATGCGGGAATCAAGTGGAATGAACTGATATCCCAATCGTTGTCTTTACCTGTCGCACCGCTATCACCGAGGGCTGGCATCTTTGTTCTTCTGAGTGCGGTATCAAGTTGCCATGTAAACATTTTTACAAAGCGGGGGTTGTTGTACATATCTGCCTCAGGGTACTTGTCATATCCTGCGGTGTAACGTGCAACGTTTGAAACGCCGTTGAGCCAGAGGGCTGAGTAGTTAGGTGAAACCTCGTCGGATACACCGTTTGCGTCAACTGCGTTTATAAGTTGGCGATTAACGTTACCGCCGGTAGTCTTGTTAACCTGAACAGCACCGTTTAACATAAGGCCTTCGCCATCTTGGAATATGAAGTCAAGCATTTCCTTGGTCTCAGGCATTGTATCAAGTACGACCGCGGTAATTGCAAGTGTTGACTGTGGCATACCGAAGTTGCCCCAGATATCGCCGACAAGAATTTCGTCATAAATATGGCGGAGAATGTTGTCCTCACTGTTCTGGCGGATAAGTGCTGCGGTAGACTTGTTGTTTGCCATACCGTATTTGGTTGCTTTTTCAGAAAGGAAGGAGATTACCTTCTGATCCTCATACATGGGCCAGAAAGCGTCATAACACTCTGCCCACTGTTTAGCAAGCTGATTTTCCCAGATATAGTCGGAAACTTTACCCTTCGGTGCATAGTATGCACCATCGGTAAACTGATTTCGATATACAGATGTGTCCATATCGGGGTAAACGTCTGCAATTCGGTCAACCATAATTGCACCGACTCTGCCATATTTTGCATCGCCGGTATAGAGATATGCATACGCAAGGTCGCCTACAGCGTTGTAGATAAGGCCGGAATGCCATAAACCCCAATGGTTGTAGAAGGAAACGTATGTATGGGTAGAATTCAAGGTGTTTCCCTTTGTGTCTTTATATGTCTGTGTGGTATCAACGTAGCCGTAACCGTCGTCAACGCCCCATGTAGCACCCTTTTCGGGTAGTGTTTCGTTAACAAGGTAACCCTCCTGACCTGCCGCTACGAGTTTTGCGTTTTCACTCTTTGCAAGTTCATAGTTCCAGAAACCGTCAGCGTCGATACCGAGTTCATAGAACTTTTCAAAGTCATTGGTCGGGAAGGACTTACGACACTCAGGACAGGTTACCTTCCAGGGTTTGTTCCATGCGTCAATC